>CAYYMD010000016.1:0-43649 GCA_964472875.1 uncultured Planctomycetaceae bacterium
AAAGCGGTACGCGAGCTGGGTTCAGACCGGCGTGAGCCAGGTCGGTCCCTATCTGTCGTGGGCGTAGGAATCTTGAAGGGCTTCTTCCTCAGTACGAGAGGACCTGGAAGGACTAACCTCTGGTGCACCGGTTGTCACGCTAGTGGCACCGCCGGGTAGCTATGTTGGGAAAGGATAACCGCTGAAGGCATCTAAGCGGGAAGCCAACCCTAAGATTAGGATTCCATTCCCGATTTAATCGGGAGAGAGCCCCCTCCCAGACCAGGAGGTAGATAGGCCGGATGTGTAAGGGCAGTAATGTCTTAAGCTGACCGGTACTAACGGGCAATTGTTTGGTCACATTCGTCGCGGGTCTGCTAATGACCCGCAAGGCCGCATCGGCGCTGATTAAACCCGTCGTCTCTGTGCATTGATATTACGTGTAACACCACGCGATAAAAATCAGCTGTGGCTACGGCCCGAAAGGACCGCAGTCGCATTGGCGGTGTCTATACGTTGCGGGAAACACCCGTTCTCGTTCCGAACACGGAAGTTAAGCCGTAACGGCCGATGGTACTGTGTATGCGGGAGAGTAGGTGAACGCCGCCTTTTTATCATTAGCCCCCGGTTAAGCCGGGGGCTTTTGTTTTGTGCACCTATGCAGTAAGGATAGATTTGTCACCCACCCCTGTGGCGAATATAATGTTCGCGGGTTAAAAGCATACGGAGGTAGCATAATGAACAAAAGAATGTCAATCGTAATCGTGTCAGTATTGCTGGCCGCGACGCTTTCGGCCGGGCCTGTACATGCTAATGATTACTGGTCGAAGACTGATTTGGGAAAGACAACGTTAGGTCGGAAGTGGATGGGCCCGAACGTAAATACGGAGCACATCAAGGGTAAAGTCGTAATCCTCGAGTTCTGGGGCTACAGATGTCCGCCTTGTATAGCATCGCTGCCGAAGCTGGCCGCTATTGACAGGAAATATCGCAAAAAGGGTCTCGTGGTAATCGGAGCGCACGCCCAGGGCAACGTCAAGGACAAGGCCGTCGAAATCGCCAAATCCAGGGGTGTAAAATATACCATAGTGTCGTCGGCGAGTGTGCCCGGCGTTAAGATAAGAGGGATTCCTCACACAATAGTCTTCGACCGATACGGTAAACGCGTCTACAGCGGTTATCCCAATAATGATATGCTCCGGGCCGCCGTAAAGGCCCTCAGAGAGGGAGTACACCCCATCCTTGAATACAGGAAAATTAAACATTTTGATCTGGCTGTGGCGAAGATCAATGACGAAAAATTCGGAGTCGCATGGGAGATATGCAAAAAGAAAAAAAATGAAGAGGGCGTAAAAGAAGAAGTGTTAGAGGAGGCGAAATACATAATCGAAAGATTAAAAAACTATTCTGATCAAAAGTTGGAAGAGGCCGCTGAAATGAAATTGAAGAATCCGATCAAGACCATTGAAATATATCGCGAACTTAAAATTAAATTCGCCGGTGCGCCCACGGCGGAAAAAGCCACAGAAAAACTTAAAGAACTCCGCGAGGATAAGAAATTACAGACCGAACTGGCCGCCTTCAAACGATACAAACAGATTGAGGAATACTCCTCGAAAATACCTAAATGCCCAGATGATGAAAATAAAAAGGCGAATTGGGTAAGCAGTTACTCCGGGGCCGTCAGGGAACTGCAATACATGGTAAATAAAATGAAAAAGCAATGGCCAGAGTCTTACTGGACCTCCCAGGCTGAGACTAAATTGACTGATATTTTGCCCGATTAGCGAACGTTTTGAACTTACCGGGAGCCAACAATGGAGTGTAAACAGGAAAAGAATCTTGAGCGTTGTAACTGCACATATCCGTGCAGTAAGAAGGGCGTATGTTGCGACTGCCTGGCCAGCCACTTGCGAAATAAAGAGCTGCCGGCCTGCTGCTTCCCCGATGAAGTCGAAAAGACCTACGACCGCAGCTTCCGTGCCTTCGCAAAGGCCTGGGGACTTTAATTATCAGGGAATCCTGCCGCTGTCGGCAGTTTGAAATTCACCGTACGGTAAGAAAGAATTCCATGAGTTCCCAGCCACGGTCGATGCGGAGGTCTGACTGTTCGGCATCGGCCTCGGTGAAAGGCAACTCGAGCACTTTTTCTATGCGCTTGCCGGCAATGGCGAACGGCACTGAGCCGGCGGTGTGCGTCCGCAGCGAGCACGGTGTGGGATGGTCCGGCATCACCAGCATCCGCCAATCATCGCCCTCCTGCTGAAGCCGCTGAAAAACAGGCGCTACTATGTGACGGTCAATCTGCTCCAGTGCTTTGACCTTGGTATGCGGGTCGGCGTTATGGCCGGCCTCGTCCGGCGCCTCCACGTGAACAAACACAAGGTCGAACTCGTCCAGCGCCTGCACGGCCGCATCGCTCTTGCCGGCAAAGTTCGTGTCTATATAACCGGTTGCGCCTGGGACCTCAATTGTGTCCCAGCCGATAAGTTTGGCCAGCCCGCGTACCAGGTCCACGGCCGTTATGGCCGCTCCTTTGATCCCGTATTGATCGGCGAAGGAAGGCAGTTGCGGCATTTGACCCTGTCCCCACAGCCAGATACTCGTAGCGGGGTTCTCACCCAGGTCTCTTCGCACCACGTTAACCTCGTGCTCGGCAAGAATTTCCTGGCTGCGGTCCGTCAGCGTGCGCAGCAGTTCGGCGCCTTTGCCGGTGGGCAGGTAGTCGCTTGCCTTGCGGCCAATGATGTCGTGGGGCGGGGTGGTTTTCATTTCCACCTCGCCGGTGTATGTCATCAGGTGGCGGTAACTGACGCCGCGGTGGAAGCGGATTTTTGGCCCCGAAAGTATGCGGTTGAGTTCGTCGACTATAGCGCCGGCTTCCTCTGTGGAGATGTGACCGGCGGAATGGTCTTCCATCAGGCCGTCGATTATGGTCACCAGATTACAGCGGAAGACCCACTGGTCGGGGCCTATCTCAAGCCCCTGGGCGGCGGCCTCCAGCGGTGCCCGACCGGTATAGAATTTTTTCGGATTATAGCCCAGCACCGACATAATCGCTACGTCCGAACCCGGGTGCATGCCTTTGGGCACGTTGCAGACCTGCCCGAGTTTTCCGGCAGCGGCGACGGAATCGATGTTGGGGATGTCAGCAGCGGCCAGTGGCGTTTTGCCGTCCAGTTCGTCTATAGGGTCGTCGGCTGCGCCGTCGGGAATTATTATTGCGTATTTCATTACGTACTCGTTTATCTACCTTCAGTATACCAACATAATGCGGTTGGGCTTAGCGGTCTATATTTCTTCCGGATATTCATCCACTATTCCGATGCAGACCGTATCGGCGTTTATCGCATCCAGAGCATCGATTTCCTGTATTGCTTTACGCACATTTCCTTCGGCCGCACGGTGCGTGGTTATTACCACCGGTACGCCGTTTGCGGCGCGGCCGGCGTCCTGGAGCGGCTCACGCTGAAGCACGGAGTTTATGCTTATCTGATGTCTGCCGAGCACGTCGGCGAACTTCGCCAGCACACCCGGTCGGTCATCGGCGGTTACGCGAAGATAATACCTGCTTAGCACCGATTCGATAGGTACCTGCTTGCCCGGCGGGTTGCATCCCGGCCACACGTTAAGACCTTTGCACATTGCCGGCGCTGCGCCCGTAGCCACGGCCGCAAGGTCCGCAATCACTGACGAGGCGGTCGGCATGGCGCCGGCGCCCCGGCCGTAGTACATTGTATGCCCGGTGCAGTGGCCGTAGATGCTAACTGCGTTGAACGGTCCCGAGACCCACGAAAGAGGGTGGCTCTTGCTGATGAACGCCGGGCGGACACGAAGGGAGACACCGTCGTCCTGCCGCTGGGCGATGGCCAGCAGTTTAATCACGTATCCCAGTTCCTGGCCGTATGCCACATCGCTGCGGTCAAGCGAGTCGATGCCTTCGACAGGTATAGCGTCGAAATCGATTTCCTGCGAGAACGCCAGCGCCGCCAGTATCGCCAGTTTGTGAGCGGAGTCTTCGCCCGAGACGTCGAGTGTGGGGTCTGCCTCAGCCAGCCCTGACTTCTGCGCTTCGGCCAGGGCCTGCGCGTAATCTGCGCCGCGGCTCATAGCCGTGAGGATGTAGTTGCATGTGCCGTTGACTATGCCGTAGATGGCGTCTATGCGGTTGGCAATAAGCCCCTCAGTCAGTGCCCGAATTACGGGCACGCCGCCCGCGCAGCTGGCCTCAAAGCCAATGCTCAGCCCCTTTTGGCGGGCGAGTTTGCACAGCTGCGCGCCTTGACGGGCGAGCAGCGCCTTGTTGGCGGTTACCACGTGCTTGCCGGCGGCCAGCGCCTTTTCGATGACCACGGCCGCCTTGTCGGTTCCGCCTATCAGTTCCACCACGGCGTCGACCTGCGGATCCTGCAGTGCCGCGGACAGGTCCTCGCAAAAGAGTTTTTCGTCCAAACCGAGGCGGCGGGCGTTTGTAAAGTCCACATCCACTATGTGCCGCAGTTCTATCGGTCCGCCCAGCCGCTGAGACAGAGCGTCCGCCTTGCCGGTGAGTATCTGCGCAACGGCCCCGCCGACGGTTCCGCAACCGACCAACGCCACGCCGAGTTGTTTGTTTTGCGATGCCATCTGTTATTCTCATTTACTGTGCGGAATCGTACGTTCCGCGCGCGAAAATATCAAGCATATCCACTAAATGGTGATTGATAACACGGCAGGGGAATATAAAGGTATTGTGCCTCGCTATGATAAAGATGAAACGGAAAGGTGCGGTGGATCTCAGCGATAGCGGTAAACGATTCTTCCCTTTGTCAGGTCGTAAGGCGAGAGTTGCACAAGGACTTTGTCGCCGGGGGTGATGCGAATATAGTGACGGCGCATCTTGCCCGAGATGTGTCCGGTGATCTCGTGTTTCTGCCCGCCCAGTTCGAGCTCCACCCGGAACATCGCATTCGGCAGTGCCGCTGTGACGATAGCGTCCACTTCTATTGCATCGCTTTTAGCCATAATATTGTGTTAAGTTAAATCGTCGAATAACCCCTCGCAACGTTAGCACAAGTTCAAATGTACAGAATGACTATAACATTATATCCGTTACGGGTCAATCCGAATACGGCCGTAATTTGTGTCGTGCATTGACAGCGGCGTCGATATATTCAATTATTTAGGGTCCGAGGTGCGGCTGGTCACACACGGATGGAGTAATAATATGAGCGAAAAAATAGATTCGGAACTTGTCCGACACATAGGCAAACTCAGCAGGATAGAACTCTCGCCGCAGCAAGTCGAGACGCTCTCTAGCGAGCTTGCAGGCATAATCGAATATTTCGACAAGCTACAGCAACTCGATACCGAGGGCGTCGAGCCGATGCCCCATGCGGTTGCATTGCAGGATGTTATGGCCGAGGATGAACCCGGCGAGTCTTTGTCGACGGACCGTGCGCTGACCAACGCGCCCGAGACGGATGGGAAGTTCTTCAGGGTGCCCCGCGTGCTGGGTGAATAGTTTGTATGAGTATAACGAATGAAAACGATGTGAAACCAACGGAGAAATCGCAAAGAGGTGAATAAGATACTGGAAATGTCGGCAGGGGATCTGGCCGGAGCGGTCATTAGCGGAGAAGTTACCGCCGAGCAGGCCACCCGCGCATACCTTGAGGCCATCGAAAAAAGCGAACAACATGTGCGGGCCTATAACGAGGTTCTTGTCGACGAGGCCCTGGCCCGGGCGAAGAAAATTGACGCCCGTCGTGACGCCGGGGAGAAACTCGGTCGGCTGGCCGGCGTGCCAATGGCGATTAAGGACAACCTTTGCAGCACATTCGGGCGGACTACGTGCTCGTCGAAGATACTGGAGAATTTCCGAGCGCCGTATAACGCGGCCGTGGTTGACAAACTCTTTAACGCAGATGCCGTAATACTGGGCAAGACGAACATGGACGAGTTCGCCATGGGCTCCTCGACCGAGAACAGCGGTTTTGTGCCCACGTGCAATCCGTGGGATGTGTCGCGCGTGCCGGGGGGGTCATCGGGCGGTTCGGCGGCGGCGGTTTCGGCCCGGCTTTGTGCGGCCGCGCTCGGCAGCGATA
The DNA here is from genome assembly GCA_964472875.1 of uncultured Planctomycetaceae bacterium. Classification (GTDB taxonomy): domain Bacteria; phylum Planctomycetota; class Phycisphaerae; order SM23-33; family SM23-33; genus CAYYMD01. The sequence continues at coordinate 6,066 of CAYYMD010000016.1, forward strand.
CGGGCGGTTCGATACGCCAGCCGGCGGCGTTCTGCAACGTGGTGGGCTTCAAACCTACCTATGGACGTGTCAGCCGGTATGGGCTCGTCGCATTCGGCTCATCACTGGACCAGATAGGCCCCCTGACGCGTAACGTGGCCGACAGCGCGCTTGTCAGCGGCATAATCTCCGGACACGACCGGCGGGATTCAACTTCTGTGCCGAAGGATGTGCCCGATTACGTCGCAGCGCTGGACAAGCCAATTGCGAATCTCCGCGTGGGCCTGGCCAAGGAGTTCCTCTCCAGCGTGCCCGATACCGAAATAGCCCAGGCCGTGCGTGCCGCGGCGGAGGCGTTCGAGTCAGCCGGGGCGGAGGTGGTCGAGGTGTCGCTGCCGCACAGCAGAATAGACAAAGATGATTCTGGCGGTTTGTCTTCATACGCCGTGGCGTGCTACTACATCGTCGCCATGGCCGAGGCGTCCAGCAACCTGGCTAGGTACGACGGTGTGCACTATGGCCATCGCACAAAGGAAAAAGTCGGTGACATCGTCGAGTTGTATTCTAAGACGCGGGCCGAGGGCTTCGGCGAGGAGGTCAAGCGGCGCGTTATGCTCGGGACGTATACGCTGTCGGCCGGCTACTACGACGCCTACTACAACAAGGCGCTTAAGGTGCGGCGTCTGATTAAGAACGACTTCGACACCGCGTTCGAAAACTGCGATGTAATACTGGGGCCGGTTTCGCCGACAACGGCGTTCAAACTCGGCGAGAAATCCGGAGACCCGCTGACGATGTACCTGGCCGATGTTTACACGATATCAGCCAACCTGGCCGGGCTGCCCGGTATATCCGTCCCGGCGGGTCTGTCTTCAGCCGGCCTGCCCATCGGCGTGCAATTGCTCGGGCCGATCTTCGGTGAGGAAAAACTCTTCCGTGCCGCGGCCGTCTACGAATCCGCCCGCGGTCCGATTGAATCAAAACCGCCTTTGATTAGATGAATATATGAGCGAAAAAGACGACAAAGTGATGCCGGTGGTCGGTGTGGAGATACACGTGGAACTGGCCACTGCGACGAAGATGTTTTGCCGCTGCCGCAATAGTTTCGGCGACGAGCCGAACACAAACGTCTGTCCGGTGTGCATCGGCATGCCCGGCGTGCTGCCGGTGATGAACCGCTGTGCCGTCGAATACGCCATAAAAGTCGGCGTGGCGCTGAACTGCACCATCGCAGGATACACCAAGTGGGACCGGAAAAATTATTACTACCCGGACCTTCCAAAAAACTACCAGATAAGCCAGTACGACCTGCCGCTGAGCAGCAACGGTTACCTTGAAGTTCCGCTGGCCGACGGGGAAACCAAAAAAATTCGCGTGCTGAGGGCCCACCTGGAGGAGGATGCCGGTAAGAACGTTCACGACCTGCCGGGCGGCACAGGTGTGGACCTTAACCGCGCCGGCGTGCCGCTTCTGGAAATAGTCTCTCAACCGGATATGAACTCCACGGAGGAGGTCATGTCCTATGCCAGGTCTATGCATCGGCTTGTCCGCTGGCTGGGCGTTTCCCATGCGAACATGCAGATGGGACAGATGCGTTTCGAACCGAATATCAACCTGCTTGTCGAACGGGACGGGCGGACGTATAAGACACCCATAATCGAGGTCAAGAACCTCAACAGTTTCCGAGCGCTGGAGCGGACGGTGGAATTTGAAATAAAGCGGCAGTACGCCCAGTGGCTGGACAACCCCGAAGGATACACGCTGGAAAAATTCGGCAAGCAGAATCGCGGCTATGACGACTCTCTCGGTAAGACCGTTTTTCAGAGGAGCAAGGAGGAGGCCCACGATTACCGCTATTTTCCCGAGCCGGACCTTGTGCCCGTAACCTGTGGTGATGAAATTTGTAAAAAAGTCACGGCCGAAATAGGCGAACTGCCGCTGGCCCGCAGAAAGCGGTATATGGAGAATTATGGCATGTCATTCACCGAGGCCGATGCGCTTACGCAGGAGGCGGCCACCGGCGACATGCTTGACGAGGCCGTCTCGGCTGGCGCAGATGCGAAAACTTGCGTAAACCTTCTGCTTGGCAGGGCGGCGGCCATCGCTAACGAGCGCGGATGTGCTATCGCCGAAGTCGGCGTTACGGCGGAGCAGTTTGGACAGTTGGCCCGTATGCAGAGCGATGGTGAAGTGAACGCCACGGCTGCGGCGAAGATATTCGATGCTATGGTCGAAAGCGGTCGGCTACCCCGTCAGATAGCCGAGCAGGAGGGACTGCTGGCGATACGCGATGATTCACAGATTCGTCGGTGGGTCGAGCAGGCCATTGAGGAAAATCCGCAGGCCGTCGAGCAGGTGAAATCCGGCGGCAAGAAGCAGAAGAAGGCCTTCGGTTTTCTTATGGGTCAGGTGATGCAACGCTCCGGCGGGGCAGCCCAGCCGCAACAGGTCCGCAGAATGCTGCAGGATAAATTGAAGCCGCAGTCTTAGTCCGCGCGAAAAATGTATTGACGGCAGGGCCGTTTGGCGGACATACTGCTAAGATATAGTTTGGCCCGCACGGGTTGGCGGGCGTATTTACAGGAGTGTTAAGATATGGCGCGAGTAATAAAGCGAAAAGGTCCCCCTTATGCATTAATAGTCTTTGTTTTTCTATTCCTTGTGGCCACCACCATAATGGTTCTGCAGATGATGCGAGCCGATGAGGCCGAAAAGAAGGTGGAAGAACTGCAGTCTACCCTTAACGCCCTGGCCAGTCCACAGGAACGGGAGAATCCGGAAATCATCAGCATGATCAGGGAGTACAACCAGGCCAGACAACGCGGTGGCCAGGAAGCGCGCACCGTCGTAGAACAAATGGATAATAATATTTCCGAGTTGACCAAATTAATACTCGGAGTTCCCACTTCCACACAGGAGGCAATCACCAGTGTGGAAGAACAGGTTTATGCTCAGCTGGAAGCGAAACGTGCCCTGATTGAGCAGATTAAGCTACTTCAGCAAAGAATCGAAGGAAATAAGGAGGAACTGCGAAATCGGGAAGCACGCTTAGCAGAATTGCGTTCGCAGGTGGAGACTCTCGAGAAGAGCAGAAACGAACTCGCCGAAAAAATGGAAGCCGCACTGGCCGAAAAGACTGAACAAATTCAGAAACTGACAAGGCAATCCGAAAAATACCGCAAATCCCTCGAGGATCAGCTCGCACAGGCCAAGCAGGAGTGGGAACAGAAGGCGGCTGAACTGAACGATACCATCGCCTCAAAAGAGTCGCGGATAAAAGCACTCGAGATGGAGGTTCAGAAATGGGAAAACAAACATAATAAACTGGCCCGGGAGATTAAACGAGAACTTGGTGACCGCCCGAGTCTGGAAAACCAGCCCGATGCGAAAATAGTTAATGTTGTTCAGGAAGCGAACATCTGCTACATCAGCAAGGGGCGCGGAGAACGCATCCGACCGGGCCTGCCCTTCAATGTATATCCGGCAGGGCCCATTCCTGAGGATGGCAAGGGCAAGGCCAAGATTGTCGTAAAAAATGTCGGGGCACATTCCAGCGAATGTAAAATAATCGAACAGGAAGAGGACAATCCGATTATTGCCGGCGATGTTGTCGGAAACGTGGTGTTCGACTCTAACCGCACGTATAGCTTCGTCGTGGAAGGTGTTTTCGACCTGACAGGCAGGGGAAGGCCCACCGAAGCCGGGACCGAAACCGTCAAAATGCTGATAGAACGTTATGGCGGTAATGTTAAGGACGAAATAGGCGTGCAGACGGATTTTCTCGTTATGGGCGCAGAGCCCACCCGTCCGCCCGAGCCCGACGAAACAGCCGCCGCCCAAGTATGGGATGCTTATCACAAGCAGCTGAAGGTCTGGCAGAATTATCAGGATGTAAAGGCCAGGGCCCGGGAGATGGCTATTCCCGTATTGAACACCAATAGATTTCTGGCCTTTATCGGATACGTTCCTGAGGAATCCTAACAGCTAAAAAGATTTAGCAGGGTAAATTCTCAATATGAAATTGCTTTCCAGCCGCATTCAAAATGTCAGCCCCAGTGCTACTATCGCTGTAACCTCCCGCGCAAGGCAGATGCTTGATGAGGGCAGGGATGTTATCAGTTTCGGAGCGGGGGAGCCGGATTTCGACACGCCGGAGTTTATAAAACAAGCCGCATTCGAGGCACTCGAGGCCGGCGATACCAAGTACACTCCGCGCTCAGGCAACAAACTCAAGCAGGCCATTGCCGACAAGCTCGCGGCAGAAAACAACCTTAATATCGAGCCGGATTGCATCGTGGTTACATTCGGCGGTAAACATGCGATATACGATACCTGTCAGGTTTTGCTGGACCCGGGCGACAAGGTATTGATTCCCGCCCCTTACTGGGTCAGTTACCCCGAAATGGTCAGACTCGCCGGTGGCGAACCTGTGATAATCGATGCCTCGGCCGAAAACGGTTTTAAAATCTCGCCGCAGGATATTCTCGACGCAGCAGACGGCGCGAAGGTGCTGATTTTAAATTCACCGTGCAATCCCACCGGCGCCGCATACAGTCCCCGGGAACTTGCCGACATTGCCGAGGCGGTTGAAAAAACCGACCTGATTGTCTTTTCGGATGAGATTTACGAAAAATTAATCTACGGCGATACGCGTTTCGTCTCTTTCGCTTCTCTCGGCGAAAAACTTCCCGAACGTACAGTCACGTTCAACGGTTTGTCGAAATCGTTTGCTATGACCGGCTGGCGCATAGGATGGGCCGCCGGCCCCGCTGAAATCATAAAGGGCGTCAACCGGTTGATGAGCCACGAGACTACTAAGCCGGCCGGTTTTATTCAGGCCGGGGCCCTTGCCGCCTACACGGATGAGCGTGCGGCCGACGCCATCGAGACCATGCGGGCCGAGTTCGCCGTCCGTGGCAGGCATATGTCGGAACGCCTAAATGCCATTGAAGGCGTCAGTTGCGCCAAACCCGAAGGGGCATTTTACTGTTTCCCGAATGTCAGCGCGCACTACGGGAAAACCTTGGGCGGAGCGGAGATTAAAGATTCTATGAGTTTAGCCAGGGCGGTGCTGGAGCAGATTGAGGTCGCCCTCGTGCCGGGCGTGGCCTTCGGGCAGGACAGGTGCGTGCGGCTCAGTTTCGCCACGGACATGGAGTCGATAGATAAGGGGCTGGACCGCCTGGAGAAATTCCTGTCCGGCTGAGGGAATTATCGAACGGCCGATATTGCGTTGGGGTGAAGAATTCAGCGTTTTTGCCTGTCTTTGCAATGTATGCTTTGCAGGTTCCGCCACGTCGACGATACGGTGTCCAGAAGTCCCATCTGTTCCAGTGAGGTGGTAATCACGGAGCGTTTTTTTATCCACTGATTTTCCTGCCGGGCGGACAGAACATGAGTAACGCGAGCGAATTTCCGCGGGTCAGAATGCAGCAGCGCCAGGTGATAGTGCCTGCGGAGCAAATCCTGCGATATGTCCGCCGCTTGCCGGAATGTCTCTTCGGCTTTTTCTTTCAGGCCTTTCTTGTGTCGGATTATGCCGAGTTCCACGATTGACTGCATGTGAGCGGGATTTATTTCGACCGCGCGGGTGAACTGTTTTTGTGCTCCATCCACCTGCCCGAGTGCCAGCAGGAGCATCCCGTGTGTGTATCGCAGGTCAGCGCGGTCGTTCGCGGCGAGTTCTCTGGCGTGACTGCTCACCTGGCGTATGAGCATGCGGTCGTTATCATACGTCTGTCGAATAATCTCTTTGGTGTTTACGGCGTCGTGCATATCGGTTTCGGCAAGAAGTGAATGCAGTCGCAAGGTTTCGGACATGAGCGTAACTGTGTTGGGCTCCACCGCCACGGCCAGTTCGAAGGCATTGTGTGCGTCAGATTTGCGGCCCGCCGACAGATGAGCGCATCCCAGCGCAACATAATTAAAAGTGATTCTGTTATTCAGTTCGGCTGCGCGGTGGAAAGCTTCCGCCGCTTGTTCGATTCGCCCGAATGCCAGGTGATGCGAGCCGAGTTTGACCGTTCCCTCGAGATAGTCCGGCTGGATATCCAGCGCCCGAAGATAATGCCGGATCGCCTGTTCGTCGTCGCCTGTTCGCCCGTAAAGGTCCGCAATCCTCACATGGAGGTCGGCGAAAGGACCCTGCCGCTGGAGAAGTTCATGCAGCCGCTCCAGGGCATGGTAAAATTTGCCCTCGTTGACGAGTTCCTCGATATCTTCATCGGCCAGTGCCCAATTTTCCGGCTCCATTGCGATAGCGGCCTGGAGCAGCTGGACGGCTCTGTCGTATTTGCCGTTGCGGTAATTAAGTGCGCCAATCGCGCCTATAAGCCAGTTATGTCGCAATTCGAAATGGCTCAAAGCACGGCACTGCTTTATGGCCTCGTCACAGTTTCCGTTTGTTATTTGGATGGCGGCAAGACGATAGCGGGCGGGTGAACCCGCAGGGTCCCGGTTAATCGCGCGGCGGTAAAATTTTATCGCCTCCCGGCTAAGGTGCGCCTTTTCACAGCACAATCCAAGTCCTGCGAGAATATCAGTGCGGCCGGGAAGTATTTCCATGGCGGCCAGCAGATGATTGACGGCCCGGCGGGTGTTGGATTCCTCGTCACAGGCAACTGCAGATGCGATGTGTGCGGCGGCGCGATAAGGTCCGCTGTTGCAAAACGGCGCCAGGCAACGGGTAGCGGCTTCGGGCTTGCCTGCTCTAAGAAGATCCAGTCCCCGATTGATAGGTTCGCCGGCTGCTTTAAGACGGGGAAGAGTAAGATGTTCCGCCATTAATTCGGCGGGGCTCATCTCCAGTCCCTTGCCGAGAATCTCGAGCAGGTAATTCAACCTCCGCTTGCCTCCTGTATTTCGCCTCTGTCTTTACGTTGCGGCTGTATCTTAACGTTAACCGACTATAGAAGTATCGGCATGATAATCGCGGAGGTGAAGCAAGTTACACGGATTTTATGCCCGCAGAAGTCAGTTCAGTACGCGCCGCGGGCCGAGAGCACCGCAGGGATGGTTTGTATGATAATCAGCATGTCCAGAAGGAAGTTCCGCCTGGCCACATAGTACAGGTCGAGCATAATCCAATGTTCGTAGCTCAGCTCGCTTCGCCCGGATATCTGCCACAGGCAGGTCAGGCCCGGCTTTACGCAGCTGCGCATCGTGCCGCTGCCGTTTACACTCTGGGCCTCGGGGAACCAAAGGGGTCTCGGTCCGACAATGGACATCTCGCCGATTAAAACGTTCAACAACTGGGGCAGTTCGTCGATGCTGCTGCGACGCAGAAACTTGCCTATGCACGTCAGGCGCGGGTCATCGGGTATCTTGAACACTGGGCCGCTTTGATGATTCATGTGCGCCAGTGCATCGCGCATTTTCTCCGCGCCGTCGCGCATGGTGCGGAACTTGTACATGGTGAAGAACTTGCCGTTAAGTCCTACGCGGGTCTGTTTGAATATGACCGGTCCGCGGGAGGTGAGCTTTATCAGCGCTGCCACCACCAGCATAAGCGGCGAAAGGAGCATTAACAGAAACAACGCCGTTACCACGTCGGTTATACGCTTGGCCTTGTGGTAAACGGTAGAAGGCGTTGCAGTCAGGCCGACGGCGTACTGGCCGACGAGATATTCCGACAGGGCAGTAGGATTCGTTTGTGTTGCGAGCGTAGTCATTTTAAATTCGTTTCCGGACCACTTGCCGGTAGATGAGTTCCATCTTATCAGCCACCGCAGTCCAGGAGAATTTCTCCTCCGTCCGGGTTTTGGCCACTTGAGCCGTCCGTTTTCTTAAATTTTCATTGGACAGACCTCGCACGAGCTGATCCGTCAGGTCAGCGAGATCGTCCTGCCTAAAGTATAGGATAGATTCGCCCATGGCCGCAAAATTTTCCTCAATATCTGCAGCCAGTATGCAGCATCCGTATGATGCGGCCTCCAGCAGGACAAGAGACATTCCCTCAAGAACGCTGGGATGAGCGAGCATGGCGGCGTTTGCGTAAAGCGCTGCAAGAACCGGGTAACTTTGTGGGCCGGTAAAAATAACATCCTCGCCGGCGGCATTGCGGCACTTTTGCTCGTATTTCTTTTCGCAGAATTCACCGGCCACCACCAGCCGCCACGGGCAGCCATCAGATGCGTTAAGTTTTCTTTTGGCTCTTGCCCAGGCGTTAAGCAAAAGGTAGAGACGTTTTTCGGGGACGATTCTTCCGGCGTAAAGGACGTAACGTTCCGGGCGGAGTGACCAGTGCGAAAGATATTCCGCATCGGGGGGTGAGCCGAGCGATCTGACAGCATTTGGCACATATTTAACTTTTTTATGATAACCCGATTCGAGCTTTTTGGCAAGCGTTTTATTTACACAAATTACCGCTGCGGCGCGGGACATTGCTGCCGAGAGTCCCGCCCGAAGCGCCGCCTTGGCGGCGGGCGACCATCTTGGACGTTGCCAGTCGGCCGCGTGTACGGTGAATACCACCGGCGCCGCCAGGTTCGCCAGTGGCGCCACCAGCCCCGGACCGGGGGAGTGAATGTGGATTACGTCGGCCCCGCGGCAGGTAATATCCACAGCGGCTGTAAGAGAGTGGGTGATAGTATCCAGGTGCTTACCGGCCACGCCGGGCGTGAAAATTCTTTTTACGCCGCGGGGGCGGTTCTCCCACTGTCCCGAGGCGACGTAATGCCTGCGGCAGTAAACGAGCACCTCATGGCCGCGCGCGGATAACTCCGTGGCGAGTTCCTCTACCACTCGCTCCACGCCGCCTCCGCGGGCGGGCACCCCCCGCGAACCTAACATCGCAATGCGCATCTGCTGACAGACTCCCGATATAGTTCTTCCAGGCGGGACAGGATTTTGTCCGCCTTGTGTTCGTTTTGGACTAATTCCCGGCCGCGATGCGCCATTTTCCGGCGGGATGCGGCATCTGCCAGCACCCGCCCGGCCACCTCCGCCAGCGACCGACCGTCGTCGGGACTGAACAGCCGGCCCGTCTCGCCGTCTCGAATCCACTGGCGGATGGGGGCGTGGTCGGGTGCGATTACGCATCGATCGGCGGCCATCGCCTCCAGCATGGTCTGCGGGCTGTTTTCCGGGCACCGGCTGGTCAATACCACGGCCGCGGCCTTTTCGAACAGCCGCGACAATTCCTCGCGCGGCAGTTGTCCGGTTATCTCTATATTTCCCAGCGACTGCTGGTTCGCACGGCCGCGGAGTTCGTCCATGAGCGGACCGTCGCCTGCGATGACCACCTGCGCATCCGGCAGGCGAGAGGCCAGCTCGAGCATCAGCAGTGGACCTTTTTCGTCGCTGAGCCGACCTGCAAAAAGCAGAAGGCGCGAGTCGGCAGGTGGGTTGGCCGAGCAGGCCGGGGCGTTGACGATATTCGGCACGAAGACAGTTTTGGCCGCCGGCACGCCGGTGCGGCGAAGCACCTCGCTCATATATCGGCCGGGGCAGATGAAATAATCCACCGCTGAAATATAGCGCCGCCAGAACCGCTGTATAAGCGTCTCCAGCGCGACCCCGGCGCCCGCCAGGCCCGCACAGGCAGGCGAGGCCGCGTGATAAAACTTGTTCGGCAGGCACCGCGTGCAAACGCCATTCGGGCGGAGAAAATGCTTGGTAGGGCACGCAAGGCGGTAATCGTGAATCGTCATTACAATACCGATGTCCCTTCGCGCCAGCGGGGGAATAATCGAGGGTGTCAGGTGGTGATAGATATTATGCAGGTGGGCTATGTCAACGGGGTGCCTGCGCAGGAATTTTTCCATGGCCGCGGCGGCGGCGCTGTTGTGAATCATCCTCGGCAGGGCAGAGGCCCTGGGATTGGCCGCAAAATCGTAAAATACCGGCATTGTCTTGCCCGGGGTGTCGGCGCAGCCGAAATGATTTACCTCGTGGCCGCGCTGACGTTGCAGGCGACTGAGCCGGTCTATATACGCGCCCACGCCTCCGGCCCGGGCCGAAGTGAGCTTCAAAAACTTGTCAACGTGAAGTATTCGCACGGTATTTCAGTTTTTCATTTCTGTGTTTTTACGATTGAACGGAGCAGTTTGACGAATTTTCCCGCGGTTGTCTCTATGTCGTAATGTTTTGCGGTTTCGCCGGCGTTGCCGCCCATTTTCTGCACAAGTTCCTTATCGCCGGCAAGATGTGCTATACAATCGGCGAGCGAAATTTTATCTCCCGGCGCGCACTTTAGCCCGTTTGCGCCGTCGGTGAGTATTTCCTCGAAGGCCGGTATGTCCGGCGCGATTACCGGAAGTTTCGCGGCCATGGCCTCCAGGGCAGATATGGGCATTGTTTCGGCCCTGGTCGCCAGAACGAATGCATCCGCGGCGCGTAGATAATCGGCCACGTTACTCTGCGGACCGATCAGTTTTACCGAATCGCCGAGTTTCAGGCGTTCGACGTCGCGGCCGAAGTGCTCATCGTCCATTTCGCGACCGATCATCACAATTTGCAGGTTTTTGCGTTCTTGTTTCGCGTGTGCGAAAGATTCCAGCAGCCACAGGGGTGCTTTTTCCGGCCAGTTGTTGGCCACCTGCACCAGCAGGAATGAATCAGCGGGCAGTTGCAGTATTTTACGGGCGGCATTTTTGTTGCCGGGCGCAAAATTTTCTGTGCGGATGCCGTTGGGTATCACACACATTTTATCTTCGTTTACGCCGCCGGCCGCCAGTGCCCGACGCTGCCAGGGGGCTATGGTCACTATCTTATCCAGTCGGCCCTGGGCTCGCCTCAGGCGGCGGATGAGTCCGGGCATTCGACCGCCCGGGGTGTCGTGACCCGGTCCGCCGTGGCACCACAGCAGCCGGGCGGGGCGTTTGGCGCGCATCGCAGTTGCCCCGACTGCGGCGATTATACCGTTACGTATCGCATCCACGATGATAATCGCATCAATGTCGTGGTCTCGGATGATGCGTGCGGTGGCAGGTATACATCCCACGTCGAAGCGGTTTGCGGCCAGCGGCTGGTAAACCCTGTCGGCGACGGCTCCGAATCGCTCCGCCATATCGCCGCCGCTGTATATGCCGGCGACTACTACACCAAAGCCCTCGCGGCGCCGCAGGGCCTCGGCCAGGTCCAGCGCAGCCGTCTCGGCCCCGCCCACCTGGAGTTTTGACATAAGCATGAGGACGTTCATACAGCCGCCTTGATTTTTTCCGCTGCCAGTGACATTGCGCCGCCGGCCATGCCGCGGATTATGCCCGCGTGCGTCCGTTTGTCGCCCACCGGCAGGTACAGCACGTGAATGACAAACAACCCGAAAAGATTCCACCACACGAGCAGCCACTTGCCGGCGCCCGGTTCAAGGGCGTCGGCGGCGATATTGTAGATGTTGGACACTATCATTTTTCCGTAGGCGACGGGGTCGGGCCTGCCTGGCGCGACGTCGCCGCGGTGATGAGTCATCTTCAGCGAAGGCGCGATGAACAGCGCGTATTTTTGCGCTGCGCGGTAGGAAAAGTCCCTGTCTTCGCCCAGGGCGTATCCGCCGAAAGATTCGTTGTATCTGACGTTATTTCCCAGTCGCCGCCTGAAACTCGCACGTCCGCCCACGATAAAATCCGTGGCCCGCAGCCGCCGGCGCAGTTTTTCCGGAAGCGAGACTGACCGGGAGACGCAGCGCCTCGGCCGCCATTGTGTATGCGCGATAAACCACATCAGCACATCCCATATCCGCTGGCCCAGGCGATTCCGCGGCGCTTCGGCCGCCACGGCGCCTATGGCGTCGACATGTCCAACCTTGTCCGCAAGGTACATTTTCTCCAGTTCGACAAGGTAATCTTTGTCCGGTTCGATGTCGTCGTCCAGCATCACGATTATTTCGCCGGATGCGGCGTCCATGCCGGCATTTCGTGAGGCCGGCAGGTTGGCCTCCCGGGCGGGCCGGCGGATTGGTGTGTATTTGACGTCACTGCGTCGAATCTCATCGGCCAGGTCGGTCGGAATCTCCTCGCTACCGTCGTTGACGATAATCAACTCCTCGGGCGTGCGCTTCTGGGCGAGCATCGCCTTCACCGTGCGCCGCAGACTGACCGGGCGGTCGTGCGTAGGCACGACGACGGAGAATGTAAGTCTGTCCGGAGATTCCATGTATAACGTATCGGCGTTTGAGCCGGTGTGCTTGCATCTACGATTTGCCGGATGGACGGCGTGAGATGAAACGTCCGGCGGCGGCGAGGATCAGCCGCTTCTCTCTGGATGAGAATATCCACGGCGTGGCCGTGGCCGCAAGTATCAGAACGGCCCATATTGCCGTGGCCGCCCAAGGGTGCAGCAGAAATATTACCGGCATCAGAAATACCGCGTAACTGCTGACGTGCATGCGTATCTTTGCAAGATGGAAGTAGGCGAACATCACTGCCGCTGAGGCGACGTATATTCCCACGCCCACCGCCCGGGCGGCCCCGACAGCGCCCTGGTCAGGCATCCACCACAGGGCCAGCAGCACGTTAAGCACTATTCCAATTGCGGGCGGGATAATGATGACCGACGGTCTCTCGCGTAGTCTGGCGATTATGTTCAAAAGCGCCAGCGACACGCCCACCTGGTAGAACATCAGCAGCCCGCCGAGCAATTCTTTGCCGCCGCGGTACGCCTGCGGCAGAACCAGCGTCCACAACGGCGCCGAAACGTACACTATCGCCGCCAGAGACATCGTGGCCACAGCGACGGCCTTGTATGTGGTCTGTAGCGTTTCCACGGCCTGCTGCCTGCGGTCATCCTCCCAGCGCTGCGCCACGTAAGTGAAAATCACAGACCTTGCCGCGTTTGCCAGAACGACGATGAGGTTGGCTATCAGCAGGTACGCGAAGAAGTTAGCGCCTTCGGCCTTGCCGTATTGCTTGTTGATAAGGAACAGTCCGACGTATCTCGCACCCAGCCAGGTCAGGTGCGCGGCCATGGAAATCACACCAAAGCGGAACACGGCCGATATTGCAATTTGCTCCGCGGTATCAGTTTGTGGAAACCGATCGGTTTCGGCGGGGATGGCGCCGGACGGGTCTATCATTTCCGTCTCCGGCTCCATCAGCACGGCCGATGCTTCGCCGGCGGCGTCTTCGTTCTGGACGTGTTTCACGGCCGAGTTAACCGCCCACATGCCTGCGGCAAGTGGAATCACCAGTGATGCAAGGTGTGCTATAAGCAGGGCGAGGGCCGCCTCGTGTCCGCTCCAGATTATAACCGCGCCCGCGCCGGCGGCCGTGAACAGCACCGCAAACACCATCTCCAGCACCGATGCCATTCGATAGGCCCGCAGGCCCAGCAGGAAGCCCTGCATGTTATAGTAAACCGCCAGCACGACCGCATTGGCCAGGGCGGCAATGCATACCAGCCGCTCGTACTCGAACGATATCTGTTCATCTGCCCGTGAGACGATAATAAAGCGGGTGATCGTTTCGTAAAACATGAAGGCGATTGCCGCTGTCGCCAGCAAAACCAGCGGCACCCACCGAACCGCCCGCCGGTAGAATTCTTTCAGTTTACGCCTGGATTTGTATCGGCTGACATATCTTACGAGACCTTCGTTGCTGCCGAGCGTCATTACGGTTGCGCCGATGGAGAATATCATGGCCGCCAGTCCCCACAGACCGTATTGGATGTCGGTGATGAGGTGGATGAACAGAAGCACCCTGAGCAGGCCAATGACCTGACGCAGGCCCACGACGGGCACGTAAAGATTCACCGACTCGGTAAGCGAGCCGACCTTGAGCAATCCTCTCAAGCGGGACACTATCTACTCCCTGTTTATCAGGACGGTATGGTAGAAATTAACCACCGACCGGCGACCTCACCGGGTGCGAAGGCAGGTCCAGCGTTTGCGGGTCGAGCAGGCGGTTGAACCCGACGATAAGCCCCGCCATCGACCAGAAAAGACCGTTTACGAACACATCCCACAACGTGTCGCGGAACATGGCGTCGGTGAGATAATTGACCATAAGCACCCAGAACAGCACCACCAGGCCGCGTGATAACATACCCTCGGCAGTGTCAGGCAGTTTGCGATATAACTTCAGCGACTGGGTGAAAACCGCCACAAACAGAGCGATTGTCGCGACAAGCCCGATGATCCCGGTTTCTGCAGCCATGTTCAAAAACAGATTATGCTGAACCAGCACGCCGTGTGTCATTGCAGCGGATAACGAACCCGGGTCACTCGGCAGTTCCTGCTGGGCATCCACGAAATGCCCGAACCCCACGCCGAAAATGGGATTTTTGCTGAATATTTTCCACGTCTGTTCTACGAGTACGATTCTTGCATATATCGGTCTGCGTGCCGTGAGGCGTTCGGAGCGAGTGATTTGTGTCCAGAAGGTGGCCATAGCTATGACCAGCGCCAAAGTCGCAAGAATGAGTTTGGCTTTTCCGAAGCGCCTGCGTGCGCCCCATATGCACCACACGATGCTGCACAGGGCGAAGGCCACGAACGAACTTCGCATACCCGTGAAGAATATCGCCGGGGGAACCAGGATGGCCTGCACGATAAGGGCCGTTCTGTAAGGTCCCTTGAGCCGGTTTATCAGGAACCAGTCCACGAAAAACAGCAAAACGAGCAGCATCGCCTGTGGGCTGGCGCCTCGGAACGCTCCTCGTGCTCGGTCGAAGTGGATGCCGTAATCGGCATTGTTTATGTACTCCGGCCATATTAGTCCTCTGGCCTGCTCCAAACCCTGCAAAGCGGCAAATTGCAGATAGCCGATATAAATGGCGTACCAGCCGTAAACCGTAAGCGCTAAAAGCGCTATTTTAATCTGCCTCGAACGCCTGGTGGTGTTATAGACCAGGAAGAACATTGTAAACGGAAGCAGTATCGAACCGAGGAATCTGAAGTATGGCGCTGAGCGTACGTGTGGGGCGGTAATCTGCGTGACCCATCCGGTGGCCGATGCGCTCGAGGCCAGGTAAATGACCAGAAACAGCATTATCCACAGAATACGTCGGTTGAATTTCAGCCCGCCCCTGTACAGCAGAAAGTGCAGAAAGAACGCCAGCACCGCGGCGATGAAAATGAACCGCGGGACGTTCATGTTGAAAAAGCCGGAAATTTCCAGACGCCACTGGGGCCAGTCCAGCAGGCCGTAGGACAGCACCCAAAACCACGTCCAGATGGTTATTTCCCACTTGGCCGCCGAGTACATAAGCAATCCCGCACCGATGAGGGCTACAAAGACCCACGGGAATACCACGGGCACCGCCACTGACAGCGCGCCAACGGCCGCGGCGATAGCGGCGAAGCCCGCGAGGGCGAGCGGCTCAATCTTCTGTTGTCCCGGACCTATCATATCGGCCTCAATGTATCAGGAATATATATTCTATCGTAAATTCTGAAAGTATTAATTGCATTATATTCGATGTTCTAATCGCAATTTATAACGTTTCTTCAAGTCCGGCCCGAAGCAATTTCGCTGCGATGGGCAATGCATGGGCCGGGTTTCAATTTTTCTCGAAAACAGTTCCACAATCGACAATGCTGTTCCAGGGGATGTCCGCCTGGGTCATGATGCGCAATCCGCTCGCACGGCACATACGGGCGAAACTTTCCCTGCTGACGTTGCTTCGCCAGTGCGGATTCTTTTTTATGTTCTTGTGAGCTTTATCGCCGAGGGCGGAATGGTGGACGAATCCGCGTCCGCCGGGCCGCAACACGCGGAAAAATTCCTTAACGTAACTGTTCATAATGCTTTTCTCGAAGTGGACGGCGGCGTCCCAGCAGTAGACGGCCGAAACCGACGAGTCATCAATCACGCGCAGGTCCGTGCCGTTGTTAACGTAGTACTCGATTTCGCAGCCGTGGTGGGAGGATCCCAGCTTTTCACGGCAACGCTGAAGGGCGTAGGAGTTGTAATCGACGGCGTAGATTTTTCCCGCTACTTCGCAGAGCCGTTCGGTGTTTCTCCCGCCGCCCGGCGCGAGTTCCAGCACAGTATCAAAATCGAAATCCTTAATCAGCGGCCAGATAATCTCCTCCCATTGTCTTTGCATGACGGTTTCGGCGGCCGGAAAATAATCATCCCACAGCCCTTTCTTTGAACATTGCAGCAGATTGGCGCGCCTGCGAGGCAGCAGGGGCACGATTATGCCGTCCAGCACCCTGGTCCAGGCCTTGTTCAGCAAACTCTTGACCGGCTTAGCCATTTTTGCCCCAAACCGGGATTAATGAATGATTAACCGGCAGGGCTACACGCGCCTGTACAGGAATCCGGGTATCGGATAGGTTCTCATGTTGAGCACCATTCCCAGCAGAATTCCGCCGCCGGCCTCGATGCGCTTCTGGGCCTGTGCGACCGCTTCGCGCGGCGTCTGCTCGGTGTGTGTGACCAGCAGGATATTCTTGAGTATTCCCGCCAGCACCTGTGCCTCGGGGAACCTGTTGGCCGCAGGCGCATCGACTATCACGTGGTCGTACTGCTCGCCGAGTTGCCGGAAGAAATTACGCGTGCCATCGCTTCGAATTATTTCCAGAGCGCGCTGCTGAACGTTTCCGACCGGGTAGACGTCCAGGCCCGGATTGACGCTCCTGGCGGCCTGTTCCACCGGCAGGTCTTCCAGCACGGCCTCAGCCAGTCCCGGACCGTCCTTGATTTGCAGAATATCGCCCAGGGCCGGATTGCGGAGATTGAAATCCACCAGCGCAACCCTGGCCGGGCCGGCCGGCGTTGTGCCGGCAAGGGCCAGACCCGCCGATATCAGCGAGGTTCCTTCCTGCCTGTCCGCGGCGCAGACGATTACCGATTTTGTGCCACCTTTGCCGGAATAGAACAGCGACGCCCACAGGCCCTTGAAGACTTCCTGGGCCTTGGGTTTCAGCGTGGCCTGCTTGGCGCCGTCGCCGCTGCGGACGACCCGCCAGCCGAGTTTCGGCACGGAGGCCAGCACAGGTGCGCCGAGGTATCTTTCGGCCTCGTCTATGCTCTTTATCGAATGATCGAAGTGATCGGCCATGAATGCGTAAATAAGCGACAGTACAAAACCTCCCGCCACAGCTATAACCATGTTAAGCCAGAAGATGGGTCTACGCGGCTGGTCGGGGTCAGGCATGGCGATCTCGTCCATCGGCAGAACCAGTATGGGATTGGCCGCGAGTTGTTCCTGCGTTATCGCCGGCAGCAGTTCCTTTCTAACGTCGTTGTAAAGTTTCCGGGTCGTATCGCGGTCATCTTTCAACTGCTGGTAATTAATGGCCATCGTCGCCAGCTTGTCCATTTCCTGGCGGTCCTTCGAGACTATGGACTCAAGGGCTTTTTGCCGAGTCTGGGCGACCGCCTTTTCCTGCAGCAGCCGCCTGCGCTGTTTCTGGAGTTCATTAATAAGGTCGTCGCGGGCGGCGGCCAGTTCGTCTCGGACGTTTTGAAGTTGCTGATAATTATCGGTGTATTTCGGTTCGAGGCCGTTGAGCGTCAGTTTCAGGTTCACGATGGTGGTCTGAAGTTTGCTTATGGATGGATTGGCCTCGGTTATAGCGTCTGGGACAACGACTTGAGATGAGTCGTTTGCCTGCTGTGCCTGCTGGAGGGTTTCGTTTATTTGAGTCACGAGGCCGTCAATCTCGGCGATTCTGGCTGAAATATTGTTTATTTCGGACTGAAATTCCGTAGTCAAAAACGCCGCCCCCGTTTCTGTCCCGGCCGCCTCCAGAAGATTCCTTACCTGCAGAAGGTTGCCCATTATTTCGGTATCGACGTAATCCTTAAGCTTTTTATTGGCTTCTTCGAGTTCCGCCTTTGCCTGGGCAAGTGAAGCGCTTTTGAGGAAATCGGCAGCGTTTTTCGCCTTTCTGGTTTCCAGCTGGCTGAAGCGCATCAGGTAGGCCTCTCTGACGAACTTCGTCAGGTCATATGTCTGTTTTGCCGCGAACTTCCTGGGGTCCATATTCGCCTGGCTTGCCTTTTGGGGCTGTTCCACCCAATCCACCTGTATTTTGAAGGTCTGAGTGAAGGTGGCGTCCGGGCCGCCGGGTGTAAGCACGTTCACCCGCCTTTTCATGCGGCGTATGAGGTTGGGATTCTCGCGTATGAATTTGTCGATCTGCTCGTCGGTGTACCAGGGATTGTCCTCGGTGAATTTTCCGCCGACGGGCTCGATATCGTTGAGCCGCATAAGAGCCGAGGCCAGCACGTAATTGCTGGTTATTATCTGTCTCTGTGTGGTCACGAACAGCGAGACCTGTTCGGTCAGCGTGACGCCTTCGGTCTCCAGCGGATCGTACTTGGAAGGTCTGGCCATCATTGGCGCCTCGGCACGATACTGGGCCGGTGCCAAATGCGTAGCCACGCCCACCGCCGCCACGACTACCGCAAAGATTATCACCATGCCCAGGAACCTGCCGGCGATTACGCGTACAATCTCGCGAAGCGTTCTGCTTGTATATCTATCAGCCATGTTTCACCTCATGTAATCCCGCGTGGGTTACGGATTTGGTCCTAACCAGTCCACCGCGTCTGCAGCGGAGTAACCGGCGCTGCTGGAGAATCCGCCCACCGCTCGTATGCCGCGGGTCCAGACGTACTCGATGTAATCCGCCCGACGCGCGACCTTTGTTGTCGGCACGTATATGATATCGCCGTCTTCCAGCCAGATGTCGTAGCGGTGTTTGCTCATGTCCGCCACTACCGGCTCGTCCTCGGCCTTGCTGCGGTTATACAGCAACTGACGGACGTTAATGATGGCGGCTTCCGGCTTGGGACGGTGACGCCTGCGGATGAGCATGACTTTGCTCAGGTCCGCCCGGCCGGGTATGTAACTACCCGCCTGTGCTATTGCCTGAAGCAGCGTAACCTCGTACTCGGTGGTTATGCCGCCGGTCTTGTTAAGCAGGGCGCCCGGGATGCGGACCTCGCC
This sequence comes from uncultured Planctomycetaceae bacterium, assembly GCA_964472875.1. GTDB lineage: Bacteria > Planctomycetota > Phycisphaerae > SM23-33 > SM23-33 > CAYYMD01. The sequence goes on from CAYYMD010000016.1 coordinate 24,885, forward strand.
CAGCACATAAATCCGCACCGGGGCGACGGTCTGAACGTTTACGGTTACCTCCAACTGGTCCAGGCCGACCTCGCGATAGGCCTTGTTTAATTCCTTGTGAAGTTGCCCGACAGTAAGCCCGGCCGCAGGCACATCAACTACGAACGGCAGCGAAATCGTGCCGTCCGGCGTGATGGGCACAAGGCGGCTCTGTCCGCGTGGGGCGGTCTTGATGGCTTCCTTCAGTTCGGCGATTTTGACGTTGGATTCCTTGAAGCTTGCCGTCAGGACCGGGTTCTTTAAGAATTTCGAGTACCTTTTGACGAGTTCTTCGTGGACGTCGTCTATAGTTCTGTCAAAGACATAAACTTCTCCCACCAGGTCAAGGTGCAGCGTGCCGTCGGACTGGACCTGCTCCACCTGGTGCAGAGCCGGGTGAAAGGGGAAGCGGATTTCTATTACGTCCTGTAACTTGATTTTGTAGGACAGGTCCCGTTCGTGCCTGACGTGATAGATTATTTCCAGCAGGTCGCCTTCGCGTAGACGGTAGTCCCGGCGGACGATGTGGGCTACGGGCACTTCCTCCGGCTGCCACTGCTCGCGGAGGAAGTCGTCGGGCACGCCCCCGGATGTGTCGGGTATTTTCGCCTGTTCCTGGGACTGTTGACACCCGCCCAATAATGCGGCCAGAATCGGTATGCATAACGCCGTCAGAATGTATTTGTGTATGTTCATAATATCACCTCGTTGTGGTGACGAAAGCGCCGCCGACAATCTGCCTTATATCCGAGCAGACCTGCGACGCTTTTTTATACCTTGTATATCGTCCTACTAAAACCAGATAATGAAGATTTCCGTTCACCATGGCGGGTTTCGCCTCGGCCTGAAAATTCCGCCTGTTCAACTTGTTTTCAATTTCGCGGGCGTTCGTCCGGGCGCTGAAAGCGCCGGCCTGCACCGTCCACGCCCGTGAGAATACCCTCCTGTCGGCGTGTTTCGCAAGTTCGGAATTTTCAAAATAGTAATTCAGACGGTTGAACTGAACGTCGGCCTCCCGCCAGCGCCCCATCCGCTGGAGAGTGCAGCCAAGGCGGTAGAATATCTCGTCGGCCGGTTGTTTGTCGGAGGGAGCGATTTCCAGTGCCTGGCGGTATAAATTTTCCGCGCGGGACATCTGGTCCTGCTCGTAGGCGAGGTCCCCCAGGGCTTTCAGAGCGCCTATGCGGAGGTCCTGCCGGTCGGTGCGTTCAAGTGCATCGGTAAGGTCTTTTTCGGCCCCGGCCTTGTCGCCCGTTCGGTATCTGGAAAGGCCTCTTAGATAATACGCCTCATCCGTGCCTCGGCTGTCGCCGTATTTGGCGAGGAAGTCTTCCATATAGCGGAGCGTGAGGTGATCGTCCCCGCTGTTGTATGCCTGCAGGCCGTTTTGCAGCGTCTTGCGCGCCTGTGGATTAACCGGTCCGTTACAGGCGGGCAGGGCCGCCGCACCGGCAAGCAGCAATATCATAATCGGTTTACGAATATTCATATCAGCTCGACACATTCGTCTCTAAGCGCCGTATGCCATATCGCGATTTCCGTTCAGGATAAGTTATATTAATACACGCGTTTTTCGGCACTTTTCAATATTTCACTTCATAATTACGACGGCGCCGGGCCGCCGCTTTTTTAGTCCTAACCGCCGCTGCGGGAGGCCTTCTCCCGCAGGATATTCATTTTCCCGCGAACTTCCTGCGCCATTCGGCTGTTGGGGAATTCGCGGATAATTTCGTTTCCTACGGAAATAGCATCCGTCCACTGTTCGTCGGTGACTTTCAGGGCGAACTGCACACCCAGATTGTGCAGCCGTGCCTTGAACACGCCGCGGGCCGATTCTTCCAGCGCCGCGGCTTCCTGTGGCGTGAGGTACAGGTCGAGTTCCTTCAGCAGTTCTATGCCCCGGTCCACGTCGTTCTTTTCGACCGCTTCTCTGTATTTGTTGAGCAGCTCGCGCTTGTGCCTGGTTTTGGCTTGCTCGATGCGCTGTGGAAGGGCCTTCACCTTCGGATTGTCGGGCATGACTTCCATCAGCCGCCGCGCCTGGCGGGCCGCCCGGTTCCAGTCGTGGGAATCTATAATTGCCTGGACGCGGGCAATGGCGGCGTCGACTTTTTCTTCTATCGTCGCCTTGCGAAAGTTTTCCAGTTCCTCCCTGAGTTCGTCCGCCACCTGTGCATAGCCCAGTTTCTTCTCGATGGACTCGATTATTTCTTCGGCCGTGGAGTAGTCCTGGCGGACGAGGGCGTCGTGGACACGGTCCCTGAATGCCTCGGTTTCCTTCTCGCGGTAAATCAGTGACTTGGCCTGGTCAGACAGCGAGGCCATGTCCGTAAGCTGCCTGGTGGAATCTGCCTGGTCTTCCAGGAGCGTTTCAATCCTTTCCAGCCGGCCGTCGGCGAGATGGATATTTTCCTCGTTGGACACGACGACACTGATTAGTCCGTAAAAGGCCAGTGCGCAGACTGCCGCCAGAACGTGAAGGGCGATAAACACTACATACTGGGCGATTACTATCCAGTCGGCCTTGTCCAGCAGAAGCGATACGAGCTTGGCTATCGTCGCCGCCAGTGTCAGTGCCAGTATAACCAGAAAAATCGCCAGGGCGATGCGTGATAACGCAACCACCCATTCGTATCTCTTTTTTTCCTGAGCCATATGTAACTTCCTTCCGGCAAATGCCTCGTTTGTTTAATATTTTAATTGCCACATTATCACAAATCGACGCTCTTTAAGACAGGTTTTAAGTGAAAATTTATTGCCAATCGCGGCCCAAGTCAAACATGTGTTTGCGATAATTTCAGTTTTGCGGCCGGCTTATTCATCCCAGCAAGAGTGGAATTGCGGATTATGGGGTTATGTGCTTGAAGAATAATCGGTGTAATTCGGTATTCGTACCCGGCATATAAAATGTCTGTGTTATTAAGGTAAATTACGCCGAGGTAGTTGTGTTATAATACCGCCATGAGTAAATCGCCCGGCCGGGAATTTTTTGACAGGGAGTTTATGCGACGGCTCGAGCGGTTGCGCCTCGTGGCCAAGAGCACCCGTTTGCGCAGGGTCGGGGGTGTGCTGCACTCGCCGCGGATGGGGGATGGTCTGGAGTTCGCAGACCATCGTGCATACGCGCCCGGCGACGACTTGCGTTTCATAGACTGGGCTTATTACGCCCGTATGGAGCGGTTTCTGCTTCGACTATTTCACGAGCACAGCGACGCGCCGGTGATGATATTGCTGGATTCTTCCGCTTCGATGGGCGGCCGCGGCGGGGCGGCCGCTTCCCAGGGGTCGGATAAGTTCGATTACACACGGCGCCTGACGGCCACGCTTGCATATCTTGCTTCCAGGGGGTTGCGCCGCGTGGAGGTGGCGGCGTTTACGGACCGCCTGCATCAGGTGTATCACATGGGGCGGGACAGCCGAAAAATCTTTTCGCTCCTACAGTATTTAACAGATATTCGCCCGGACGGCCGGACGGACCTTGCCCGCACGGCGGAGATTTTCACGCGGCTTTCGGCCGGCGGTACGGGAACCGGCCGCACTGACGGAACGGTTTTCATCGTAAGCGATTTGCTGGACTGTCCGGATGTTGCCGGTCTGAACGGTGCGTTAGCCCGGCTGAGATACGCCGGTTGTGAGGTGGTGGTTATTCAGGTATACAGTCCCACGGATGCCTTCGGTCCGGAGGGTGGCGCGGCCCTTTTTCAGCACGCCGAAAGCGACGAGCGAATGAACATTTATATCAGCGACGAGGTCCGGCAGGCCTATTGCCACAGGTGGCGCCGGTTTGTCCGCAGCGCGGAACGGACGTGCCTTAAAAACGAGGCCGTCTATGTCCCCGCCCCGACGGACAGGCCGTTCGAGGAACTCGTGTTTGTGGCGCTGCGTCGGTCGGGGATACTGACAGGGTGATATTAATGAAGGCGGTTTGGAAAATATCGGCGGTTGTGTTGATGCTTATTGTTCCCATGGTCATGTTCTATCCGCTGTGGAGCAATCCGACCGCCGCCGGCGAAGATGACCTGCTATATTATTACCCGCTTCGCGAGATGGCCGGTGACCGCATTAGCGCCGGGGACTGGCCCGTTGAAAATCCGCTTGAGGCCTGCGGTGGCGTGATTATGCCCGACCCGCAGTCGGCCGTGATGCATCCGACGACGTGGTTGTTTGCCGTCGCCCCGGCCGGAACGGCATACACGCTGTCGGTATTTCTGGCGTATTCGATAGCCGCCGCCGGCGTGTGGGTTTACCTTAGGCGGCTGGGCATATCGGCAGGGGCATCGGCGTTCGGGGCGGCGGCGTTTGCGTTCTGCGGATTCATGGTGGGCCACAGGAAACACCTGTCGATGATTAACACCGCCGCGATGCTGCCGTGGATTTTGTGGTGCATCGAATGGATGCGCACGTCACGACGGGGCGCTTTCATCAGGGCGGTGCCCGTGTTGTTTGTGGCGATAGCGGCGGGGCACTGGCCCACGCTGGTTCAGTTGTCCGTGGTGTCGGCGGCTTATTTTTTCCTCCGCGCCCGGCCGCTGGGGGCTTCGCTTGTAACGGGTATTGCGGCAGTCGTGCTGGCCGCTGTCCTGGCCGGGCCGCAGATACTCGCCACTGCCGGTCTGCTCCGACAGTGCACCCGCGGCCACATCGGATATGCCGTGGCTGGCGAGAACAGTTATTTTCCGCCGGCGGCTCTTCTGTTTTTGTTTCCGATGATTATGGGCTCGCAAACTCCGAACTTTTTTGCCCAGCAGTGGTGGGGCCCGTGGCACCTGTGCGAAATGCTAGGTTACGCCGGCCTGATTACTCTGGTGCTGGCCCTTTGCGCAGTCCGCCGCATGTACCGAAAGCCGAAATCCGACGCCGGGCAGCCGCTGCGGGTGACGCACAATGAGGCGGACCGCCTGCAAAAAATTGTCCGACCATGGACGTGGATTTGCATCGGTGCGATTGTGTGGATGCTTGGATATTACCTTCCGACGTATCGCCTTGTTCACATGATACCCGTAGTCGGCATAGTTCGCTGTCCGGCCAGGATGATTTTGGCGCTGGATATGGGTCTTGCGGTACTTGCAGCGGCTGCGCTCCATGCGACCACGCGCGGCGAAGAGGGCCTCGCGGCGAAGTTGCGCGGCAGTATCCGGAGGGGTGCGGTAATTATACTTCCGGTGGTGATGCTGGCAGTGTGGGGCGGACTGGCGGTTTTCGCCGTGTTCGCAGAGCGGTACTGGCCGCAGCGTATGCCGTTTCCGATGTCCGGCGGCGGGGTGGGTGTTATGAGCGCGGCCGCGGCCGATAATTCCGCAATATGGGTCCCGTTCGGACTTATGCTGATTACGGCATTGGCGGTGTTGTTTTTCCTGCGGCGGCCGAAATCAAGGGCGCCGCTGCTGGTAATCCTGGTGCTGGCCGATTTGTTTTTCATCAGCAGGTTCGTGAATTTTCCCCCGGCCGAGGCGTCATCGGCGGGGCCGCAGCATTCGCCGGCGGCGCGGTGGCTGAAAAACAACGCGCCCGAAAACGAGCCATACCGTGTGTGGGGGTTGGGCGACGCCTACAACGACCGTCCGAGGGAATTGCTGCTTCCCAAAACCGCGCACACGTTCGATGTGGCCACGATTAATTCCTACGGTCCGTTCCATACCGACACGCACGCGCATCTGTTCGGCTTCCGCATTTTCGGCACCACGCGAAACTGGCGATGGCTGCTGCAACGGAACCATCTTCTGAGTCTTTACAACGTTCGGTACATACTCGCCGCCGACGCTAAATTCCGCCACGTGCTCGAATCCATAAAAATTCCCGCCTCCCGCCGGCCGGAGGACGGGCCGAATCTGCTGGACGGCAAATTCGAACTAAGCCGGGCCAGGATGAATAACGGAATACTGCGTCTGCACTCGCCGTTTTATCCGCTGAAGTCCGCGGGCAAGACTCGTGTTTCGCTGCAAAAAAATACGGTATATAAAATTTCGCTGGAGGCCCGAGGGCCCGATGGCGGGGCGGCGCATTTTCTGCGGGCGGAGATAGCTGAGCCGCTTTACGGGCCGGTGGATTTCAACGAAGACCCGCTTGCGATGATGGCCTACGCCGAACAGATAGGGCGACACTGGCGGCGATTCGAATGGATTTTCCCAACGCCCCGCGTTGTGCCCGAAGAGGTAACGTTCCGTATCTACACGATGAGTGAAAAGCCCATAGAGGTTCGCGACATCTCGCTTCGCCGCAGTTCGCCCACCCGACCGCTGGTGGCCGGTGAGCTGCCGGAAGGGATGTCGGTAGGCGATAGAGTTTATCGCAGGGTGGCCGAGGTCCCGCCGCTGAACGGCGATGACGAAGCGGTAGTGATATATCGCAACATGCTTTGCCGCGACGCCCCGGCCGAATTCGTACCCGCCGGCCACGAGCGTATAGAAGAACTAAAGTGGGCCGAGGAACTGACACCCCAAGATATATCCGCGCCGCTGCCGGATGTGGGTGTGCTCGTAGAGGACCGAGTTTGCTTCAGGCCCGGAATTTTGTTTATAATTTTAACGGTGCCGGGCGCAATTTTGTATGCGTCAGTGTGTATTTATTCTGCCGTGCGGCAAAAAAGAAAATCGAGCGGTGGTAAAACGGACAATGACCTGAATATTTCGTAAAAAACATCGATTACCGGCTTCGGCTTAAGGTCACCAGTGAAATTTTCCTGATAAAGGAGCATTCGATATGCGATTTACTGTTTCCATCATTGTATCTCTCATGGTCTTCAATTTTGCCAGCGTAATCGGCCGGCTTGTTGCTGCCGACAAGAAGGTTCACGACGACAAGTACGGCACCATAACCGAGAAGACGCCTTCGGTGCCCCAGTACTTCTCGTGGATAAACAACACCAACGAGGGCCCGACCGAAGAACAGACTCTGATTAATCTTCGGTTCTTCAAGTGGTTGCATGATGAATACGGCATGCAACTTGGTATATACGCCTTTGACGCCGGCACCATCGACAGCCAGGGCTACTACGGTAGTATGAAGACCGAGCGGTTCCGAAGCCAGTTTCCAAACGGCTTCGGTCCGGTCGCTGAACTGGCCAAATCATTCGATTGCCGGCTGGGTCTGTGGGGCGGGCCGGACGGGTTCGGCGATACACCGGCTGAGGAAAAGGCGCGTACGGAAATGTTGGTCAGTCTGTGCCGGGATTACGGATTCAGATTGTTCAAACTGGATGCCGTATGCGGACAACTCCGCGATGAGAAGCAGGATGCCTTCATCAACGCCATGGCCCGGTGCCGCAAGTACGCCCCGGACCTGATTGTGCTCAATCACCGTCTCAACCTCAGCGAGGAAGCCAAACGACACGTGACGACCTTCCTGATGGGAGGACGGGAAACCTATATAGACGTGCACATGTCGAACAACACCACTGCCACGCACAACCGCCAGGGCGCCCTGTCGCGCGGCCTGCCTCCCAAGCTTCTTCGCCTCACCGAAGACCACGGAGTTTGTCTCTCCTCGTGCCTGGACTTTTGGGAGGACGACCTGGTATTGCAGGCATTCAATCGTTGCCTGATTCTGGCGCCTCAGATTTACGGCAATCCATGGCTGCTGCGCGACGAAGAGTTCGCCAAGCTGGCCCGTATTTACAACCTGCATTATCGCAACCGCGAGATACTCGTGGAGGGAATGAAACTTCCGGAAAGTTACGGCCCGCACGCCGTGGCAAGGGGTGACCAGGCCACCCGTTTTGTAACGCTCCGTAACCTGACGTGGAATCCTGTCAGTTACACCGTCAGACTCGATGATGAAATCGGACTTACACGCAAGGGCAGGGTCGAACTGCGGCGATATCATCCGTCGGAGGAAATCCTCGGCACTTTCGACCACGGCGATGAGATAGAAGTGACTGTGGCCCCGTTCCGCTCCTGCCTGATTATGGCGACGGCCGTCGAGTGCAATGAAATCGGTGTGGAAGGATGTATCTACGAAGTTGTGCGGGACACGCCCGGAAAGCCGGCGAAGGTGAAGTTGCTGGGAATGCCCGGTGAATCGGCGCATGTGAGATTGCGGGCGGGGCGACGGAAGTTCTCCGTCGCGGCAATAGACGGAAAGCCCGCGCCGAAATTTTTACAAAAGGGCGCCACGGTGACATTCCCGGGCGAACCGGTGGAAAATAACTGGCATCGCAAACTGGCGGACCTGCAGCCCGTTGATGTGCCCGCCGACGCCGAGCAGCTTTACGAGGCGACGTGCTTCAAGGCACCCAACGACGCACTGGAGGTGCAGTCGCTGCGTCGGTCCGGCCCGTCCCGGATCCCCCAGGTAATCGCCGCCCGCAAGGCGTTTTTTGAGCAGGAGCTGTTCTGGCGCCGGGGCATCTGGGACAAGTACCTGTTCGACGGAAGGAATGAAACGTTCTTTGGTGTTCACCGTTATCGTAGGGACAAACGAATTGATGGGGGATGTCTGCGGCTCGATTTTCGAAAGGCATACAAGTTCGATGCCGTCACTATCAGGACCCTGCGCAAAGAACAGAACAAGGATGCAGAACAGGCGGCGAGGGAGTTGCCGGCGGAAGTCTCGGCGGACCTGAAGGCCTGGAGGCCTATTACCTTTAAGCTTCGCTCAAACTGCGAGCCGGAACAGGTCAAAGTTGCCCACATCGAAAGGAATGGCGGCAGGCATCATTACGTCGACTACAACCTTTTGCGGTGGGATGCGAAAGTGCCCGAGGATACGAACTGGCGTTACCTGCGAATGGCCCCTGCACCGCAGCGTACTGCGGAGGTCGAACTTATGTGCAACGGCCGGCGTGTTCAGCCCGATACGGATTCCAAGTGGCACGCAACGACACTGTTCGCCCCTTACGAAAAAGCCCGGACAAAGCGCGCCTGGGAGGCAAAAATATCTATCGCATCCAATTCCGCTCCCGACAGCTATCTCTGCGTGGCTGTAAACGGTAAGCACGGCAGGGACGGCGTATTCGCAGCCCTGCGGCTCGACGATAAGTACATCGGAGCCACACAGCGCGCCGTGTCATTCCCGGCGGTGGTGTTTGAAAACGGTCCGCGTAATTTGAATGGAAACTACACCTTTTACTTCCCCATAACCTCCGAAATGCGCGGCGGCACGATGGACGTTGTTCTGCTGGGCCAGGAAGAATGTGCCCCGGATATTCGGCCACAGGTCTGGACAACGACATATCCTAATCCTTATACGGCGGTGGAATTGGAATTGCGCTGATGTAAAGACTTCTGCACGAAATTTTATAAGCGGTAAAGTTGTTTAAATCAGCCGTGTTATAAAAAATGAACATTCAACAGGCGGGTGACGTGATAATATTATTCATAGAGGATTGGGGCGCCAGTCGGGCGCACCCGGATGGATCAGAAACGAACAAGGAGAACAGGCATGAAACGCACGAATAAACTTTTACTGGTTTGGGTCCTTCTGGCGGGAATTCTGGCGGGCGGACTGCTTTACAAGGCCGTTGACAATCAGCAGTCGGCATACGGCCTGGATGTTAAAGAGGCCCGCAGGGCGCGAGAGCAACTGTCCGATATGAAGGGCCACAACGGGCTGTCCAAATTATTCCGCACGGTGGCCAAGGCGGTCAAGCCGTCGGTGGTCGAGGTCCGCGTGGTCAAGCGGATCAAGGCGGCACCCATGTCGCCGGAACTTAACGAGTTTTTCAGACGGTTCTTCGGTGAGCAGTCGCCGTTCGAATTCGAATATGACATGCCCCAGCGGCAGCGGAAAGTCGCCGGACTTGGCAGCGGCGTTATAGTGGACGACAAGAAAGGATACGTGCTGACGAATTATCACGTGGTCGGCGGCGCCGATGAAGTCGAGGTAATTCTGGCCGACAAACGCAAATACGACGCCGAGTGGATAAGGACCGATCCGCAGACCGACCTTGCGGTGATAAAGATAGACGCCGAAGGACTCGTCGAGGCCCCGCTGGGCGACAGCGACAAAATTGCGGTCGGCGACTGGGTCCTGGCAATCGGCGCGCCGGAAAACCTGCCGCAGACGGTGACGGCGGGAATCATCTCGGCCAAGGGCAGGACGACCGGCCGGGGCGGATACGAGAACTTCCTCCAGACCGACGCGGCCATTAACCGAGGCAACTCCGGCGGGCCGCTGGTTAACATGCGTGGCGAGATTGTCGGCATAAACACGGCCATCGTCTCGCGGACCGGCGTGAACGAGGGTATCGGCCTGTCGATACCGTCGAACATGGTAAAGAATGTTATGAACCAGTTGGTCGAAAAGGGCGAGGTCGTCAGGGGCTATCTTGGTGTGATCATCCAGAACGTGGATGAGAGACTGGCAAAGAGTTTCGAACTGCCTTCCACAAAGGGGGCGCTGGTGGCGAAGGTCTTCGAGGACACACCCGCCCAGAAGGCCGGCGTCAAGGTCGGCGACTTCATCGTTTCGGTCAACGGTGAAAAAGTTGACAGCGTTAACGAACTGCGCAACACGGTGGCCCGCATCGAGCCGGGCGAGGAAGTCGAGATGGAAATTTATCGCGGCGGCGATAAGAAAACCTTAGAGATTACAATCGGCACACAGCCCGATAAGATGGCCCGCGGCGGTATGGGCAGGCCCGCTCCCCGCCAGGCGAGCGAAGATTATGGGCTGAACGTCAAGACGCTCAGTGACGAACTGGCTGAGAGACTCGGATACGAGGACGTCAAGGGCGTGCTGGTGGTCGGCGTGGACAGCGACAGCGATGCCGCCGAAAGCGGCGTCAGGCCGGGGATGGTAATCACCCATGTGGACGGCGAGCGCGTAAAGACGGCCGAGGAGTTTGCCGAGGCGATCTCCGGCGACAAAGCCGCCGCCGGCGTGAGAATGCGCGTGGTCGATCGCCAGGGCAACCAGAGGTTCGTCTTCATTACGCCCAAGGAATCCGAAAAGTAACATCTCCGAAATTACCGGGCCCGCAGGGTCGATATCGATAAGATCCGGCGGGCCCGTCTTAGGTGCTGAGTCGGAAAAGTTTGTGAAATCTGCAATTCAAAAAGGTGATGCGATGATTATTAATTCGACTGTTCAAGCCAGGGCGGATGAGGATTTCTCGCGAATGGCCAGACAGGTGGTTCGGTGGGTAGACCGCGTGCTCGGGCCTTCCTACCAGCGGTATAACGCCGAGCACGGCTGGGCGCCGGCGGTGAACATTTACGAAGATGCAGAAGGTTACCACGTGGTGGTGGACCTTGCCGGGACAAAGGCCGAGGAAATCGACCTTCACGTGGAGAACGGCCTGCTGAGGATATCCGGACGGCGCCCCATGCCCATGGAAACCCACCAGCCGCAGCAGCAGCGCCGCCGCAGGCGCATCAGGGTGCACGTGATGGAGATAGACCACGGCAGCTTCTGTCGTAACCTGGAACTTCCATCCGACGTAAACGCCGAAGATATTACCGCTAATTATCGCGGGGGCTTTTTGCGAATACACATGCCGCGGAGGAGCCATGGCGGATAAAAAGAAGACAAAACAACCGCAGGTCGAACAGCAGGACGAGGGCGGCGGCACAGTCGTCATACCCGGTGCGGGATCTCAGCAGCAGCAAAAGCCCCCGAAGTCGGACATCCCCGAGGAGGTCGCCGTCATACCGCTGCGGAACATGGTGATGTTTCCCGGCGCGGTTCTGCCCATCGGCGTGGGCAGGGAAAAAACGCTGCAACTGGTGCAGGACGTCCTGCCGGAGCAGAAGGTAATCGGCGCCGTCTGCCAGAGAGACCCCGAAACGGAAGAGCCCACCACCGGCGACCTGTATCGCGTCGGCACCGCGATGAACGTGCTGAAACTCCTGCGCAACGATCAGGGGCAGCAGAACATCATCGTTCACGGCCTGCGGCGTTTCCGCGTCAGGCGATGGGCCGGCGAAGACCCGTACTTTCGCGCCGAGATAGAGGTGCTTGAAGAGGCGGTTTCGGATTCAACCGAGTCCGAGGCGCTGATGGTGAACGTCCGCAATCAGGCCCGCCGCATCATAGAACTGTCGCCCAATATTCCCGACGAGGCGGCGACCGTGCTGGAAAACGTCGACCGGCCCGGCCAACTGGCGGATTTCCTGGCAGCGAACCTCCAGATAGAAACCGAAATCAAGCAGCAGCTGCTGGAGGAACTCGACGTCAACCAGCGCCTTCACAAGATATCCAACCAACTCCAGAAACAACTGGAAGTGCTTGAACTGTCCAGCAAGATTCAGGACCAGGTCAAGTCCAACATAGACGAAAGCCAGCGGAGGTATTTTCTCCAGGAGCAGCTCAAGGCCATCAAGCGCGAACTCGGCCAGTACGACGAGAAAACCGCCGAGGTTCAGGAGATACGCGAGAAGATAGAATCCTCCGGCATGCCCGAAAACGCCGCCAACGAGGCCGAGCGCGAACTGTCCCGCCTGGAGCAGATTCCCACCATCTCGCCCGAGTACAACATCGTGCGGACGTACCTGGACTGGATGACCGACCTGCCGTGGGACAAATCCACCGAGGATAACCTCGACGTAAAGCGGGCCGAGAAAATCCTCGACGCCGATCACTACGACCTTCAGAAGGTAAAGCGGCGGATACTGGAGTATCTCTCCGTCCGCAAACTCGCGCCCGGTTCGCGAGGGCCCATACTGTGTTTCGTCGGGCCGCCGGGCGTGGGCAAGACGTCTCTCGGCCAGTCCATAGCCCGTGCGCTGGGGCGGAAGTTCCGGCGGATGTCGCTGGGCGGCATGCGCGACGAGGCCGAACTCCGCGGACATCGCAGGACATACATCGGGGCGCTGCCCGGGCGGATAATTCAGGAGATACGAAAGGCCGGCACGAACAACCCCGTGTTCATGCTCGACGAGGTGGACAAGGTCGGCGCCGATTTCCGCGGCGACCCGACCTCGGCGCTGCTGGAGATACTCGACCCGGCCCAGAACAATACCTTCCAGGACCATTACCTGAACGTCCCGTTCGACCTGTCGAAGGTTATGTTCATCGGCACGGCGAACTACATGGCGCCCGTGCCGCCCGCACTGGTCGACCGCATGGAGGTGCTGGAACTGCCCGGCTATACAGAGGAAGAGAAGTTGCAGATAGCGAAAAAGTACCTCGTCCCACGGCAGCTTAAGGAAAACGGACTCAATAAATCACAGGCGAAATGGCGGGTCCCGGCCATAAGAAAAATTATCCGCCAGTACACACGCGAGGCGGGAGTCCGCGAACTGGAGCGGCAGATAGCCGCCGTCTGCCGGGCCGTGGCCGCGCAGATTGCCTCCGGCGACGCCAAGACACGCACGGTGAACGAAAAATTTATTACGCGGACACTTGGCCCACGAAAATACCAGGGCGAGGTCGCCCAGCGGACATCCACGCCCGGCGTGGCCACCGGCCTTGCGTACACGCCCACCGGCGGGGAGATAATTTTTGTGGAGGCGGCCGCTTATCCCGGCAAAGGCAACCTGACGCTTACAGGCCAGATTGGCCAGGTGATGAAGGAATCAGCGCAGGCGGCCCTGTCGCTGGTCAAGACTCGCGCCGCAGATTTGGGCTTCGACGCTGAGCAGATGCAGAAGCGTGACATCCACCTGCACGTTCCCGCAGGCGCAGTGCAGAAAGACGGTCCCTCGGCCGGTATCGCCATGTTCACAGCCCTGACCAGTCTGTTCTCACAGAAGACGGTTCGTCCGGATGTCGCCCTGACCGGCGAGGTTACGCTACGGGGCCTGGTGCTGCCGGTGGGGGGCATAAAGGAAAAGGCCCTGGCCGCAAAGCGTGCGGGAATTAAGGAAATAATACTCCCTGACCGCAATGAGAAAGACATGCCCGACGTGCCGCCGGCCGCCCGAAAGGAGCTGGAATTCCACTTTGTCAGCAAGGTGGACGAGGTGCTCGATATCGCGTTCGGCAAGAAGTCCGGCAGGGGTAAAGGCCGCAAACGCAGCAAGAGCAAAAGCAAAGGTTCGCAGCGAGGCAAAAAATCTTCCCGCCAAAAGTAAACGGAATATCCTACTCTTAAGTCAGCGCAAAAAAATCGAGTCGGTTCGGCTGGATTGAACCGACTCGACCCTCGCTTCTCCTGGTCATCTCCGGATGCCCTCACAACATCCGGTCTGACTCAAACCTCAGCTTATTTTAATATCCTCTCTTAACTTTTCAATATTATTTTAGGGGAAAAATTTTGTCAAAGCATTAAGATTGATTAAAAATTTTTTCAGGTTTTTTCGGGCCGATGGCTGCCTCAGCCGGTTTCGGCCCCAATAAGGCCTTTTCAAAGGGTTTCCACGTAACGGATGCCACCGAAAAAATTTTAAAAAAAATTCGAAAAAATTATGTTACGTGTGGCCAATTGAGCGTAGAATAAAAAACAGAGTGTAAGGGGCAAAACATGTAATGATAATATACATAATGAACGGCCGTTATTATATGGGCGGCTTTGCGTGATTATGATGCGTCTCCCCCCGCGCATCTCATGCGAGTCGCCCATCTCATATATGTAGAGATGCTTCGTATTGACCGATTTTGCGATGGCGGCGGGGCGCGGTTTAAGACGGTGTGTCCGGCTGGCGTTTTTCCAGGCGGAAGTTTACGGTGGGCGCTTCGCTTAGGACCTTCAGGTTCAGCCCTTCGGGCAGTCGGATATTGACCTTGCGGCTAAGCCAGCTGGCCAAGGGTTTTTTGTCATTCTCCGTAAGAGTTATGTATGCACGCACATCCTCTGGACTGAGGCGCACAAGGTCGGTGCGGGGTCCGCTGATGGTTATTTCCTTGCGCCACTGGTGAGGGTCCTTGCGTTTGAGGATGTATTCATCCCACGTCCCGCCCGTTTCGCTCCAGGTGGGCGGGGACACCACGCCAACGGTTACAGTCACTGTAAGCGTATCGGTGGGCTGGCTGACGCGGACCGTGGCTGTGACGGTGTCCGTCTGCGGGTCCACCGGCACGTTTTTTATGGACGGGATTATTTCGGCCGTTACTTCTGCCGCGCCGTTGGGCGCTATTGTCGACAAATCCACGGTGCGTGTTCGCAGCACCGGGGCCGTATCCTGTGGCAGTTGATTCTGTATCTGCCGCCACCTGCTTTTGGCCACGATTATCTCAACCCTGGACGGGGTGATTTTCGGTTTTTCGGCCAGTGTGGCGCCCTTGTAATCCAGTTCGACGGCGACCTCTTTGCGCAGCTGATGGTCGAGTTCGACGCTTATCGTCCTCGGCGATGCCGAAACCACGGTCAGGCCCATCTGCGTTATTTTCGGCACCAGCAACAGCACGTCGCGGGTTATAACTTCATGCTCGCCGGGGCCGTAGCTCTGGGAAATATCGTACTCGATAGTGCCGCCGCGTTCGCTGAGCATGCGGGCGAACCTGTCGAGGTTGCTGCGGTTGCCTCGGAGGCGGAAGGATATCGCCCTGCTCGGGTCGGATATGAGCATGACGTTGGCCGAGCCGGCCGTGTTCAGCTCCAGTGCGGCGTTGAAGTCGCGCGGCTCTTCCATCTCCATGTCGGCGTAGACCCACACCAGCAGCGTAATAATGGCCACCCACAGCAGAACGCGTCCCTGCTCCGCCCACCACCGGCGGGAGAATCGCTTCGGCTCGGAGGTATAGAAGATCTGTTTGCTCATTTTGCCGCCTGCTGCTTGTGTTTTGCCTGTTTAAGTTTTTTCAGCATGCTGGCGGGCGCCAGCAGTCCGATGAGCATGTCGCGCAGGTTTTCCGCGGGCAGCCCGATGTAAAGTTGTCCTTCGCACGCCAGCGAGATGCGGCCGGTTTCCTCGCTGACCACCAGCACGACCGCGTCGGAGTCGCGGGCCAGCCCCAGCGCCGCGCGGTGCCTGCTGCCCAGCGACGGGTCAACCTCTTCCGACTCGGCCAGGGGGAACTGGCAGCCGGCGGCGGCGACCCTGCCGTTTCGGATTATCACGCCCATGTCGTGCAGGGCCGTGCCGGGATAAAAAATCGTGTTCAGCACGGATGGATTCAGTTCGGCGTCCAGCAGCGTGCCAGTTTCCATCAGCGCCCCCAGCCCCACTGTCCGCTCCACGGCCATTATGGCGCCTATCTTGTTACGCGATAGGTAACTGAGGGAGTTCACCAGCGAGTCTATCATTGTTTCGGCCCGCTGCCGGCTCGGGCGGAAAACGGACGCCCGGCCAAGTTGTATAAGCGCGCGTCGCAGTTCCGGCTGGAACGCTACCACCACCGCCACGAACGCGAAGAACAGGAACTTGCCGTAGAGGAACTCTATGCGCTCCCAGCCGAGATTCTTTGGAAGCAGGCGAATGACGATGTAAACCGTGCCCAGAAGTACGGCAGTGCCTTTTATCAGGCGAGCCCCGCGCGTGCCGCGGAGGAAGCGTATCACCCACCACGCCACAAAGCCGATGAGCAGCAATTCCACCGCCACAACAATCGGATTGTAGGCCGCTATGCGGTGGAAATAATTCGTGATGGCGTGTATCAGTTCATCCATCGGTTCTCTCTGCGCATAACAAAATTCTTGCAGTTTACGTCCTGCTTATTTAACTCATCGTCCGGCATTGCGTTTTTGCTGAAGTTAAAGAAAGTTATATTGATTTCACGCCGTCTATCGCCGCTGACACCTGGAACGCCTGGCCCACCTGTTCCACGTCGTGCACGCGGAAGATGCTCGCTCCTCGCCGCCACCCGGCCAGGCAGGTGGCTATCGTGCCGCCGAGTCGTCCTTGAGGCAAATCCTGGCCGGTAATGTGCCCGATGAAACGCTTGCGCGAAGTACCGAGCATAATCGGACGGCCGAGTTCGGCGAGTTCGTCGAGGCGGGCTATAAGCGAGAGATTGTGTCCGAGTTTCTTGCCGAAGCCGATGCCCGGGTCGATTATCAGCTTATTTTCTTCCACGCCGGCGGCCGTGGCCGCATCGATTCGCCCGGACAGAAAGTCCCGCACTTCCGCCACGACATCGCGATACTGCGGATTTTCCTGCATGGTTTTCGGCTCGCCCAGCATGTGCATGAGCACCATCGCCTCGGCGCGTTCGGCCGCCAGGGCAAACATGTCAGGGTCGTCCCGCCCGGCCGAAATGTCGTTGATTATTGCTGCGCCGGCGTCAAGGGCGAAGCCGGCCACCTTGGCGCTGGTTGTGTCTATGGAGACCACCGCCTCCGTCCGGGTTACGGCGGGAAGAATATCCTTCAGGCGATCTATCTGCTCGTCGGCGCTGACGCGGTCCGATTCGGGGCGGGTGGACTCGGCGCCCACGTCGATTACATCCGCGCCCGCGGCCAACATGCGGCGGGCATGGTCGGTGGCTGCCTGGGGAGAAAAGTACCGCCCGCCGTCGGAGAAACTGTCGGGCGTGACGTTAAGTACGCCCACAATAACCGGCCGGCGGTTGATGTGCGATTCCAGAATATCTTTTACGCTAAGTGCCACCGGTTAAAAATAAACAATCGCGCCGCCGTCGGCAATGACAAAACCGATTTTGAAGGCATGTTTTTGCCGGCGCGCGCAATTTTCCGTGTGAGAGGGGGAAATATTATCGCCGCGATTGCCTCCGGCGGCTTAGCCCGGTTCGGGCAGCGTGCCGGCAGGCGGCTCCGTGGGGGAAGACGACTGCGTGTCGGATTCGGGCTGGTTCTCTTCGCCCTTGGCTCGCTCCTTTTCCAGCAGATCGCCCACGGTTGGCTTGTCCAGACTTTTACCGTCGATAATCTGCCGGACGTCCTCGGCGCTTATTGTTTCGTATTTAAGCAGGGCCTCGGCCAGGGTCTGGAGACGGTCGCGGTTTTCCTCGATGGTCTTTTTGGCGTTGTTATACGCCTCGTCTATGAGCGATTTGATTTCCTTGTCAATCAGTTCTGCCGTGTGCTCGGAATATTTCTTGCCGAAATATTCCATCGGCGTGTTGGCACGCTCGTCGCCGGCGTAGTTGACCATACCCGCCTGCTGGCTCATGCCCCAGTCCAGCACCATCTTTTTGGCGATTTCCGTGGCCTGGGCGATGTCGTTCTGCGCTCCGCTGGAAATATCGTTGCAGAATGTTTCCTCCGACGCCCGCCCGCCGAGCGAGACCTGCAGCAGCGCCTTGCAGTATTTAAGCGTGTAGAGGTACCGGTCCTTCTCAGGCAGTGTGAAGGTCGCGCCGCCGGCCGCGCCGCGGGGAATGATGGAAACCTTGTGAAGCGGGTCCGCGTCGGGGTTAAGTATCTGCACCAGGGCGTGCCCGGCCTCGTGGTAGGCGGTTGTCTTCTTTTCTTCCTCGTCTATCACGCGGGACTTTCTGCTGCGCCCCCAGCGGACCTTGTCGCGGGCCTCCTCGAGGTCTTCCTGCTCTATGTAGTCCTTGCCCGCCATTGTCGCGGCGATGGCCGCTTCGTTGACAAGGGCCGCAAGGTCAGCGCCGGAGAACATGGGCGTTCCGCGCGCCATGCGGTGCAGGTCCACGTCCGGGCCGCACTTTACCTTGTCGGCGTAGATCTTGAGAATCTCGCAGCGGCCCTGCAAATCGGGCAGGGGCACGTTTATCTGCCTGTCGAAACGCCCCGGCCGCGTCAGAGCCGGGTCCAGCACGTCCGGGCGGTTGGTGGCCGAGATAACGATTACCTGGTCGGACGACTCGAAGCCGTCCATTTCCACCAGTATGGCGTTGAGCGTCTGTTCGCGTTCGTCGTGGCCGCCGCTGGTGAAGCCCAGGCCGCGCTTGCGGCCTACGGCGTCTATCTCGTCGAGGAAGATTATGCACGGCGAGTTGGCCTTGGCCTGCTTGAACAGGTCGCGCACGCGCGATGAGTTACATCGAAGTCGACGGTGACTC
>CAYYMD010000016.1:43659-55082 GCA_964472875.1 uncultured Planctomycetaceae bacterium
GATGCGCCCACGCCCACGAACATCTCCACGAAGTCGCTGCCGGATATCGAGAAGAACGGCACCTCCGCCTCGCCGGCGATGGCCTTGGCCAGAAGTGTCTTGCCGCAGCCGGGCTCGCCTATCAGCAGCACGCCGCGCGGCACGCGCCCGCCGAGCCGCTGGAACTTGCGTGGGTTCTTGAGGAATTCGATAGTCTCGGTAACCTCGTCCTTGGCGTCCTCGATGCCGGCCACGTCCTTGAAAGTCACCTTCACGTGTTCCTTGTTCATCACGCGGTGGCGCGAGCGTCCGAAACTGCCCAGGAATCCGCCTCCGCTGGCCGCGGCGCCCAGACGCCTGAACAGCAGGAACCATATCGCCAGGAACACAACGAACGTCAGCAGCAGGTGCGGCAGCAGCGCCTGCCACCAGCTTTCCTTCTCGTAATACGGCTTGGCGGGATAGTTGTGCTCGGCCAGCGCCTTGTCCAGTCGCTCGCTGAAATTATCCCCGGAGGTATAGTCGTAGATGACGTAAAATTTGCGGGTTTTGTCTTCGCCGAGGGCGGGGGCTTTCTTGGCCAGCGTGCCCTCGATGCGGTCCTTGCTGATGTTGATTTTGCCGGTGACCTGCCCGTTCTCAACGTAGTTCCAGAAGTCCACGGTGGATATTTCCTTGCGCTGTTCGAAGCCGTCCCCGAACATCGCAAAGAGCATAAGTCCCACCGCGATAATAATTACCCATCCCAGCAGCGACCGGCTGAACCGCGGCGGCTGGGGCGGGGTCTGCTGTGGCTTTTTACCGCCCTGATTGTTGTCGTTACCGTTACTCATGGATTAATCCGTTATTATACGCACACTATCAATCTTACGTTCAATTCGGCTGAAATACCAGTTTCATTAGCCGCAAAAAGCGCCCATGTTTGAATTTCGCCTCTCGCGTGCCGATATCCAAGTCGCCCCGAAACGGCGCGGATCGCCGGAGTATGCATCAGTCATATCTCCCCGGGCGGATTTGCCTGCGTGTTGCGATCACCCGGTAGACCACTCTTTTTCCATGTGCTCCACTATGCGCCTGGCGAGTTTATTAATAACGTCGTCGCTGCCCTGGAAGAAGTCCTCGCTGACGGGGCTGTGAGGTATGTAAAAACCCGCCACCCGGAGTTTCGGCTGTTCGGCGAGGACTTCGCGTGTCCTCTGGTCTTTCCACGTGAATGAGACGGTGATGGTTATCTCCAGCATCCGCGGCTCGCCCGTGTCGGGGTTGGTGTTCATCACCTGCTGGCGGATGTTTTCGATGGTGCCGGTCAGGATGGTGTCGGAGCGGTCGCGCGTGGATATTTTATAGGGCGTGTCCTGCTGTATGCGCTTGGCGACCGCCTCGGTCAGACGCATCTCCAGGCCGCGGCGGTACACGTCCTTTCCGCGGGTGAACATGGGCACCGCCACGGTTTTGATGTTTTCTCGGTACATGCCGCCGACCTGGTATCCGCAGCCGCCGAGGATTCCCGCGGCCGCCAGTATTAAAAGTCTCAGATATCGTTTCATTTTCATTCCCTGTTTACTTACCCGCCGCCGTCGGGGCTGTCTCCCGGCCGTTTGGGCTGTGTGGCGGGCATGGTGGTGGCTTCCTTTGTGTCGTTTTTATCGCCGGCCGTGTCGGCTTTGCTCTTTTCCCGACTGAACCATCGCTTGAACGCCTCGAGTCGGCTCGGCGGTTCGTGCTCTTGGGCGCCCCTGATGAGTTTGATGCTCTGCTCGGCCCGGCTGGCCCACTGTGTTTTGGGGTACTTGCGGATGATTTCCTTGTAGTAAAAGATGGCCGCCTCGGGCTTGTCGGTGCGTCGGTAGAAGTCGGCCGTGGAGTAGATTTTCTTGGCCAGCGTGCTATCGATGTTCTCTATGACGGCGGACACACGTGCCTCCTCGGCCGCCTCCGGCCAGCGCTCGGCGAACCACTTGAATCGCTCTTTGGCGTCGATAAGGGGCGTGTCCTCGTATTCTTCTCCGCGGTATTGCAGATACGACGCCCAGGCGGCGCGGAGCGCGGCTTTTTCGGCCCGGGGTGACTTGCCGTACGATTCGATGAAATGGTCGTATGCCGATACCGCCTGTTCGTATTCTTCCGCATCGTAGTAGTAATCCGCCTTTCGCAGCAGGGCCTTTTGTGCGATTTGCGAGGAAGGTTTGTGGGCGACAATCTTATCGAGTATCGTCAGGCCTTCCTCCTCGGCCGACATGCGGAAAATTTTAGCCACTTTGCGCTTTCGCCCGTTGAGGAACGCGTCGGCGATTTCATATTCGCGGGCCAGCGCGCGGTCGGAGTATTTGCCGTTGGGGTAGCGGGCCAGTTGCCTCTGGAACCATTCGAACGCGTCGTAGTAATCGCCCTCGGCCATCTCCGCCTGGCCGCCAAGCAGCAGCGCCTCCTGGCAACGTTTGTCGTCGGGGTATTTGGTGGGGAATTTCTCGGCCAGTTCCCTGGCCTTGCCGGGTTTGTCCTGGCGGAGGTATTTGCGCATGAGTGCGATTTCGCCGGCGGGCGAACCCTTGGCCGGTTCGGCCATCGGCACCCACTTGCCGTCTTTCCACACGTATTGCCCCTCGCGCTCCGCCGCGGCGGCCGCAATGCAGGAGAGCATTAGCGTGGTCAGGATTATCGTTCGGGCTTTTTTCATAAGATTACTCGCGGATGTTTTCCGCACCGCCCATTATAAACCCGCCGTCCCCGCCTGCAAGATTATCCGCTCTGCGATAATTTTCCGATTGCAAAGCGTGCGGTTTTGGGCGGTTTGCCCATTTGTTCGGTTATGTGGTATGCCAGCAGGCGGTTGACGGCCCGGGCCTGTTTTGGGGGGAGTTTTACCCTCGTGCCGGCCTCGGCGGCCGAAAGGGCCGCGATGCCGGCCATGGCGGCGCCGTCGAGTCGGCGCTTCTCTTCCACCCGCTGGCGACAATCCTGGCACAAAAGCCCGCCCGTGCGCGAGGAAAAATACGCCTCCCTCGCCCCGGCCACCTTTGCCCCGCAGCCGGCGCAGGATTTCATGTCCCCCAGCAGGCCGACACGCCGCAGAATGCGCCACTGGTAATACGCCAGCACCGCATCGACCGGGGCATCGGCGCCGCCCAGCCGCGAAAGCGTGTTGTGCAGAAGGTCGAAAACCTGCGGGTGGGGGTCGCACTCGGCCAGCATCATCCCCGCCAGTTCGAGGGCGTAGAGCGAGGCGTTGAGCCGGCGGGCATCCGACCGCAGGGCGGGGCGGAATTCGCTCTGGGAAAATTCCATCAGCGTTCCGAGCGTGCGGCCCTTGTCGCTCTCCCGGCCGGTGGTGAACACCAGGTCGCCCTCGACAAGCAAATCCAGCGCGCCGCCGGTCTTACTCTTGGGGCGCTTGGAGCCCTTGGCTATCAGGCGGACCACGCCCGAGAGTCGGGTCAGAAAATGCGCCACCTGCGAAGTCTCGCTGTAATCGGTGACGCTTATGCAGATTGCCTTGTCTCGCTGGGCCATTGGTGTTCGCCACAAAGGTGCAAAGACGCGGAATTAGCGGCAATTTGAATCTCGTATCTGAAATCCAGGGTCTTTGCCTCTGTGGTTTATTCCTTGTCCGTGTAGTCTTTTGTGCGCTGCACGCGGATGTTTTTTATTTTTCGCTCGTCGGCGTCGATGATGGTGAACTCAGCCCCGTGAGTCTTGAGCGTCTCGCCGGCCTTTGGAATGTAACCCAGTTCAGAGAACAAGAACCCCGCCACGGTGTCGTAGTGCTCCTCTTCGGGGATTCGCAGGTCCATGGCCTCGTTGAGGTCGTCGATATACATTCGGCCGTCGACCTCGGCCGAGCGGTCGTCTATGCGGCTCATCAGGACGGGTTCGGCCCGGTCGTATTCATCGGTTATCTCGCCGACGATTTCCTCCAGGACGTCCTCGATGGTGACCAGCCCGGCCGTGCCGCCGTACTCGTCCAGCACCACGGCGATGTGCACCTTCCGCGCCTTGAACTCGCGCAGCAGGTCGTCAAGCGGCTTGGTCTCTGGCAAGAAATAGCACTTCCGCATAATCTGGCGGACGGTGGGCTGTTCGTGCTGGCGGTAATACCGCAGCATGTCCTTTGCGTAGAGAACGCCCACGACGTTGTCCAGGTCGCCCTGGTAGACCGGCACGCGCGTGTGCCCGGCCTCGATTACCTTGCCGCAGGCCTCCTGCCACGACATCTCCGCCGGAAGGGCGAACACGTCGGTCCGCGGTGTCATGATTTCGGCCGCGTGGGTCTCGCCGAACTCGATGACCGACTTTATCATCCTCACCTCTTCAGCGTCGACGGCGCCTTCGGCGCGGCCTTCGGTGGCGGCGTGTATGATTTCCTGCTTGGCGGAGCGGCCGTTCTCTTCGTCGCCGTTCACGCCCAGCATTCGCCGTACCGGCACCTGCACCGCCGACATCGCCCTGACCACCGGGTAGAGCACGAACCGCAGGACCATTAATACCGGGCTAATGCTCAGTATCACGCGCTCGCCGCCGTGCAGCGCCCACGAGTAGGGCACGGCCAGGCCGGCGATGGCGATAATCAGGGCCGCGACCACGGCCGCCAGTACCGTGTAGCCGATGCCTCCGCCCGGCGCGCCGAAGATGTACATGCACGTAATCACCAGCACAAGGTTGGCCGCCGACCAGCAGAACCACGCCGTCAGGCGCAGTTCGCTCAGGTACGCCTCGATGCGCTGTAGGCGGCGGAGGTTGTCGCCTTCGCGGGGAGGGTGCTCCATATGCGGGCGGCGGTAAACGCCCATGCTGTACCCGGCCAGTGCGAAAAAGCCGGATGCGGCCGCGGATATAACAAGTATCATAATCAGCATATTCAAATTCGCCTTGCGCCCCCGTTAGCTTCTGTCCGGCGGGCGCGGAAAAACTCCGTCAGTATCGACCCGCACTCCTCGGCGCGGATGCCGGAAATCACCTCCACGCGGTGGTTGAGGCGGTCGTCGCCGCAGATATTATACAGTGTATCGACCGCGCCGGCCTTGGCGTCGGCCGCGCCGTAAACCAGCCGCGGCAGACGCGCCAGCACTATCGCCCCGGCGCACATGCAGCACGGCTCCAGGGTGACTGCCAGCGTGCAGTCTTCCAGGCGCCAGTCGCCGATTTTACCGGCCGCGGCGCGTATGGCCAGCATCTCGGCGTGGGCGGTGGGGTCGCAAAGGGTTATGGTGCGGTTGTGCTCAGCGGCGATTATCCGTCCCCCGCGGGCGATAACCGCGCCCACGGGCACCTCCCCGGCCCGCTTGGCCTGCCCGGCCTGGGCCAGCGCCCGTTCCATCAATGAATCGTACTCTTCGTTGTCTTCCTGGTTCATGTGTGATTATAGAAGGATAAACACTCGCGTGGGGCGGGTCAAATCGCCGACTCTATGTCAATCCCCGAATAGTTGTCGAAGTTCGGCCGTGGCGGCTTTGGGGTTGTCGGCCGTGCAGATGGCGGAACTGACGGCCAGGCATTTCGCACCGGCGGCGATGACATCGGCTGCGTTGGATGCGTTGATGCCGCCGATGGCTACGACCGGCAGCGTAATCTTCTCCACCACCTGCCGCACCATTTCCACGCCGACCGGCTCTCCGGCGTCCTTTGTGCCAGTTTCGAACACCGGGCCGATGGCGACGTAGTCGGCGCCTTCGTTAACGGCCGCGGTTGCCTGGGCCGCCGAGTGCGTGCTCTTGCCGACGATAGCGCCGGGGCGAAGAAGGCGGCGGGCGTCGCCCACGGGCAGGTCCCGCTGGCCCAGGTGCACGCCGTCGGCTCCGACGATGGCGGCGATGTCCGGGCGGTCGTTGACGATGAACAGGCGGTTCGTCTCGTCCGTCAGTTCGCGCAGTTCCGCGGCCATGGCCAGCATTATGTCGTCGCAGATTTCCTTCTGCCGCAGCTGAATCGCCCCCGCGCCGCCGGCCAGGGCCGCCCGTGCCGTGTCGCGTATGCTCTTGGCCGAACGGGACCCGTCGAAGGTGGAAATAATCGCGTACACGCGCACATCGGCGAATCGCAGGCCCACGTTGACGCGCCCGATGAGACGCTGCTCCAGCGTGTAGCCGTCGTAGCGCATCCGCTCGAGTTTGCGCGTCCTGGCCGGGCAGACGATTTTGCTGTATTCCTCGATTGTCCGCAGCGCCTCGGTCAGCCGCTTGGTGGCGGCTACGGCCACGTCCTGGAGACTCTCGCGCCTGCTCTCGGTGGGGCTGGTAATCTCTGTGCCTATGTCGCTTGCGGTGTCGCGCGAGGCGACGAGTTCGCCGGCCGGCATGTCCTTGAGCACATCGGCGATTTCGCTGCGCATATTCTTGGCGAGTGCGGTGATGGCCGGGTCGTTAAGCGCGAAACGCCCGCAGTCTTCGCACACCCGCAACGCCTCGCGGGCGCGATTGAAGTTTGCATCGAGTATGCGGTAAATGTCTTTCATGGCGTTTATTTAACCACAGAGTTTGCCCAGAACACAGAATTTATTTTTATACCTTCGCACCGCCCGCCGGAAGCGGAAACTGCCCGCTCAGTTCTTCTGCCTGCCGGCGCACTTTCGATATTACATCTTCCCGCCCGCCGCAGGAAAGAATTTCGTCTATCCAGCCGGCGATGGTTTTCATGTGCTCGGCGCCGAGGCCGCGGGTGGTAAGCGCCGGCGTTCCCAGCCGCACGCCCGATGCCTTCAGCGGCGAACGCGGGTCGAACGGCACGGAGTTATGATTGCCCACGATGCCGGCGTCGGCGAGCCAGCCGGCCGCGGTCACGCCGCTGAGGTCTTCGTCGCGGGACCGCAGGTCTATAAGCAGCAGGTGGTTGTCCGTGCCGCCGGAGACGAGCCCCCAGCCGCGCTCCATCAGGGCCTCGGCCAGTGCACGTGCGTTGGCCACCACCGCCGCGGCGTAATCCTTGAAATCGTCCTGAAGCGCCTCGGCGAACGCCACCGCCTTGGCGGCTATCACGTGCATCAGCGGGCCGCCCTGTATGCCCGGAAATACCGCGCGGTCCAGATCGCGAGCCCGGTTTTCTTTGCACATCACCAGTCCGCCGCGGGGGCCGCGGAGTGTCTTGTGCGTTGAGGTCGTTACGAAATCCGCCTTGTCCGTCGGGTTGGGGTGGACGCCGCCGATGACCAGGCCGGCTATGTGGGCCACGTCGGCCATCAGCATGCAGCCCGCCTGCCGGGCTATGTCGGCGTACACGTCGAAATCTATCTTCCGCGGATACGACGAGGCGCCAACCACCAGCATGTCCGGCCGTTCCTTCATCGCGAGATCCTTCACGTGCTCCGGCTCGAGCATTTGCGTATCCTCGCTGACGCCGTACTTGACCACCTCGTAGAACTGGCCGGAGATGTTGACGGAATGTCCGTGCGAGAGATGCCCGCCGTGGGCGAGGTCCATCGCCAGGATTTTCGCCCCGGGTTCCAGCGCGGCCAGGTATACCGCCAGGTTCGCGCTGGTTCCGCTGTGCGGCTGAACGTTGGCGTGTTCGGCGCCGAAAAGCCGCCTGGCCGAATCTATCGCCGACTGCTCGATAAGGTCCGCGTTTTCGCATCCGTAGTAGAATCGCTTGTTCGGGTAGCCCTCGGCGTACTTGTCGGTAAGAACGCTTCCCATGGCCGACAGCACCGCCGCCGAGGCGTGGTTCTCCGATGCGATGAGGTTCAGCGTGGACGACTGGCGACGGTATTCGGCGTCGATTATGTCGCTTATGCTTCTTTCCTGAGGCGTGTTTTCGCGCAAGTATGGTTACTCCTGTTCTTTTTGGGGGTTAAATCGTGTCCGCTCGCCCGGCGGCAGATAAGATATGAAACGCCAATTCGCCCCGATAATCAAGCATGAAATTTCCGCCGCCCCGGTGCGGGCATTCTGCCAAACCGGCCCGCGGCCGGGCGTCTCTCAGCCGATATGGCATAAACGCCGCAAACGCCCGAAACATAAATGCTTGTCATAAAAACACATACCCGCGTGGCACGAATGTTGCACAAAAATAATGCGGTATATGTCTTAACTATTTGTCCCACAGACGGACATATTGATGAGGGATTGTGAATAAGACGCGCTAACGCATAGAATTATTTTCGGAAGGAAGGTAAGTTAATATGGCATCGAACAAAATAATCGGAATTGACCTTGGAACCACAAACAGCGTCGTGGCCGTCAGGGAAGGCAACGAGTCGAAGGTTCTCATTAACCAGCAGGGCAGCAGGATAACGCCCTCGGTGGTCGGCTTCACCGACAAGGACCAGCGCCTCGTCGGCCAGCCCGCGAAACACCAGCAGGTCACCAACCCGACCAACACCGTTTTCTCCATAAAGCGGTTCATGGGCCGGCGGCACAAGGAAGTCGCCGAGGAAGAAAAGCAGGTGCCCTTCGACATCATCGGCGGGCCCGAGGAACTGGTCAAGGTCAAGGTCCGCGACAAGGACTACACACCGCAGGAACTCTCGGCCATGGTGCTTCAGAATCTCAAGAAGACGGCCGAGGACTACCTCGGCGAGGAAGTGCAGCGCGCCGTTATAACGGTTCCGGCCTACTTCAACGACTCGCAGCGGACCGCCACCAAGGAGGCGGGCGAAATCGCCGGCTTCAAGGTCGAGCGGATAATCAACGAGCCGACCGCGGCCGCGCTGGCTTACGGGCTGGAGAGCAAGAAGAACGAGAAGGTTGCCGTGTTCGACTTCGGCGGCGGAACTTTCGACATCTCCATACTCGACATCGGCGACAACGTATTCGAGGTGCTCTCGACCTCCGGCGACACGCACCTCGGCGGCGACGACCTGGACGAGATACTCATCAACCACATCGCCGACGAGTTCAAGAAGACCGAGGGCATCGACCTCCGCCAGGACGCCATGGCGCTCCAGCGGCTCAAGGAGGCCGCCGAGAAGGCCAAGTGCGAACTGTCCACCGCCATGGAAACCAACATCAACCTGCCGTTCATCACCGCAACGCAGGAAGGCCCCAAACACCTGACCATGACGCTCACGCGGGCCAGGTTCGAGCAACTGGCCGAGCCGCTGTTCGACCGCCTGCGCGGGCCGTGCAAGTCCGCCCTGTCGGATGCGAATCTCTCAACCGGCGACGTGGACGAGGTAATACTCGTCGGCGGCTCCACGCGGATTCCAAAGGTCCGCGAAATCACCAAGGAAATCTTCGGCAAGGAGCCGAACAAGTCGGTCAACCCGGACGAGGCCGTCGCTCTGGGCGCGGCCATCCAGGGCAGCATACTTGCAGGCGAGGTCGAGGAGCAGATGGTGCTGCTGGATGTTACCCCGCTTTCGCTGGGCGTCGAGACGCTCGGCGGCGTGATGACCAAACTCATCGAGCGAAACACCACCATCCCGTGCGAGAAGAAGGAGACCTTCTCGACCGCGGCCGACAACCAGACCGAGGTCACCATCCACGTGCTCCAGGGCGAGCGCGAGTTCGCCAAAGACAACCGCACGCTGGGCCGGTTCAACCTCACCGGCATACCCCCGGCCCCGCGCGGCGTCCCGCAGATCGAGGTGGCCTTCAAGATTGACGCAAACGGCATCCTGAACGTCTCGGCCAAGGACCTGGCCACGGGCAAGGAGCAGTCCATCGAGATTAAGGGCACTTCCGGCCTCAGCGAGGAAGAGGTCGAGCGGATGAAGAAGGACGCCGAGTCGCACGCCGAAGAAGACAAGAAGCGTCGCGAACTGGTGGACCTGAAGAACCAGGCCGACCAGATGGTCCACCAGATAGAGAAGATGCTCAGCGAGCAGGGCGACAAGGTCTCCGCCGAGGACCGCAGCAACATCGAGTCGGCACTCGGCAACCTCAAGGAGGCCGCAAAGGGCGACGACGCCCAGGCCATCAAGAACGCCATGGAGAACGTCGAGAAGTCCTCGCACAAGGTCGCCCAGGCCATGTATGAGCAGGCCGCGCCCGGCCAGCAGCAGCAGGCCGCGGCCGGCGGCGCCCAGCCAGGCCAGCAGCCCTCCGGCGGCCAGGAAGAGGGCAAAAAGGGCGAAGATGAAGATGTCATCGACGCCGAGTACGAAGTGAAGGATGAAGACAAATAGAAAATAGAACTGAAAACTTAAGACTGAAAACTTAAACAGCCGCAGGGCGTGCAAACTGGGCCCGCAGAGCCGGTTTGCACGCGAAAATCAGACAAAAGGGCGGCCGTCACACGCGGCCGCCTTTTACTTTCCAATCGGCGGGGGGGGTTAATCGGTGAATTTTACCCGCCGCAGGCGGGCAGTTAATCGGCAAAACAACGGCCATTCGCATTAATCCGCTGCCTCGTAAGCCCCGCTTTGTTATCCTGACCGGCGGTTAAGTCTGCACCGCTCGGCACATTATCCGGGGAAATTATGAGAAAAGCGCCGCGTTTGCACCTTGACGGCCGCGGGGGATTTGCGGAAAATAACGTCTATGCAGGGGTCGCGAACACTTGACGATTGGGCGTTGGGGCTGCGGCACGTCCAGTATCGCATCGAAAAGACCGGCTACGGGATACTTGGCTTCATAACAAACCACGGCTACCTGGACAATCCGACCTTCCGCGGCATGAGACAGTCGCTTATGCAGACTTTCGACGATATCTACATACTCGACCTGCACGGCAACGTGAAGAAAAAGGAAACCGCCTCCGACGGCTCAAAGGATGAAAACGTATTCGACATACAGCAGGGCGTGGCCATCTGCATAATGGTTAAAAAACCGAACGAATAATAGAATTTAATCTTATATCTGAAATTAAATGCCGTTGTCTGAAATCTGAGATTTGAGACCTGTCCGCCGACGGCGGATCTGGAATTAAGGAAAGGGGTGCAAAATGAAATATAACCGCTTCGAGCAGTTGCCGGTGTGGAAGGCGGCCATGAACTTGGGCGAGGAAATATACGCCTTTACAGAGCACCGCGCCTTCGACCGCCTGCGCGAACTACGCGACCAGTTTCGCCGGGCAGCACTGTCGGTCTCCAATAACATCGCCGAGGGCTTCGAGCGCGGAACCACCAACGAATTGCTCAGTTTCCTCTACATTGCCCGCGGCTCTGCCGGCGAGGTCCGCTCGATGCTCATCTTCTGCGAAAAACTCCCCCAACTGCAAACAATCTCAAATCTCAAATCTCAGATTTCAAATTTCAAGTCGTTGGCGAAGTCCTGCTCCCGGCAGATACACGCCTGGGCGGAGCACCTGCAGAACTGCGACATTCCCGGCCAGCGGCGGCTCACCGACGCGGCCGTTCAGGAATACGAGGGCAAAAAACGATACGACGCTTTCATGCAGAAACTACAGAGAATCCGCGACGAAGCAGAGGCCGAAAAAGCACAAAAGGCGCAAAAACAATGAAAACAAGTTCTCATCCAAAATACGTGGTTGAGTAATGTTAGGTAATTACAGAAATCAAAGATGAACTGGCGGCCAAGCGTCAGCGACTTGAGAATTGGGCCGATGAACTT
>CAYYMD010000017.1:0-53095 GCA_964472875.1 uncultured Planctomycetaceae bacterium
CATACAATTTAAATAGTTATGTTAATGCAGTCTCAAGTTAATGGGACAGTACTGTCCGGAAATAGTAAAAATCTCTAAGAGCATGGGACGTACGCCAAGCGCATTAGCCATGAAGATGGTAAATTTCGCTAGCTTGGACCCTATACAGCAAAGGCGGAATATAAAAGGTTTGCGGCACGCAAGCGCACACGACAAGAATATTTGGGATGAATTTCATGGAGATTGGGAGTCTCTCGCTCTGGAGAGCCAAGAATCATTTGAAAAGCTTGCTAAGGCAACACATGAACAAAAACAGTCAGAGATCCATCTTCCCGACGAAGATGCACCAACCGAAACAAAGAAGTCAATGAAAGTTAGGCTCGTGCA
Source organism: uncultured Planctomycetaceae bacterium (assembly GCA_964472875.1). Taxonomy (GTDB): domain Bacteria; phylum Planctomycetota; class Phycisphaerae; order SM23-33; family SM23-33; genus CAYYMD01. Next base: position 367 of record CAYYMD010000017.1, read on the forward strand.
GAAATTCTTCCGCGACACGGTATTATCGAGTTATAATTTCTCATGCGCTATCTGCTGTTTGCAAATATCCGAGATGCTAAACGCCAGCCATATTATCCCTTGGTCGGTAGATAAGGTACGCAGAGCAAACCCGCGAAACGGCCTGTCTTTGTGTGCGTTTCACGATAGGGCCTTCGATAGAGGGCTAATTACCGTAGATGAGGAATTACGCATTGTCTTATCTGTAAAAGTTAAAAAGAACACAACCAATCAAATGCATAGAGTCGGATTTATTGATATTGAAGGTAATGTCATAAATAAACCTGATAGATTTATGCCGGCTCCTGATGTTTTGGCTTATCACAGAGATAATATATTCATTGGATAAACTTTGGAGAATCAGACATGAAGGACGAAATTAACCTGTCCATTACATCGCGCGAAGCTGGACAAATATTAGATGCCTTGCGAGAACGCCTTAATATATGGAAATACACTTTAAAGTATATTTCTACGGGCATAGTCGAAGAGCCGTATTGCGTTGAAGAATGTTCAAATAAAAAAGAAGCCGCAGGCATTGTAAACTATTACGAACATATAATATGTAAAATTGAGCGACAATTCCCGCCTATGCAAAATACGGCCTGACCGATGAAGAAGTAAAGATTGTGTAAGGAATTGCATATATGGCAATATCTGCTGATGAGACAAAGAAGCAGCGTATAGAGAAAATGGGACGTGAACTTGGAGAAGTCTACAATGAGCTCTGGCAAGAGGTAGTTTGGTTGCACTTAAAGTGGAACGAATATGTTACTCTTTTTGGTAAGGAAGAATCACGCGTAGAACTTCTTAACAAAGCCGCTGCCACTTTCTTCCGAGTCGTACAAGATGTACTGGTTGAAGACATAATACTACACATCGCGCGCCTTATCGATAAACCTGAAACGATGAAAAAAAAGAATCTTACAATACTCGCGTTACCCTCTTTGATATCAGACGCTGATACTAAGTCAAAAGTTGAGGATCTAATCAAGGAAGCAAAAAGAAAGGCAAAATTTTGTACCGACTGGCGAAATAGGCGCTTAGCCCATCGTGATCTTGATCTTGCACTTAATCAACGTGCCCATCCACTCAAGAATGCAAGCCGCAAAAAAATAAACGAAGCCTTATCTGGGATTGGTTCTGTAATTAAAGCGGTATCTCAACAGTACATGGGTATTGCAGATTGTATTTTAAAACCGGTTGGAGTGCATTTTAATGCTGAGACTCTGATTGGCATTATTGAAGATGGTATACGGTTTAGAAAAGAACGTCAACAGCGCCGGCGTAAAAGTATAACGCGTTCGGAGGACATGCAATAAAGAGCAATTTAGCGCGCATGGCGGGCGGGACTGTGGCGTTGTTTATCCCGCCCCGCACCTGCCCGCCTGACCTTATGGCGGGTGTGAATGCGGGGATAATAACGGCCGCATATTGAAAAACTATCCCCCGCTTGACAGCGGGGGCTTACAAAAAACGCGGCCGTGCCTGTTTTACAGACAAATCTGCGCGCGCAGTGGCGTGGGGAAATTCGGGATTGGCGGGGAAAAAATAAAATTTTTTATATCTTCTCCCGGCCGTGGGTTACGAATTCCGGGTATGCCCTCCGGGCGCGGTTTGCGCGCGCAAAGGTGTTGTTTCGTCCAAGTATGGAGGGAATTAATTTCGGATTTATGATTTCGGATTTCGGAATATGAAAAATACGAAAGGCGAAAATGCGAGACAAATACCAAATCTCAAATGCCCAAAACGCCGCGGGGCGGGAGGATCTGAAATCTCAAATCTTAAATTTCAAATTCTTTTGTCTGCGGACGGCCGGCCAAAGGGCGGAATCCGCAATCCCGACGGGACCTTTGGGCCCGGAGGGGCCGTCGGTCCGAAATATTCTTTCCCCTCGAAAAAGCGCGGGTTCCGGGCGGACGGCGGGGCAAAATGATGCTTAACCACTGCAATATATACACTTACGAAATCCTGTCAAGGGTAAAAAACGCGCAATATCGCGCAAAAAGGTCTAAAAACGTGCAACAGCCCGGCACAACGCGCAAAAAACCGGCAATTTCTGAGATAACCCGCAACGGCTGGTCAAAGCGCGGAGAACACAGAGGACAGGGAGATAAAAATCTGAAAAATAAATACTTAAAGCTGAAATTCGGATTCGCACATTACGGCCGGCAACAACAGATTTTATTCCATGAGAACAGTTGCGCACCTTCGGGATGCTACCCGGATATTTCATTCGCTATGTTCGCCGCATATTATGAAAATAAAGTTAACGAATTCAAACTCACTATGCCAAACATCGCAAAACAGCATCACGATAACACGAACCGGCAAAAACGCACGTGGCGCGAGGCGCTCGGCGGCAATGTCCTGGCTCTGGGTGTGGTCAGTCTGTTCACCGACTTCTCCAGCGAGATGATATACCCCCTGCTGCCGATGTTCATCGCCGGTCTTGTCGGGGCGGCCAGACCAGGTGCGGGATCGGAAGAGATTCTCGCCGTCGCGGCCGTTTACGTCGGCACGATGGGCGGACTGGCCGAGACTACATCGAGTCTGCTGAAGATTTTCTCCGGCCGCATAAGCGACGCCATCGGCAAACGAAAGGCACTGGTGGTCGTCGGTTACGGCATATCCACCGTCGCCCGCCCTGCAATGGCGCTGGCTGGGGTTGCGTGGCAGGTGGTGGGGCTCCGCGTGGCCGACCGCGTCGGCAAGGGAATACGCACGTCGCCGCGGGATGCCCTGATATCCGACACAATCGGCCCCGGCGTGCGGGGGCTGGCGTTCAGCTTCCATCGCGTTATGGACCACACCGGCGCGATACTGGGACCTCTGGCGGGAATCGCCGTCCTGTACGCATTCCTCGGCCGGACGCTGTGGAAAGGCACGGCCGGCGTCGCCGGCAGCGAGGAGATGTCCGCCCTGCGGTGGCTTTTCGCCATCGCACTGATCCCGGGCGTTGCGGCGATGACGACCATATTTGGAAAGGTCCGCGAAACAGCCCCAAAACCCGCCGACCGCAAGGCCGGTAAAATCGACCTGTCCGCCTGGCGGCGGCTGCCCGGGCGATTCTGGGCCTACGTTGGTATCGTGGCGCTTTTTTCGCTGGGTAACAGTTCCGACCTGTTCCTGCTGCTGTACGGGCAGAAACTTTTCGGCTACGGCCTGGGCGCGATCATCGGCCTGTGGATTATGCTGCACATCAGCAAAATCGTCTTCAGTTTCCCCGGCGGAATAATATCCGACAAACTCGGACGCCGGCCCGTCATAGTGGCCGGGTGGACCATCTACGCGCTGGTTTACGTGGGCATGGCGTGGCTGGGCGGCGGATGGTTCGGCGTATCGTGGCCGTGGTGGACCTTCTGGCTGCTCATCGCCGCGTACGGGTTCTACTACGGCATGACTGAGGGCGTGGAGAAGGCCCTCGTGGCCGACTTCATCCCCTCCGAGCACCGCGGAACCGCCTACGGCGTCTATCACGGGGCCGAGGGCGCGGCAAAACTGCCCGCCAGTCTTATGTTCGGCGTGTTCTGGCTTGCTATAGGTCCGCAGACGGCATTCGGCATCGGAGCGGCCCTTGCGGCCGGCGCCGTCGTCGGGCTGGTAATACTGCTGTCGGCGGCCGGCCAACGTTAATTTTTCACACTTAAAATTTTATGTCATACGCCCTATACGGCATAGACATTGGACTGAACCGGATGTAGCATATATCCGTCAAATCGTCCGGCGATGCGGCCGGGCAAAAACACACGGCAATTCCGGATTGAGAGGTGACACATGAATATCAATAAAATAATGCAAGGCGTTACCGTAATCTGTGCGATGGCCGGTCTGTTCTTCTCGTGCACGGCTGCTGATGACGGAGCGGCCGATAAGTCCCACACTTCCCATCGCATCATGCCAAGGCATCTCAGTTATGCAGGTGCATTCCGCCTGCCCGACGGGCCGGAAGAATACGCGTGGAAGTGGAGCGGCCAGGCGCTGGCGTATCGGGGCGACGGCGACCCGAAAGGCGCCGATGACGGACATCCGGGCTCGCTTTTCGGCAGCGGCCATAACTGGAACCAGTGGGTCTCGGAAATCACTATCCCCAAACCCGTAATTTCCAGGGATAAGAATCCGGGCGACCTTCCGACGGCCGAAACAATTCAGCCGTTCGCCAGTATCCGCGGCGATTTGTACAAAGAGCAGATGGAACAGCCGCGCTGCGGGCTGGCGATTTTGCCTGCGATGGGGAAACAAAAGACGGCCAAGTTGTATTTTTGCTTTGCCCCTCACCTGGGCCAGACGGACATGCGCCCGCTTCACGGCTGGTGCGAACCGGACTTGTCCGGCCCCAAGTCCGCCGGCCTGTGGCGAATTAATGAACTGAGCAATTATCTTACGTGCGATTACCTCTGCCCGCTGCCGAAAGACTGGGCCGAGACCCACGCCGGGGGAAACCGCCTGGCGACGGGACGTTTCCGCGACGGCGGCCAGGCGGGGCAGGGACCGGCCCTGTTCGCCTTGGCGCCGTGGAAGGCGGGCAACCCGCCGGCGAACGACAAGGCCCTGGAGACGGTCACCCTGCTGCGCTACTCGGCAATCACCGATGATCAGCAGCACACACTAAAGGGCTATCATCACTCGGATGAATGGTCGGGTGCGGCGTTCCTGACCGCCGGCGGAAAGTCCGCAATGGTGTTTGTGGGCACCAAGGGGCAGGGCAAGTGCTGGTACGGCTTCGCCAATGGCGTGGTCTGGCCGGAAGAAGGACCATGGCCCGAGGTCCCCGCCTGGCCCAACGACCAGCGGGGCTGGTGGTCAACCCGGTTCGTTCCGCAGATTCTCTTTTACGACCCGGCGGACCTGGCGGCCGCCGCGGCCGGCAAAATAAAACCTCACCAGCCGCAGCCGTACGCCGCGATGGCTATTCAGGATTTTATGTTTGCCGAGGCGGAACCCAAGGGCAGGCCCAGACGGATGAGTCTGCTGGGGGCGTGCGCGTTCGACCGCCGGGGTGGATATCTCTATGTCATGGAACCACTCGCGGACGACGACAAGTCGCTGATTCATTGCTGGCGCATCGCTACCCCTGATGTCGAGGCAAAAAAGTAAACGGCCGGGGCGCCCTATCGGTTGTCTGTAACACGCTGGAAACCGGTGTAGACGTTGAATCTTGCCGTGCGTGCAAAGCCAACCAGCGTAACACCGAAACGCTTCGCCAAATCCAGCGACAGTGTTGTGACGGCCCCGCGCCCTGCAATAAACGTAACGCCGCAGGCGACCGCCTTGGAGACCATCTCGGCGGAGATGCGGCCGGTGGTGAGAACCAGTTTGTCCGAAGCGCCGATGTCTTCCAGCAGGGCCCGGCCAAGGACCTTGTCCATGGCGTTATGCCGGCCGACGTCCTCGGACAATGTTACGACGCCGCCGGCCCCGGCCAGCGCGCAGGCATGCACGCCGCCGGTGCGCTTCCACAACTCCATTCCCTCGGCAAACTGGCGGGCTAATTCCAGCAGGGCCGAAGCGTCAATAACTGCCCCCGGCCCGACCGGCTGATAGATGTCTCCGCTCAGCGTCGCCGCGGTGCCGCCCCCGCCGCAACCGGTCCCCCAAGTCCATCGATTGTTGATGTTCTTCAGGATTTCCGGCTCAAAACGACCATAGACGCGAACGGATTCGCCCGCCTCACCAAGCTCGATGGATTCGATGTTATCTTTATTTTGCAGCGCTCCCTCGCCTCGAAGAAAGCCCGCAGCAAGTTCACGCAGTTCCTCCGGCAGGCACAGCATCGCCATGCGCAGTTCGCCGTCGTTGACGATGAGTTCCACCCGCTGTTCGCGGATGACCTCGTCGTTGTCGGAGGCGAACTGTCCGCTGCGAAAGCGGCGTATGGGACGTTTTTCAAAAGATTCCATAGTTCGACCGCAAGGCCTATTTGAAGCAGCCCAACTGGCATGAACGAATCTTGATCTTCATCTCATTGCAGACCCTGCCGACCTCGGCCGGGCTAACGTTCAGGCGGGTCGCCAGCGCCAACAACTGCCTGCACGCCGCTCCGCCGTCGCGAGCCACATATTCGACTTCCGCTCGTATCTTATCCTCGTCAGTTTCAGCCATAAAAATATCCTCCAACTTATATCCGACGTCTTTTGACGATATATCGCACCGTCCTTAGTAGCAAGACCGTTCCGGCAGCAAACGAAAAATCGCTTCCGCCAAATCCATTGGCCGTTTGTCATTTCCGCGGCGGACGCGGCCGGAGCAAGAGCATCACGGCCGTTTTGTTCCGTGGCCCTGCGAGGTTGAGAGCTGTCACGGCTGTAACGTGCATCGCGGCAACCGGCCTGTTCCACCGCCACGCCCATATGCAAAAAATGCCCGCAGGCCCTACACCATCCAATCACACAATAAACAATTGTGCGGGATTCTTGATATCAAAGCCAAACCTGTAATACTGAAGTATATATTGTATAATATGTTCGCGACACATTGTGTGAGCAAACACGCAGGGTAATTCGTATAAACTGCATAATACATGCTATCGTTAATCAGAAAAATATTCCTCAAAGCCATCGGCGGTACTCGTAACGAGCGGCTGGTCCGCACAAGGATGAAGTTTGTCCGCGAGCAGATAAATCCGCTCGAGAAGAAGATGCGCGGCCTCAGCGACGAGCAGATGAAGCAATATTCGCAGGATCTCCGCAAGCGCGTGGCCGAGGGTCAAAGCCGCCAGAGCGCCAAGGCCGAGGCGTTTGCGCTGGTCCGCGAGGCATCGCGCCGCGCCCGCGACCACCGCCAGTTCGACGTGCAACTCGTGGCCGGACTTATCCTCGACGAAGGCGCCATCGCAGAGGAGGCCACCGGCGAGGGCAAGACAATTGCCTGCTACCCGGCCATCTACATGGCCTGGCTGGAGGGCATGCACACGCACGTGGTAACGGTCAACGATTATCTCGTAAAGCGTGACGCACTATTCGCACGGCCGATATTCGAACTGCTCGGCATGACGGTCGGATATATCTCGGGCGATATGCCCTCATACGGACCCGAGGCAGAGGTCCGCCGCCAGGCCTACGCATGCGACGTTACGTACGGAACCAACAGCGAATTCGGCTTCGACTACCTCCGCGACAACATGAAGATGAGCGTGGCCGAGCAGGTCCAGGGGCAACTTGGTTACGCCATCATCGACGAGGTGGACAGCATCCTGATAGACGAGGCCCGCACGCCGCTTATCATATCCGGCCCGGCCTACGACTCGACCGACCGCTACCGCAAGGCCGACGGCGTCGCGAGGGAACTGATTTCACGCCAGCGCGGCTGGGACCGGGCAAACAGGAAGGTCGAATCGCTCAGGCGGACTATAAAATCGCTGGACGGCGAACTGGACAAGGCCAAGGGCGAGAAACGCAAAGAACTGGAAAAGAAACTGGCGAAAACCGAGGAGCAACTCGCCACCGCCGAGGATGAACTTGCCCGCCAGAGGAAATATTACGAAGTGGAACTGGACAAAAAGTCCGTCCACATGACACACGACGGCGTAACGGCCGCCCAGGAAGTGGCCGGGGTTGGCAGTTTCTACGTTGGGGCGAACATGGAGTGGCCGCACCTTATGGAGCAAGCCCTGAGGGCGCACCTGGTCTACGAGCGCGACAAGGACTACGTCGTGCAGGACAGGCGGGTGGTGATAGTGGATGAGTTCACCGGCCGGCTGCTGGAAGGCAGGGAATGGTCGGACGGACTGCACCAGGCGGTCGAGGCCAAGGAACACGTTCAGATTAAGGAGGAAAACCAGACGCTGGCGACGATTACACTGCAGAATTTCTTCAAACTTTACAACAAACTGGCAGGCATGACCGGAACGGCCATGACGGAGGCGGGCGAGTTCATGAAGATATACTCGCTCGACGTGATGTCGGTTCCCACGCACCGTCCCGTCAACCGCATAGACCACGAGGACAGAATCTACGCCGAGGTCGACCCCAAGTATAAATGCATAGCCGACGAAATCGAGGACGTCAGCAATACCGGGCGTCCCGTCCTGGTCGGCACCACCAGCATAGAGAAGTCGGAAAAAATCTCCCAGATGCTGCAACGCCGCGGCGTCGTGCATGAATTACTCAACGGCAGGCCGGAAAACGCTGCCCGGGAAAACGAGATTGTAGCACTTGCCGGTCAGCAGCATCCCCTGAAGAAGGGCTCCAAACAGATGGCCGGTAACGTGACCATCGCCACGAACATGGCCGGCCGCGGCACAGACATAAAACTCGCCCCCCCTACGGTCAACGCCAACTGCAAGGTGCCCCCCCCGGAAAAACTGCAAGAACTCGGCGTAGAACAGGAAGATTTGTTCCCGCCGGGAACCACCAAGTGCTGCATCCACTGCCCTCAGTACGACCCGTCCACAAACTGCGCACACTGCTTCAAACCGAAAATAGACCCCGCCTTCCCGGAAAAAGGCAGGAACCAGTGCACACAGCGCGTGCCGTGCGGTCTGCACATCGTCGGCACGGAGCGGCACGAGGCCAGGCGCATCGACAACCAGTTGCGCGGGCGATCCGGCCGACAGGGCGACCCGGGCTCAAGCCGGTTCTTCCTGTCGCTGCGTGATGAGCTGATGGCCATCTTCGCCGGACCATGGACCATGAAGGTTCTCGGGTGGCTCGGCTTCCAGGGCGACCAACCAATCGAGCACGGCAGAATATCCAAGGGCATCGAGCGGGCGCAGAAGAAGGTCGAGGAGCGCAACTTCGAAATCCGCAAGAACCTGCTCGAATACGACGAGGTCATGGACCACCAGCGGAAGGAATTCTACTCCCGCCGTCAGCAGATTCTCGAGGGTCGCCGCCTGCGGAATATAGTCATGGAGATGCTCGACGAGTCGCTCGAAGAGGCGGTGGAAAACTACCTCAGCGAAGATTACCCCGCCCGCTGCATCGCGGAGTGGGCATCGACGAATCTTCAGATTCCAATCAGCGCAGAGCAGATACGCGCACGCGGCGAGGACGATTTCGAGGAACTCGAGGACGACCTGCGAAACCGGGCCAAGGAAGAAGCGGCAAACACCATATCCATGACGCTGGGCGAATACATGGGCGAGGACATCGACCGCCGCCAGTGGGACCTCCGTGGGCTGAGCAGCTGGGCCATGAGCAGGTTCAGCGTAAACCTCTCGCAAAACCGTCTGCGGAACATGAGCCCTCAGGAGGTCGAGGAGCAACTGGTCGCGGCTGCGGGCGAAAAAATAGACCAGGCCGATCTCACGCCCACGGCCAGATTCCTGCGCGAGGATTTTCCGCGGCGGGCACTGGCCGAATGGGCCTCGAACAAGTTCGACCTCGACGTCGACGCCGAGGAACTTACCGGCGAGACGGCCGACGTTCTCCAAACGTTGAAAGACAAGGTTACGGCGGCCTACAGGCGGCGGGAAATCGAGTACCCTGTCGAATACGCCGTTGACATGACACTCGGACAGGCGGGTGCGGAAAATGTCTATGCCCTTGGCAATCTCGCCGAATGGGCCAACCGCAAGTATGACACGGCCTACAGCGCCGAGGATTTCCGCGGCCGCAAACTCCGCGATATACGCGACGAACTTATCGGCAATGCCGAACAATGGCTAAACGGCGGAAAACTGCGCGAAACCATCCGCCAGGCAGTTGGCGAAAATCCCGATCCGGAACCGGCCGTGCAATTCGCAAACAATCGCTTCGACACGGCTCTTTCACCGGAAGACCTTGACTCGAACGCGTTCGAGGCGCTCATGAAGGCCGGGCGGGAATTCCTCCGACGTGAAATGACGGAACTGGAAAGGTTTATCCTGCTGCAGATTTACGACAGTACCTGGAAGGATCACCTGCTTGCAATGGACCACCTAAAAAGCGGCATCGGTCTTCGCAGTTTCGCCCAGCAGGACCCGCGTGTGGCCTACAAACACGAGGGTGCGCGTCAGTTTGAGCAGATGCAGACCTCGGTGCGGGAGAAAGTTACCGACATGGTCTTCAAGGTCCGCCTGACCGCTGAGGCCCAGGTCGCCAACGTCTACCAGGTCTCCTCCATGGTTCACGAGCAACTGGCTGGCTATGACCATTTGGCGCAGGACATGGCCGAGAGACAGGAGGCAGGCCAGAGCAAAAAAGTACAGACCATCGTCCGCGATAAGCCCAAGGTCGGGCGAAACGACCCGTGTCCGTGTGGCTCCGGCAAGAAATATAAAAAATGCTGTGGAAAAAATCTCTGATGCGGGCGACACTTGTGGCTGCTAATTCGATTAACACCATCAAGGAAAGGGTAAAAAATGATTTCGAACATGATACTGGCAGGCGGCTATCAGGGCGACATGCAGTTGATATTTACTGTGGGATTACTTTTCTTTGCTTTGTTTACAGGGCTGGTCTGGACCGGCGTCATCGCGCTGCGGTCCATAGCTATCTCACTGCGCAAAATCGCCGAAGATAAAAACCAAAAGTAAGGTCCAATCATGGCAAAAGATAAAATCGGCAACAGATACACAAAAAGCCGCAAAAAGCGGCAACTGAGCGACCTGGCCGGGAAGGCCCGCAGCATCGAGGACATCGAGGCCGAGGAAGAACTGCTCGAAAAGACCGAGAAGGTCGAACCGATTAAAGCCGAGGCCGCCCCCGGCCGAAACGACCCCTGCCCATGCGGCTCCGGCAAAAAATACAAAAAATGCTGCGGTAGAAAATAATAATTAACATCACCGATTTTTCGTGAACATCCCTGCCAAGCGCTATAATTAATTGAGTGCTCAAGGCAACGTCATGAAAGGTCGGAACCATGGATAAGACAAAAGAGAAACAATCCTCTAAACATGCAACTACATGGCAGGAGCGGCTAAAAAGGGTGTTTCGCACAGAGAAATGTCCCTGCGGCTCAGGCCTGCCGATAAAAAAATGTTGCGGCAGAACCGGCGCGAAGGATTGTGAATATGATGATTAGTTACCAACCGCTGCTCTTCCGCCAGGTAATTCAGGATTAAAGTTTTTGCCAAGCCGGTGGATTCTTGAGGCGATACAGCGTCTCACCCGCTTTGGGGACCAAAAGCAAACCCTCATCTTCCCTGTCTCTCCAGTCCTCAGGGTTTATAGTGTCCGGGTCGCGATAGCCGAGGTTGATTTTGCGGCACACATCCTGCGGTATTCCCGTGGCCAGCGTCACTTTTATTCGCGGCCGCTCGATGCCGTCCTCGTAAGTTCCGATGCCTCTTACGTGCGTTGAATGCGCCAGAACGCCCCACGGGTGATCCTTGAACTGCTCCCACTGGCCCAGAAAATAATCGCGCGTGTGATAGCCGATTTGCTCGATGATGCGCCCGTGCGTGGGTGAGATTTCCTTTATGTGCGGGGCGTAGATAATCAGCTCTCCACCGTCGGCGACTACCGGCTCGAGTTTGTACATGCACTTTCCGCCTACCCACAGGTCATCGTACATTTGCGGCGCGCAGGAAAGAACCGAACCGAATGGTCGCTGCTTGTAAACAATATGAATTTTTTCCGACAGGTCCGCCGCCGCCGACCATGCATCTGCGACCTGGCCGAAATACAATCCCGCCAAATCTTCTCCTTTTACCACCATCGTCAATGCGTACTTTTCCACATTGAGCATGTCCGCGGCCGCCTCTATCGTCGCGCGCACGGGTGTGTGCTTGTGGCCGATTATCTTCGGATTGGTTATCACCGCGCCGAGCCAGTGGAAAAAGTTCAACAGTTCCGGCCCGCAAATCCCCGGAAAGAAGTACTTGCTGCCGCCGGAGAAACCCACCACTTCGTGTGGGAAGACCGGTCCGGCCACCAGCACCACATCGTAATCGAAAATGAGTTTGTTAACGGTGACATCCACGTCCACGGCGAATAGCCCGCCGGTAATCTCATCAATTTTTTCGGCCGTCAGCGTGCCTACCTTTTTCAGCGCGGCCGGATCATCCCAGCGATGGTTGAACACACGCAAATTGGGGAACACCTGCTCACGCATACCGCACTCCACGCCGAGCAATCGGTCTATCTGCTCATCCGACAGAGAAGGATGCGTGCCGAGGGCTACCAGAAAATCCAGCTGCTTCGCCGGCCGACCGATGTGTTCGTATATCGCCCGCGACAGCATCGCCAGCGGGCACGTCCGTGTGTGGTCGGGGATAATAACAAGCACTCGCTTGGCGGCGGGTTTAATCCCCTTGGCGGCATCGGCAACAACCTGCCAGGCCGCCTCGTCTGTCAACGGAACATTCACGTCGCCATGCCCAATCAATTCCACTTCGGCCGTCATATCTCCACCGCCTCTCCGGGGTTCAGCACGTGCACGTTGCAGCCGGCGGCGTCGCCGAAACTCCGGGCATCCTCATCCGAGCCGACTATATCGCCCCAGTGATACGGTATCGCCGACTTGCAGCCGATTGACTTGCACGCTTCGGCCGCCTCCGAAGCATTCATCGTGTACGTCCCGCCCACCGGAAGCAGCGCTACATCTATGTTCTCCAGAGCGGACATCTCGTCTATCACGTCGGTGTCACCGGCGTAGTAAATTCGCTTTTCGTCCAGTTCAATAACCGCCCCGAGCCAGTCGTTGCCACGCGGGTGAAAATCTTTACCGACGTTGTACGCCGGCACGGCCTCTATTGCCACGCCGCCGGCCTGTTCGCCGTCGCCCGGCGACAGCGTTTTCGCGCCCGGGATTTGCGCGGCCGCATCGGCAGAAGCGAGCAGCGTCGTGCCGTCCTTGCTGACCTTCGCGATATCCTCGGCCGAGAGGTGGTCGAAGTGGCTGTGCGATACGAACACCACGTCGGCGTCCCCGGGCGAGCCGTCGATTTTCCACGGGTCGATGTAAACCACCGAACCGCCGCCGGATATCCTGAAGCTCGCGTGTCCAAGCCATTTAATCTCAGCAGACATAGTCTCTCTCCTTATGAATTAACCCTTTGCTTACCGTTATGAATTTTATTGTCCCTGTCAACTGTAACAAAAACAAATCCAAACTTTTACACACGGACAGCAAAGACATACTTGCGAAATCATAAGCATGGCACGTCTTTGCAGTATGGCTATAATGTAATTCATGCCCGTTGAAACGCCTATATATCTTGACAACAACGCCACTACGCCGGTCGATCCGCGCGTGCTGGAGGCGATGATGCCGTATTTCACAAAATGGTACGGCAATGCCGCAAGCAGGCACCACGAGTACGGCTGGCGCGCATTCGATGCCGTTAATAACGCCCGCCTACAGGTGGCCGAACTCATTGGCGCCGGCGAGGATGATATAGTGTTCACATCCGGCGCGACCGAGTCGAACAACCTGGCCATTAAGGGCGTGGCCGAGGCGTACGCTGCTGGCGGAAATCACATAATCACATCAACGGCAGAGCACAAGGCCGTCATCGACCCGTGTAAGTGGCTGGCGGATAACGGCTGCGAAATAACTTGGCTGAAACCCGACAAGCACGGCAAAATCGCCCCGCGGCAGGTTGCCGATGCGATAACGGACAAGACGATATTGATTTCCATAATGGCCGCCAACAACGAAATCGGCACGATAAATCCCGTGGCCGAAATCGGCCGAATCGCCGGAGACAACAACGTCTTCTTCCACAGCGATGCAACGCAGGCGGTGGGCAAGATACCGGTAGATGTGGAAAAGGCGAGTATAGACCTGCTGAGTATCTCCGCCCATAAGACGTACGGCCCCAAGGGCGTGGGTGCGCTTTACGTTCGCCGCCGCAGCCCGCGGATTCGCCCGGCGTGCCGGATGCACGGCGGCGGCCACGAGCGTGGGCTGCGAAGCGGAACACTGAACGTGCCCGGAATAGTCGGCCTCGGCGCCGCAGCAGAGATTTGCAAAAATGAAATGCCCGACGAAGCCGGGCGCATCGATCAACTGCGCGACCGGCTGGAAAAGGGAATAACCGGCCGGCTCGATTACGTAACCCTCAACGGCCACCCCACCGAACGGCTACCCAACACGTCGAACATGTCGTTCGCGTACGTGGAGGGCGAGGCATTGTTGATGAAACTGCGTGACGTGGCCGTCTCGTCCGGCTCGGCTTGCACCACTGCCTCGCTGTCCTCATCACATGTTCTGGAGGCCATCGGTTTAAGCGGAGATGCGCTAGATTCGGCGATACGATTCTCACTGGGGCGCTTTAACACACAGGAGCAAATCGACTACGCCATCGACCATGTCGTAGCGGCGGTTGAGCAACTGCGCGAAATCAGTCCTCTCTATGACGCCGCCATGAAGGGCCGGCGGCGAACGGAAAAATAATGTCAATACAGCCGCAATACAGCGAAAAACTGATAGACCACTTCGAGAACCCTCGCAACGTCGGCTCGCTGGATGAGGATTTATCCGACGTTGGAGCGGCCACCATGAGTTCGAAAGTATGCGGCGACGTGACGATGTTCCATATACGCGCCGGCGACGACGGCGTGATTACGGATGCAAAGTTCAAGACCTTCGGCTGTGCCGCGGCGATAGCATCCGGCTCGCTGGCGACTACTATGCTAATCGGCAAAACACTCGATCATGCAGCCCGACTAAGAAGCGATGACATCGCCGGCGAACTCGAGCTGCCCCAGAACAAACTCCATTGTGCCGAACTGACGGCCGACGCCATCCATGCCGCTGTCGCTGACCGGCGGCGAAAGAATCAGGCCGACAGTTAAGCCCGTCACGGCGCGGTGTACTTGCAAAGGCAATTCCCGGGCTCGGACTCGAGCAGCGAACTGATCGATTTGTGCTGGAGCATGGCCAGACGAAGGGCATCGGTGGAGAACGGCGCATCGAAATTGGTCAGCACGGCGCGATGCTGTCCGGTAAGTATGACCAGTTCGGCATCGGCGGCCGCCTCGTTCAGTTCGTCGGACACATGCGAGAGGTCCAGAGGTGGCACGTGCCCACCGGTGGAGACCACCTCGAGCATTCCTCCGGCGACCATCGCGGCCAGGTCAGCGTCACCCCCGGCGAGTTCCTCTATAACGCCTACCGCCTCATCGGCGGTTATAGTCCCGCCGGTGGAAGTTTCATCGGCCGCAAGGACTATCTTCACACCCCACATCGCCAGTTCACGCACCAGCGGCATCACGCCGAGAACAAACTGCCCGCCCGCCTTGTCGGCGAATACCACCGCCTTGGACCACTCGGCCGGCGGCTGGTCGGGGAGTCGGCTGCTGATGGCATCAAAGTCATCCTGTACCCAGTTGCGGGAATCCAGGTCCTCGACGATGTCGACAAAATCGGTGCCTCCGGAGAGATTCAGCTGTTGCTCCTCGGCAGCCACCACCGCACGCAACAGGTGTCGCCAGCGTTCATCGCCGACCATGCCGTGTATTTTGTGCGCCACATCGGGATAGGCAGCCGCGGCCGACATTGTCTCCTGGTTCTTGTGGTAGCCCAGAGGGTCATTTAATCCGCTGTCGCGGAGTATCTGGCCGGGAATTTTCTCCAGCCGCAGGATCCCACCCGCCTCGGGCGGGTCGTCGCCCAGCGCGGAAAGTGTCTGTGAAAATTTTTCGCGCGCGGCCTCTATCTCGTCGCCCATGGTACGACCATACTGCTTGGTGGCGTGTTCCAGCATGGCGTCGAACTCTTCCTGGAGTTCAGGTGGGCGTTGCTTCCAATACTTTACTGTTTTATCGCCCGACCAGTCGGATGCCGTATAATCATCCGGCCGAGCCAAAAGACAGAAATGGCTCATAATATATACGCTTGAATTCCTTTCTTGTCCCTCATAATTTTAATCTCAAAGTAATTATAGTACCTTTAGTGCAACAATTGTCAAGTCATCAAACCGCTCGTGCAGGCCGGTGAAACTCCTCATAGCCCACAGCAGATGCCTGACGAGGCCATCCGCCGTGCGGTCGTCGGCTATTGCTGTCTGCGCCGATTTGATTAACCTCTCGCGGCCGAACGTTTCCTCGTCGAAGTTCATGGCCTCGGACAGCCCGTCTGTATATGTAAGTATATAGTCGCCGCTTTCCAGCGATAGTTCTTCGCTTTCCCACTTCCATTCGGCATCTATTCCCAGCAGCCCCCCGCCACGAGAAAGCTCCCTTGTTTTGCCGCCCCTGAACAATACGGGCGGAACATGGCCGGCGCTGGCATAGCGCATGATTTTGTTTTCGGGGTCAATCACAGCCAGAAACAGTGTGGCGAAATCCCCCATCGAGGTGGCCGAGCTTAAATCCCGGTTAACCCGCGAGAGTATTTCTGAAATATCGGCGGTGCCGGAGGCGTGCGCCCTCACCAGTGAACGGATAGAGGCCATCAACAATGATGCCCTTACGCCTTTGCCAACCACATCACAGACCACCATCGCAGTTACGCCGCCGGCCAGCGGGATGAAATCGTAAAAATCACCACCTACTTCAAAACAGGAAACGTACTGGGAAGCAATCTGAATACCCGGTATCTCAGGCGGACCGGACGGGACCATTCGTCTTTGAACCTCGCCTGCAAGCCGCAACTGCCGCCGGGCCTCCGCGCTGTGAACCGCCTCCTCGTAAAGTCGGGCGTTGACTATCGCCGCCGCCGCTTGCGCGCATATGGCCTGAAGCAGCGATATCTCGTACCAGTCGAAACGGTGCGGCCGACCCGTATAAACGTGAATAACGCCCTCGGGCTTTTGCTTGTAGACAAGCGGGGCGCACAAAGCACTTATGAGGCCTTCGCGGGTGGCTTCGGCCGGGTAAAGCACCCGGGGGTCATCGCGCTCATCGGCGATATAAACCGGCTGAAGTTCGTTGAGAACCTGCTGGTCAATCATACTCTCGGAAACCAGTATGGGACCTTTCTCGAGATACTCCGGCGAAAGGTTCGCCACCGCCTTTATCACCAGTTCCGTGCGGTTTTCGTTCAGCAGGCGGATGGAGCACGCCTTGGCGTGAAGCACATCCACCACCGTGCCTGCCACCAGGTCCAGAACCGCTTGAATGTCATGCTGGCCTGTGAACTCTGCGGTGAGACGATACAACGTGGCCAGCTCGCGAACCCGAGTGTGCAGTTGCTTCTGGCGGTCGCAAAGACGGACTATCTGTGCGGCCATGAGCTTCAGGAAACTCTGTACCATGGAAGCATGACGAAGTTCTACCTCCCCGCCTTGCCCGCCTGTATCTTCACATACTATCCGCCCTATGACATCCCCGTTGAAAACCACCGGCGCATCACAACCCCGACGGACAGCGGGCGCCTCGGCCGCGCCGTTGGAAAACGGCCGACCCTCGGAATCACACACCCGCACCGGCGCGCCGACCGCTGCCGAAAAATCATCCTGCAACTGCCGGATCGTTTCGATGCTGAGATAGTCGGTTAATTTATTGGCTTTAGCCATCAAACAATTTCCAGGAATGTATTCATTCAGATATACCCCCACACACGAACCTCAAACCGCCCCACCACGGCAACGAGCGATCTATGCCGCCCTTTATGGGTTTTGACGGCGAGGCACATTTTCCCTCTGGTGCGCAAAGTGTCAATTAGATTTTATTTTGATTTCTGTTAAAAAGGAAATTTTCAGGCACTTTCCTTCTTCGCCTTGGAAGCGGCAAACAGCGACGGTTTATGCTCACCGGTAACCATGTCCTCGGTTATTTCATAAACCGTATCCTTTTGCCCTCGCTCGGGCAGTTCGTACATAAGTTCGAGCATAAGTTCCTCGACTATGCTCCTCAGCGCCCTGGCGCCTACATTACGCTTCATTGCTTTGCGTGACATTGCCCGAAGCGCGCCCTTGGTAAACTTGAGCGTGGCGTCTTCCATGCGGAAAAACTGCTTGTACTGTTTTATGAGAGCGTTTTTCGGCTCGGTAAGTATTTGCATCATCGCCTCTTCGTCCAGTTCGCCCAGCGAGGTTATGCTCGGCAGGCGCCCGACCAGTTCAGGAATCATCCCGAAGTGTACAAGGTCTTCCGACTGAACCTGCGCGAGTATATCGCTGTGTTCGGCTGCACTGTCGCCCTTGGCCTCTTCGCCGGCGAATCCGATTAACTGCCGGCCTAGACGCCGCTTTATTATCTCCTGCAGGCCCGTGAACGTCCCGCCACAGATAAACAATATGTGCGTTGTGTCCATCTGGATATATTGCTGCTCGGGGTGCTTACGGCCGCCCTGCGGTGGAATGTTGGCCACGGTGCCTTCCAGAAGCTTCAACAGCGACTGCTGCACACCCTCGCCGCTGACGTCTCGCGTTATTGAGACATTCTGGGAGGTCTTGCCGACTTTGTCGATTTCATCGATGTAAATAATGCCCTGTTCGGCGGCCTGGAGGTCATAATCGGCGGCCTGAAGAAGTTTGAGCAGGATATTCTCGACGTCCTCGCCCACGTAACCGGCCTCGGTCAGCGTGGTGGAATCACCGATGGCGAATGGGACGTTGAGAACACCCGCCAGCGTGCGGGCCAGCAGGGTCTTGCCGCAGCCGGTGGGGCCTATCAGCAACACGTTGGACTTGTCCAGTTCGACCGATTCTTCATCCTCGGCGCCGGCGTGCATGAGGCGCTTGTAATGGTTGTGCACCGCCACCGACAAAACCTTTTTGGCGTGTTCCTGGCCTACCACGTACTGGTCGAGATATTCTTTTATACGTCTCGGTGTAGGTACCGTGCCGAACAGTGTCTCGGAGCGGACGTCGCGTCGCTGCTCCTGTCGTATGATATTGCGGCACAGTTCAACACAGTTCGAACATATGTTCGCACCGTCGGGCCCCTCGACCACAGGTCCGGCTTCGCGGCTGCTGCGGTGGCAAAAACTGCATACCGGTTCTCGGCGGTCCGAAGAGCCGCCTCCGCCGCCCTTGCCGCCTTTGGAATTATTTTTATCAGAAGGACTCATCTATACTCCCTGAATATATTCAACTATTCCTCGCTCGGCTGTTCTTCTTCATCGGCGTTGCCGGTGGTGTCACTTGACTGTGAAGTTATATTTTCCGGCTCTTTGAGGGAAAGTATCGCCCGGCGCATCCGAGAGAATTCCTCATCGGAAATCCGGCCGGACTCGTGCAAAGATTCCAGCTGGTTAATGGTAAAAGCATCGCCCTGCTTCGTTCCGTAAGCCGAAAGCGAAAGCAGACGCCGTCGCAACCACAGCACGATACAGCCGAGAATCACCGCGACAACTACAAGCGCGCCACTTGCCAGCAAAATCTGAGTGATATTTGACACGGCGATATAAAACAAACTTTCGGATAAAAGCAATAATTTTTCCATACCAACGGGCGAGTAACAACTCACCATCTCTGTCTGCTTACTTTTATTATACAAAAAATGTTCGCGACATCCGAATTTAAAATGCCACTCCAAAATCGCCTACTTTAAACGCGGCAAACCGGCATCGCCGTCAGCACAGCTTCAGGTAATCATTTACCACACGGACTGCCTTAGGCAACTGAGTGTCAAAATCGTCCCAATTGCACTCAATACTAACCCGGCCATCATATCCTGTCTCGCCAAGTGCCCTGAAATAACCCTCCAGAGCATCGTTTCCCGCCGTGGGCGCAGTCCGTCCCGGTGCGTCGGCCACGTGTACGTGATGGATTAAATCTCCCGCACTGGTAACGGCATCCGGGGATTCATTCATTCTGGCCATGTGATACAAATCGGCGTGCACTTTTACGCTCGGATGGTTAACGGCGCGGCACAGTTCCGCGCCTTCATCCAGTGTGTTGACGATGTTGCATTCCGTATCGTTCAGCGACTCGATAACTATAGTTACACCCGCCCGCTCGGCCATATCGCCCCACCGGCGAAGGTGCTCGGTCAATTGCTGTCGGGCTCGGCTACGGTCAAAGCCATCCGGAACCATTCTGCTTTCCCATGAACCGAACACCACCGTGTCGATACCTGTCCGCCCGGACCGCTGCAGCATTACATCCACATAGCGGTCCAGCGATTCTTTATCCACATCCGGGCCTACGGATTTCAACCAGCCGGGCAGCATGCTGTTTGCCGCCACCACCGGCAAGGGACACTTCGAAGCGGCCGAGGCGTGCGGGACAAACTCCGACTCGTCCTTATCCGGAATCAGAAACCCCACCACCGTGACCTCGACGAATTCCAGGGCGGGCGGAATTTCCTTCACATTTTCGGGTATTGTGCAGACTCCGATGTTCATCGCGTCAAATAATCTCTTCCTTGCCGCGCATCCTTCTTATCACCGAGACTATCAGGCACAATACAATAAAGCCGACCAGAAGCGCGATTCCGATCGAACCAAGGCCGGACCATAATTTCCACATACATCCAAGCGCCACAATGGTCAGGGCGATAATCATGATGACGTTCCATACCAGCCGCTTGGTACCACGTGGCATGTCCGCGCCGAGCAGGCGCTTGCTGTTTAAAACCAGGACAAAAGACAGATACGCTATGGGCAGAAGCACAAAGGCGATATTTGATGTCGGCACCGCCAGCCAGAACTGCGCCTTGCCTCCGGTCCATATAAACGGACCAAGGATGCCTACCAGCGGGAGCATGGCGCCGGCACGGTATGGCCAGCCCTTGTGCGGCAGGTCGAAAATTTCACAAATCACAAAACCGTTGATAACCATAAGGATAATGATGGAGGAAATCGCCATGCCCACCACACCTATGCCGAATATGTAATGTGAAAAGATTTTTCCCGTAAAGGGCGAAAGAGAGTTGGCAAGGTCAAATGCGTCGCGCTTGATGAGCATGGCCGCCATTCGCTTATCGGCCCGGGGCAATTCATCGATACGCTGTTCAATCTGCTCGTCGGTCAGTTTCCCGAAATTTTGTTCACCGAGTTCGTATTCAATACGCTCGGCGGCTAATTTTTCATACTTGGCCACCTGGGCGGGGTCGGGTTCTATCTTGGCGCCCGTGGCGTCCGTCTCTCCCAGGAAACCTTTGGCCGGCTTCGAGTGAAACTGTGTAGCCGATACTATAACCACGCACGCCGTTGCCAGCAGGAACGGAACAAACAGGCCGGTGGCAAGGTCGAAAATCGCCAGCCCGCGAAAGTTCCTGTCCCAGCCGCGCTTCAGCATGGAATACGGCAGAAGAAATGTCATGTTGATACCGACCGCGGTGGCGGCGGCCGCAATCATAACACTCTGTTGTTGTGAAACGATTATATCGCTCCAGTATTCCTGAAACGCCGGGGCGACCCGTGCGATTTCATCGGTGAGAGACTTTGTCGGGGCGGTCAGCAGACTCAAATCGGGTATGAATCCGCTGAACACAGCGGACCAGTCCATGCCTTCGCCGATAAAACTGAGTTTCACCAAAACACCGAAAAAGCATATGATAACGGCACCCACCATTGTTTTTAACAGGATACCGAAGACTCTCACACCGGTCTTTCCGCTGTCGTAGAACCACACCATAATTATGCATATCACGGCTACAGGCAAACACACCAACAGTCTGCCGGCGGTGTCGTTCATAACCTGCGGACTCAATACGCTCGGCAGCAGATTCTGCCTCACCGATGCGGTGGCCAAAGAAAACTGCGGCAAGGCCCACACCAGATTGGCCATCATCGTCGCAAGCAGCCACCCCCACCCCAGCACAGGATTGACGTGTGAGTTTATCGCCCTGAAAGGTCGCTGCTCGGTGGATAGCGTGACGTAACTTATGGCGCACAGCATTATCACGCCGATTATCATCGCCAGTGGTTGAAGCCACAGCAAACTGACACCGCCCAGCACGCCCAGATACAGACTCGACGCCAGCGAACCACCGCCCAGGGTTATCGCGCTTTGAAGCCAGCCCGGGCCTGAGAGTTTCGTGTAAGCGCCAAGTGTCGCCAGGCGTCCCCTGGACTTGGCATCGACAATCATCTGACGTTCTTCCAGCACCTCTGGAGGAATTTCTTCCGGTTTTACCTTGGCCATTGCAATCTCCTTGCAAACCTTATATCGATATGGACTGAAAACTTTACGTTATCTGCGGAAACTCTATATTTATAACATCAGCATTATGGCATTAAAGAAGAAAATTACAAGCGCGGCCGATATGCTCACCTCGGCCGAAAAAGTCGCTGTCCTCACCGGCGCGGGTATTTCGGCCGAAAGCGGCGTGCCGACCTTCCGCGGCCCCGGCGGCATGTGGGAGGATGCGAAAATCGAAGATGTCGCAACACCTCAGGGGTTCAGCAAAAATCCGCGAATGGTCATCGCCTGGTATCATAAGCGCGTCAGACGGATGAAGGATGTCCGGCCCAATCCGGGCCACGAGGCACTGGCTGAAATCGAACGCCGCATTGTGGCCCGCGGCGGCGAATTCGCCCTGGCCACTCAGAACATCGATGCCCTGCACTACTCGGCCGGTAGCAAAAACGTACTGGAGCTGCACGGTTCGTTGGCGCGATGGCACTGCACCGGATGCGGGCATCGAATCGAATTCGACCCTGACAACGTGCCCGAAGAACCGATTTACCAATGTCCCCGGTGCGGACGTTACATCCGCCCCGACGTCGTATGGTTCGGCGAAGCGCTGCCGCAGGATGTCATATCCGCCGCCGCCGATGCGGCGAGAAACTGCGACGTGTTTATCTCGGCCGGGACGAGTGCCGTAGTATATCCGGCCGCGGGACTGGTCGAAATCGCCGTCTCATCCGGGGCCAGAACCATCGAGGTAAACCTCGACCCCACTCCGTTCACAAACTCGGTTGACGTGGCAATCTCCGGCAAAACAGGCGAAATTTTGCCCCAAATAATCGCGCAAATGCCGGAAGAATAATTCACTTATCCTTAGCAGGCGCCGGCGCTGTAGCTGGTTGGGTCGTTCTCGTCTTTGCGACGAAACTCTCAACGACATCGTCACCCCATGACTTGCTTATGCACCTGGTTTCGCCATCGGCCCAAAGGACGACCTCCGGTCGCCTTTTCGAGCTGTATTTCGAGCCGGGCGGAACGACGAAACACAGTTCGTCATCAGTCCGCCAGTTCGGTAAAGCCATGAGTCTATCCTGCTCTGCCACCGCGCCGGTGTCGATTATCTTCACCATCCCATTGTCAAGGTCAATAACGGCCACATCCCAGTCGTCGGACATAATTGCCGCCTTTGTCCCGGACGGATTAACCGTAAACAAGGCCGGGTGGAAATCTCTCTCACGCAACAAGGCAAGTTGCTCATTATCAAGGATTGACTTAACTGTGTCTTTTTCGCCTCTGCCAACGGCAAAAAGAGATTCTTTGTCGTTGCGCGACAACTCAAACGTGCTAACAGGCAGTGTCACATCCTTCGAGGCGAACAGGATGCACCCTCCGGAAATATTCTTTAGAGAAGTCGCATCGTTATAAACCATCGTCACCACCGGCTCGGCGTGTAACTCATCCGAAATTTCGCTGTGGCCATCGAATACTTCGGTTATATAAAGACGGCCGACTTTATTGTCACCGGATGCCTCGCGGTATCTTTTCTCCCCCAGCCCCTTGATATAGACGAGCCGGCCCGTTGAAGTCCAGTCGACGCCCATTGCAACATCTTCGGCAATAAGCTGCGCCCCGCCGCCGCCGGCAGGTGCAACGCTCAACGTCAGGACATCCTTATTTCCCCTGGTGCGTAAAGTCTGAAACGCAATCGCCCTGTCATTCGAGGAGACGTGAATGTTCATGATTTTTGCGTGAGTTGTAAGAATTTTGTTTCCAGCCGAGACATCCAGAGCATCAATCCTGTATTTCTGAATGACATATACATTGGCTTTTAGTCTTTTTATTTCTCCGGCTTTGTCGCCGAGTTTTTCAAAGAGCGCTTCATCCTTCTGAGCCGCAAGATACACAACAGCGAGCATGTCATACTCGCTACGTCCGGCCGGCTTAAAAGCACCCATCTCACCCTCGTGTGCGAGAACCTCTGCTCGCAGTTCGGCGGCGCGCCTTTTAGCGGCCGCGACGTCCTTCTCGGGCAATATTGCCCGTGCTTGTTCCCATGTAGCCACCTTTACTTCCCTGGCCGCCACCAGCGCGT
This sequence comes from uncultured Planctomycetaceae bacterium, assembly GCA_964472875.1. Taxonomy (GTDB): domain Bacteria; phylum Planctomycetota; class Phycisphaerae; order SM23-33; family SM23-33; genus CAYYMD01. Next base: position 24,309 of record CAYYMD010000017.1, read on the forward strand.
CGGAACCGTCGCCGAGCCAATCCACGGCAATAATGCCTTCGACTGAATCATTTGAAATATTCGCCTCTGCGTCACAAATGTACAACCCGTCTCCGGCAAGGACCGCCGCCTTACTGCCATCCGGTGACCAAACGATTTTTTCCTCCGGCCAGCAACCACTTACGCACAACGCCGTTGTCAACGCCACGATAATTTTTACGTGTCTCATAATCACTCTCCCGTTCGACCTTGCAGTGAACAATGATTTTTCGCGCGGCATCTCGCGGCCATCCGCAACAACGTGTATCATACACAAGATGGAACCACCAGAACAGAAGCCGGAAACATTCATATGCGATTCGATGCTGGGCGGTCTGGCACGATGGCTGCGTGCGGCCGGGTACGACGCCGAATTCCACTACGACATAGACGACGGGCGGCTGGTCGAACTGGCCGAAGAAAGCGGGCGGATGCTGCTTTCCTGCGACAGCGACATTTTCAGGCGTAACGTCATTCGCCGCGGCGAGATACCCGCCCTGCGCGTGCCCCGCCAGTTATCGCGCACGGAAGCGCTTCGGTTTGTGATGGATCACCTCGACCTGTCCCTGCGCCAGCCGCGGTGCATGGCCTGCGGCGGCGAACTAATCGAAGTTCCAAAGCACCAGGTTATGGCCGAGGCCCCGCCGCTGGCCTACAAAAACTGTGATAAATTCTGGCGATGTCAACGTTGCGGAAAACTTCTCTGGCGAGGAACGCACTGGAGAAAAATCGCCTACCGCCTCGAGCAGATTCGTTAATTCGTAAATCGGATTTGAGACCGTCTTTTTAGATTTAAGCTTTTAGTTTTCTATTTCCCCAGTTCTCTCGATCTTTGTGCGGCCGCGCGGATGGCCTTTACGAAGGTGTCTTTAACGCCGGCTTCGTCGAGGATTTGTATGGCTTTCTCCGTGGTTCCGCCGGGACTGGTAACGCGGGCGCGCAGGCCTTCAGGAGGTTCATCCGTCTCGGCCAGCATTTTCAGCGCTCCGGTGCACGTCTCCACGGCCAGCATCCGGACAACATCTTCGTCGAGACCTTCTTTGACGGCGGCGGTGATGACGGCCTCGATAAGATAGAAGAAATACGCAGGTCCTGAGCCGGACACGGCCGTGACCGCGTCCATCAGTTTTTCATCCACGGCCACGGTCTTTGCACAGGTGGATAGCATCTTTTCGACCCATTTTGTATCTTCGGCAACAGCCCGCGGTCCGGCCGCCACGGCGGCCAGGCCGGCGCCTACCAGCATGGGAGTGTTGGGCATTACCCGCACGATTCGCCCCTTGCCGCCCAGGCGGGAGTCAATGAACTCGCTGGTTACGCCGGCTGCGATGGAGATAATCACGGCCTGTTCATCCACGGCGGGGGCTATCTCCTCCAGCACTGCCGGCAACACCTGCGGCTTGACGGCCAGCACCACACGCGGGCACGCCGCGGATGTTCTATTGTCTTCAGTGGTGGTTATGCCGAAGCGGCGCGTAAAGTGCTTGCGCTGCTTGAATACCGGGTCCGAGGCCACAACGGCGTTGTGCGGAAGGAAGTTGCCGCCGATTACGCCGCCCAGAAGCGCCTCGGCCATGTTCCCGCAACCGATAACACCAAGTTGATAATCAGCCATAATCTCGACTCCCTGAACTCAAGGTTAACCACAACGCCGGCGATGTCAATGCACAGCATTTTTGTAAATCTGCATTTTTAATAATCCTCGGCAATGATAAAATTATCTATGGATTCATTTGCGGACGCCGAATGCAAAGGAGAATAATTATGAGCACGATAATACGACCGGGTTTAATTGTGATGGCTGCTGCGTTGGCGACGGCGACCGTGATAGCTATTTACGCACTGGCCGACGGCGAGACGCTGCGGCCGGGCGAGCCGGCGATGAAAGGAGATATGTCGCTGGAAGAAACGCTGGCAAAGCGGCGGTCGCAGCGGCAGTTTACCGACGAGTCGCTGGAGGCGGAGCAAATCGCGCAGTTATGCTGGGCCGCACAAGGCATTACAGACAAGGAACACGGCTATCGCACGGCGCCGTCGGCGGGCGCGCTGTATCCGCTGGAGATTTACGTGGCAACAGAAAACGGCGTCAGACACTACCTGCCGGGCAGGCACGCGCTGGAGTCGCATTTAACCGGTGACGTGCGGGGTAAACTCGAGGCAGCGGCGCTGAACCAGGAATGGGTCGGCGATGCGCAGATGGTGATGATAATCGCGGCCGTGGAACAGCGCACGGCGCGGAAGTACGGCCAACGGGCCAAAAGATACGTTCACATAGAAGTCGGCTGCGCATTGCAAAACGTGTTGCTCCAGGCCACGGCGATGGACCTGGCGGGCGTGCCTGTTGGAGCGTTCGATGATGACAAAATCGCCGACGTGCTCGAGTTGCCCCGCCCCCAGGCGCCGCTGATGCTCATACCCCTCGGCCATCCGGCAAAAAAATGAATGTCTTCAAATGCCGGAGGTGGGACTCGAACCCACACCAGGGGTGAACCTGACGGGATTTTGAATCCCGCGCGTCTGCCGATTCCGCCACTCCGGCCGGGAAATTTATTCAACCTGCGATTATAATAACCGCATCTGCGGAAAAATTAAATAATGTTTGAAACATCGCCGCATGTGTCGGATAAAGAATAGTCGCCGTACAGGCCGATAAAAAGTATAAGAAGGAGTTCGACGCCGGTTTCACCGCCAGGTGGGACCACAAGAGTTTTAATCCTCGCAAGGTTTCCAATGAGCAGTAAAAAGAATTCCACACGCCGCGAATTTTTCAAAGCAGCCGGAATCAGCGCCGCAGCCGCCCTGCTGTCCGGCTGCAAGCCGACATCCAAGGGCGTTCTTAGCGACCTGCCTGTCCACGAACTGGACCTCGCCTCCGGCCAGGAGCATACCCGTCGGCCGCCACGCCGCCGTCCGAAGCAACCTCGCCGCAAACCATCTTTATCCGTGCCTTCGGAATGGAAGGTTTCCGGCCGACAGCGCGTGTGGCGGCATATAGTAATCCACCACAGCGCCACCGAGGTCGGCAGCGCCGACATATTCGACGAAGCACACCGCGACCGCGGGTGGGACGAACTTGGCTATCACTTCGTCATCGACAACGGCAACGGTGGCCCGAACGGCAAAGTCGAGGTCGGCAGCCGCTGGAAAAAGCAGAAATGGGGCGCTCACTGCGGCGGCACGCCCAATAACGAATACAACAATCACGGCATCGGTATTTGCCTGGTTGGCAATTTCCAGAATCACATGCCCACGCAGTCACAGTTGTCGGCCCTCAAGCGGCTGGTCACTTACCTGGTGGTCGAATACGACATACCGATGTCGGAAATTATCGGACACCGGGATGCGCCCAACGCAAGCACTGCCTGCCCGGGGCGATTATTGCACAACTATGTGCACGGCGACTTCAAGCGCGAAATAGCAGACATGGCCGCCGAGGCGCGGTAAGCGTCCGGGCGTCTCAGTTTCGTTTGCGGGAAAGTATTTTACGCAGCAACTGCTCCTCGCCGGAACGGTTGCCTTCTATCAGGTGGCCGATAAACTGAAGCGCGTATCCGGTCACAAAAAGCGATATCGCCACCGGCCACAGACCGAAAATCGCCAGCAGCGGCGCAGCTATAAAGCTCATGGGAATCCCGGCCATATGAATCCAGAAATTCGTAGGGTTGCGGTGTCGTTTCTTCCAGTTCTGAATCTTCTGTAAAATCATTGTTGAACAAAATCCGTTTCGCCCCTGATGTTTCCACATTCCGGCGGCAGAAGCCACCGGCAAATCATCTCCTCAGGTTCACAGCACGACCTTGATGCCGAAGAAAAACTCGTAAATCGTGTTCAGGAACATTCCGAGGAATAAATCCAGCGCCAGAATGGCCATGCAGCTGGCCACGAAACTCTCCGTGCACGCCCTGCCGACTCCGGCCGCCCCGGGAGCGCACCTGAATCCCTTATAGCAGCATATAAGACTCATCACACCGCCGAAGAAGACGCTTTTAAGCGGCCCGTAGAATATGTCGAAATATTCCACCGCGCTGGTGGCGTGGGCCCAGAACTGCGATGCGGTCACGCCATAAACGTAAACGCTGACGACGTATCCGCCCAGTATGCCCATAAAATCGGCGTACATTACCAGAACGGGGATCAACAGCACGCACGCCAGGAACCGCGGAACGACCAGAACGCGAATCGGCGTCGCGCCCATAGCGCGGAGGGCGTCTATCTGCTCGGTTACACGCATGGTGCCGAGTTCTGCGGTCAATCCGCCGCCGACTCGCCCGGCCAGTATGAGGCCCGCCAGCACCGGGCCGAGTTCCCGCAGAACAGAGAGATTGATTATAGTGCCCATCTGGGCCTCCATGCCGATGGACTTGAACTGCATGACCGTCTGCACCGCCAGCACCGCTCCCACGAATGCGCCTGTGATGATTACGACGGGTATGCTGCGCGTGCCTATTTCGTACATCTGCGGAAACAGCAGACGCAGATTCTGCAAACGCGTAGTGCCGGCGAATATCCACAGGATAGTCCGCCCGCAAAATCGGCAGAAGTCCCCGAACTCAACCAGCATGTTGCGGGTCATCCTGCCCAGACTGCCTATTGCCGCAATAACCATATCAAAAGATTTATCCCACCTGGTCCTTTTCGTCAAGATTTTCGCCGCCGTCTTCCGCTCGTGATATCATTATAGATATTCGCACCGCCTTACGCGTTTTGTCCGTGACCTTTACCCGCTCGGCTATACGAAGTGGCGCCAGGTAAACAATGCCTTCATCATCACATATGCACAGCACACGGCCGCGTTGCCGGTGCGGCAGTTTAAGATTCGTCAAAAAATCGCTGACTGTCTGGCCACCCGGCGCGCCAAGCGGTGTAAAGCGGTCACCCTCGCCCCGGCAACGGGCGACGAGCCGGCCCTTGAGCCGATCGGCGTCGAGATACTCCACACCCGGCGATGGATTTTTCAGATGCTCGTGAAAGGAAAGTTTCTCGGGCGAGCCGACGTCGCAAACCACAATCCTACCATCGTCGAGACGGGTTTGTCCCGGACAGGCAAGCGCGGCAGTGACAGCCGGCGACGATACTTCCACCGCCTCCTGGGAGATGATTACTTCCCTGCCGTCACAGCGGGCCGACCAGTCGCCGGGCAGCGCCACTACGCCGGTGTCACATACAATCCGCGAAAAACGCGCGTAATGCTCGGCCGTAATCTTCCCCAGCGGCGCGGCAAGTTTCTCCAGAGCCACGCGAAGCACCTCTCCGCGGACAACCGGCCTTTTCTCGGCCAGCACTTCCGCCGAAAGAACCAGACAATCGCTCTGAGATTCCAGCAGCGCCTCCCGATATGCTTCCCTGCCGGCATGTTCCAGAAAGTCGTGTAATTGACCAGCTGCTGTTCCCAGCGAGAGCAACGCCCTGTCGAACTGGGGATTAAGACGGCTGCGAATCAGCGGCAAAAGTTCATTTCGGATGAAGTTCCGGCTGTAAGCGACGTCCATATTTGTCGAGTCGGTCCGCCAGGATATATCAATCCGGCGGCAATAATCTTCGATTTCGTCGCGCCGGCAGCCCAGCATGGGCCTGACCAGGACCACCCCCCGGCCCAACGGACGGGTTTGCGGGATGCCGGCCAGCCCGCGTATGTGCGTGCCCCTGATAATATGATGAAGTATGGTTTCGACATTGTCGTCGCCGTGGTGGCCAAGCGCGACGTAACCGGCCGAAAGTTTGGCGGCCGTATTGCGCAGGAAATCGTATCTGAGATGCCTGGCCGCCTCTTCAGTGCCCAGGCCGTGACTGTCGGCATATTTTTTCACGTCCCGCCGTTCGACGATGCATCGCACGCCCCACTTTCGGGCCAGGTTTAATGTAAACTCCGCATCCTCCGCAGCATCCGGCCGTATGCAATGATTCAGATGAGCGGCCGTGATTTTATACCCACGCTGCGGCATATCGGCCAGTTCCCGCAGGGCTGCCATAAGCGCCACACTGTCGGCGCCGCCTGAGACACCCACCACCACAGAAGCGCCCGCCGGAAGCAGACCGGCGGCATCGATACTGTCTGCGAGTTTTTCTACAAATTCATCCATATTTATTATTGTCGGACAAAAAGGCGTATATTGCTATTGCTACACTATCTTTATAGTATTATTCGAGAAGGCAGGAAGGAAGAGCCGAATGAGACCGGTTCACAAACCAAGGCATCTTGTGGCAGCGTTGATATTCGCGGCGGTGGCGGCCGCCTGCGGATATCAGTCCTTTCTGGAAGAGCGTCTCAGCGACGAACAGGTCGGCATAGCGGCGGCAACCCTGAAGCGGCATGATGGCGGGCTCTATCAGCACGACATGGCCTACATGGACAAAGGGCCGTGGCGAGGGCACTCGCCCGTGTTCGCCAGTATGATGGAACTGATTCTCGCGCCGAGGGGTTATAACGACGCCGTTCTCGGTTTCCGGGTAATGAGCGGCTTCGCGGTTATGCTTTACCTGTGCGGGATGTACGCCCTGTTGTTTCGCCAGTGCCGCAGCTGGTCCATATCTGCATTCGTGGCCGTGCTGTCGACCGCGGTAACCAAAACGCTTGGTGGCTATTTCTGGGGACTGGGCGACCTTTCATCCATCACGCCTGAGACTCTCTGCCTCGCAATTACGCCCGTCCTGGTGCTGGCATTTTTACGTTACAGCTCAATGGAAGATAAAAACGCATGGCCAAGACTCATGATGGTGTTTGTCTTTATCGGAATGTTGGGCAATATCAGCATGTCTGTGGCCGTCAATCTTACCATAGTGCTTCTGGCGGCATTGCTCGTCAAAAGAAGGTTCTCACTGATGGTCTGGCCCATGGCGGCGGGATGCGGTCTGGTGATGTTGCTTATGGCGTCACCTTACCTTTGGTATCTGCTGGGGCTGCGCTACCGGGCGGCGGGAACATTAATCGCAGGCAATTACGCACAATCGGTTGCAGCTTGCCGGGCGTCGGGATTCGAGGCATTTTTCCCCACTGTGCTGGAAGAACTACCGAACCTCGGGCTTGTGGTGGGCATACTGGTAATACCTGCGTTAATCGTGCTGACGCGCGGGGAGCGATTCTCGCTGACGGATGGTTATTTCTGGCTGGCGTTCACGATGGCTGCCCTGTTAGTGGCCGGCGGTTTTCATGGCGCCTCTCAGTTCTACGGAAAGGCCAAAGGAGTGCAACCGCCTGTCATCGATTTTCTGGGCGCTTCTGTGCTTATTATGCCCGCGCTTTACGTATTGCTTGCCCAGGCGCTTACTAACCTTTTCAGGATGGTCAACAGACACCGCTCGATTCTCAGATGGTTTTGCGTAGCGCTTTTCGTGGGGTGGATGCTGCCGTCGGACAATCTACGGCTGGCCAGACACGCCATGCTCAAATCCGCCACGGCGTTCATGCAGGAAGCCGACAAGCCGGCCGCCGTCGTAAAACATCGCCGACGCCGCCAGGCCCGCAGGGAACTGGAAAACATAGCGGCCTGGGCAAAAAACAACACCGACAAGAACGCCGTATTCATCACCGACCGGGACCGGTTCCGAATGTCAGCCCGCAGGTCAGTGCTGGCGTGTCCTGCCGATATAAAGTTCATGTACTATTTTGCGCCCAACCGGCTGGACAAGTGGTCTGATCTTATCAAAAGGCAGGATCACCTGCTGCATCCCGGCCAAAGATCTACAGCCGACGCCACGGCCATCGCTGTACTGGTGGAGCAAATGCGAAAAGATAAGATTTATTCCGGCGCCGCCGATTGGTATATAATTCTCCAGGCAGGACTCAGGCCGGACGATACAACGACGCTGGAGCCGATATTACCCGAAAAAACGCCTTCGGACAAAAAGCAGAAATGGGGCATGTATTATCTGCCCTATCGAATCAGACTGGTCGGTGAATAAAACGACGCATGTAATATATTAACCTCGGGCCCGGCCAAAGGCCGCCCCGGCAGAAACAGGGAGAATAATATGAAAAAGACACTTTATTATGGCGCGTTGGTAACGGTGGCCTGTATTATGCTCGGCGGTTGCAGCACGGGCATCAAGGAAGGCCTCGGCGTAGTTACCGGAGCATCGGGCAAATACGTGGCCATCAAAGTCGTCGAGGACCTGTCCGATTACGGTAATTACGAACTCGGGGCCATCTCCGACGATTCGGGCGGGAATACACCGCCGGAATTTCGCCAGTTGCTCGTGGATGAATTCCGCAATCAGATGGCCGAGGCGGAAATCCCCGCCGGTGGTGGTAAAACTGCTGTCATTACCGGACAAATAATCCACTACGAAGACAAATCCACCGTTTCCTCGATGGTCAAGCCGCTGGAAGAAGTCATTATGCGCGCAGAACTCATCGACAAGTCAACAGGCGCCAAACTCGGCGAGGCCAACTGCATCGGCAGAACCACCACCAGGACTACCCTGGGCGTGGGAAGAAAGGCCGAAGGACTGGCCAAGGCATTCATAAACTGGATCAAATCGGGATATCCACAGAAAGAGGAATAAAGAATTTATTCGCCCGCGCCGCGGGTCGAACCGCTTTTGAAAGGGTAAAATCCTCAAGCTTTTAATGCGCGCATTCCGATAAATAACTGTGAGCGGCGAGTTTCGGATTAGCCGCATAGTTATACGTAATGAGGTGATTATGTGCCCTTTTGTTAACAAATGCGACCCGCGGTGCGCAGAACAAATGTCCCTGAAGAACATATCCAGGGCATTTTCTTTCTGCGCCGAACATTACACGAATTGTCCCGTATACCAGGAACTTACAGGCCATGAGCGGCAATCCTGCCAGTTGGGCGCCGGCATGTTCCAGCCGCAGCGCGTCGAAGCGCTGTCGGCCTGTGCAAGGTAGCCGCAACACACGGCAACTCGAGGGGTTTCTCGACTATCTCCAGGCCGAGTGCGGCCTGTCCAACAACACGCGCCTTGCCTATCAACGCGACCTCAAGCGATTCCTCGAACACCTCGAAAGCGCATCCGTACGCGACTTGAGTGGGATTACCGCCGATGAAATAGCAGATTTCCTGGTCTCTTCGGCGCGCCAGGGATTTTCACCCTCATCGGTAGCGCGCGCCCTTGCAGCGATTAAAACTTTCTGCAAGTTTCTGGTTATTATGGGTGTTCTGGAGACGGATGTATCGGCCGACGTGGACTCGCCCAAAAAATGGACGCGCCTGCCAACGGTTCTCGATCACTCGACGGTCCAGGCCCTTATAAATGCTCCCGACCCCTCGCAGGACAATCATGCCCTTCGCGACCGCGCGATGCTGATGCTGCTGTACGCCAGCGGCATGAGGGCGGGCGAACTGGTTCAACTGCGTGTGTCGGACGTAAATTCCAACCTTGGCGTGGTAAGGGTTATGGGAAAAGGCCAAAAGGAGCGCATCGTTCCCATTGCGGCCGAGGCCATCAATGTCGTCATGGATTACAAGCGCACGGGACGGGCGGCGGTGGCCGACAATGACGAAAATCCCCGCAGCCATCTTTTCCTGTCGCGCAGCGGGCGCGCCCTGGCACGTGAGGATGTCTACCGAATAGTGACCAAGTACGTCCGCCGGGCGTCAATCGCAGCAAAAGTTTCCCCTCACACACTGCGACACTGTTTCGCCACCATGCTGCTGGCCCACGGCGCCGACATGCGAAGCGTGCAGGAAATGCTCGGGCATGCGGACATATCAACCACGCAGGGATACACACACGTGGATGCAGATCGCCTTAAGGCCGTGCACAGAAAATACCATCCCCGGGGCTGAATACCCTTTACATACATACTCTCCCTGCCGCCTGATGCAACAGCCGTAATTTCAGTTCATTACACTTCCAGCACTTCCTGGGCCAGTTGTTCCGGCACAAAATCGGTCGTCGCCGCTATATACCCGCGAATGGCGTCGTCAATTTTGTCCCTGGCCTCCTGGCGTGTTTTACCACGGCTTATGCATCCGGGCAAAGACGGGCACACCGCCTTGTATCCGCCCCTTACATCTTCTCTGATGTGTACTGCTAACTTCATGATATATCCCTATTTATATAACCTACACCTTAAATCCCGTATATGCTTCACATAACTTTTATTTTTTCTCCTTTCAAATTAATTTTAGACATCCGAAGTGTCGCCGGGCAGAATTTTCCGGCGGAAAACACATTTTCCGAATGCGAATTTATACTTACGTTCGACGGGAAATACGCATCTTTATAAATTGCAATCGCTTGAAAAGAGTAAAGTGCACGTAAAATTTTTCATTATTTTTTTAATTTTTTTTCGGATACACGAATCTCTTGTGTCCGGGCAACACCAAATGTCCGTATCCGCTTTCCGTTTAATACCAGACGGTAACTATCAGGTTATTCTCGGAGGTCTTGCCCTGCATGGCGCCTACTGTCTGGCAAACCTGCTTGACCTCAATTTCATCACCGTCAAGCCACTCGTTTATCTGCCTCTGCATCATCTCCAGCGCGGCGGTTGATATTTTTGAGTGGAATACCCTACAGCGCGTCGCGCCCTGACCGGTAATATTCAGTTCGCGGTTGAATTGCTTCTCGCCGATGGCCTGGTTGGCCGCCGCGGCGCCGAATGTACGGACATTGGCCGATTGACCGCCTTGTTGGGAAGTGTCTTCGAGACTAATGGGCTCTTCGTCCTCTTCCATCGAGATCGATTCCTGTTTCGAATCATCTGTTTCTTCATGTGACATATTTCGTCTCCTGCAGCAAAAATGACAAAAGAGATTATTTATATCCGCTTACGCTTGCATATTAACAAATCCGCTGTAAAAATCAACCCATCCGACGAATGCCTTAGTGTGAATATCTATATATATAGTTAACGTAAATACCATCAGCCATGCAGATATGCTTCACTCAATTATTGACGCTGCTGATGAATTCATGGTATTTGACAAAGACGGTCTTGGAGATGCAAAAATATGGAACAGGACATCCGCCGGGAATTCGAACAGTCGATATCGGCCGCAAAACACGCCGCCGAAAATCTCGCCCCTCACATCGCGGAGGCGGCCGATATGATAATATCCGCCCTGCGCGAAGGTAACTGCGTGTACACATTCGGTAACGGCGGCTCGGCCGCCGACGCCCAGCACATTGCCTCTGAACTGGTCGGCAGGTTCACCAAAGACAGGAAGGGCTTCAGGGCCGAGGCCCTCACCACCGATGCCTCAACTCTAACGTCCGTATCGAACGATTACGGTTTCGAGGCCATTTTCGCCCGACAACTGGAGGCCAAGGCCTCTGTCGGCGACGTGGCCGTGGCACTGAGCACCTCCGGCAACTCGCCCAACGTGGTAGAGGCACTGTCAAAGGCGCATGAAATGGGATTGAATATAATTCTGCTTACGGGCGGCGGCGGGGGGAAATGCGCCGAACTGGCCGACGTGGTCCTCGACGTACCATCCGAGAGCACACCGAGAATACAGGAAGTGCACGCCATCATTTACCACATCATCTGCCGACGGGTCGAGACGGCCCTGACGTGATTTGTAACCCCTACTCCCAGGCGAATTGCTGCTCCGTGATGTACTTGTAGGCCTCGATGTATTTCTCGCGTGTTTTCTGAACGACCTCGGCCGGCAGCGGCGGCGCCGGCGGTGTGCGGTCGAACTTTATCTTGTCCAGGTAATTGCGGACGAACTGCTTGTCGAAGCTGTTCTGGTCCCGCCCCGGCTTATATGTATCGGCCGGCCAGAACCGCGAGGAATCCGGAGTCAGGCATTCGTCTATAAGCATGAGGTTGCCGTCTTCGTCTTTGCCCCATTCGAACTTGGTATCGGCCACGATTATGCCCCTCTCGGCCGCGTACTTGGATGCGATGTTGTAAATTTCTATGGACTTGTCCCTGATTTCCTTCATAAGGTCTTCGCCGGCGATCTCGCAGGCCCTCTCGAACTCGATATTCTCATCGTGGCCGGTTACCGCCTTAGTAGCGGGGGTAAAAATCGGCTCGGGGATCTTGTCGCTTTGCTTGAGGCCCTTGGGCAGTCCAACGCCGCATACCTTGCGTGTCTTTTTGTATTCGCGCCAGCCGCTGCCGGCCAGATACCCCCGTACCACACACTCGACGGGAATAACCTCGGCCTTTTTGCAGAGCATGAAGCGCCCGTCCAGTTCCTCGTCGCGGCAGTCTTCGGGCAACTGGTCCAGCTTCGTGCCCACCACGTGGTTGGGTACCGTCCCCGAAAGCATGTCGAACCAGAACACGCTGAGGCAGTTGAGCACCCTGCCCTTGTCGGGAATGCCGTTGGGCATCACCACGTCGTATGCGCTGATGCGGTCGGTGGCCACGATCAGCAGGTTATCGGGCAGTTCATAGATGTCGCGGACTTTGCCGCTTCTCTTGGCGTAATTTCCGACGGAAGTTGTCAGCAACGCAGTATTTTTCATAAGGATTACCTAAGCGTTTGCGGGGGTTGAGTCAAGTCTAATTACACGCCGTGGCACAGTATATCAGAAAGCCCACCCACAGCACAAAAACGGCCGCCATGAGCATGTATTTCCATGCGGACCTGTGCGGGCTCCTGTCCGGTATGCCGTCAACGACGTCAACGGCCCGCTGTTGTGTGTCATCGTCGGAGCTGGAATTTTTATCTCGCCGGCTCATGTATCCTTTAGTTCGAAACGATTCTTTGCGCCGAAGGCCTCCTCGAAACAATAAACGTCGCGGAAGTCCTCTATGTCGTCCTGGTCGGTCTTTTTCATGAAGCCGTGTTCTATCAGCAGATATACCATGTTGCCGAAATCTATCGTCTCGTTGATGCCCCAGTCGGACAAAACTGTTTCGGCGAGCATGCCCCACCTTTCAATCGCCAGGTCCCGCAGAGCGTAGCATATCTGGGCGCCCGTGACATGCTGATGATGGCCGTGGCCGATGTCGCGGCCGTACTCTTTCCGCACTGCCCTGTTGAGCCCCTCGTGCAGAAATGCGTAGGCCTCGGGGGGATAGCGCCCGTCGGCGATTATCACATCCTCCATGGATTCAATAGGTTCATTCTGCATCTTCAACCCTCGGAAATAACGGTTTTATCTTTTTTACGCTCGTATCATGGGTCATTTTTCCCCATTCGGCCGATTCGGTCAACGAACCTTCCGGGGCGCCGCCGCAACCTAACTGCTCCAGACCGACCGCCGACCGCTGCGGCATGACGGGCCCGATGTACATTAGAATTATACGCAACGATTCGGCGCATGTGTAGAGTATAGTTCCAAGCCGGCCTCGCCTGGATTCATCCTTGGCAAGTTTGAACGGCTCGGTCCTGTCTATATATGCGTTGGTTACCTGAACCAGGTCAAGAATGCCGCGTATATAGGCCATGAAATTGCAAACGGCCATGTTCTGCGGAGCGGTTTTGCGGAGGTTCTCCGCGGCGTCGATAACGGGTTTTTCGTCGTCGCCGAACTCTCCGTGCTGCGGCACCCGCCCGTCGAAATACTTCAGTATCATATTCAGCGTGCGGTTGAGCAGGTTGCCGATTCCGTTGGCCAGTTCGGTGTTGTAGTAATGGTTCAGGCCGCTGCGCGAAAAGTCCCCGTCGAGGCCGAAGGTGACCGCCCGCAGCAGGAAGTAACGGTAGACATCCGGCGAGTACAAATCGCAAATCTCCGAGATTGTCCGGCGCGAGACGAAGTTGCCCAGCGACTTGGACATCTTTTTGCCCTCGGAGGTCCACCAGCCGTGGGCGAAAACACACTTCGGCAGCGGCATGTCAATCGCCATGAGTATGCACGGCCAGTAAACCGCGTGGAACCACAGGATGTCCTTGCCGATAAGGTGCACGTCGCACGGCCAGTATTCGGCCGCGGCGGCGTCGTCGCCGTCGCCGATTTCCGGCAGGCCCAGTGCCGTTATGTAATTGCTCAGTGCATCGACCCATACGTAAACGACGTGGTCCTCGTCGTTGGGCATGGTGACGCCCCAGCCGGTTAATTTTTCCTTGTGCCGCGATATACTCAGATCCTCCACGCCGAGGCGGAGTTTGCTGAGCACCTCGTTGCGGCGTGCCTGGGGCAGTATGAACCGCGGATTGGCCTCTATGTGCTCGATGAGTTTGTCCGTCCATTCGCCCAGGCGGAAATAATAACTCGGCTCGCTGTAGCGCACCAGCGGCTTGCCGCTTATCGGGCCCTTGTAGTCGTTCTGGCGGGCGACGGACTCGGTGACGAACTCCTCCTGCGACTCGTCGTACCACCCCTCGTAGGTTCCCAGGTAAATCTGGCCGGCCTCGAGCAGGCGTTTTATAATTTCCTGCACTCGCTTTTCGTGCCGCGGCTGGGAGGTGCGGATGAAATCGTCGTGGGATATCTCCAGGTCGCGCCACAGGTCCTGAAAATGCACCACCACCTCGTCGGCGAGTTCTTTCGGCGTGGTGCCGCGTTCGCCGGCTGCCTTGACGATTTTTATGCCGTGTTCGTCGGTGCCGGTGAGGAACCGCACGTTTTTTCCCTCGGCCCGCCAGTAGCGCGCCAGCACATCGGCCGCTATCGTCGTGTACGAATGCCCGATGTGCGGCGAGTCGTTGACGTAGTAAATCGGCGTCGTAACGTAGTAGTTCTCTGTCATGGTGATGTGCATCCTCTCCGATTTCGCGAAAAAATCAAGCCCCCATCTGATAAGTGCCCGGTCAAAACCGCCCGATTAGTTCGATGAGTTGCTCGTTATTGTCCACGGCGTGCTGCGGCCGGCCGCCGGGCGGGGACTCTTTTTGCGTGTGAACCTGCGCGCGACGATTCATCCTGACCGTCATCCAGCCAAGGTTGTTAGGCGCGAGAAAATCCTTGGCGGGGTTGTCCGCCACGTAAACGCACGCCGCATGCTCGACGCCCATTTGCCCGGCAATCGCCTCGAACCCGGCCGGCGACGGCTTCCAGTACTCCCTGCCGCCGAGTTCCTCGGTGAATACGACGGCCCGGAAAAATTTCTCCAGCCCCAGCGCCTCCAGTTTAAGCCGCTGCGCGGGCAGAAAACCATCGGTCAGCAGACCCAGTTTATATTCGCCGCCAAGCGTCCCGAGCATTCGCTCCACGGACCTGTAAGGGGAAATGTCCGGCGCGTGGCCGCGGTATATCTTCACGAGTTCGCCGATACCCTCCGGCCCCAAATTCAGCGAATAATACGCATCCATCGCGTCGAAAACCTGCTTGTACTCCCCGGCCAGAAATCTCTCCCACAGCCACTGCTCGAATCTCTCGCCGCTGCCGGTTTGTTTCCGCAGATACTCGCCCACGGCCCTGTACCCGCTCAGCACGTACTCGATTTCCGGATAAAGTGTATCGTCCATGTCGAATACGACGGCGCGGATTTTGGTGCTTGGTGCGTGCATGCGGTATCCGTAAGCGGAGGGATTATCTGAAAAACGGCGCGTCGTATCCCGGCAGAGAATTTATGTCGTCCACCCTGGTGAAGACGGCCTCGTCGTAACGCAGCATGAGCATGTTTTCCTGGAACCGGCCGAGTTCGGCCGTAATCGGCTCGCCGAGCACCTCCTGCAGCAGGTACAGGGGAAAGTTGGCGCCGGCGGCTATGGAAAGCGGTATGCCGCCGCCGAAACGGGGATTAATTTCGAAGAACCTCGGCTTGCCGCCCCTGGGTCGGCGACACTGACAACAGAACACGCCCCACAGGTCATCCAGCAGATCCGACAACATTAAAGTCGCCTCGATGAGCGAGTCGTCTTTGATAGTGACGGCCTTTTCGGCCTCTCCGCTCCTGACCGCCAGCCGCTGCCGCGGCACCGCGCAGCGAACCTGCCCGTCGCGGCTGCGGTAAACGTCTATGGTAAACTCCTGGCCGGGAACGTATTCCTGCACCACCAGAAGTTCGCCGAAGGTGGCCACGTGCGCCCGCAACTCGCGCTGGTTCCGCAAAACGCCTATCCCCACACCTCCGGAGCCGCGCACCGGCTTGACGAAACAGGGGTAGAACGGGTCCTTGCGGAATTCATTGAGCATGCAGGTCTTTATGCCCGAAAGTTCGCTGCCGTTGAAAAGCTCGTTGCTGCGGGCCTTGTCGCGGCACAGCGCCACGGTCTCCTCGCAGGCGATCATCACGGTGCAGCCGATTTTCTCGAACTTGTCCCGCTGGCGGGCCAGTGAGCGCAAATCCAGGTCCGTCACCGGCACGATGAGCTTGACGTCGTATTTTTTCACCGCATCCAGCAGCGCGGGAATATATTCAATCCTGCCTGTGGGCGGCAGCGTTATGCCGACGTCCGCCTCGTGATACGCCGCCGAGGCCGAAGTGAGGTCGGCCGCGATTATCCTGCCGGTCAGGTTCAGCTCCTTCATCGCATCCCTGAAGGCGTTCATCAGGGCTACGCGACGCCCGGCGCAGGTAAACATGATGTTCATCTGGCGTTCAGCGATTTTCCGGCTCCTTCAGCGAATCATTATCATCCGCAGGCGTATCCGAGTTGACATCGTCCTCGCGCTGGAGGTCTTTGCTGTAACGTCGTTCGTAAACACTTGTCTTTCTGCCAAACATGCTTGTGAAGGTACGTAACATGATAATGCAATCCAAAAGAAATTTCTTATTCTGCACGTAATGGACGTCGAGTTCAATCTTTTCTTCGTGCGTAAGGTCGGCGCGGCCGTACACCTGTGCGTAACCGGTTATTCCGGGTTTCACCTCCAGCCGCCGCCTCTGGTGAGCGTTCCACTTCTCGGCCTGGCGCAGATACAGCGGGCGCGGACCGACCATCGACATGCTGCCGGCCAGGACGTTGAACAGTTGCGGCAGTTCGTCCAGAGAAGTCTCGCGCAGGAAACGCCCCACGCGCGTCAGGCGCGGGTCGGCGGCATCCTGGGGCGAACCGCCGTACGGGTCCACGTCGGTCCGCATAGTTCGGAATTTCAGCATCGTGAACAGCCGGCCGTCTTTGCCCACGCGCTGCTGGCGGAAAATCGCCGGCCCTTTCGACGTCAGGCGCACGGCCGCGGCGATTATCAGCATCAGCGGCGCAGCGACTATAACCCCCACCAAAGCCAGCACAATATCGAATACTCGCTTCAAAATTCCGTACATCTTCTTTGTGCCGCAGGCCGGCGGTTTCAGAGACGAAATTTGCGCCCGGCCCGACAAAAGTGGCGGTGTAATACCATCCTGCTACTATCGGTTATCGGTATTTATTCCGCGTCGCCTTACGATTTGCGGGAAATTTTGCGGCAAAACAACACATAACCGGCAATGTGTACGGCTACGGATGCGGCTATTCGCCGACGAACTGCTCGAACTGCCCGCCGAAAATCGACCGCACGTCGCGGCGGATTTCCTCGGTTGTGATCGTCCGCCCGGATGAGTAGAGATTCTCGTACTTGTCGCAGAGCACCTCGGCCACCACGTCCCGCGTGTGCGACCACTTGTAAATGACCTGGTCCAGCACGCGCGCGTCGCTGTGCTGGGCGGTGAAGGCCGAGCCGAGCAACTCCACGCGCATCCGCGTCAACTCCTCGATAATGCTCATCGTGTTGCAGTACCACCAGCAGCCGAACAAGTGAAGGTTGGCGAACTTCTGCGACGTCACGCACAATTCGTGCTGGTTGTCGCGCGAGAGCATCGTGGCCAGGAACTTCACACGCGGGTATTTTGCGCACAGGTTCGCCAGCGCCCCCACGTCGGCCACGCCCACGCCGTCGCCGGCCAGGCGGAAGGACGGATTAATCGCCCGCCGCGTGCCTGTCATCACGCCCATCGGCAGGTCCAACTCCTCGGCCGCGGGCATCACCACCTCGTCCAGCACGGCCGTGGCCGTCGAGTCGTCCGGGTAAGTGAACGCCGACGGCAGAGATGCGGCCATGTACACCGGCCGCAATTTTTCCGCCCAGTCGGCAAGGAAACGCCGCGCCTCGGCGAATCCGGCGGCGTCGGGCCTGTCGCCGGTGTTGTATCCGGCCGCGTTCATCACCTTCGCCGCCGCGGGCCAGTTTAGCAGCAGCGGGTCTATCCGCAGCGCCGTCTTCATGTAATCCGGACATTCCAGGCCGCGATCCCAGCAATCCACCTCCGCGGCCTCGAACGGATTATTGGTCATCACCACGTAATCAATGTTGGCGGTCTTCAGCACGTGCGGAAGATAATCTTCGATTTTCCACTGGGCGAACCACGCGCGGAGTTCGTTCAAATCGCGCTGGTCGCCGTCAAGCCCCAGCGCCTGTAGCGTAGTGATAACGCCGCGGGCGGCCTCGGATATCGGCGGGCGGCGGATGAACCACCTGTCCCAGACGAACTCGGCCTGTTTGTCCGCAGGCATGGCGTAGAACTGCTCGGCCGTGATGTCCGTGGCCGCCGAAAGCGTCTCGGCCACGAGGTAGTGGTAGCGGAGCATCTCGTCTATGCCCCACAACAGCAGCCCGTCGTGGGCCGGCGGGAACAGGTGCGTGTGCATGTCTGTCACGGTCGTCTCGGCCACGGCCCCGGCGACCTCGGCCCGCAATGTATTCGCATCCGATATACCAGTCATGTCTCCGTCCTTTCATGTCTATTGTCGAGAATATAAAAACCCCGCGCGGATTGTAAACATTTTCATGCTACGGTAACGCGGGCTTTGCCGTTTTGCGCGGCGTAAATGTTTTGGGGCCGGCGGCGTTGCTGCGCCCCCGTGTAATAAGCGACGGCCGAAAAGCCGGAGGCCCGGGAAGGCCGCCGGCCCTCTCGAGGAGTATTATCCGCTCCAGAGTGTTTTGAGAAATTTATCGTTCAGTTCGATAACCCTGTCGGCGCACTGCTTGAGGTGATACGCCTTCCGGAAACAGGCAATCTCCACGTGTTTTCCGGTATCCTGCACCGCTTGCACGGCCTTGGCGAAGTCGCCGTCGCTGGAAACGAGAATGGCCGTGTCGTAAGTGTCCCGCACCGCCAGTGCGAGCATGTCAACGGCAATGGCTACGTCGACTCCCTTCTCAACAAACGTCCCGCCTCTCGGCTCAAGCCGGCCAAGACGGATATCAAAATATTCGAGTCGATTCAGTTTCGAGAAAAATTTCTGCTGCTCCTTCGCGCGTTTCGGCTCGTGCTCGGCCGAGACGGTAGCGTTGTAGTAATATGTCCTTATAAGTTTACGGCCCTTAATCAGGCGAGTGATGAATTTCTTGAAGTCGATTTGGGACTTGCCGAAATCCCCCTTCAATCCATGATATAAGTTGTTGCCGTCTATAAAGATACTGACACGTTCCATAATACGCCCCTTTTAAGAGTCTCTAAATACAGGCCGAGGGCTGCGGGGCAGCCCTCGGGGGTTTATAAACCTGCCTTCCCTACGGGAAGACAGGGAAGTAATTTCAATATTATTGTACATATATATCGGCTTTGTAGTCAAGTACATTATACAGGCGGCCGGAAAAATAGTCTCTCTTTTGCGCGGCGATGCTCCCGCCGGACCTATACGTAACGGATAGTAATAAAGCCCCGCGCGTAAATGCGGGGATAATTTGTAAATCTCAGCGAAAATACCCCCCGCCTGGGGGCGGAAACTTACCATTCGACGCCACGCCAAATAAAAACGCTTGATCAATTCGCGGCGGTGATCAACGATCCGGCCGTATGACACAAAACGACAATCCATCCCCGCTGCCGCGGCCGGCCTCCGTCGAGCCGTACTTCGCCGCCGGCGAAGGCCGCTTCGCGCTCTACCGCAGCAACTGCATGAAAATCATGCCGGACTTCGACGCCGGGACGTTCGACCTCATCTTCGCCGACCCGCCCTATTTCCTCTCCAACGGCGGCATCACCTGCCGGGCGGGCAAAATGGTCTCGGTCAACAAGGGCAAGTGGGACCGCTCCCGCGGCTTCGAGGGCAACTACGCCTTCACCCGCGACTGGCTCAGCGACTGCAAGCGCCTGCTCAAGCCCAACGGCACGATATGGATATCCGGCACCAGCCACATCATCCACACCGTCGGGGCCGTCCTCGATGAACTCGGCTACAAGGTGCTCAACGACATCACGTGGGTCAAGCCCAACCCGCCGCCGAACCTCTCCTGCCGCTACTTCACGCACGCTACCGAGACCATCATCTGGGCCGGCCGCGATAAAAAAACACGCCACAAATTCAACTACGCGCTTATGAAGCGTTTGAACCACGGCAAACAGATGAAAAGTGTCTGGACAATCAAGCCGCCGGACAAATCGGAAAAGGTCTTCGGCAAGCACCCCACGCAGAAGCCCGTTGCCCTGCTGGAGCGGATAATCGCGGCCGCAAGCGACGAGGACGACCTCATTCTCGACCCCTTCTGCGGCTCCGGCACCACAGGCATCGCCGCAGCACGACTCAACAGGCAATTCGTGGGAGTGGAAACGGATGAGAGTTTTCTGCGATTGACGGTCCTGCGCATAATCGCAATTCCCCAGGCGGACAATCCGAAAAGAATCCTGCGGCTTATAAATCTTAATCGAACCGAGCCACTCGGCACATCCGAAACGGCCCGCAAAATGAATATCTCCAAAAGACAGGTTCAATATTACAGGCAGGCCGCATTCGCACTCGGATTAATGACATTAAAAAACGGCGGCTGGTCGCTTACTAACGAGGGCAAAATAATCGCTTATGAACAAGAAAAAGAAGCCAGGAGTCTCCTTGCTGAAATAATACTCGAATTCCCGCTGGTCAGACTGGCCGAAACATTCATGCGACGTTACAAAACACCGAAAAAGCAACTCGAAGCGATTGCGAACATGCTGCACAAATCCACCACCCTTTCGCAGGCAACGTGCAGGCGCCGAACAAGAACACTTATATCATGGGCCAGTTGGGCCACAGGCGTGTTGGGCAAATCAAAAACCCGTTTCAATAACCTCATAGTTACCCCTGTTGTCAATGAAGCGAATGATTCCCTTGTCACGCAGAATCTGGAGTTGCTGCCGAATCTTGGGCCGGACACGGCGGTTGTCGGGATGAAGCGTGGCCAGCTTGCCTTCAAATTCATAGACTTCGCTCAATGAGAATCTGCGCCTGCCGATTTGCCTGACGCACCAAAGCACATCAGATGTCCATCCTCTCGCCCTGGCGCGCTGGTCTTTCAACCACTCGTAACGCTGCCATTTTTTCCTGACGTGTTCTTCATCGCTTACTTCATTCGTTTGTATTACCGGCAGTTTGCCGTCGTCGGGAATCATATACAGCAATATGTTGCAGCCCACCCATCCGGCCCGTCGCGCGCTGCTTTTAAGAGGTTTGCATTTTTCGATAACGCTTTCCGTTACGAAGTGGCCCGGCACGAGGATAAGATTCATCACTTTCCACTGGGAGCGGTCGTACTGCATAAAAGCGAAATTGGGACATTGTTCCGCTCGAATTCTCGTAATCATCGGTTGATATGCGGCATCCCTGATTTTTCGCCCCAGCGAGGATGATTTTGCCTTAACCTGATACTCCTGTCCGCATTCGGGGCAGGTAAAATCCACGACAACAGAACCCGGCGGCTGCGGCGATAGGGTCTCACTTGCACATGCCGGACAATACATATTTTCCTTGAACCACGCCTCGGTAATAACCCTTGTTATCTGGGATGGGCTCTTGTAGCCGGACGCCGGGCTTTCATCCATGTTCAAATTAATCATCGTCTTAAGTCGATCATCGAAAGCCGTATCGGTCAAGCAAAATACGTTCGATGGCGTGTTTTGAAATAAATGGAAAGGCGCGGCCGCGGACGATACAATAGAGTAGACGGCAATGGCTTATTTACAGGAGCCGGCAATGGGAAAATACGCAGCGACAATTCTAATCGCGGCCGTGGCGGCCGTAACCGCGTCACTGCCGGCGGCGGGGGATAATTCTCCCGCCGGACAGCCGGCGGGCAGGCCCGCCACAGAGCCGGACCCCCGGCAGCAACTGGCCGGTTACGTAGAGCAAATCGACCGGGCCGAGCACCCCTCTCAGGCGGCCCGGGCGTATTCCAGGGCCCTGGCCATAGACAACCGCCACGCGCCCGCGCACAAGGCATATCTGCGGAAGATGCTCGAGTTCGGCCTGTTCGACATCGCCCGCACGCCGGCCCGCGCGCTGATTAACATCCGCGCAAAGGACGGCGTGGCGTGGGGGCTGATGTCCTACTTTCACGCCAAAAAAGAAGAACCGGTCGAGGCCCTGGAAGCGATAGTCCGCGCCGCCCGGTACGCCCCGGAAAACCCCGGCGTCATGCACAACGCCGGACAACTGGTGGCGTGGTACGAGCGGGCCGAAAACATACAGGGCGTCAGGGACACCACCAAGAGGATAATCGACAAATCCAGGCAGGCGTGGCTGGAGCAGAAGGATTTCGCCGACGCCTACGAGAAGTACAATGTCCTGCACGCCAAACACCTGGCCGGCGGCGGCGACGTGACCGAGCAGATTGAATCGCTGCGGGCCGACGTGGAAGCCAGGCAGACGAGTCTGAAAACGATGGACAGGCAGGTGCGGCAAATCAACGCCGAAATCAACGAACACGAGAGAGAGATCGATCGCCTGCGCGACCAGTTGCTGCTCTACTCGCCGTACGTTTCCAGGCGGTATTACGTGGACGACGACGGCAACAGGATTATCTATCCGGGTTACTACGAAGATTTGAACTATTCCATCCGCGCGCAAATCCGGGAGGACATCCGCGCCGAGGAGGCGCAGATAGCCCAGTTGCGCGGCCGGATAAGCAACCTCCGCCAAAGGGGACGCGCCGAACTGCGAAAGTTGCGCGCCGCCGAGACGCGGCTGAAGCAACTCAAACAGAAGCGGGAAGCGGCAGTCTCGAAAATGGAGCGGTTCCTCTACTGGACGCCGCCTGCGGTGAACGGGAAGATTGTATCGGCCGGGGGGAAATTCACCGCCCCGCCCGCGCTCGAGCGTCAGCCGAAAACACCCGCCGAGAAAGCGGCCTTCCAGGTGGAAAAGGCCCGCCTGCTGCTCGAAAACGGCAGGCCCCACAAGGCGGCCGCAATCCTCAAAGATGTTCTCGAAGAATATCCCGATACCGACCAGGCAAAAACCGCCCGTCAAATGCTGGCCGGTATCGAGTCCGAAAAAAAGTAAAGGGGTGCCCCCCCACCCCTTGCGGCGGCGCCGGATATTTCCGCGCCGCCGCGCTTATTTGCTACAAACGGGAAAATATTATCCGCACATGCAACATTGGCGATTGACCTTTTATGCTGATAATGTATCATCTGCGTAAGAGCCCTCGGGAGCATTCAAAATATTACCGACATTCACGACGGGAGATGACATGAACGGCGAAGAACTCGCATACGCACTGATAACGCCATACAGTCTGTTCAAGAGCCGCACCGGCGGCATCATCGGGAGAATGCTGGCGCTGGCGAAACTGGATTTCGTGGCCGCCCGCATGTACGTATTCTCCGACGACTTCATAAACGAGTACCGGGAGATTATGTGCCCGCCGGGAATGGAGCCGGCCATCGAGCAGGCGTGGAAAAATTACATAGACCGCTGGCTGCGGCAGCGCAACCCGTGGGGCTATCTGCCGCGTTGTATGCTGCTGCTTTTCCGCGGGCCTAACGCCGTGCGGCACCTGAAGGAGGACGTCATCGGCGGCTTCACCGAAATGCCCGTCGGCGACACCGTCCGCGGCACCTACGGCGATTTCATCCGCGACGAGGGCGGCAAGATTCACTATTTCGAGCCGGCGGCCATCACCTGCCCCGACCCCGACCTCAACGACAAACACCTCGAACTGCTGGCCGAACACTCCATCAGCGACGGCGGCGTGCTGACCGGGCGGATAGATTACGACCGGCCGAACGTCCAGACCTCGCTGATTATGATTAAGCCGGACAACTTCGAGCGCCGCAGCCGCCGCCCGGGCAACATAATCGACGCGTTCAGCATGACCGGGCTGCGGATTGTCGGGTCCAAACTGTTCAATATGAGCATCGCCCAGGCCGAGGAGTTCTACGGGCCGCTGAAGAAGCAGTTCGTCACGCAACTCAAGGGCAACCTCACGCAGGAGATTTACCAGCGGCTCCACACGGCGTTCGGTTTCGAGTTCGACATGGCCGACGCCGAATCGCTGGCCGACCGCCTGGCCGAACGCAACGCCGTGGCCGAGTTCAACCGCATCGTCGAATACATGACCGGCGTGAACCCCGAAGAAATTACCGACCCGCAGGAAAAGGCCCGCGCCGCCAAGGCCAAGTGCCTGGCCCTGCTTTACGAAGGCCCCGACGCCATCGAGAAGGTCCGCGCCGTGCTCGGCTCGACCGACCCCACAAAGGCCCAGCCGGCGACCGTCCGCAGCGACTTCGGAAAGGACCTCATGCGGAACGGCGCGCACGCCTCCGACTCGCCCGAAAACGCCATCCGCGAGCGGAAAATCGTGGGCCTGTGCGAGAGCGAGAAGGATACCTGCGACGTGGCCGAGATTATCAAGGATTACCTGGCCGCGAGGAAGCACTAAGGCGATGGCCGTGGATATCCACACCTTCGTCACCGGGCCAATCGAGACCAACACCTACGTTCTGTGTGACGGCGACTGCGTAATCGTCGACCCGGGCTTCGAGCCGACGGAGGTCGTCGATTTCTGCCGCGGGCGGAACCTGGCGCCCTGGCGAATACTCCTCACGCACGGCCACGGCGACCACATCGCCGGCATCACGTGGATTAAGCGCGACTTTCCCGACGTGCGCATCTTCTGCCCCGCCGCCGACGCACAACTGCTGGGCGATGCGTGGGCGAACATGTCCGCCCCGTTCGGCATGCCGGTTACCGCTCCGCCGCCGGATGAGACCATCTCGGCGGGCGATACGATTACCCTCGGCCAAAGCCGCTGGGCCGTGCTGGACACCTGCGGGCACACGCCCGGCGGGGTGAGTTTCTACTGCGAATCCGCCGGCGTGGTCATCACGGGCGATTCGCTGTTCGCCGGCGGCGTCGGGCGAACGGACATACCCCGGGCCGACACCGACCGCCTTCTGGCCAACATACGCGAGAACCTGCTGACGCTGCCGGGCGCCACGCGCGTGCTGCCCGGCCACGGCGGCGAGACCACCATCGCCGCCGAGCGGGACAACAACCCCTTCCTGGGCTGATCCGCCCCGCAAAACCGCCGTTTTACGCGCCGATATTACGTTGCTTATCGCCGGCGATAATGTTAAATTTACGTTCCGGCCAAAGCGCGAAAATCACAGCAATCATGGAGAAACCGCAACGTGGCAAAGAAAAAATCCGCAAGGAATGAAACGTTAGAAAACGAAGACCTCGACGCCCCCGCCGGCGGGGAGTTCACCACCCGCGACGAGCAGGTGCGGGACCACCCCATCGAAGAGGAGATGCGGGAGAGTTACCTCACCTACGCCATGAGCACCATCGTGGACCGGGCACTGCCCGACGTCCGCGACGGACTCAAGCCCTCGCAGCGACGCGTGCTGGTGGCGATGAACGATTTGAACCTCGGCCCGCGCTCGGCGCACAGAAAGTGTGCGAAAATCGCCGGCGACACCTCCGGTAACTACCACCCACACGGCGAAGGCGTGGTATACCCCACGCTGGTGCGAATGGGCCAGCACTGGAACATGCGGTACCCGCTGATTAACCCGCAGGGCAACTTCGGCTCGATAGACGGCGACCCGCCCGCGGCCATGCGATACACCGAGGCGCGGATGGCCGCCCCGGCCGTGGAAATGCTCCACGACCTGAACCTCGAAACGGTGGATATGCTGCCCAACTACGACGAGACACGCTTCGAGCCGTCGGTGCTGCCGGCCAAGTTCCCCAACCTGCTGGTAAACGGCGGCCAGGGCATCGCCGTGGGCATGGCCACCAGCATCCCGCCGCACAACATAAACGAGATATGCGACGCGCTGGTGCTCCTTATCGACAATCCCGATGCGTCGGTGGACGACATCATGAAAATCGTCACGGGGCCGGACTTCCCCACAGGCGGGCTTATCTGTGGTCGCGGCGGCATAACCGAGGGCTACAAAACCGGCCGGGGCAGAATCATCGTCCGCGCGAGGATGCACACCGAACAGGTCCGCGGCGGCAAGACGCAGATAGTCATCACCGAGATCCCCTACCAGGTGCTCAAGACCACGATAATCGAGCGTATCGCCACGGTGGTCAAGGACGGCAAGATACCCGACATCCAGGACATCCAGGACCACACCGACCGCACCGGCATGCGCATCGTGCTGGACCTCCGCAAGGGCGCAGAGCACGAGGTGGTGGTCAACCGGCTTTACCGCTACACGCCGCTACAGTCCACCTTCAGCATAATCAACATCGCGCTGGTCAACCGCGCCCCGCGGACGCTTACCCTGCGCGACATGCTGGTGCTTTACCTGGAGCACCGCAAGGACGTCATCCGCCGGCGGACAACGTTCCTGCTGCGGCGGGCGCGCCAGCGGGCGCACGTGCTGGAGGGGCTCATACTGGCGGTGGCGGACATCGACCGCATAATCGACATAATCAAAAAATCGCCCGACGTGCCCACCGCGCGCAAATCGCTGATGGAGCACAAACTCCGTCTTACCGAAAAGGCGACCATCCGCAAACTCCTGCCGGACAAGTTCGTCGCCCGCGCGTCAAAGGGCGACCAGTTCCTCACCGAGGTGCAGGCGAACGCCATACTCAACATGCAGTTGCAGCGGCTGACCGGCCTGGAGATAGAAAAACTCGCCAAAGAGTACTCGGGCCTGGTCGAGGAAATCGAGGGCTACGAGGCAATCCTCTCCGACGAGAACCTCCTGCTGGACATCATCCGCGAAGACATATACGAGATTAAGGACCGCTACGGCGACGACCGCCGCACCGACATCGTCGGCGACGTCGAGGACATCGAGATAGAGGACCTCATCGCCGAGGAAGACGTCGTGGTGACCCTCTCCCACGCCGGATACATCAAGCGCATGCCGCTCAGCGCCTATCGCAAGCAGGGCCGCGGCGGCAAGGGCATCATCGGCTCCGGCTCCAAGGAAGGCGACTTCATCGAGCGGGTGTTCATCGCCTCCACGCACGATTACCTTCTGGTGTTCCTTAACAACGGCCGCATGCACTGGCTGAAGGTCTACGACATCCCCTCAATGTCCAGGACGTCGCGCGGCCGGGCCGTGGTCAACATGCTCCAGACAGAAGGCAACGAGAGCATCTGCGCCGTGGTGGCCGTGCGCGAATTCGACGGCAACCGGTTCCTGCTGACCGCCACACGCAAGGGCAAGGTCAAAAAGACGCCGCTGAAGGCCTACTCCAACCCGCGCAGGGGCGGAATCCAGGCCACCGGACTGGCCAAGGGCGACACCGTCGTAGGCGTGGCCATCACACACGGCAGCGACGAGGTTGTCCTGGGCACGACCAACGGGCAGGCCATCCGCTTCAAGGAGACCGACGTGCGGGCGATGGGCCGCACGGCCGCGGGCGTGCGCGGCGTGAACCTCCGCAAGAGCGACGAGGTGGTGGACATGGCCATAGTGGACCCGGCCGCGTCTCTGCTGACCGTCTGTCAGAACGGCTACGGCAAACGTACGAACTTCGACGAGTACCGCATCCAGAGCCGCGGCGGCTACGGCATTATCAATATCAAGACCACCGAGCGAAACGGCAAGGTCGTCGGCATGAAGTCCATCCGCGAATCGGACGAACTTATGATAATGACCTACAACGGCATGATCGTCCGCATCGGCATGGCCGACGTGCGGACCATCGGCCGGGCCACGCAGGGCGTGAGAATCATCCGCCTGGGCGAGAAAGACAGGGTCGTATCCGTCGCCCGCGTGGTGGCCGACGAGGAAGCCGACTCGGACCAATCGCCCGAGAAAAAACCCAAGACCCAGCCGGAGAAACCCGCATGACAAAACGGCGACTGGATGAAGGACAAATCGAGGTCGTCGATGAAGCGGTGGCCGAAATCCTCCGTAAAAAAACCCCCGGCCAGCGTATGAGCATGGTGGCGGATGCCTGGGATTTCGCGCGGGAATGGATAGAATCCGGACTGCGCAGCAACCATCCCGACTGGGACGAATCGGACGTGCGAAAAGAACTCTCGCGGAGACTCCTCAATGAAACAGCGTGATTTACTCAAGAAGGTGGTTGAGGTGCTCCGGGAAATGGACGTTTCCTACATGGTTGTCGGCTCCTACGGAAGCGGAACGTGGGGCGAAATGAGATTCACGCAGGACATCGACATGGTCGTCTCGCTTATACCGGAGGATGCACGCGCTCTGAGCGATGCCTTCGGCGGACCGGAATTCTATATTTCCGTCGAGGCCATTAAAGAAGCCATTGAAAACGACGGTCAGTTTAACCTGATTCACGCGGCCTCCGGAAACAAGGTGGATTTTATGGTTGCGGGGCACAACCTGAGGGACCGCACTCAATTTGCCAGACGGCGAACCATCGAATTAGAGCCGGGACTGGAGATCAGCGTAGCCGCACCTGAGGACATCATCATCAGCAAAATGCAGTATTATGACGAAGGTGGTTCGGAAAAGCACCTCCGCGACATAACCGGAATCCTTGCAGTCAGCCCCGACGAGGTGGACCGCGATTACATAGCCGAATGGGCCGAAATACTTAACCTCACCGAAATCTGGCAGGCAATCCTCCGCCGCGCGGGGAAATAAAGATTGCCTTTTTTAAAAATTGGGGAGCCGTGAAACGAGAGCAAAGTTCCCTGAAACGAGCACAGGCGAGACGCCTGTTTTACAGACACAAATGCGCGCGCAGTGGCGCGGGGAAATTCGAGATTGGCGGGGAAAAAATAATATTTTTTATGTCTCCTCCCGGCCGGGGGTTATGAATTCCGGATACGCCCTCCGGGCGCGGTTTGCGCGCGCAAAGGTGTTGTTTCGT
>CAYYMD010000018.1:0-52355 GCA_964472875.1 uncultured Planctomycetaceae bacterium
CTGCGGCGCGGCGCTGGCGGCTAACGACGACGTGGAAGTGGATCTTGTGGCCGGCATACCCGACTCCGGCACGGCACACGCGCTGGGCTACGCCAACGCCACCGAACTGCCCTTCCGCAGACCGTTCGTAAAATACACGCCCACATGGCCGCGTTCGTTCATGCCGCAGGATCAGAAAATTCGCGAGCTGGTCGCTCGCATGAAACTCATTCCAATCAAGCAGATTATCAAGGGCAACCGCATGCTGTTCTGCGAAGACTCAATCGTCAGGGGCACGCAGCTGAAAGACACCATCCAGCGGCTCTATGACTACGGTGCGAAGGAGGTGCACATGCGTCCGGCATGCCCGCCGCTTATATACGGCTGCAAGTTCCTGAACTTCTCCCGCTCCCGCAGCGAAATGGACCTGGCCGGAAGACGCGCCGTCAGCGAACTGGCCGGCGGATGCGAAAAATGTCCCGCCGCTTACGCAAAAGCCGGCTCGCCTCAATATAATGAAATGGTGGAAAGGATCCGCCGCCGGCTGAACCTGACCACGCTGAAGTACCAGAAACTCGAAGACCTGGTCAAGGCCATCGGCCTGCCCAAGGAAAAACTTTGTACTTACTGCTGGGATGGAGAAGGATAAATCTCAGGCGAGGAGCCGAAAAAATGAATGTCGAAAAACCGGAAATTAAAAGAGAGAAAGTCGAATTTACCAAACACTACGAACCGGTCGTTGAAGCCCTGACCAGCCGCGGTCTGCTGCTGGCCGCCTACGATTCTGACCAGAAACCCAACGTCATGACCATCGGCTGGGGTGCGATGGGTAATATATGGTCGCAGCCGCTGTGGATAGTACTGGTCCGCCCAAGCCGGTACACGTACCAGTGCATCGAACACAGCCAGTGTTTCACGGTCAACGTGCCGGGCGAGGACCTCTCGATGGCCTGCGCCACGTGCGGGTCAAAGAGCGGCCGCGACACGGATAAATTCCGGGCCGCAGGCCTGACCGCGCAAAAGGCATCCGGCGTGCTGGCGCCCGTAGTCGCCCAGTGTCCCGTCGTTTACGAATGCCAGGTAGTCCACAGCAACGACGTCGCCCCGGCCAAGCTTACCTCGGAAATCCTCTCCGGAACTTACACCAACGGAGATTATCACCGCATTTACTACGGCAAGATAGTGTCCTCCTGGGCCGCGCCAAACGCCGCGGATCTTTTAAGATAACCGGCTTCACCCGGCCGCGTTTAATTCTCAGGTGCGATAAATGAAACGAATAGCCGGGATAATAACCGCATGCACAGTTTTGGCGATGGCGGGCATTGCCGCCCCGGTTAAAATCATCGAAGACAAACCGCTCGCCGACCCGCCCCGACACGGCAAAATTACCGGTGTTATAAAACCGTCTGCGAAAATTGAGAGCATCTCGGCCGTCAATCTCGTCAGTGAAAAGCCATATAAACCCGCATCATTTAATAAAAAGACAGGCGAATTCGCTTTCGAAGACCTGCCCGGCGATGCGCGATATGACATACGCATTACCATCAACGGCGGGCGGCGGATCGAGGGCGTTAACCTGGACTTCACCGATGCCCGGCTGCTGCGTCTGGCGGAAACCCGCCGCGAGCAACTCGATCTACCGCCACCTCGCAAGCATAAGTTCACCAGGCACGACGCAAAAGCGATTATCGAGCACATAGAGAACATGGAGGACTTCATGGACCTCCACCGTCCTCTCTACGTTAAGGGCCACGGCAAACGTGCCACAGTTCTGCTGGAGATGATGCGTACACGGCCGTTCCACCAGTCCGGCGAAGATATCATCTGGCGCGTTGAACTGTGGTACTTCCGCCACGAGCATGGTGGTTGGGTGCTGATGGACAACCAGAACCGCATGCTCACACGGCTGCAGGCCCCGCCCCGGCAGTGGCGCAAGGTTAACGTTCAATACTACCCGCAGTTGAGCGTTTACGTGAATCGCGATGGCGAGGCCGAGCCGGTCAGTTTCACCATTCCCGAAAAACCAGACCCTTCGCGCGGCCGAGCCCCAAACACGCCGCCGAAATTAACAACCGAACCCCATATCCTCGGCCTTGGCAACAAAAACTCCACCGGACGGGGCGAAAAGGATAATTAGCTCCACAGACCTTAACGCGGGCATGGTTGACGTTTTTGCATCAAACCATGACGCCGTTGACTCTAAACATTTGGCACATCCCCTGCCGATATGTCTTACATGCCAGACGGAGATTATCGGACCATGAAACGACTGTCGCTTTTTGTTCTGCTGCTCGTCGCCGGCGGGATGCTCGGCTGCAACGGCAACGGCTACGGCCTTTTCGGCGATAACAAACCTTTCGTCAAGCCGACCATCGCCGTGATGAAATTCCAGAACCGCGCACCCTTTCCGCTGAACTGGAACCTAAGTGGCGGCATGCGCGACATCCTGGTGGACCGCCTTGTGGCCACGGATCGCTACCAGGTAATCGAGCGGCCGGAAATCGACTCCGTCCTCCGAGAACTGAATTTTCAGCACAGCGGCGCCACGCGCAAGTATAACCGGGCCGAGCCGGGCCGGCTTAAAAACGTCCAGTACCTGATTAAAGGCACCGTGACCGACTTCGGCCACGTGCAATCGCAGAGTGGCTTTTTTAATCTGCTCCACTGGGACATTTTCGGCGGCGGTAACCGGGCCGTCATGGGCCTGACGATGTACGTGGTGGATGTGGAATCCGGCGAAATAATATGCTCCGAAAGTATCGAGCAATCCGTCCGCGCCGACGACCTGTCAGTAAAGACCGCGTACAAGGACGTGGCATTCGGCGGCAGCGTCTTCTACCGCACGCCGCTGGGACGCGCCACATCGAAGGTAATCGACAAGGCCGTCAAGGAAATCACCAGCACCATCGCCGCACGCCCGTGGACGCCTAAAATCGCCATGGTCCAGGACAAGCACACGGTGATAATCAACGGCGGGACGAACCGCGACGTCGAGGCCGGCGATAAATACGAAGTGTACGAACTGGGCGAGCCGATTATCGACCCGGACACAGGAGATGTCATAGGACGCCAGCCTGGTTCTACCGTCGCCAGAATCACCGTCATCCGCGTATGCAGCCGCTACAGCATAGCCGACGTCGATTCTGGAAAAACGAACAATCTGCGAACCGGCCAGCGCTGTCGCGAAATCACGCAACTGGCCGGCGGAAAAAAATCTCCATAAAATGCGGGAGATATTGATGGGTTTGGAAATTTTTTTTAAATTCTGTAAAAAATTTGACTTTATTTGATTCATCCCGTATATAATGTAATGTAGTAAGAGAATCCCTAATAGCCGGGTCTCCCCCGCCCGGCTTACAGTGGCTTGGCCTCTCCCCCGGGCCAAGCCCTTTTTTTGCGCCCATCGAATTTATGGATGCGGGAAAACATGTGCCCGTCGGGCCCAGTCCTTCCACATCTTCAGCATCTCTTTGACCTTCTCGGGTTTGTTATCCGCCAGATTATTCAGTTCCGAACGGTCTTTCTCCATGTCGTACAATTCCCACCTGTCAGGCCTGACCGTATCGCCTTTTCCGACGCCCTTCTTGCAAACCAGTTTCCACCTGCCCAGCCGCAAGGCCGCATTGCCCTCGTGCTCCCAGAAAAGCGGACGCTCCTTCAGACTCTTTCCGGCAAACACCGGTGAAAGCGACTGGCCTTCCATCGGCGTGATTTTATTGCCACCGCGGCTGTCGGGATAGTTCGCCCCGGCCACGTCTACACAGGTGGCCATAATGTCTATCAGGTGCGAGGGTTCGCGGCGTAGTTTGCCTTTTGCCTCGAAACCCGCAGGCCAGTGCACGATAAGCGGCGTTGCGATGCCGCCTTCGTGGACCCAGTGCTTGTACTCGCGGAACGGCGTGTTGGAGACGTTCGCCCAGTTACGGCCGTAGGCGATATAGGTATCCGCCGGGCCGGGCATCACCCCGCTGCCGGTGCGGACGGGGTATCCGTAGCGCGTATGGTGCGGTATCATTTTCGTCTGGAGTTCATCATCTTTCATTGGCTTATGAGGCGGCTTGTCCGGCCGGGGTTTGAATTCCCCGCGCCGACCCAGTCCCTCGGCGCAGCCGCCGTTGTCCTGAAGGAACAATATCAGCGTGTTTTCAAGTTGCCCCTGACGTTTTAATTCATCCACAATCTTACCGATGCCCTGGTCCATGCGATCTATCATGGCCGCGTAAACCTCCATGCAGCGGGCTTCCCACTTTTTGTTTTTGACCTTTTCCCAGTCGCCTGCGCGAGGGGAGAGTTTGCGGTGGCCCTCGATTACGCCGAGTTCCTTCATCCGCTCAAAGCGGGCCTTGCGGATTGGCTCGTATCCGTCGTCGTACTTGCCCTCGTATTTTTTGATGTCTTCCTCCGGCGCGTGCATGGGCCAGTGTGCGGCCGTGTATGCAATGTACATGAAGAACGGCTCATCGCCGTCAGTCTCGCCGTGTTGGCTGAGATATTCAACGGTGTTGTCGCTGATGGCGTCGGTGTAGTAGTAATCGTATTTGTCCACTTTGTACTGCGGGTCGTTGTAGGGCGAGATGAACTCGTTTCCGCGAGTGAGCGTGTTGGGGTCGTAGAAACTCCCGGCCCCGTGAATGGTCCCGTAGAACTTGTCGAAGCCGCGCTGCAATGGCCAGTGGCCCTTCTCGGCGGGCGTGGGCGAAGCGACATGCCACTTTCCGCACATGTACGTCGAGTAACCGGCGGTTTTCATCGCCTCGGCGATGGTGACGCAGTTGTCGTTCAGGCAGCCGCGAAAGCCGGGCTTTTTCTGATCCCTCATCATGTGTCCAACGCCCGCCTGGTGCTGGTAAAGCCCCGTCAGCAACGAAGCGCGCGTCGGGCAGCATCGCGCCGTGTTGTAGAACTGCGTGAACCGCAGGCCGTTGGCCGCCAACGCATCCAGATTTGGCGTGTGTACTTCACTGCCGTAACAGCCGATGTCCGAATAGCCCATGTCGTCGGCCATTATCAGCAGGATGTTGGGCTTCCTGCCGCCGGCGGTAAGTCCGGCATGTAACCGCCGCTCTGTTTGCTTGCCACATGAAGTCAGGCCGGTAAGCCCGGCCATGCCAACGCTGACCGATTTGAGAAATCTTCTTCTGTCCATTTCATCTCCTCTGTTTGCTTAGTAAACACGCTGTCGTAGTTTACCCAGACCGGTGTTAATAATGTCGCATCACCGTTATTTTCGCGCCCATGCGAACCGAACATTTTGTGAGTCCCGGAGCGCCGGGATTTCCGGACATCCGCAGGCGCGCCGCCGACTTCGTGGCGGTTGCTTATTACGCGACGGCGTGGGAACGCCGCCGCGCCTTGCGACATTAGTTTTACCGGTCTCGACAAACGAGATTATAATCCCTGCGTTATGCTGCAAGTATTTTTGGACACGCGTGCGCATCAAACGCTTTCTTCCGGGTTTTCCTCATCTTCGGGCCGGCGGATGCGGATTTTTATCTCGCCGAAGTTTGATTCCTGAATCGCTTCAACCTTCCTGCCGCGTATCAGCTCAAGCAGGGCCAGGAACAGACCCACCATCTCCAGGCGCCCCCTGCCGGCGAAAATTTTCTCGAAGGTCATCGCGCCTTCGCGGCCGAGGCGGTCCATGATGTCATCGGCGTGAAGTTCCACGGGCGTGTCGTCGTAGATGATTTCCTGTTGACCCGGACGGGCGCCAACCGATTTCATCATCCTGTCGAAGGCATCCAGCAGGTCCCACACCTGGGCGTCCTCGAGGTCCAGTATATCCTCCTGATCATCCTGCACCGGCGGCGGGCGACGGGGAAACTTCTTGGCCTGATACTCGGCGGAGGTCTGCAACTGCCCGGCCGCATCCTTGAATTCCTTGTATTGGAGCAACTGGCGGACAAGTTCACTGCGTGGGTCTATCTGGAGGTCGTCTTCACCGCCTTCCTCGGCCGGGGGCGACGGCAGCAGCATCCGCGTCTTTATCTCCATCAGCGCCGCGGCCATCACCAGGAATTCCCCGGCCAGGTTCGGATCGAGTTGCTTGAGCACCTCGACGTAATGGCAGTACTGGTCGGTTATCCGAGCGATGGGGATGTCGTGGATGTCCACCTCCTCCCGCTGTATCAGGTACAGCAGCAGGTCCAGCGGACCGTTGTAAACGTCCAGTTTTACTCGGTAATCTTCCATTGTTATCAGCCGGGATACTTTAGCAGGGATTCACAGGACCTGCCGGCCGGCACGGCAGGTACACGGGATATTACATTAAAATATAAAGAAACCGAAGACGTTGTCTTTTACTTT
Organism: uncultured Planctomycetaceae bacterium; assembly: GCA_964472875.1. GTDB lineage: Bacteria > Planctomycetota > Phycisphaerae > SM23-33 > SM23-33 > CAYYMD01. Next base: position 6,286 of record CAYYMD010000018.1, read on the forward strand.
TTATGAATCCCCTGCACCCCCTGAATCCCTGCTAATGCGTTATGTCTTGATTATCCCGCCAGTAGCGGCGAGAGTTCTTCTTTTTCCAGTGTCTGCTGCCGGAATTCGGCCAGCAGTTTATTCACGGCCTGTATGGAAACCGCCGAGGGCAATGTAATCTCGATGCCGATGGGCTTGTCATCCGTGTTGTAGTCCACAACCAGGCCGGGCGCCACCTTGCGCGATCGGGCCGCCTTCTGCCCGCCGGCGCGGGGCAAATTCAAATAACCAGCCACCGCCTTGCCGCGACGGTATGTAACCTCGAGATATTTATCCTGCGTCATATCGCACCTATTCTACCATGTAGGCCGTTATCAAGTCGTCGAGTCTGCTCATCCGGCTCGACCATGATTTCCCACGGACGGCCTGAAACCTGGTCAAAATAAGCCATCTTCCCGGTTCAATATCTTTTTCATAATCCGTTGCGTCGGCGAGTATACCTCTAAGATCGGCCTCGTTGAATTGGCGCTTAATAATCCGCCGTAGCAGATGAAGATTCAATTCCAGTTCCCATTCCCACCAATGAGACCGTTTCTCTCGATGAGTGACCATTCTGTCTCAATTGTTCTTCAAAATTCCGCAGGCGTCGCGGACGCGCTGCATGGTCTGCTCTGCGGCGTCGCGGGCCTTTCGGCCGCCGTCGCGGAGTATATCGCGAACGGTGTCGGGCGACTTTTCCAGTTCGGCGTACTTGTCCCTCGCCTCGGCGAAGTACTCGTTAATCAACTCGGCCAGGCGTTTCTTGGCGTGGCCGTAGCCGTAGCCGCCGGCGCGGTACTTTTCGGCTATTTCAGCGGCCTCGGCCTCCGTGGCAAAAAGTTTCAGCAGCGCGTAAACGTTACACTGCTCGGGGCTCTTTGGTTCTTCCAGCGGCGTGGAGTCGGTGACGACCTGCATGCAGCGCTTCCTGGTCTGCTTTGGTGTCAGGAAAATCTCGATGGTGTTTTCGTAACTCTTGGACATTTTCTGCCCGTCGATGCCCGGCACCACGGCCACGGCCGAAACGATGTGCGGCTCGGGCAGCGTGAGCACCTCGCCGTATGTCTGATTGAACTTGCCGGCCAGGTCTCGTGTCATCTCCACGTGCTGTTTCTGGTCCTGGCCGACGGGAACGAGATTGGCGTCATAAATTACGATGTCGGCCGCCTGCAGGACGGGGTAGTCGAACAGGCCCATGTTGGGCTTCATACCGCGGGCGACCTTGTCCTTGTAGGCGTGGCCCTTCTCCATCATAGAAACCGGGCAGACAGTATTGAGCAGCCAGCACAGTTCGGTCGTCTGCGGCACGTCGGACTGGAGGAAAAACACGCTGCGGTCCGGCTCGATGCCCAGCGCCAGGTATCCCATGGCCAGGTGCATCGTCAGTTCCTCCAGCCGCTGCTTGTCCTGGATGCTCGTGAGTGCGTGGTAGTTGGCCAGGAAGAAGAAACACTCGTTGTCCTGCCGCTGGAAATCCAGGAACAGTTTTATCGCGCCGAAGTAATTGCCGACGTGCAGCCGGCCCGACGGTTGTATGCCAGATAAAATCCTCATGCGGCGGAGAATAGTGAATTTTTACGGATTCGTCAATTCCCCATGACCGGCGGCCGGAAGGTTTATGAGATTAAATAAAAGCGGCACCCAAAAGTGCCGCCGCCCGGTAATCATTTGGATAGCAACTCAGTTCGTATTCACCCTGTAGGTCTTGCCGCCGAGGCGGAAAGTTACGGTTTTCATTTCCTGATTTGTGGACGCCGAGGCATTTTTGTCTTCGATTGTCGTTTTTTGTGGACTGTCTGATGAATTTTCCTGCTGCCGGACTGTCGTATCGTCGGGCGAATCGTCGCCGGCCAGATTAGAGCCGAACTCGGCCGCACGGTCGTAAATGCCCGAAACCTGCTCAAACATGCCGGAGTCCTGGTGCTTTTGGCCGAGATGATACCCGCCAAAGAACGCCACCGCTATAAGCACCAGTGCGACAATTCTCATTGCTGTCCAATGCCTCCTTAAAACAACTTTACGCTAAACGGGGATGGAAAAACAACCGTCCTCCCTTAGAAAAATACGATATGTATGAACCATCGGCAAATTTTATTCCCCATTTTGGTGGAATTTTTCCATTTGAACAAATTTTTTCCTGATTAAGTCGCCCTTCCGCAGTGCCGAATAAAAATACAGGCAAGAAACGCTAACTACGCCCGCACGAGCACGGCCAGGGACGGCTATGTATAAAGATTATTTCAAACTGCATCGGGAACCGTTCAACATCACGCCCGATACGCGCTTTCTGTACATGACCGAACAGCACAGCGAGGCGATGAACCACATGCTGTACGGCATACGGCAGCGCAGGGGCTTTATCTGCATCACCGGCGAGGTCGGGGCCGGCAAGACGACTCTCTGCCGCGCCCTGCTGGAACAACTCGACAAACGCTACCGAACGGCGCTCATACTTAATCCCGTCCTTACCGAGACGCAACTGCTGCGGGCCGTGGTGGAGGAGTTCGGCATACAGACCAAACGAAAGGACCGCCTGGGCTATCTGAAACTGCTCAACGATTACCTCCTGAAGGTCAACGCAGACGGCGGCGAGGCGGTGCTGATAATCGACGAGGCCCAGGATATGCCCTCCAAAACGATGGAGATGACGCGGCTGCTGTCCAACCTCGAAACGCAGAGCAGAAAACTGCTCCAGATTGTCATGGTCGGCCAGCCGGAACTGCGGAAAATTCTCCAGCGGCCGTCGATGAGGCAACTGGCACAACGGATAACAGTCCGCTTCCACCTGACGGCGATGAACCGCAGCGACACCGACCGCTACATTCATCATCGTCTCTCGGTTGCCGGGCGGCAGGATATCCGGTTCTGCAGCGATGCGGTGAAGGAAATATACCGCTTCTCGCGCGGCGTTCCGCGACTGGTCAGCGCCGCCTCGGACAAGGCGCTGCTGGCCGCATTCGTATACCAGAGCGACACAATCAACCGGCGCATCGCCCGCGCAGCGATAAACGACCTTAAGGAGGCCGGCTGATGAGTTTAATCAACGAGGCATTAAAACGCGCCGAGGCGCGTGAGGCCGATAACACATCGCCCGTAGCTCCGCCTGAAATCCCCCCTGCCCGCGGCAATAAGCCCAAGCGGAAAATGCCACGCGTCCTTATATCGCTTGTGCTTATAATAGTTTCCCTTGCCGCCTTGGCGGCGAGAAACTACAGTGGGATGGATAACAGTGCCATGCCGCCGGCATCCGCGGCCGCGGTTTCGTCCCACCGTAACATTGAGGCAAAACAGCCCGAAAAAACTACAGTTCAGACATCGCAGAATCGATTGCATGAAAATTTCGCCGATCAAACGCACCAAATCGCACATTATGACCCGGCTATAGAAAAGACTCTCGAGGCGGTTAATTATTTCAAACGCCCTGAGCGTGAAGAAGTTGCGGCCGCGGACAGCATCGTTTCGATAAACCGGAAGGACACGGTTGAAAATTTCGGTTCCAGCGCCGCCGGTGAAAAAATAACCGCTGAAGATACTAAATCTGCCTTCGCAGAAGAATCTGTCGCGGCCGGCCGGGCAGCCGATGCCGGCAACAAAATAAACCCCGACACTTTCACTCTGGATGGTGTCATGCAGGGCCCGGCGGGAGGAACCGCCATCATCAACGGCAGACACGTCCGTATCGGGCAGGAAATCAAGGGCGCGAGGGTAGTCAACATCGAGCAATACGAAGTCATACTCGAGGCCGACGGTGAAAAATTCACCATCGGCATGTAATCGCCACCGCTCCGGAACCAAAAACGCAGCCGCTTTCTTCGCCCCTTCCCTGCCGGCGGTATTCCAGGAAATATTGCTCTATGGCGTATAAGGTTGTAGGATTTCCTGCAATGACAGCCATAGAAACCCACAATTTGCATAAATCATACCGTCTCGGCCACGTGGACCTTCACGTGCTGCGCGGTGTGAGTTTCTCCGTGGAACCGGGCCGTTTCACGGCGGTTGTCGGCGCTTCCGGCAGCGGCAAAAGCACGCTGCTTCATCTCATCGGCCTTCTGGATGAGCCGGACCGCGGCACGATATCGCTGGACGGGCAGGACACAGCCAAACTCTCCGGCGGGCGGAAAAATAAAATCCGCTGCGTCAACATAGGTTATGTTTTTCAGTTTTATCACCTGCTCCCGGAACTGAACGTTCTGGAAAATGTCATGATGCCGGCTATGATAGACTCTTCGGTAGCCGGCTGGGTCGGCGGCCGTCGCGGAAAGATGCGTAAAAACGCAGAAGAGGTAATCAACCAGGTCGGCCTGAGCGAGCGGCTGAAGCACCATCCGCAGGAACTTTCCGGCGGCGAGCGGCAGCGGGTGGCCATCGCAAGGGCCCTGGTGAACCGCCCGAAACTGCTGCTGGCGGATGAACCCACCGGAAACCTTGACTCGAAAACCGGAAAACAGATTATTAAAACGCTGAAAGACTGCAATCAGCGCCTCGGGTTGACGATACTCATGGTCACGCACGACGCCTCGATAGCCGCACAGGCCGACAGGACCATGCATCTTCGCGACGGCAAGCTGATAGACAGGAAACGTAACGGTGCATAATAGCATGCGAAGGATACTGCGCATGTTTCGAATAATTCATAAGGATGCTGCAAAGTGGAAATGACATTATCGCAACTGGCCCGCCTGACCGGCGGGGAACTGACCGGCGACGGTGACAAGAAAGTCAGCGGCGTGGCCCCGCTGGAAGAAGCCGGCGAGGCCGACGTCAGTTTTCTGGCCAACGCAAAATACATCAAGCACATGGCCGCCACCGGCGCCGCGGCGGTTATAGTCCCTGCCGACTATGACGGGCCGGGCCCTGCGCTTATCCGCTGCAAAGACCCGTATTTCGCGTTCCGCCAGGTGATGGTCGAGTTTTACGGCTTCCGTCGTCCGGAGTTCGAGGGCGTTGACCCGCGCGCGAACGTCCACCCCACCGCCGAACTCGGCGACAACGTAAGAGTGGCGCCATTCGTCACAATCTCGGCCGGCTGCAAAATCGGCTCAGGCGCCGCGATATACCCCGGAGCATACATCGGAACCGACTGCCGCATCGGCAGCGAGTGCGTTATCCATCCGAACGTAACGCTCTACGACGGCAGCGTTCTGCACGACCGCGTCACCATCCACGCCGGCACATCCATCGGCCAGGACGGATTCGGATACTCTACGCACGCCGGAGACGACGAAGTAACGCGCCATTACAAAATCCCCCAGGCCGGATGGGTCGAAATCGAGGACGACGTGGAAATCGGCGCCTGCTGCGCAATCGACCGGGCCACCATGGGCGCCACCGTGATAGGCGCGGGCACGAAAATGTCCAACCTCGTGGCCATCGGCCACGGCACGCGACTTGGCCGGCACTGCCTGATGGTAGCCCAGGCGGGCATCGCCGGTTCTACCATGGTGGGCAATTACTGCGTATTTGCGGGCCAGTCCGGCGTGGTCGGGCACATCCGCATCGGCGACGGCGTGCGCGTCGGCGCCAAAACCGGCGTCACCAAGGATGTAAGCCCCGGCCAGGAGGTCCTCGGCTCTCCGGCTATGCCGCGCGGACAGGCCAAGCGCGCGCTGCTGTCGCTGTCGCAACTGCCTCAGCTGCGCGATGCGATGAAAAAACTCAACAAGGATGTGGCAACTCTCAAGGATCGCCTCACGGGACACAAAAACAAAAATCACGATGAACCCGGAGACGAGGAAGCAAAATGACCCCCGCCGGAGCTGAACCCGTGGGACTCATCGCCGGTGCGGGAAGGATAGTGAATCTGGCCGCCGAGCAGATACGCAAGTCCGGCCGACCGCTGGTTGTGGTGGGCCTTCGCGGGGCTGCCTCCGAGAGACTGATTGATTTGGCCGATGATTTCACCTGGGCCGGCATCGCCCGCATAGGTAAATGGATACGCACGCTGAAAAAGCGCGATGTCCGCCGGGCGGTGATGATCGGCCGTGTCCCAAAAAGAGAAATCTATCGGCCGCAACGCATTTTGCGTTATATTCCCGACCTGAGGGCCGTTAAAATCTGGTACTTCCGGCTCCGCAAGGACCGTCGCGACAGCGCCATCCTGCGGGCGGTCTGCGACGAACTCGCCCGCGAGGGCATCGAACTGGAATCGAGCGTGAAATACTGCAAGGAACAACTTGCCGACGAAGGCGTGATGACCTCCCGTCCCGTGCCGCGCGGACTCGAGGAGGACGTGGAATTCGGCTGGCGCATCGCCCGTTCGTGCGCTGAACTCGATATCGGCCAGGCCGTGGCCGTCAGAGAGCAGGCGATTATCGCCGTCGAAGGCATCGAGGGCACGGATGAGATGATTCGCCGGGCCGGTAATCTCTGCCGCAGCGGCGCGTGGACGCTGGTAAAGGTGGCCCGGCCGAGACAGGACATGCGCTTTGACGTTCCGGCCGTGGGAGCCGAGACGATTCGCCTGCTGAAAGATGCCGGAGCAAAGTGCCTCGTGCTGGAGGCCGGGAAAACTCTAATGGTCGACAAACCGGTCGTAATCGCGCTGGCCGACAAACTCAAAATCGCCATAGTCGGCAAAAAAGCCGACACCGCGAGCGAGCCGTCCGAATCCGCCTGACTTTACCCAGCTCGGCCCTTTTTTATGCAGCATAGCCGCCCCAAATTAAGCAATAACAGCAAAATAACCGGTAAAATGTTTTGTAATTTTGCCGCCCCGGCCGCTGTGGATAACCTGTGTACATATCGTTAAAACCAGGGGCAACTATCGGCTTTATAAGGGATTATGACATATGTCGGCTTTTTTTACACTGTTAGTAGGTGCTAACTTTCGCTTCTGGCTATATTTTATGTAAAATTCGGACATGAGAATGCAACCCAGTGATTTCGAATATCGCCTGCCGCCGGAATTTATTGCTCAGAGCCCGGCCGAGCCCAGAGATTCTTCGCGCCTGATGCATCTGGACAGGCAGACCGGCGAGGTAAGCCATCACGTATTTACCGACCTGCCGCAATTGCTGAACGAAGACGACCTGCTGGTCCTGAACGATACGAAAGTCATTCCGGCCGCGTTCACCTGTCGTCGTTCCACCGGCGGCAGGATTGAGGGCCTTTTTTTGCGGGAAATCGAACCCGGCCGCTGGGAGACACTGCTCAAAGGAGCCGGACGGTGCAAGCCCGGGGAAATCCTGGCCTTCGACGGCGCCGAAGATGTAACAATCGAGTTGGGCGAGAACCCTGGCAAGGGCAAATGGCGGATTGACGTCAGCCCGCCCCACCAGGCCGTCGAAATTCTCAATCGCCTCGGCGCCACTCCCCTGCCGCCTTACATCCGCAGGAAGACCGAACCCGGCGACAGGAAAAAATACCAGACCATTTACGCCGAAAGCCCCGGCGCCGTGGCCGCGCCTACAGCGGGCCTGCACTTTACGCCGAGGGTGATGGAGTCGCTGAAAAAACGCGGCGTCGAATTCGCCCGCGTAACGCTTCACGTCGGACCCGGCACATTCGCCCCGGTCCGCGAGAAAAATCTCGCCCAGCACCAGATGCACGCAGAATGGTTCGAGTTAACCCGCCCCACGGCCGAGCGGCTTAACCACGCCCGCCACAACGGCCGACGCATCGTGGCCGTGGGTACAACGTCGGTCCGCGTTTTGGAGACCGTCGCCGCCAAAAAAGATGAATTCGAACCAAGCGAGGGCTGGACGGATTTGTTCATATATCCGCCGGCCGAGTTTCGCGCCACCAATGCCCTGATAACGAACTTCCATTTGCCCCGCAGCACGCTGCTGATGCTCGTGGCCGCGTTCTGCTGGCCGGGCGGCACCGGCGGAATAGAAACCATTCTTAGCGCCTATGCCGCGGCCGTGGAAAACGGCTACCGCTTCTATTCCTACGGCGACGCCATGCTCATCGAATAAAATTTGACAGACCCTAACGAGGCACGGGCGTCTTGCCCATCAGTAACGCAGGCCTCCAGTCCGCGATAATTTTCTCACATTTATTCGTGGTTGGCCCACAACCACACCTTCCACCCGCGGGCAATTCCGGCGCGGCGCCGGGATTTGACGGCCAGTTCAAGACCTATCATTAGCCATTTACACGCTGATTCTGACTCCTGTGAGAAAAAAATAAGAAAAAATGAAACTTGCAGTGCTATTCAGCTGTTTTATTATTTGTTAAAAGGCCGACGGTGGTTTTCGGTTAATGGTTAACCGGGAAATCCCGTGTTTATCGAGAAAATCCGGAATAATATGTTTTTATGTCGCATAATCGGAAAGGATATTGGGTATGTTTAAAAGGCGAACACGCGGTTTAATATATTTTATCGCCATATCAATTATTCTGGCGTTTACCCCCGTGCCGGCACACAGCGCAGAAGAATCTGCGACTATTAATGCCGAAACCGTCCAGCGGTGGTCCGCACCGTATCGGAACTGGCACTATTATCCCGACCATGTAATCCCCGCAAAACCGAATATCAAGGGGTTCGAAAAGGTGCGTATGACAGATGTTCCCACAGTCTTTCGCGTGCCCGGAGATGAAAAATGGTACATGACTTTCATCGGATTTGACGGCCGGGGCTATCAGTCGTTTATAGCCGAAAGCGATGACCTTCTGCACTGGACCAACATGCGGCTGGCCATGGGTTTCGGACCAAAAGATTCGTTCGATTACGGCGGAAGGGTGCTCGGCGCCTACCTGTATGACAGTTACGACATCAAAGCGACACGGACACTAAAAAAACACAAAGGCAAATATTGGTCGCTTTACGGAGCTTACCCCCGCCAGGGGGGCTACGAACTGCGCCCTGGCGCGGAAGGAGTAGCCACGAGCAAAAATGGCATTACCTGGCAACGGGCCAAAGACAAACCCATACTCTCGGTCCACCAGCCGGACTGCGGCAAATGGGAGAAGAGTTGCATTTATCAGCCCTGGCTTCTTGAACACAAAGGCAAATACTATAATTTTTACAATGCGGCGCAAGGTCATACCGAACAAATCGGATTAGCCCTCTCTGCCGACCTCCTTAACTGGAACAGATACGAACACAATCCGGTGGTTCCCCACGGCCCCAAAGGCAGTTACAACCGGAAATTCTCTTCCGATGGAAAAGTATTCCGCCACGACGACCACTGGGTGATGTTCTTCTTCGGTGTGGGACGCGGTGGTGCCCATATCATGGCGGCTTTTTCACGCAATTTATACCACTGGACGGTTGACCCCGAGCCGCTCTACAAGGCCGGCGGAAACCCCTCCGGGTTGGATAAGAAGTACGCGCATAAAATCTCGCTGGTCTGGAACCCCGATAACGAAACGTACTACATGTTCTACTGCGCGGTCGGCAACCGGGGCAGGGGAATCGGACTGATTACGAGTAAACCAATTACAAAACAGCAAGATAAGCAGATGTGATGGGTGAAGCCAATTTAGAATAAAAACAGTGACCGGCCTTTCAATAAATATTTACGAAAATTTATGGCAAATATGCTTGCCGTAGAGCATTATGCGCTTATATATTGCGAAGGTGCGTTGGCACATTTATCTGAAAGGACGGTCTGATGAGAAGACTTGCGTGCACGCTGCTTGTAGTTTCAACGGCATTTCTGACCGGCGGCTGCGGCGAAGGCCCCGAAATCGAGATTCGTTATACGCGCCCCCCCAGGTACGTGATTCCAAAATCCATCAAGCGCATCGCCGTGGCGGAGTTCGGCGGCAAGACCCGCAAGGACCAGCAGTGGGGAATCATCGCCTCCGACCGGCTGGCCAGCACGCTGCACGAATACAACCGCAAGTTCCAGCGTTACCAGCTCGTCGACCGCCAGCGGCTCAAAGCCATCCTCGACGAACGTGATCTTCAAATGGCCATCACCGAATCATCTCAGGCCGTCCAGGCAGGCAAAATCGCCGGCGTCGAGGCAATGATTTACGGCAACGTCAAGGTCAGCAGCGAAGACCAGAACGTCCGCAAGACTGTGTTCGACCCGCTGAGACAAAGGCCCAAAACCGTTTACCAGAAGCGCCGCTACTGCCACGTGGAGGTCAACTTCACCATGGACGCCATCGCCACGGGCAAAACACTGGCCAGCGTATCGACCTCGCGCGAGTACGATTCGCAGGAAGACGATAACGCCATCGCAAGCGCGATGGGCTTCGGCGGCGGCGAAGTTCCTCCCACCGACCAGGTAATCAGCCACCTCATAGACAAGAGCGTGGAGGAATTCGTCTCCAAGATAAGCCCGCACGAGCAGGTCGTTACCGAGAAACTCCAGAAAGGCAAGGCCAAGGTCGTGGAAACCGGCAACAAGCTCGCCGAGGCCGGCGAATACGAGGAAGCCCTGGAATGTTACGAACGTGCGATACGGGCCAACCCCGAGGACCACGGCGCCATATTCAACGCCGGCCTGATGTACGAATCACAGGGCGAACTCGACAAGGCCTACAAATACTACGACAGGGCGTTCTCCATCGAGCCGGAAGAAAAATACATTTACGCCCGAAAGAGAATTAAGGATGAATCCGCACAAGCGGAAGATTCGAACGGTTAAGTAACGAGAGGTCGCGTAAATTTAAAATAAGGAGAAAAAAATGATTACGCGAAAAATTCACATCCTTGCAAGCGTGGCCGTTGTGTTCGCCGTTCTGGCCGCCGCCGCAGTCCCCGCCGACGGCGACGCGGTGAGCGAAAAACGCAAGGCCCAGAACAAACTGCTGGCATACCGCGCCGCCCGCGCCGACGCCATCAGGAAACTCGCCGAACAGATAAGGGGGCTGTATATCACATCCGAGACAAGGGTGGAAGATTTCGTAGCCACCTCCGACCGCATAGAGACGGCCATGAGGGCCTTCCTGTCAGGCATGCGCGAGGTGGGCGAGCCCAAGTACATGGAAGACGGCACCTGCGAGGTGGTCATGGAAGTCACGCTGCGCCAGGTGATCACCACGCTGAAGCGCTTCCACCGCGAGTACTACCAGGGCGATAAAATTCGCCGCGAAGAATTCGACAAGATGACCGTCACCAACGAGCGCAAGGTCATCCGCGTCACCGGCAACGGCGTTCCTCGGCCGGAACTGACCGACCCGCCCACGGCCGCGGTCTCCGGCGGCAATCTGTCGTCGATGACGAACATGTCCCCCGCCGCCAGGCAATACTGGATGGCCCACTGCACCGGAAGGGGCCGGCTCATGGCCGTCCGCTCTGCGCGCGTCGACGCCCTGAGGCGACTGGGCGAGAGAATCCGCGGCGTTATGATAACCTCGCAGACAAGCGTGCAGGATTTCGTGGCAGAGTCCGACCAGGTCGACGTGGACATGCGCGCGTTCATCCGCGGGGCGAAGGAAACGGGCATCCGCTACCACGAGCACGAACTAATCGTCGAAGTCGACATGGAAGTCACCCTGCGCGAGGTGCTGACCACCATACAGCAATGGGGCCGGCAGCATTACCGGGGCAACAGGGTCACAAGATCGGACTTCCAGAAAGTCATCGTCCGCAACAGGGATAAAAGGATAGAAGAAACCGGCATGGGCGTTCCGCCGGAGAAATATCTAAAAGACCCGTCGCCGGGAACGCAGGCGGTTATCGCACTCGGCGCCAACGCGCCCGGCTGGACCACTCAGACGCTGCGGGCGACCGGCCAGTCCGCCATCGACGACGTCAACAGCACCAGCGCCGCACAGGCGAAACTGATGGCCTTTAGGGCGGCCGAACTCGACGCCCGCCGCAAACTCGCCGAGAGGATCAACGGGCTGGTAATTGCGTCCGAGACCACCGTGCAGGACTTCGTGGCCGCGCGCGACGACATAGATACTTCCATGCTGGCGTTCCAGCAGGGCGCACGGGTGCTGGGAGACTCCAAGAAAATCATGGAAGACGGCACGGCCGAGGTCACCGTCGAAATCGACCTCAAGCCGCTGTGGAACCGCATTCTCTATTACCAGAATCAGTATCAGATTATCCAAATGCCCCGCTAACCCGTTAACAGGAGAAATAAAATGACCAGTCATCTGAAAACAGCCGCACTGGCAGCCGTGCTGACAGCACTCGTCGTTGTCGCCGGCTGCTCGAAGGAAGTAACCTCAACCATAAGAAACCACACGGACAACGCGATGCTCGTCAAACTGACCGTGCCCGAAGGCACGCGGACAATCGGAAAGGTCGGTGCGGACAGTTCGATGAGCCACAAATTCAAGATTAAGAACGAGTACCTGCCCGCCCGGTGCACGTACATGGCCGGCGTCGGCCTGTCCTCTTCCTTTACGGTCACCGAGGACTCGCCGGATAAGGTCTGGTTCCATATTTCCAAAAACGGGCAAATCGTGGGCCCGATGACGGAAAAGGACACCTTCGTACACGAAGAAAAGACCGGCGAAATCCGCCTGAAAAGGTCCGGCGGCACCGTAATAGAGTAAAAACCGAAATTCCGCACAACTTATGCGGCTGACCGTACCTGCCGGCGGAACGGGCGGGTGCAATTGCGCCCGCTTATCCGCGGCACGGGTGATATATGGAGCGTTGACATGAAATTGAAAATCCTTGCGGTGATGATTGCCGTTTTATTGTCCGCGATGTCGATTCAGCCGGCCGCCGGAGCCACGTCCGGCAACGGCGTGGTCGAGGTCACCGTCACCGGCTCGGGAATGGACAAGGACGAGGCCACTCGCGACGCCATGCGCAAGGCCGTGGAGGAAGGGGCCGGCACGTTCATCTACTCCCGGTCACAGACCAAGGATTTCGCCCTGGTAAAGGACACCGTCCTGGCCCGCAGCGCCGGCTTCGTCCAGAGCCGCAAGATTCTCTCGGCCAAACAAATGGTCGACGGCACCTGGGAAGTCAAAATCCGCGCGGCGGTGTCGGTCAAGGGCGTCAAGGATACATGGGGCGCGGTGACGACTCTGCTTAAGGATATGGGCCGCCCCAAGATAATGGTCTTCATCCGTGAGAAGATTGGCGGCAACGCCGTGGATGAATCCACCGTCCAGACGCGGATAGAGAACATGCTGCTGAAAAACGGCTTCCTGCTGGTCAACAAGGAGCAACTCAAGGCCATCGACAAGAAAGACCTCCAGGCGGCCGTCGCCGAGGACAACCCCGCCAAGGTCCAGGCAATCGCAAAGCGGTTCGGCGCTCAGATTTTCATCTCCGGCACGGCCAACGCCACCGCCGAGGGCTCCAGAACCGTCTCTGGCATCCGGCTGCACCCCTACCAGGCCGAGGCGAACGTAAAGTGCTACCGCTCCGACACCGCCCAGCTGATGGCGGCCATTCCGGGCCGGCCCACACGCGGCGTGGACAGGGTGTGGCGATCGGCCGCCAACAAGGCACTCGACGCCCAGGCCAGGCAGATCGCCCCGCGCGTCACGCTGAATATCCTCCGCTTCTGGCAGGACGCCATGGAAGGCCGCGGCGAGGTGCAGCTTCAGGTGGAAGGCGTCTCGTTCAGGCAGTACGTGGCCCTGAAAAAGGCGCTGGGCCAAATTGAGCAGGTCAAGGATGTCAACGCAAAGTACCACAACAAAATCGCCGAGTGCTCCATCCAGTCCGACGTCAACGCAGAGACGCTGGCGGAAAAACTAATAATGCATTTTGAAGACATGGAGATAACCGACGTCTCGCAGAACGTCATAAAGGCGAAATTCGCCTCGGACTAACCGGCAACTACTCTTGAGAACACGGATTGTTTAATGAGCCGCGGGCGCGAGTTTGTGCCGCAGGTGCGGGCGGGAAACGCTTAAAAACAGAATTAGCGGAGATATAAAATGTCTCGATTGCTGACGATTACGATACTGGCAGGCATAATCGCTTCTTTATCCCCGGCGGCGCAGAACCCCGATATTGACCGCCGGGTCGACAGGTGGGTGGTCGTGACCGGCTCGGCCGCCGGCGAGGGCAAATCCGCCACCGAAAAGGCCGTCAACAACGCCCTTCGCAAGGCCGTGGAGCAGGCATGCGGCGTGTTCCTGACCGCCCGGTCCGAGACGGAGAACTACAAGGCCGTCTACGATAAAATTATCGCCGACGCCGTCGGCTATGTCGTCGAGCACGAGATTGTCAAAACGTGGACCGACACCGACACCGACATGACATACGCCACGGTCAAGGCCCGCGTCTCCACCAAAAAATTCGAACGCGACTGGGCCGCCATCGCCCACACCGTCGAACGGGAAAACAACCCGCGGATAATTGTGGCCGTCGTCGAGGCCCTCCAGCACACCGCCAACGGACCGGTTTACGAGGTCAAAAAGGCCGGCATCGTCCAGACGGAACTGGAGGACTTCATGCTCAAAAAGGGCCTGACGCTGATGGACCGCGAGACGGCCGAGAAGGTCTCCAAGCGCGACGTCCTGCTGGCCGTGTTGGAGGATGACACCAACGCCGTGGCCGCCCTCGGCGCGAAATTCAACGCCGACGTGGTTCTCATCGGCCGCGCCAGCGCGAAATACTCCCGCCGGCTGGAAGTATCCGACGTCACCATGTACCAGCACACCGCCTCGCTCCGCGTTCGCGTGGTGCAGACCGATTCGGGGCGCATCCTGGCCTCAAAATCATACGGGCCGGCGACAACCAACTCGCTCCAGCGTACCGGCGGCGGGCAGAAGGCCCTTTCGAAAATCGCCAAGGAATCGGCCCCGAAGATTCTCTCGGCCGTGGTGACGGCGTGGGCTCAGCGGGCGAGCATCTCCCGCGACGTTCAACTGATAATATCCGGCATGGACTACGCCACGTGGAAGAAGTTCAGGACCGAGGCGGCCGACATCGAGGGCGTGCGGGCCGTGCGACTGCGCGAAATCACCGGCGGCACGGCATCGGTCACCGTCGAATGGCGACACAACACCGAGCAGCTCGCCGATGCGCTGGGCGAACTCGAATCCGTACACCTCAAAATCACCGAAATAACCGCTAACCGCCTCAAACTTAAAGTCGGCGAACAATAGTTAGAGGCCATCTTCGTTAACTCGTTAATTCGTTGACTCGTCAATCAGTTGATTTTACCCGCCGCAGGCGGGCGGTTAATCTCTGAGTCCGTATAACCCCGCTGCCTTCTCCCGGCGTCATTAACGACTTAAATGCGCGCGCAGCGGCGCGGGGAAATTCGACATTGGCGCCGAAAAAATAAAATTTTTTATATCCTCTTACGGCCGGGGGTTACGAATTCCGCATATGCCCGCCGGGCGCGGTTTGCGCGCGCAAAGGTGTTGTTTCGTCCAAGTATGGAGGGCAATTAATTTCGGATTTATGATTTCGGATTTCGGAATATGAAAAAAATACGAAACAAATCTGAAAAACGAAGCACGAAATGCGAAACAAATACCAAATCCCAAATGCCCAAAAGGCCGCCACGGCAAGCCCCGCATGTGAATGCGGGGATAAAAACGCTGAATATGGAAACTATCCCCCGCCTGACAGCGGGGGCTTACAAACGCGGCCGGCCGTGCGGCCACAATCTGAAATCCGGAATATCCTTCCCCCTTACACCTTTTACCTTACAGCTTCCCCGGCAAAAAAAGGGGCTTCCGGGCGAACGGCGGGTCAGAATTATGATTAACCACTGCAATACATACACTTACGATTTTCTGTCAAGGGTAAAAAACGCGCAATATCGCGCAAAAAGGTCTAAAAACCTGCAACAACTTGGCACAACGCGGAAAAAACCGGCAATTTCTGAAATAACGCGGAACAACGAAACAGACACCGAAGGCAGGCAGTGGCGGCTTATGTTATTTGGATATTCGCTGCGAAGCGCCGGCCGGCGTTTCGATAAGCGTTTTCATGGTCTGGGCCAGGCCCTCGGCATCGAGGCCGACCTCGGCCAGTTGCTGCTCGCGCGGGGCATGGGCGACATACCGGTCCGGTACGCCAACCAGGCGGACCCTGTCGGTATTCAGTCCCCTCTGGGCCGCCAGTTCCATCACTGCCGATCCGAATCCTCCGGCGACACAATGGTCTTCACACACGACCACCGGCCGGGCGGAATTTATCGCCCCTGTTATAGCGACGGCGTCAAGCGGCTTGGCGAATCGAGCGTTGATGACGGCCACGTCGAGTCCCTCCCGCTCCTGCAGCAGTTCCGCCGCCTCCACCGCGCGGGCGACCACGGCGCCATAGGCCAGGAATATTGCATCTTCGCCTTCCCGTATTGTCCTGGCCCGTCCCAGCTCAAACGGCGGACACCGGCCGGGCAGTTCCGGCGGCACTTCCTCGCGCGGGTACCGAATCGCCGTCGGGCAGTCACAGCCGAGGGCGAAATCCATCGCCGCGGACATCTCGGCCGCGTCGGCCGGGGACAGCAGCACAAATCCCGGCAACACGCGAAGGAAGGATATATCCATCGTGCCGTGGTGCGTCGGCCCGTCCGAGCCGACCAGTCCCGCCCTGTCGAGACAGAAAACCACCGGCAGTTTCTGAAGCGATACTTCATGGAATGTCTGGTCGAACGCCCGCTGCAGGAAGGTGGAGTAGATGGCCACCACCGGACGCAGCCCCGCCTTAGCCATGCCGGCAGCGGCCGCCACCGCGTGCGACTCGCTTATGCCGACGTCGATGCAGCGGTCGGGGTATTTTTCTCTGAATTTTACCGCACCCGTGCCGTCAGGCATCGCGGCCGTGATTATGCGGAGTTTGTCATCCTCTCCGCCGGAGGCGAGTATGGCGTCGGCGAAGGTGTCTGTCCAGGTAGGCCGGGTCTTGGGGGCGAATACGGCCCGGCCGTTCTTTATCTGGTGAGCCGAGGTGCTGTGAAACTGGCACGGATCCTCGACGGCGTATTCACAGCCCCTGCCCTTCTGTGTGTGGACGTGCAGGAGCACCGGGCGGTCAATCTCGCCCAGGCGACGCAGAATCCTGATGAGCGACCGGACGTTGTGACCGTCGACGGGGCCGAAATACGCCAGCCCCAGCGATTCGAACATCTGCGCGCCGTGTATGGCGGTCTTTACGCCGGCCTTGAGGTCGCGTATGGCCCGGCTTATCTCCTCGCCCATCGGTATGTGATTCAACAGGTATTCCGCCGAGTGCTTCATGTCCTCGTACGTGTGCGTAATGCGTATCCTGTCCAGCAGTTCCGCCACCGCCCCGTGCGTGCGGTCGATGGCCATCGAATTATCGTTCAGGATAATAAGGAACTGCCTGTTGAGCAGTGCGGCGTTGTTGATGCCCTCGAACGCCATGCCGTTTACTATGCTGGCGTCGCCCACGACGGCGACGGACCTGGCATTTATACCCTGCTCATCATCCGCGCGTGCCAGCCCGGCCGCAAGCGAGACCGCCGAGCCGGCGTGGCCCGTGGTAAAAAGGTCATATTGGCTCTCGGTGGGGTTGGGGTATCCGCTCACGCCGCCCTGCCGGCGAAGAGTATCGAACCGTCCCGCCCTGCCGGTGAGCAACTTGTGCGCATAGCACTGGTGGCCCACATCCCACACCAGCCGGTCACGCGAGAAATCAAAAACATAATGCAGCGCGACCGTCAGTTCGGCCACGCCCAGGTTGCTGGCCAGGTGGCCGCCGTTGGTCGAGACTACAGAAACAATCCTGTCGCGCAGTTCCTCAGCGAGTTGCCCCAGCTGGGCCTCGTCGAGACGCCTTAACTGGTGAGGAGAATCAATGTTATCGAGCAAGGATTTATCCGACATATTTCTAACCTGTTCTTTCGGTGAGCAATCTTGTGAGTGTTTTGAGTCGCCCGGCTTTTTGCCCCAGCGGCGCCAGTTTCTCCAGTGCCTCCCCGGCGACCCCTCTGACGTCGCGGCGGGCCTGGTCTATGCCTTTGTCTGCGACACCTGTGAGTTTGCGGCTGTGGGCGTCCTTTCCGGGAGTTTTGCCTATCTGTTCGGCGGTGGCGGTGGCATCGAGAATGTCATCCACCAGCTGGTATGCCAGGCCGAGCGACTGCGTCCATTGTGTTATTGCAGCCAGTTCCTGCTCACTCGCCTGGCAGCACATAGCGCCTATTCTGCCCGCGGCTGTTATCAGTGCGCCGGTCTTTCGCTTATGGATGTACATAATGCCCTCCACGCCGTCGGGAACGCGGCACAGGTTCATATCCGCCACCTGTCCCGCCACCATGCCTGTTCCACCCGCGGCGCGGGCCAGTTCTCTCGTCAGCCGGACGGCCCGCGGGTCATCCGAATCGCTCAGTACACCGAACGCCCGCGTCAGGAGTGCATCACCGACGAGCACGGCCATGGCCTGGCCGAACTTCACGTGCGCGGTGGGCCTGCCCCGTCGGAGCGAATCATCGTCCATCTCCGGCAGGTCGTCGTGGACGAGACTGTAGCAATGAACCAGTTCGACCGCCGTGGCTGCGCGGCGAAGGAGTTCGTCGTCACATTCTCCGCCGACCGCCTCGGCGCACATGTGGACTATTGTCGGCCTGAGCCGCTTGCCGCCGCCCAGGACGCAGTATTCCATCGCGTCGGCCAGTTCGGCCGGCGTGTCCTTCTCTACGGTCCAGGCGCGCAAATCCTCTTCGATGCGGCCGGTATATTCGCCGAGCATTTCTCCCAGAGTGGGTGCCTGTTTTTGTTTGTTACTCATTCGCATGCGTGTATTGTATATCGTCCGATTTTTTACCGGACCGAAACTCATTATAACCGCCACCGACCGT
Organism: uncultured Planctomycetaceae bacterium; assembly: GCA_964472875.1. Taxonomy (GTDB): domain Bacteria; phylum Planctomycetota; class Phycisphaerae; order SM23-33; family SM23-33; genus CAYYMD01. The sequence goes on from CAYYMD010000018.1 coordinate 24,903, forward strand.
TAAAAAAACTCCCCGCACGGCACCGGGCCGCTCCGCGTGTAAAGTTGGCTTGTAAACGCGACTGCCAAACTGTAAACTATTGGTCTTGCCTGCAGGTCGCAGGATTAGGTTACATCCCCCAAGACAATGCAAAAGGAAAGGTAAATCAATGGCAAAATACGCAAACCAGCAACTTTTCACCAGCGAATCGGTCACCAAGGGCCACCCGGACAAGGTAGCCGACCAGATTTCCGACGGCGTGCTTGACAGTTTAATCGAGAACGACCCCGACGCCCGCGTGGCGTGCGAAGCACTCGTTACCACCGGGCTTGTGGTTATCGCCGGCGAAGTCACCGTGCACAACGACAAGGCCAAAGACGCCCTGGTGTCCGTGGATGAAACCGCCCGCAACGTCATCCGCGACATCGGCTACGACGACTCCGCCACCGGATTCGATTATCACTCCTGCGCGGTGGTCAAGACACTGCACGGCCAATCCGCCGACATCTCACGCGGTGTGACCGCCGACAAGGACAAGGAACAGGGCGCCGGCGACCAGGGCATGATGTTCGGCTTCGCATGCGACGAAACGCGAACGCTGATGCCCATGCCGATTCAGCTGGCCCACCGCCTCACCGCGCGGCTGAGCGAGGCAAGGGAAAAAGGTATCATCAAGTGGCTGCGGCCGGACGGCAAGAGCCAGGTTACCGTCGAATACAAGGACGGCGAGCCGGAACGGATAGACACCATCGTCCTATCGACCCAGCACACCGAGGACGTGGTCAACCCACGCACCGATGCAATGACCAAGAAGGCCCAGAAAGAACTTATCGAAAAGGTGATTAAGCCGGTTGTCGAGGGCGAATGCCCCGGCCTGTGGAGTAACAGGATTAATTTCCACATTAATCCAACCGGCAAATTCGTCATCGGCGGCCCGCACGGCGACACAGGCCTGACCGGCAGAAAAATCGTCGTCGACACTTACGGCGGCCGCGGACGGCACGGCGGCGGCGCCTTCTCCGGCAAGGACCCGTCAAAGGTCGACCGCTCGGCCACTTACATGGCCAGGTATATCGCCAAGAACATCGTGGCGGCAAAGCTCGCCAAGGTCTGCGAAGTCCAGCTGTCCTACGCCATCGGCGTGGCCGACCCGGTCAGCGTTCTGGTACACACCGAGGGCTGCGACCCGGAAAACGAGCAGCGCCTCGCCGACGCCGTCAAGGATGTCTTCCCGCTCAAGCCCCGGGAGATTATCGACCACCTGAAACTGCTGAAGCCCATCTATCGTCCAACCGCGCACGACGGGCACTTCGGCAGGGATGAAAAAACATTTACATGGGAAAAGACGGACAAAGTCAGCGCTTTGAAAAAGGCAATTAAGAGCTGAAGCACTGCGGCGGTGAAAACTGAAATTTTCTGACGGGTCACTCCTGCGGGCCGGTGTTGTCATCGGCTCCGCGGGAGCGCCGGCATATGTTAGGGCCCACGTAGAGCAACAGGTTATAAATCCAGGAGATAATCCACACCGCCACGAATGCGTCAATGAAGCCCCATATAAGGCCCTTTGCCGCGGCCGACCATGAGCCGGGAACGTATCCGGGATAGATGTTGCCAAGCAGACTAACCACGCGGTGTGCGTACTGCTCGGTGTATACAGTTATTGCACCGGTGACAAACAGCCCCAGGCCCCAGACTATTCCGGCGGCAACGCCGAGCCGACCGGCACACAACGGCGGAAACGCCCTTTGGTTGCAATCGCCCATAATACAATCCTTTCGGCCGATGCGGCCGCTAATTGCCGGGCTACGGTGTTGGCAGCGCGATGGCTATACGACCTGGACCTTTTTGCCCTTACGTCGCTTGCGGTTGATTATTTTCCTTCCGCCACGCTTACGCATCCTGGCGCGAAAGCCGATTCGCCGCGCTCGACGGCGATTAGATAATTTTTTCGGATAATTCATAATTCAATCTTTCCTGAAGAATTCCCAGATATTAACCGAAGCACATTGTACACAAAATCGCACCCAGTGGAAGGGGCTTGGCATAAATTATCCGGCAAACTGAGCAAAGATTTTTCCCATCGCCTATGCGCTGCGGGGCTTTGCATATAAAATAAAGACTGTGCCAAACGAGATAGAAGCAAAATTCAAAGTAGACTCCCACCGTCCCATACGCCGGTCGCTGCGCCGGGCCGGGGCCGTTTACCTTAACACCTGCATCCAGACCGACAGGTATTTCGATACGACCAAGAAGGAATTACTCGGCCGCGACAGCGGACTTAGGATCCGCAGCGTCCACCGGCTCAAAGCAGGCCGTGGTGAATTCGATTCCGTCCCTGAGATAACTTTTAAGGGACCTCGAAAACACCAAAAGGGCATGAAGATCCGCAGCGAATATCAGACTCGCATCGAGGATGCAGATGCGATTGTGCAGATTTTCCGTGCGATGGGACTGAAAGTTTCCATGACCGTGCAGAAGCGCCGCGCCGAATATCGCCTGGGCCGCGCCGTAATCGCTCTCGACACGCTACCGCTGCTGGGCGATTTTGTGGAAATCGAGGCCCCAGGTGAAAAAGAAGTTGGCGACGTTTGCAAACGCCTCTCACTGAACGGTGAAATGATAACTGTACCCTACACACAGCTGCTCGCCGAACACTGCAAAAAGGCGAACATTAATCGCAACAAGTTCCTACTCGACTAAAGGTCGATTGAACAGCAAGGTTATTACTGGTAGATTTTTAATTCGTTCGCTACGAGTCTCAGACAGAAGGAATATAAATTGCCCTCCGACAAACAAGACAAACAACAGAAAGTGGTGCGGTACGATGACCTCTTTTCCTACAAACCCCTGACTTCGCAGCAGTCCGAGGCAAAAAAGGAATTTCTCAATACGCCCGTCGAACAGATAAACATCTCCCCTGGCGCAAAGGCCTCGGACATTTTAGAGACCATGGCGGGCATGTCCATCCAGGCCAGGAACCTCGGCCGCTGCGCAAAAGCAATCGATTCCATGTACAAGGACAAACGGCGCCCAACTGTGCTGCTTGGCCTGGCCGGACCTTTGATAGCCGCGGGCCTTAGAAACGTCATTCGCGACCTCATCACCGGCGGGTACGTGGATGTTGTTGTATCCACCGGCGCGATAATGTATCAGGACATTTATCAGGCACGGGGATTCAATCATTATGTCGGCACGCCGGCCGCCGACGATACAGTCCTGCGCGACCTGCGTATAGACCGCATCTACGACACATATGTGGATGAGGAGAAATTCTGGAACACCGACACATGGTGCGGGCGGATCGCCGACGAGCTGAAACCCGGCAACTACTCCAGCAGGCAATACCTGGACTTCGCCGGTTCAAAACTCGATGATGAAAATTCCATCCTATACCAGTGCCACCAGCTTGGGGTGCCGGTTTTCTGCCCTGCTATCAACGACTCATCCATCGGCATCGGTCTCACCGAGCACTACCACCGATGCCAGCGGGACAAACGGGAGGGAATCGCCATAGACTCAATCGCCGACAACTATGAATTGACGCAGATAGTGGTCGACAGTCCATGCACAGCGGCCATATACGTTGCCGGCGGTGTGCCGAAAAATTACATCAATGATTCTGTCGTGATGTCATACATATTTGGTCTGGAGCGCGGGCACGATTACGCTGTGCAGGTGACCACCGCCGTAACGCAGGATGGCGGGCTAAGCGGCTCCACGCTGGGCGAGGCCCAGTCATGGGGAAAAATAGACAAAAAGGCCCGCTTTGCAATGGCGTGGGTAGAGCCGAGCGTGTCGCTTCCACTGCTGGCCGCATATGCCTTCGACAGGCATCCGGCCCCGCCGCGTGACCGGCTGAAATTCACGTGGGAAGACCACGTTCTAAGTCGAATGGATAAAACATCCGGATAAATAACTCCGGAGTTCTGTACGATAAATCTGGATTCTAGAATGTATTATGCCGAAATATTACAAAAACCGACGATTTTCCTTCGCCCTGTCGACACAAGTCGACACAAAATAATTTTTATAATATGGGAATTTTTTGCTTGGCGCAAATCAATATATGGCATATAATAACCATTGAAAGGATAGTGCTTATAATCAATATAATATAGCCGGACGATGCTCAAGGCCGGTAAGAGAAATTTAAGATACGTCTGACCTTGCTCAAAATTTAATTTAAGATCTAATAAGCTCAGATCACAGACGCATCGAGAATTTTGGCTCAAAGCACGTCGGCGCAAAATGTAGGAGGTTGCTCAGATGGACACGAAAAGGTATGTATGCTCAATTGCAGGACTGGGAATAGTGATTGCACTTCTTTGCTTGCCGGCAACTGCGGCCATTGACCCCAGTGTGAACCCGCACGAACCTAATCCGGACCCGGGATCCAGAGGTCTGCGAAGCGACTATGTCAAGACATGGTATATCTACAACGATGATAATACCAACGGCATACTCGACCCGGGCGACACGGCGCTCGACAGTTTCGAAAACTGGTGGACGCCGGTCTCTGCCAGTTCGCAGTGGAATTACGACCCGGCGTCTAATCTCGACGGCACCGGCACCGGCAGCGCCGCTGGTCCCATGAACTGGGCCAACCACACGCTGTCCGACACTGACCCTAACCATGACAATCCGTACTACAATTACTGGCTGCCTCGCGACAAAAACACTATGAACTTTTACATGACCTATAGCCAGTTCGACAATAATGACTGGTCAACGCACGAATACTCGGGCAGCGGAGTAAGCGCCGATGACGTGGCCGAGAGAAACATGTACCGCAATGGATACGGCATTGGCTGGGTCACTGACGATTTCGACAAACAAAACGGGAGCTATGTGTCAAACCGTGATCAGACGCCGGCTGGAAAGGTCGAAATGGACGTGTTCGTCCACGACGGCGAAAGGACCGAATCCATATCGAACTTCGGCACCAGCCGTTCAAATCCTCAGCTGGCGCTGACGACGGATATTCATCCCGACGCCTTCGACGGCGATGAGATGAGGCCCCCGGCCTTCCGTGAAGCTTCACAGTCATATGACATTCTTGCGCCCGACAATAACAGGCGATTCACCGACCAGGCGCATCTTGATACGGTCGTGGGTACCATGGAGCGTAAAGAAACCGACCCTTATAACCTCGGCGATGCCGCAGTCGACCCGAATGTCCAGCGCACACCTGACTGGATTAAGAACAACTTGACCGAGCACGACGGAACGACGCCCTACGAATATCAGGACGCCTTCCAGGAACGCAGCGACTATGTCGAAGGTTCCACCACCGGCGGGGTCATTGCAGGTTTGTCCGGATACAGCGGCGACGATCCGCATAGAAACTGGGGCGACCAGCAGGTTATAAGAATAGATATATCTCCCGAAACACTGCTCGAGGGAGACCCGGAACTTAACGGCGGAATAACCACTATCGCCTTCTACGATTTTGGCGATACTATTCCCGGTAGTGACCACCTGCCTGATGACGGCAACCCTGACCAGGTGCACCCGCGCGGCATCTTCTTCGGTGCAGACGCCAATGGCAACCTGTACTACACAGGTGACGGCTCCCAGTGGATACCAATGCCCGAAAACCGCATATATATTGCGGTTGTGGACGAAGTTCCAGAACCGGGAACAATCGTCCTGTTGGGAATTGGCGCCGCCACGTTGGTTGCGCGACGCAAGAGACGCAAATAATAAAACAATCAATACGAGCGAGACATTGATTGAAAGGTTCCCCGGCCAATACGGCCGGGGAATTTTTTATGATGCGCCCCCGGGTAAAGTTATTTCCAACCACGTGCAGGGTTTGGCCGACTCCAGGGACGCATTTATCGCTGCCGGCAACAGCATGGTGTCGCCTGACTGCAAACTGACCTGCGGCTCCACATCTGCCGAACTCATAACCTCAGCTCCCCCTTCCGCCGAGAGCATCATCACGGCCGCACAATGGTCGACCGGCAGCTCACGCTTACCCTCGGCCGGATCGTATTTCCTTCGACATACTGTGAAGTACTTTGTCGCCAGCAACACCTCACCGCCTGCACCCGGAGGGCTGTCGTCCGGCTGGGGGAAATGAATACACTGCATGGACCTCTCAAGGTGGATTTCGCGCCCTCTGCCCCAATCAGTTACACGGTAAGTAGTATATGACGGTATCTGCACCTCCGCCACCACTACTCCCTTGCCAAGCGCATGGACAGTTCCGGCGGGCAGATAATGAAAATCTCCGGCCTTGACGTCCACCCTTCGGACGACCTCTTTAACCGTATCGGTCTCTACTGCCCGGCGGAACTCGTCGGGGCCAACACCTTCGCGCAGGCCCTTGTATATGAAACCATCTCGGCTTTCCAGAACGTACCAGCATTCGGTCTTTGTCTGTGCTCCGCCGCCTATTTGCCTGGCCGCGTCCGGGTCAGGGTGAACCTGCAGCGAGAGAATATCGTTTGCGTCGAGATACTTTAACATCAAGGGAAAACGCACATCTGCCGTCGCCCTGGTCGACCCGAGCAACTTCTCGCCCAGCTGTCTCGTCAGGTCGGTCAGCGTTGTGCCTGTGGCAGGACCATTTGCGACCTCGCTGGTTCCCTCATTAATGTCGGTAAGCTCCCACGATTCACCTATGTTTTTTCCGCCGGGCAGCTCGCGGCCAAACAACCGCTGAAGGTTTCGCCCGCCCCATATCTTCTCAACATATATCGGCTGAAATTTGTACGGATACAATTCCATAGTGTTTTATACTCCTTTCGTTAAATATTCTATATCGACCTGCGGCATTTTGCCAAACCTTGCTCGTCCCGGCAGAATCAATTACACTCTTATTGCGAAAGATAATAATCGAAAGGAAGACACAATATGAGCGAAACACCGACAGTATCATTCGACGATTTCACCAAACTCGATATCAGAATAGCCAAAATCCTGGAGGTGCGGGACCACCCCAATGCTGACAAACTCCTGTGCCTCAAGATTGACCTCGGCGACGAGCAAAGGCAAATCGTGGCGGGAATCAAGCCGTATTATTCGCACGAGGCACTGCTCGGGCGGCAAATTGCGGTCGTAGCCAACCTGGAGCCAAGAAAGCTCCGCGGGGAACAGTCGCAGGGAATGCTCCTGGCGGCCACACGGGGCGAAGAACAGATAGAGGACGTGGTCATACTCGTCCCCGAGAAGGAACTCCCGCTTGGCAGCAAGGTTTCCTGAAAACCCATACGACCGACGAATATCGAAGTTAATTCAACTTCGACCAATCATAGTCTTTATAACCAGGTCGGCTGCATTGTCGGCTGCTTTCTGTCCATCGGCCGCCGGCAGCGGATGCACCACATCAAGCAATGCATCTCGCGTTGCGCACAGCCAACCGGGCTCGTCGATGAGCTCCATAACCGTGCGCGATAGTTTTTCCTTATCGCCCTGCCAAGGCATAAGTTCCGGAACGAGTCGGCGGCCCGCAAGTATGTTCACCAGACACAGGTGCGGCGCTTGAAGGGCCCATTTGCCGAGTGTCTTGTGAATCATGCCCAGCAGGCGATCCGTGCGGTAAAACACTACCATTGGGACGCCAAAGTAAGCTGCCTCCAGCGTGGCAGTGCCGCTTGCCACTACGGCGAAATGCGATTGCGACAAAACCTCGTGCAATTGGCCGGTTGCCACTTCAATCTCTCTGCCGGAGAGTTTCTTCTTCAGTATGTCGGCGCATTTGGGTGTTGCAACGGTAAATGTACACCGCGCCTTCGGCCAGCGGCCACAAATCGCATCGGCAACGGCTGACAGTCCGCCGGCGTGCCCTCTGATTTCCCCCGGTCGACTGCCCGGCACCAGAGCAATACGCCATTTGCCATCAACCCATGCATCGAGCAGGTCGGGCATAACATCGGGCCGAGCCGACATAGCATCGAACAACGGATGCCCCACGTAATGTGCATTTACGCCACGGTCTCGCAAATACTGCTGCTCGAACGGTAGTATGCAGCCGACGTAATCGGTCAGCCGTGCGAGTTTCTTCACCCTCCACGGCGCCCACGCCCAGACCTGGGGTGAAATATAATACATTACTGGCGTGCCGACTTTTTTAGCCGCCGACGCCAGATGCCAGTTCAGCGCAGGCGAATCGACAGGAACTAACACATCCGGCCGAAGTTCCCGAATCGCAGTCTTCAGCCGATTAATCGTTCGAACATATCGTCCAAGCTTCAGCAATGGCCCGCCCAGCATGCTTGCTTCGGCCGTTAAATCTTCTATAATTTCGCAGCCCGCCGCGGCCATCTTCGGCCCACCAAGTCCGATGAACCTTGCCTCGGGCAATTTTCTGCGCAGCGACTTAAGCAGCCCCGCCGCATGGGCGTCTCCGCTGGCCTCTGCCGCCGAAAGAAATACAGTTGTGACACATTTGTCGGTCAATATTTTCGCTCCGAAAAATCGTCAGCAAGAGAATATAGCCCCCAATGAGAGTAAATTTCAACGTGCAGCCCGACTTTTATCCGCCAAAGAGCGAAAACCTTCGACGATCATATCCGCCGCCGCCGCCACCTGTGGGCACATTTGACAGCCGAAATCCACCTTTGCCGGCTGGACACCAAGCACCCAGCACCGGCACGGATGCATCATCTGCAGCATGTCAAGAAAAGCCACCGGCGCCGGACCGTGAGTGCTGGGGCCCTGGCCGGTAATCATTTCCGGTTCGAACAAATCCACGGTCCCCACCGGGGCGGCGAAATGCAAAGCATCCACCACAATGACGGATTCGGGTTTTCGCGAAACGATTTTCATCAGAAAACTCTCCGGCACGCCCTGCGTGTCATAGACATCCCACGGAACGCCATATTCCAAGAGGCGCTGCGCTACCATAGCACCCAGTGCATCGTCGCCACAGATATCGTTGCCCACGCCGATAATGGCCGAAGACGGGGTTATCGCTTCACCGAGGTGCTCTACGAGGTGCTCGACTGTATCTATGCCACACGCCTGCTCGTCATCGTGCTCATGCCGGTGCGTACTTTTATCATGGTGGTGATTATGTCCAGCGTGCTCTGCCATAAATCCCGGCTCTGTTGCTGATTCTATTCGCCCCAAAATTCGCGAACAACCACGGTCCTGCGACAGGCGGGGCATAGTATTCGCATTATGTCGCTGCGGGCGATGGACGGCTCGCTCGACCTTTTCGAACCACGGGCCATCGTCATACCACCGTCGGCCGCGACTATAAGTGTCGGATTGCCGTAGGCCTTGGCGCCGAGCCGCTCGGCCACCCACCGAAGATGCTTGCGGGCACCGATAACCTCGCCGCACACCTCGCAGGTGACAAGTTCGTGCTCTACGCTGTTAGTCAGTGACGGTCGCTCCATGGTTATCATGCTGTACTGCTGAGAAAGCGTAATGCCCTTCTGTGTAGGGCACGCCCTCTCGCACTGTCCGCAGAATATGCACTTGTCCCACCTCACCACGAGCTTGCGTGTGGGCGGGTCGGCATCCACGTCGTCGGTGACAGTAATCGCCAGCGCGGGGCATACCTCCGCACACGCCATGCAGCCGATACAGTCTTCCTCGTGGTATTCCGGCTTTCCGCGGAAATTAACCGGCGGCTGATGCGGCTCGGCCGGATAGCGTGTTGTGTATCTCGGGCCAAACGCCGCCCTGAGAGCTTCTTTTAATTCACGAAGTTTGGGCTTCTTCACTTGTAATCGCCTTTTGGTTTTCATACTGTTTGCGAATCACTTCCATACGATCTATGAAGGCATCCTCAACGCTGCCTTCCCACAGGTTCACGCCGGAGACGTATGCCCCACGGCATACCGCGTGGGCGCCTACCGGAGAAGTCAACAAAATAAACATTGCACAGATAACGCCCTTGATAAACATATCCCATGTACCTGCAGATGCTCCGACCAGCGCAGTCCCCACCAGAACCATGCAGGTGCCGAGCGTAACGCACTTCGTGGCTGCCTGCGCACGGTTGTAAACATCCGGAAGTCGGACAAGCCCTATGGCCCCCAACAGGTCGAAAGCCAGGCCGATGCCGATTATCCAATAACCGATAGTCTCAATCATCGTAGCACCTTCCCTCGAGATACTTCGCCAGCGCCAGCGTGCCCACAAAACTGGTCAGCGCCCAGGCGATGGCGATATTCATATAATAGCCCCGCCCCGTAAACAAAGACATAACACAGCAGAAGCCGACCATCAGCGTTCCGAGTATGTCTATTGCGATTGTGCGGTCGGGCGCGGTCGGACCTTTGCCAATCCGATAAAGGCATAAAAGCGAACCCAGAACCAATATTGACAAAGCTATGGAAATAAATACGCTCATTCGAATATTCTCCTGAGCAACGGCTCGAATCTCTGGCAAATTTCAGCCGTCCTCTTTTTGGGGTCATCGGTGTCTATGTTTATCCAGTGCACATACAAGTCCTGCCCCTCAATGTCCATAGTAAGTGTCCCGGGCGTAAGCGTTATGCTGTTGGCCAGAAACGTTTTGGCCATCTCACTGTTAAGCGAAGTTTTCACCTTAACTATGCCGGGACGAATAGGCAGGTTGGGATTTATTACACGCAGGGCCACGTCTATGTTCGCCCGCACCACGTACCAGGTGAAATACGGCACGTATATCAGTAGCCAGAACCACCGCACGGGCTCCAGGGCCTTGCGGATATTGTCCGGACACAGTGGCAGCAACAATACGCTTATAATCAACGCAAATACCGCGCCTGATACAATCGCCCAGAAATCAAGCGACCAGAACAGAAGCAGCCACGTCACAAAAATCGTCAGCCAGAATACAAATCGCTTCATTGAAGGACTCCCGTACTGGCGGTTTGAATTAGTTTCCTGACCGGTTCGGACTCCAGAAGAGCCCGCCCCGCCGGGTCAAACAGATACTCTTTCAGCGGTACTATGGCCAGCCCGCCCAGTATGCATGCCAGCGCCAGAACAATCATGCCGATGCACATGTAAGCCGGCGCCTCGCGGACCTCGGTAACATCCTCACCGAGAGGTCCTTCCAGGGCGTACCTTTGAACTTTCACAAAACTTATCAACGTCATCAGTGCCACCAGCGCAGCCAGGGCAGCAAGTATGGGGAACCCCGCCATAGCCACTGCAACGATAATTATCAGTTTGGAGAAAAAGCCGTTAAACGGCGGAACGCCCGCGATGCTCAGCGATCCTATCCTGCAGCAGAAACTGGTAACGGGCATACGCCTGGCCAGGCCGCCCATGTGTTTGAGCATCCTCGTTCCGGTCTGTTGCTCGATGGAACCGGACGAAAGGAACAGCAGCCCTTTAAAGGTAGCGTGGTTTAGCATGTGGAACAAACCGCCGAACAGGCAAAGTCCGGCGATGGACGCATCCGGATTGCTGCGCCCCATTACCTCAGCCGCAGCGCCTATAGCCAGCACCACGTAGCCCATCTGCGAAATACTGTGGTATGCAAGCAGCCGCTTGAAGTCCCACTGCCCCACGGCCAGGAACACACCAAACACCATCGAAACCGTGCCCATGGCAATAAGAATAACGGCGTATTCGTGATGTGGGCCAAGGACACTAAAGACTATTCGCGCCATGGCGTAAACGCCCGCCGCTTTAATAAGCACGCCCGAAAGCATAGCCGATATCGGCGCCGGCGCCGACGGGTGGGCATCCGGCAGCCACGCGTGGAACGGGACCATCGCTGCCTTAAGCGCAAGCCCGCCCAGCAGGCATGCCGCGGCCAGTATAACCGCAGGACTGCCCACGAAGGCCTCGCCCTCGAGTGCAACCGCAACCTTCGCCATGTTCAACTGTCCGGTAAGCGAATACAGCACGGTAACGCCGACCAGTATGAACGTCGAGGCCACTACGCCCAACACAAGATACTTGAACGCGGCTTCGAGTTCCTCGGCCTCGGTGCCAAACGCCACAAGGCCATAACTTGCGATGGCGGCCACTTCGATGAATACATACATATTGAACAGGTCGCCCGCCAGCACAACGCCGTTCATAGCACCGGTCATAAGCAAAAACAACGACTGGAACAGCCAAATCTGCGTGAACTGCTTCATGTACGAGCTGGAGAACAGTATCACCGCCAGCGCCACAAGATTTATGGTCACCAGCAGCAGTTTCGACAGTCCGTCACATACCATCTCGATGCCAATAACCTTATCTGGTCCCCAGCCGCCGAGATATATGCTGTATGAACCCTGGCCAAGCAAAGCAACAGCTATGACCAGATTAGCCAGCACAGCCAGCGCCGTAATGGGCGCTGTGACCCATTTCAGTCCCTTGATGTGGGCAACGACCACAACCAAAAAGGCCACGCCCAACGGTATCGCCACTAACATAGGTACAAAGGATTCCATCTGTTGTCCTTTAACTCGCCAATCTTTCTCCCGCCCGCCGTGGACGGTTGTTCGTTCGCAACGCCTATCCTCTCAACCTGCGTATGTCATTCAGGTCGAATGTCTCGTACTTGTCGTAAAGCCGAATCGCCATCGCCACAAGCAGCGCTGTGGCACTTAGCCCTATAACTATACTCGTCAACACCATCGCCTGGGGCAGCGGGTCTACAGAATGCTGAAGCATCTGGGCCGAACTCTGTCCCTGACCGAGAATGGGCGCCTGATAATGCGCACCGCCCCGGTATCCCACCAGCACGAGGATGAGGTTGACCGCATATTCAAGTATGGCGATGCCGACGATTATCCTGACCACGTTCTTTTTGGCTATAAGAACGTACAGGCCCGTAAGCAGGAACAAAAACGATAGCAGGTATATAGCAATTCCCATCTTATGACTCCCTTCCCCTTCCTATATCGGAGGGTACGATTTTCCCGGCCTCGTACAGCCCTCTACGCCGGGGCCTGGCCGCCAGAACCAGAGCTAAGAATATTCCGATAAGCGCCGAGGCCACCTTCGTGCCGATGGCTATATTGGATATAAGTATAGTTCCGCCGCTGAAAAATTTATGAACCTCACCGGCAGGCAGGAAATTTTTAAAGAACACCGCGGCCGTAAAGTAGCCGACTACCGCCACAACAAGAAAAGCCAGCGCGCCCAGGCCCTCTATTATGTGGCACTCTCCCTCGGCTATAAGCTCACGGGGGCGATCCCCGCCAAATGCCAGTATTACCATTACGCCTCCGGCCACGAGAATCACGCCGCCGGCAAATCCTCCGCCGGGCGTGAGATGGCCGGTCGTTACAACGTATACGCCATATATCGCCACAAAGCCGGCTATCAAACTGGTTATGTTTTTAACTATCGATGTCATTCCCTTCATGACGCATCCGCCTTATGTTTTCTTTTTCGGCCTACTTTTCGCAGGACCACATATCCGCCAAGTATCGCAACAAAAATAACTGTCGCCTCGCCGAGGGTATCGTACGCCCGGTAATCCAGCAGTATACCCATATCCACATTGGCCGCACCTGTGTCCACGGCGCATCTTTCTATGTAATTGGCGCTGACGCCCGCCCGTTGATCCGCCGGCACGGCCGCATCCTGATCAAGGACCGGCTTACCAAAAGGAGGTATCGTGCCCTTGTGGCCGGCTCCACCAGCAGCCAGGTAAACGGTCACCAGCAATATTCCACCTACCAGCAGTACCACCGCTGTTCGAAGCGTGTCACGCGGCGTCTGGCGTGATGTGTCACGCCGCGTCACGACCATTCTAATCAACAATACCACCGTTACAATTTCCACCAGCACCTGTGGAAACGCAAGATCGGGCGCGCCGAGCAAAAGGTCGATGACGCTCAATGCGAACCCGGCGGCGCCGATGGCGATAACCGAGCTGAGAAGGTCATTGGCCTCCGCGGCGATAAGCCCCGCTATCACCATGAAACCGACCAGTAACAGAATGAAAAATTCGATTGTCATAAGTTTTACATTCCCGTGACAAGTAGATAGATAACAATAGCCGCAATGCCGCCGAGACACCACGCTACATAAAGACTAATCAGTCCGGTATGCTGCGCCCGCAATGTTTCGACGATGCCCTTGCCGTATTTGCCGCTCCAGTGGTACGGGTCCATGGCCCCGCCCTCGGCCTGCACAAGTAACGGACCTATCACCGGCAACTTCGCTATGGTCTCGTATAATTCCGTTCCCGGCACGCGGAAACTCTGGTTCGCCTGCTGCGGTTTGATTTCGCCGGCGTAGAACGGCCTTACCACCCGCATCCTCGAACCGAGCACGCCGATGCCCAGCAGCAAGAGCCCTATTAATATGCCAAGCAAAATCAGGCCCGTCGCCTGTGTCGGATTCCACAACCCAATCGGTCCGGTCTCCACCGTACCGTCAATCACGCTTATCTGGGAGACGCCCAAATCCGCACCGCTCACGGCCGGTATCAGTACATCATCCAGCGCCAGTTGCGGCCATAGCCCGAGCACCACACATCCGCCGGCAAGGACTATCATAGGCACCACCATCCAGAAACTCTCACGGATTTTCGTGGGAACTTTTTCCTCCGGCGCCGGTGACAGGAAGGCCGAATATATAACCTTCACGAAACTCGCCAGCGTAAGAGCGCTTCCGAATACCGCCACCACCAGCATTGCAATCCCCAATCCATGGTTCGCCACACCGAGAGCCCCCTGGTACACCAGCCACTTGCTGGCGAAACCGTTCAGCGGCGGAACTCCGGAAATCGACGCCGCGGCAATCAGCCCGCAAATAAATGTAATCGGGAGCGTTTTAGCCAGCCCACCCATATCCTCAATTTCATCTGTGCCGGCCGCTCTGTTTACCGAGCCGCTCATCAGGAACAGGTTGCTCTTGTATATGGCGTTATTAATCATATGGAACAAACCACCAATAACGCCTATTAAAGTGCCTGTTCCAATGCCCATCACCATGTAACCAACCTGGCTTACAGCGTGAAAGGCAAGCAATTTTTTCATATTGTGCTGCATCATGGCCATAAGCACTGCGGCCAATATGGTTATACCGCCAATAGCCATCATAACGACCTGCATGCTCCAATTCGGCGTAAACATACGCAAGGCCAGCATGGCCAGAAGATATATACCAAGCAGTTTGTCCATCGCCGCCGGCAAATACGCCATTACCGATGTAGGTGCATCCTTGGCAACAGCGGGAATCCAAGTGTGCAACGGTATGGCCCCCGCCTTTGTCAAAGCAGCAACCATAATCAAGCAATATACAATGTATCCGGTCGCGCCCAGAGGCGCAGCTCCGAGTTTGGTGGGTTCTTCAGGGAACAGCGTCAAAGATGCACTGCCGCCGGCGGCCGCCAGCAAACCTATCGCAAGCAACAGGCATGCATCGGCGAAACCCAGCATGCCGTATGCCTTGGCGGCGCCGGCCCTGGCGTTGTCCTTGCCCTGATTGACCATAAGGTAGAGCATCAGCGTAACCGCTTCCCACCCCACCAGCAGGACAAACAGGTTCTCGGCCACGGCTATTATGCATGCCCCGGCAAGCGACCACAGCAGGTACGCGTAAAATTTGCCTTCCCAGTATTGTCCCGCCATGGCGCGGTAACTGTAAAAGGTTATCAATATGGCAAAGCCCGCCGAACCCAGCAGCACTACCATGCCCAGTGTGCTTTCCACAAAGTTTACGTTCAGCGAAAAGTTGGACGCGATTTCAACCGACAGCCACTGGTACGAAATCCCTGCCGGTGCCCGGAGAATATTAATGCCGAGCATCAGCACGATGACGCTGGTTGCAAGAGACACCAGGCGGCACACCGCCGGCATCGCACGTGAAATTACGTACGCGATCGCACCGCCGATAAGGGCAATAAATATCGGCGCTATCAACGGGTGCGACATCTCGGTGAAGAAATTCTCCATCGGGCGATCGTCCTTTCGTTATATACCTTTTAACATCTTCTCTGTTTTTTCCTGAGACAACCTGACCAGTTCGGCGAAATTGTACATGGTCTTATGGGTGTCGGCATCGGCGGCCAGGCACATCCGCTCCGTGCATGAATAACACGGGTCGACGGCGGCCAGTGTTATCGCTACATCCGGTATCTGAGCGCCGATGCACGATGCCTTGAAAGTCGGCACGTTATTATAGCTTGGCGCCCGGATTTTATGCCTGATGGGCTTGTTGGACCCATCCGTACGGACATAATGGAATGTTTCGCCACGAGGCGCCTCTACGTGACCTGGCGCTTCGCCGGGGGGAACATGCCCCACATTGGCGTCTACCGAGCCGCCCGGGATATCCCTTATGCACTGCCGAATAATCTTTACAGACTCTAAGCACTCCAGCAGCCGCACTATCACCTTGTCGTACACGTCGCCGTTCGGCGTAGTGATCACATCCCAGTCCACACGGTCATAGGCGGCATACGGGTCATCACGACGAACATCAATGGCTACGCCGGACGCCCTGGCCGTTGGACCGCATGCCCCGTACGCCCTGACCGCCTCCGGCGTCAGTACGCCCACGCCCTTTAATCTTGCGTGAAGAACGGGGTCATCCTCGACGGCCTTGACGAGCATTTCCAGCGGCGCCACCAGTTCGGCGGAAATTTTATCGGCCGCCTGCAACTGGTCTTCGGTCATGTCGTAACGTACGCCGCCGACTTTGCAGTTGGCATAGTTGACCCTGCTGCCGGTCACAATCTCCAGTGCTTCCAGTACCGGCTCGCGATATTTCCACGCCCACATAAAGACGGTATTGTAACCGATGAAGTGACCTGCAAGACCCGCCCACAGCAGGTGCGAGTGCAGCCGCTCCAGTTCGTTCACTATCGTCCGCAGGTACAGGGCACGATCGGGCACATCGACCTCGGCAATTTCCTCCACCGCCTGTATATATGCAAGTGGATGGCTTGCCGAGCATATACCACACACACGCTCAACTACGAACGGAACCTGGTCAAACGTCTTGGACTCGTCGAGTTTTTCAATGCCGCGGTGGTTGTAGGAAATTCGCGCATCGATATCCACGACGGTTTCACCGTCTACGTAAAGCTGGAAACATTCGGCCTCTTCCTGTAAAGGATGGTAAGGACCGATGTTTATTACCGTTTTGTGACTCATTTCGAACCCTCCAGGTCCTCGGCGGACACATCCGCCGACGGGGGCTGCTTGGGCAACTCCGGCCTGTCAGCCACCTGGTCAAAACTCTTCCTGAGCGGATATACGCCCTCCGGCCAGGAATCGTCGAGTATCAGGCGCCGCATGTCCGGGTGGCCCCGGAAATTAGCGCCCAGAAGATCATGTATCTCTCGTTCTATCCAGTTCGCAGCGACCACGACGTTGGCTATGGAATCGATTTCCAATTCCGGGCGGCGCGCAAGACCCTTCAAAGTAATCACCACGCCGTCCGGGCCGGTCCACAAATCGGGATTATTCGACATACTCTTCTCCAGGCACCAGTGATAGAGAAGGTCTATTCCGTCACGCACGTCCACGCCGGTTATAGTCGCAAGCCGTGATCCGTCGAGCGAGAACATTTTCTCGGCCACCTCTACAGTCCTGGCCGGATCAATCCTTGCAAAACCACGAAGTTCGCTGCATTGTTCGACCTGCGTAACCGCATCTCCAAGCGACTTAATCACCTCGCCTACGAAACCGGATAACGGTATCTGTTTTTCGATAGTCGTAACAGTCATTTTGCACACTCCTCGACGCCGCCGGATTTACAGGCCCTTAATCAGATCCATCGCCTTTGCGGCACCGTCAATCATTGCTTCGGGCTTGGGCGGACACCCCGGTACGTAAACTATTATCGCGTTGGGGTCCACAGCCCTTATTGCTTCATCCACCTTGACGCCCATGTGGTAGGCCTCGGTAAAAATTCCCTGCTCGTTTGCGCAGGAGCCGATGGCCAGCACCGCACAGGGCTTGGCGGTCTGCATGTAAACTTCCTGAAGTCTCGGCATGGCCTGGCGTGTGCACACGCCGGTCACCGCCAGAACGTCCGCATGCCGCGGCGAGCCGACGATTATCATGCCAAGCCGTTCGATATCGTATTTTGGCGTGAGCAGTTCGACCGTCTCGATGTCACAGTTGTTGCAGGCGCCTGTGTTAACATGATACACCCACAAAGACTTCGGCCCCCACCGGCGGAAAAAGCCGGAAGGACGCTTGCTCATAGTTTTTTTCGTTTTTACAGCCACGCCAGACTCCTGAAAATTCCAATCAAAGCGAGGATTACAGTAACTATTGCCGCCGGCGTCAGCAAGAACCAGAAGAACTTGACCGCCTGGTCGATTCTGAGCCGCGGGTTCGTATTTCGTATAAGAGTGACCAGCGCCACCAGCAGCACGTACTTACCGGCGAATGTCAGCCAGCCCCACCATGCCGGATATACGCCGCCCCAGAAAACCATTATTAACAGCAGCGGAACCAGCGCCAGCAGCATCGCGCGGGTCATCATCCACATGCCCAGAGCCGGCCCGGAATATTCCACGTAAGCACCGGACATAATCTCGCACTCGGCCTCGGCAAGGTCGAAAGGCACCTGTCCGAGTTTGGCCTGCATGCAGACTATCGCCACCATCAGCGCCAACACGCCCGATATGCTCCATGCGACCGGACCGGACGCATGCTGGGCCTGTATAATAGTTCCCAGTTTAAACGACCACCCGGTCTGAGCTACGGCCACCAGTATCGCCAGCAACAGCGGCAGTTCGTAACTGAAAACCAGCTTCATCTCGCGCGCCGCTCCCACCGCCGCGTGCGGACTGCCCGATGCCAGCCCGCCGTAGATGGTCATCAGCGCCGGAATCAGTAGCAGGTAAATTACAACTATAAGGTCGCCCACGAACGCCTGGTCCGGGTATAACAGCGTTCGCCACAATATCACGCCGGTAGTCGCCGTGGCCGCCATCGCTATGACCGGCGCCAGCAGGAAACCAACCCTGCGCGCGTTGACCGGTACCAGTGTTTCCTTGCCCATCAGCTTCAGTACATCCGCCAGCGGCTGATACCAGGGCGGACCGACCCTCCACTGAACCAGCGCGGTCACCTTGCGGTCGACGTATTTAAACACCAGCCCCAGGGCCAGCGTTCCCGCAGCCACTATCAAGAACGTTATTGTCATCCACAGTAAATTTGCTTCCATGGCTTATCTTCGCTTGTACGGATCTTCGCCGGTAGTTCTTGCGCCGAGCTGACTTATGCCTTCTTCGGCGGCGTGGTGCTCGTCAACAAACTGCAGCGCCCCGGCCGGGCACGCCGCCACGCATCTCGGCACCGCTTCTTCGTGTATAAGAATCCTGTCTTCACATAGGTCGCACTTGGCCGACTGCCGCCCGTTTATACGCTCCTGCAGCACGCTGTCAACGGAGTTGCCGTACATTTTAGGCGGTATTACGCCAAACGGGCACGCCTTGGCGCATGAGCCGCAGCCAATACAGCGGAACAGTCGACGTCGGGCGACGCCCTGCTCATCCTGAACCATCGCCTCCACTGGGCAGGCCTCCACGCACGGGGCCGCCTTGCACTGGCGGCAAATCATCGGCAAAAGCGCTGGTCCCCAGCCGGCGAAGTTCACTATCGGATAATTGGCGTGGCTGTAGTAGCATGCGGCGGCGCACGAGCCACACTCTATGCAGCGATCCATGTCCACCACCACGCGTTTTGTTATTCTCGTTTCCGTATCTGTCTGAGGCATATCGGCCTCCACTTATGGCCCGGTGTATGGGCTCGTTTCAGTTTGTATTTCGACGATTGCTGGTTCGGCCTGTATACCGCCTGCCGGTCCTTCCAGGCGACAGGGATTAAGTGCTCTGGCCCTGGATATTCCTCCGGGCAGAACCACCCGTCCGGCGTGCAGTTCGGGAGAAATACTCACTTTCGCCCGCAGATGCCTGTCATGGCATTTAACTGTCACGGTTACCAGGTTACTCAGGTTCAATCTTGCGGCGTCATGCTCGGAAATCCTCATCGTGGGTACTTCCTGCACCGCCTGCTGCCAGCTGCCGTGACCGGTCAAAGAGCCGCTCCCGGCATGCATGGCCTGTCTGGCAAACAACAGCATCAGTCCGTCGCCTTCCATTGTAGGCGCGGTCGAAACCGCCTGGGGCATTTCGGGTGCATCGTACTTGGCCCGCGGCGGTATTGCCTTTTCCATGGTCGGCACTTCCGGCTCTGTAACGCCCGCCGCCCCCGCCAGCGCTGCAATAACTTGCTCACTGCTTGGCACGCCGGCCGGCGCTTCTATAAGAGCAGCAACCTCCATCGGCTTGCGGGCATAAAACATAAAATCGCCGTCCGTCTCGCCCGGCGCCGTCAGAGGCAGAACAAATTCCGCCGCTTCGGTGGTATCGTTGGAAAGCGGCGCCGCGGCCGCAAGTATCGAGATATCGTTACCCTTATCTTCTGACCAACCAAGTAACCCTATCGGGTCGCAGCCAACGGTTATTATCGCCGAGCCCTCTGAAGCCAGCGCCTCGGCCATGGGTATGGTTTTACCCGTGCTCGCCAGCCGAACCGCCGCCGGCGCGTTGGCACTGTCGGTCGCCGCCAGCACACCACCGCCGAATTTCACTGCCAGTTTCGACGCGACGTATCCCACGCAGCGCCAATCTACGCCGCGTGCATATTCAGCTGCTACTAAAACGGCCAGTTTCTTACAGGACGCAAGCACCCCGGCGGCACTTAATGCGGATTGATTTTCCTTGTCGCCTGGAATATCCAGCCCTGCCGCGGCCGCAAGCGACATCAGTCCTTCCAGTTCGCCGCCCGGCGGCACATCTATATTGTGCGTGGCGAATTTCGCCGCCGTCCCGCAGGCCGGTTCTATCGTAATTATCGGCGTGCGGCGGTTTTCCGCATGCCGGTCAAATACACCGTTGGCGCATCTTGGGTCGGATGCGAACACATCCCCTACCATCACGAATCCGTCGCAGTCGGCCAGCTCATCGTGTGTGAGATAGTCGGCCGGGCCCGACTCCATACCCATCAGCAACTGCTCATCGCCGGGCTCCATTACTATGCTTAATTTTGCGCCTTCCCACGCGTTGCACCATTCGGCGGCCGCCGCCATCTGACGACATGAAACACCGCCGTCGAGCATAATCACTATGTCCCTTCCGGCCGCCTGGCGTATTATCTCTTCAACCGCCTGTGACATTCCCACTCGCTGGAGTTTACCGCCCGTGCGCTTGGCGGGCTCGAGAATCCGCCGCGGATGGCTAATCAGTTCGCCCAACGTGCTGCCCCGCGCGCACAGGCCCACGCCCGCCATCAGCGGCGGTTCGGAATGCCATCTGTCCGGTCCGCTGCTGCCCAGCGACAGTTCGCAGCCGGCCGGGCAAAGCGTGCACCTGGCGGCGGTCTGATTTTGTGTTTTTGTTTCCGTCATAATCTTCTCGCCAAATACCGGCCGATTAAAATACGTTCGGATAATCCTTTATAAGAGCGTAGTTAATGTCCGGGCCGTCCTTGCAGAGATAATAGGGCCCGATGTTGCACCGCCCGCATATGCCCATCCCGCAACTCATCCTTCGGTTCATGGACAAATAAATCTGCTCGGCGTCGAGGCCCTCTTCCAGCAATGTCATGGTCGTGAACTTCAACATAATGCTTGGGCCGCAAACGAATGCATAGCAGTTCGATTTGTCCACATCAAGGTCTTTCAGCAGTGTAGTGACCACGCCGGTGTTGCCGTTCCAGCCCGGTTCGGGATTGTCTATAGTGCAGGTAAAATCGACTTTATCGTGCTGCGGCCATTGCTCGTGCTGGTCACGATAGAGCAACTCGGACACGCTCCTTGAGCCGTACTTGATACTCATGCGGCGGATGGGGTCTATATCGTCCAGCAACGCCAGTATAAGCGCCCGCAGCGGAGCAAGTCCCACGCCGCCGCCTACGACCAGGACGTCCTTATCTTTAAGTTTCTCCAGCGGGTAGCCCTTGCCGAACGGACCTCGCAGGCCAAGCGTCTGGCCGGGCTCGCACTCGTGCAGTCGGTCGGTCACACGGCCGGTCTTGAGAATGGTTATCTCCAGACGCTCGGGTTCATTGGGCGAACTTGACGGAGTAAAGGGCGCCTCTCCCACGCCGGGAAGCGTCAGTTGCACGAACTGCCCCGCCTTGAAAGGCATAGGCGTGGTCGGCTCGAGCACCAACGTCTTAATCGTGGGCGTCTCGTCTATAACTTCCGTCAGTACAGCGGCTTCCGGTGCGAGTGTGTTTGCGCCGTGAATCATTTAGATAACTCCTGGACAACCTGGCGAATGTCGATGGCGCCGGCGCATCCGGTGATGCACCGTCCGCAGCCCACACAACTCACCATCCCCACCTGCTGGGGCGAATATACGAATTTGTGCAGGATGCGATTCGCCAATCGGCTGCGCAGTTCCGCGCGCGGGTTCAGCTTCATATTCACCCCCCCGGCCATGCGGGGATAAGTGCTCAGCAGGCAACTGTCCCAGTTGCGGACGCGCTCGAACTGCTTGGGATCAATCTGCTGGTCGTAAAGATAGAAACAATAACAGGTCGGGCAGACATTCGTGCATGCGCCGCATTCGACACAGTCGGCTGCGAACTTCTGCCAGCCCATATCGTCGCCTTCGGGTAATTTCGGAGGGTTCTCGTCGCTTGTGCGGAAGTTAAACTGGGTGTTCTGGTTCTCCACCTGCTCTCTCATCCGCTTGCGGGCCTCTTCACGCTGAGACAGCTGCGCATCCGTGGCATTCGGATAATCTTTGCCGCCAAGTAACTCCTGTCCCTTTTCCGTGGCCACATCCACCACGTAACCGTCATCGAGAGGCGTAAC
This sequence comes from uncultured Planctomycetaceae bacterium, assembly GCA_964472875.1. Classification (GTDB taxonomy): domain Bacteria; phylum Planctomycetota; class Phycisphaerae; order SM23-33; family SM23-33; genus CAYYMD01. The sequence continues at coordinate 47,577 of CAYYMD010000018.1, forward strand.
GTTGACGTCGTAGCCCTCTGTGCAGAACGGCTGGCCGCCCACCAGCGTGCAGCAGCACGTTTCCGCACACGCCGGACAGTCGCAGGAAACTACCGTAATCGCATCTCGCCTGGCCTTGTAGAACGGGTCTTCGTACTCGCCCTCGAGCATAACCCTGTCCAGGTACTTAATGGCTTTAAGTTCGCATGCCCGCACGCCGACGACCACCGTCTTGGCGGCCCGGATTTCGGCTTCCTGCTGTTCGGCACTGTATCGGGCGACCGACTCCATCGGCGGCATGAAAATGCCTTTCATGCTCTGGGCCGGTCGCGGTCTGCGAAGGCCTTCTACCCATACCTGGCCCTCGACCTTGCCTACCCACGGCAGTGGCTCGGCCTTTACCTGCGAGTAACGGCCCTGCAAATCAACCCTCGCCAGCGGCCTGTCGTGGCCGGCCGGGCGAATTGGCCCGTACATCTCCCGGCCTTCACTTACCGTCAGAAGGTCGGTTAACTCCTGCTCGGATAAAAAATAAGTCGTCATATCTTGCTCCGGAAGACGCCGGGCACAATATATGCCACGGGTCTCCATCCCTTACGTACATGCCAGTGTACAACGGCATGACTACATAGTTCAAGTTAAATTGAGAAATTTTTCACAAACTATTTTAAGTAACATTTCATCGACTGTTTTCGAACTTATTGTCGCAGGCCTATAGCCGATGCTATAGCGTGCGAATGTATGTGACTGATAGACACCTGCAAATCGGCAAGTCGCTGCTGGTCGGCGATCTGACGACACCGCCCGGAAAGCCGAACCCGTGGCCTGCCGGATGGGTCGTTGCAGACTTCAATGTCCTGCCATGATATCCCATTGGCCCAGCCGGTTCCAAGAACTTTCAGCACCGCTTCCTTGGCGGCGAACCGCCCGGACAGATGCTCTATCCACCGCTTCTTGCCCGTGCAGTACTCCAGTTCAGCTCGGGTGAATACTCTCTCGAGAAGCCGCTCTCCGTGTCTGTTGATCGCGGCTGAGAGACGGCGGCATTCAACCATGTCAATTCCATGCGAAAGTTTTTCCATGAACTTAGGAAGATAACCTCCCCCACCCCGGCATAAAAGCGGAAAATTCGCACGAAACAAAATTACTCCACCACATCGTTTATGTTTCTCTCTCAAGAGCCCGCCGCCCGGCGGCCGATAAATATTAAGCGGTTCGAATAAATGGAAGTCATGAACTGTTACGTGAGTAGATAATTCCGTGTCATCCACCGCATCAATAAATATAGAATCTCAGGAAATCCGACTCGAGCGGCTGCGTCGCGAAGTTGAATCGCTTCGGGAGCAACTCAGGCGCGCCCAGCGGCTCGCATCCCTTGGCACCGTGACGGCGATGGTCGCTCACGAGTTCAATAATATCCTTACCCCCATAACCAATTACGCCCGGCTGGCCCAGGAGAACCAGGCACTGGCTGAAAAAGCCCTCGCCCGAGCCGCCGAAGGCGGCGCCAGGGCCGAGGCCATATGCAGCGCCATCCTCGGTTTCGCCGTCGATAAAAACGCCCCGAGCAAAAGTGAATTCCGGCAGGTTTCCGTGCTCGAACTGGTCGGCCGCACGATTCGCGCCACGGCCAGGGACCCATCCAAGGACAAAATCGAAATTACAACGGACATCCCGGCCGAGCTGACCCTCAGCACAAGGCCGGTCGAACTGCAGCAGGTCATGTTCAACCTGCTACTCAACGCTCGCCGCTCGATTATGCGGAAACAGCCACCCCGCCGAATCCATATTTACGCCAACCACGATGACAAAGGAAAATCCATCCGCATCGGCGTCTCGGACAACGGCGTGGGTATTCCGCCGGAAAACATGGAGAGGATATTCCAGCCGTTCTTCTCGACCGGCTCATCAGATGACAATGATGAATCCGGCGGCTGCGGCCTGGGGTTGCCCGTCTGCCGCGAGATAGTCACCTCGCTCGGCGGCGAAATAACCGCCGACAGCACGCCGGGCCGGGGAGCCACCTTTACCGTTTGCCTGCCGTGCGACTGAAGATAATTCTTCAGGGCTTGACCGCCCGGCCGGTAAGGTTAGAATATTCTTCCTGTAACCTGAGCCGCTACAATCGTTAATTGACATCGGCGTGCGACATTGTTAATTTTGACATTGTCGCGGTTGCATGAACCGCGCGGCACAATATAATTATTAGATTGCGGTGTGATAAGGAGCACATCATGAAAACAAGTTTAACCACAGCATTATCGGTGGCGTTAACGTGCATGGCCATCTCCGCCGGCGCGCAGACAACCGACGAGAACTCATCCTACACCGGCGTGGTGACCGGCACGAACGTCAACGTTCGCTCGGCCCCGGGGACTACCGCGTATCCGTGCACACGGCTCTCCCGCCCGGAAAAAGTCAAGGTCGTCGGCTCCATGTCCGGATGGCTGAAGATAGAAGCCCCGGATGATGTGTTCTGCGTCATCTCCAAAAAATACGTCAAACCCGACAGCAGCGGCGACATCGGCACCGTGACCGATGACAATATATGGGTCCGCGCCGGCGGGCCGATGGCCGAATGGTCCAAACTCACAAAGTACTGGGTGCGCCAGGGCCGCCTGAGCACCGGCGCCAAAGTGAAGATTATCGGCCAGGGCGATGACTTCTATAAAATCGCCCCGCCCAAAGGTGCGTATTACTGGATCTCGGCCGACTACGTAAAGCCCGTCACCCGGGAACGCACGCCCGACACAACAACGGGCGAAACCCGGGAGTCCCCCGACACGGGCGGGGAAACCCCAACCACCCGCCCGGCCGTGAAGGAAACCAGGCCAAAACCAAAGGACACCCGCGACCTTGAGCGGGAAAGGTTCAAGGCCGCGGAAGAACTCCTGCAGCAGGAACTTCAGAAACCCAAGGACCAGCGCGACCTCGAGATGCTGCTTAGCAAATATAAGAATCTCGATATCTCCCAGGACAGTTATCTCCAGACGTGGGTCGATGCCAGAATCGAGTATCTCCAGACCGCCATCGAGCAGAACAAGGACCTGGAACAGATCGACAACCTCGTCGAAAGCGCAGCCGAGCGGCAGCGTCGGTACCAGTCCAGGCGAGAGGAACTCCGCGAAAAGCGCTGGCTTCAGACCGCCACAAAGCCCGCGCCCGGCCAGAGCGCAAAAGGCGTCCTGTCCCGCAGCGCAATGTTCCCCGGCGGCGCCACGGGGCCGCGGCGATACATGCTGCAGGACCCGGCCACGGGAAGCATCAACGCTTACGCCCAGAGCACCGACGATGTTGTCGATCTTTCCGATCATGTCGGCCAATATGTATCCGTAACAGGTAAGGGTAAATTCGACGAAGGGCTCGGGACGTTCGTAATCGATGTCCGCCACATCGAAGTGCTGGAGACGGATGTCGAACTGCCCGCGCCGCCCAGGCCGAGGATCGCGCCGCCGGAACCCCCGGCCCCTCCGACAGAACCCGAACCCATGGAGCGGGCCAGGCCCACCGAAGAAGAAACCGCCGCTCCCAAAGAAGAAGCCGAACCGGAGGCGGAAAAACCCGCGCCCAAACCGGAGACGAAGCCGGAGGCCGAGCCCCCCGCCTCCAGGCCCGTTGACGTCAAACCCGAGCCGGAAGAAAAGCCCGAACCCGTCGTAAAACCCGAAACAAAAATCGAGCCGGAGACCGAAAGCGTAGAACCCGAAATCGAGCCCGAAGCAGCGGAACCGAAGGTCGAACCGGAAGAACCCAAGGCCGAGCCGGAAGAGCCGAAGGCCGAGCCCGAGGAACCTGAAACCGAGCCCGAGGAACCTGAAACCGAGCCCGAGGAACCGAAAATAAAGATCGAGCCGATAGAACCGGAACCCCGTCCCGACATGGGCGGCGAAAGCGACGAACCCCCGGCCGAGCGGGAAAAGCCGGCCACCGAGACGGAAGAGGACAAACCGCTTCCGCCCACCGGCCTGCCGCTCATCACACCGGAGACCAGGCCCGACTCGCCCGTGGATACGGATGAATACAAGTAGGTCCGTTTATTAGTTGACTCGTTCATTTGTCGACTGGTGCATCGGTTAATTTTACCCGCCGCAGGCGGGCGGTTCATCGGTTCATCAGATAATCGCTGTAACTTGTCCGCCATGGCTTCAACGGAGGCGGATTCCACCCTCTCTTTTTTATATTTCAGTTTTAAGTTTTTAGTTTTCAGCATCTTATCTCCCTGTCCCCTGTGCTCTCTGTGTTTTGACCAGCCGTTGCGGGTAATTTTAGAAATTGCCGGTTTTTTGCGCGTTGTGCCGGGCTGTTGCAGGTTTTTAGACCTTTTTGCGCGATATTGCGCGTTTTTTACCCTTGACAGGATTCCGTAAGTGTATGTATTGCAGTGGTTAATCATCATTTTGCCCCGCCGTCCGCCCGGAAGGGGCTTTTTTTCGAGGGGAAAGGATATTTCGGACCGACGGCCCCTCCGGGCCCAAAGGTCCCGTCGGGATTGCGAATTTGGGATTTCGGAATTCGGATTTCGGATTTTGGAATTCGGATTTCGGATTCCGCCCATTTGGCCGCGTTAGTAAGCCCCCGCTGTCAAGCGGGGGATAGTTTTTCGGCGTCCCTCTATATAGAAGAGTTTTTATCCCCGCGTGCAATCCCGATGAATCGGGACACGCCCTACACCGCAGCGGTTTGTAAATCCCGGAGCGCCGGGATTGGTCATTTTCCACAAGGGCAACCGAATTTAAGTTTTCAGCTTTTAGTTTTAAGTTTTGCAATATATTATCCCCGCATTCACATGCGGGGCTTGCC
>CAYYMD010000019.1:0-50139 GCA_964472875.1 uncultured Planctomycetaceae bacterium
GCCCTGGGATATACAGAAGCCCAGCACGTCCACTCCGCCGTCCTGACGGCCGCCGGGGGCAAACTGGCCGTCGAGCTCGGTAAGGTAAAGGACCTGGGCATCGCCCGTGTCATACTGAACGGCGAGGATTTGGGTGTGGTGTGGCGTCCGCCGTTCAGGGTTGATATTACCCGGGCGGCCAAGGCGGGCCAAAACACACTTGAAGTTTTGGTCGTCAATTCGTGGCGCAATCGCCTGGTGCGTGATAAACAATTGCCCAAAGACCAGCGGCTCACCAACACGAATATTACTGTCCGGTGGGGGCTGGAAAAATCCGGCCTGCTGGGGCCTGTAATACTCAGCACCAGCCGGCGCGATTAGTACATACGTATGCAAGAAATGACTCAGTCAACCTTGTAAATTTTAATAATGAAGTATTAACTGATATTGGAGTAATTAATGCACAGCGAGATAACATGCAGAACAAGATTGAGTCTTTTTGTTTTACCGGTAATCGTTGCATTCAGCGCGAATGCGGCCGAGAGCAGCAAAGGCATGAATCCCCGCTTCCGGGTTCAGAAATCTCTGGAAATCGCCGAAGTTCCTTCCGCATTTCCCGTGGGATTCTGCCTGCTGACCCACGGCGATCGCCAGTATGTCGCTTACTATGACAAGGATCACCGCATGACCGTTGCCTCCCGAATGCTGGGGTCCGACAAGTGGCAATACCAGGTTCTTCCCTCCAAAGTCGGGTGGGACAGCCACAATTATATTACGATGGCGGTCGATGCGGACGGTTATTTGCATCTGGCCGGCAACATGCACTGCGTGCCGTTGATATATTTCCGGACGACGGAACCGCTGGATATCTCCACGTTCGAACGCGTCAAGGCCATGACCGGCCGGGACGAGATGAGGTGCACATATCCGAAATTCATGTATGACGCCGAAGGCGGGCTGATATTTCATTATCGCAGCGGCGGCAGTGGAAACGGTAATGAGATTTACAACGTCTATAATACCGCAACCGGCAAATGGAAACGGCTTTGGGATGAACCGCTTATAGGCCTGGTTTACGCCGGCGAACGCGCACAGATATAAGTGCTGCGTACGCCTGAATATTTGTGGAATGCTTTGACCGTTTACCACCAACCAAGCGAGTTATTGCGATTTTGGTGCACATGGTGGCGTCGCATCTCGCTGATTGGTCTCCAGCGAACGGAACCATCGATGTAGCCCACATTTCCACCTTCGGAGCCCAGTTCTTCTGGAGGCGTATTTCCGGCCCCTGCTCTTTGTTTGATAAATCCCGACCTGCCGTGAAAAGTCGCCGTTACGGTTGGATACAACACTCCCTCTTCATTGATATCGGCGATGATAAGACCTATGTCTTTAGGGTCTATTATGTTACCGGACCCGCCGGGCAAAATGGTGGATGGCTGTGGCTGTGTTACCTTGTAAGTAGGACGCCATCCTAACGCGGGGGGGTCGTAGCTGTTTACAAGAGAGTATTCTTCCTGTAACTGCTCATTTCCGTTGACGCGTCCGAACAACATCTCGTAACCGGTTCGGATGCTCTTATGCTGTCCTTCTTTGACAACACGTTTCCACCAATCCGGACGGTTCGGACAGAACATCACCTCGTGTCTTATTTCTTCCACTGCCCCCCCCATTCCGCCGCCGCCTTCTTCCTGCTTTATTTGTCCGGCGATTTTCGTGAAAGTATCATCGTTTACCCACATTGTGTGGCCGTCGTTCCGTTTGATTCGCGGCAGCTCACCACTATTTTCGGACGCGAGACTATTGACGGCAAGGATGATTTGATGCTGATTGGATCTGCACTGAGCCCGCCGTGCGACTTCCCGCACCCGCCCCAATGTTGGAACAAGAATTGACAATAGTATTGCAATTATCGCCACCACGACGATTATTTCCACCAGCGTAAAGCCGTTTTTCACTCGCATTACATTCATAATTACATGCCTTCAAGACAAAAAGGAACTCATTAAGATTAGAACATAAACTCCTGTACTTCTGCATTTATATTGTTTGGGATGCACTAACAGTTTTATGAATTTTACTCAAAGCATCATACGCCTTTACCGCTCAACCTTGCTATATGATTTTATCAGATTTCATCAATAAAAACCACAATTAATTACACCACTTTACACCACTGGCCTGCGCGTATGGTCTTTCGGCGGACCTCTGCCCGTCACCATATATTTATAAATGGCGGCGGGTTCCACGGCTCCGAGGTTACTTCAGACACCGGATTGCTGTCCTGTCGCGAACTCGATGATACATCCGGCCCGACCGGCCGATTGCAATGACAACGGCGCGGCACGGCCGAAAAACTGATAAAGAAAAGGAAGGAAAGAATATGTTCAAATGAACGCACCTGCGCTGCCGCAACTTTGCGGGCAATCCCTGCGCACGACGGTTTTTCGACCGGTTCATGACCGGTCTTCTTTCACTTACATGCGGATTTCGCCTCCCGCCGGAAAAATAAAATACGGAACTTGCAGTGCTATTGGGTTGTTATATTATTGTTGGATGGCCGACGGCCCAGACGCGCCGGGGTCGGTTATCGGCTAACCGCGAAATGCCGATTATATTCTATTCATCCCGGCATACAACCGTTATGATGGAATAAACCGGTTGTGAACAGGATGTGAACTGTAGACAGAAAGAAACGGAGTAATAATGACTACCAGAAGATCATTTATAAAATCCTTAGGAATTGCCGCCGCAGGATTAGGTTTCCGCGGAAGTGACCTCTCTGCTGTGGAAAATTCTCGACGCCCGAATGTTATTCTGATGATGGTTGACGACCTTGGTTACGGCGACCTGTCATGCTACGGCAGCGAAAAAATAAATACCCCCATTCTCGATAACCTAGCGTCTGAAGGCGTCAAACTCACCAGTTTTTATGCCGGATGCACGTTGTGCACGCCGTCCCGCATGAGTCTGCTCACCGGAGCGTACCCCAAACGGGCCGGTTGGGATAAGGGCGTGATTGGTTTCAAAATGAAAGGCGACGAAGGTCTCAACCCCGCCGCGTTGACCATAGCCGAAATATTCAAGGCCGAGGGCTATCGCACGGCGATGTACGGCAAGTGGCATCTGGGTGATACTCCGCCACTCCAGCCAAACGAACAGGGTTTCGACGATGCCTACTATATCAAGAGAAGCAACAATCAATGCAAAGAGTATTTCCACAATGGCCGGTTCGACCGGGAATTCGACAATCGTCGGTTAAGCGAAACCTTCACGTGCAAGACCGTCGAGTTTTTGAAGCAGAAAAGGGACAAGCCCTTCTTTCTTTACTTACCGTTCACCGCCCCCCACTTTCCTACCCAGGCCCATCCGGACTGGAAAGGCAAATCCGATAACGGCCCCTACGGCGACGTCGTAGAAGAGCTCGACTACCGCATCGGCGAAATATTCAAAACGCTGGAAGACACCCAACAGGACAAAAACACGATATTTGTATTCCTCTCAGACAACGGACCCGATCCCCACCATAAGAAATTCGCCAGTACGGGCCCGTTCCGCGGACTAAAGTGGAGCGCCATGGAAGGCGGATATAGGGTGCCTTGTATCGTGCACGCGCCCGGCGCCGTACCGGCCGAAAGGGTCAGCGGTGAAATTACCTCCGCCATGGACCTTTTGCCTACCCTTACTCACGCCTGCGGCATCGATCTTGAGAAGCATTCGAATAACACACCCATAATCGACGGCGTGAACGTATGGCCCTCTCTGACCGGTCAAAAAGACGCAGGTCATTCCCGCAGCGAACTGCTCTATTGGCACGGCTGGGGGCAACTCGAGGCCATTCGCATGGGGCAATGGAAACTTTTCCTTACCCGCAGACATATCGGGATAAAAGGCAAGGGGCCGGCTCTTTTCAATCTCGAAGAGGACCCCGGCGAAAAGAATGATCTCAGCGCCGACCACGGCGAAAAAGTCGTCCGAATGAAAGCCCGGGCAGAACAACTGAGCCGGGAAATCGAAAAAAACTCCATTCCGCTTGGGAAAAAGTCATAAATCGATCTAAGAGTGTCTAACAAAACGTCTGTATTAGCCCGAGGTCGAGCGAAGCCAGCAGCGTTTTGTTATAGACTCTAAATAGACACATTGCTTAACCAGCGGAGCGACTCGGATCCATCAAAATCGAAACAATAGTAAAATATGCCATTAAAACAAATACTCCTGACGCCGGCGATGGGCAAGCGGCTGATTGCCCGTGCGTTGCTTAAGCACCCTCACATCAAAAAGGTTCTGAATAAGGGCACATTGGTTATCATCGCCGGTTCGACCAACGGATACGTGGCCGAGGAAATCCTCTCAAGCGCAGAACAGGCCCAGGACTTCCTCCGTGAGGGATTCCGCCGTGGCGTGGTAATTCCGCCGAATTTTTACGCCGGCGAGGACAAGTACGATTTCGGCGGCGACGTAATTATCCGCGACGGGAAATGGGAAAGCGGCAAAACGGTATTCGACGTGGCGAAGAAACTGGGCGATGGCGATGTCATACTAAAAGGGGCAAATGCTTTGAACATGGCCAATCGGCACGCCGGTGTGCTGATAGAGCATCCGCAGGCGGGAACGTCGCAGGCGGTGGTCGCGGCTACGGCCGGCCGACGCGTGCGGTTGATTATACCGGTAGGCGTGGAAAAACGCGTTGATCGCGATATAACATCCATGGCGGCCGAGGTTAACGCGCCCGGCGCCACCGGTCCGCGGCTTTTGCCGCTTGCCGGTGAGGTCTTCACAGAGCTCGACGCCGTTAATCTGCTCAGCGGGGCAGATGCGTTTATTATGGCTTCCGGCGGAATACACGGCGCCGAAGGCGCGGTGTGGCTGGGAGTTACCGGCACGGATGGGCAGCTGGAAACACTGACGGAAATAGTCGATTCGCTCAGCGGCGAGCCACCCTGTCGTGTCTGAATCTTTCCCAACAATTATTGATTTACCGCGGTAAGTGCTGCTAAAATGTCCAGCTAAGCATGTTATTTTTGTTGAATTAAGCAAAACCACCTTCTCTTTTGGTGGATAATTGCAAAATGTGTCCGTGACGGCGGGCAGGTTTGCGCTATGTGCAGGGAAGGAGACGTTTATGAGTAAAGTTGTTGAGATTCCGGCAGTGTGGCTGCAAGGCGCCGCATGCACCGGGTGTGCAGTTTCACTGCTGAATTCTTTTTCACCCTCCGCCAGTTCGCTTGTGCTGAGGGAACTTACCCCGGGCAAGCATGTGTCGCTGCGGTTTCTGGCGACCATAATGGCCGGCCAGGGTCAGCAGGTGCTCGATATCCTGCACGACCAGCAGGCAAGTAAGGGCCAGTACGTTTTTATCATGGAAGGTTCCCCGCAGGTGGGCGACCCGCTGTTCGCCACTCTGGGCGAAACAGGCCACGGGGAGAAACCCATCAGTGAGTTGGCGTGCGAACTGGCCGATAACGCCATGGTGGCCGTGTCGATGGGCACGTGCGCATCATTCGGCGGCATACCGGCCGGTCAACCAAACCCGACCGGCGCGGTTTCGCTGAAGGAACTTCTCGCCGAAAATGGCGTGAACACGACGGTAGTCAACATTCCCGGCTGTCCACCGCATCCTGACTGGCTTGTCGGGACACTTGCGGCCGTGTCCATGTACGGCCTGGAGGGCGTTGAACTGGACGAACTGAATCGCCCGAAAATGTTCTACGGCAAGTGCGTCCACGAGACCTGCCCCCGACGGGCGGACTTCGACGCCGGGCGGTTCGCCCAAAACTTCGGCGACAGCGGCTGCCTGTATGAACTGGGCTGCAAGGGCCCGGTTACTTTCGCCGACTGCCCCACCCGTATGTGGAACAGCGGAACAAACTGGTGCGTCGGCGCCGGCAGCCCCTGTCATGGATGCGTAGAGCCGGACTTCCCCGATCGCCTAAGCCCTTTATACAGAAAAATCGACCAGCAGCGACTGGACCGCTTCCGTCTGCTGCAACCCGCACAGAATACGGAGATTGATTAAATGCACGGATCCCATCCGCACGTTCACGACGAAAACGGCAATGCACTGACGATAGACCCAATCACCCGCATCGAAGGCCACCTGAAGGTCGAGGCAATAGTCGACGGCGGCGAGGTGGCCGAGGCGCGATGCTGTGGCACGCTGTTCCGCGGCTTTGAAAATATCCTGGCCGGCCGACATCCGCTCGATGCTGTGCGGCTTACGCAGCGTGTCTGCGGAGTGTGCCCGACCGCACACGGGACGGCCTCGGCATTTTCGCTGGATGAGGCGCTTGGCGTGGGCGACAAGATTCCGCCCAACGGCCGCCTTGTAAGGAACCTGCTGCTGGGCAGCAATTTCCTCCAGTCGCATATACTGCATTTTTTCGCGCTGGCGGCGCTGGATTTCGTGGATGTTACGGCCCTGGCCGACTATGAGGGCAGCGACAGCGAACTGAAAGCCGTCCGGTCTTTTATCGACCGCGGGGAACTGTCGCCTTTCTTCCCCCGTTACGAGGGCGATTACCGCTGTGACAAAACAACGAATGTCGAACTTGTGCAGGCGTACCTGAAGGCCCTGCACATCCGCCGCGTCAGCCACGAGATGCTTTGCATATTCGGCGGTAAGATGCCGCACAACATCGGCATCGTGCCCGGCGGTGTAACAAGCGAGGTTACGGGCGACAAGGTCGCGACATTCCTGGGCAAGCTGCAGGAAGTTCGCGCGTTCGTCGATGACGTTTACATCCCGACTATTTTCAAACTGGCCGGGGCATACGAAGACTACTTCAACATAGGCGCCGGCGTTAAAAGATATCTCGCATACGGCGGTTTCGATATGGACGATAACGGCGGCCCGGGCCTGAAACGCAATCGCCTGCTGCCGGGCGGGTTCTTAAGCTCCGACGGCAAACTTTCGGAAGTGGACGTAGAGTCAATCATCGAACAGGTCGCCTGCTCGCGTTATGCGGATGAGTGCTCCGCCCACCCGTCCGAGGGCAAAACCATCGCCGAGGCGGGCAAGGACGGGGCATACTCGTGGATAAAGGCCCCTCGCTACGGCGACGAGCCGGCCGAGGTCGGCCCGCTGGCCCGCTTCATGGTCGGCTACGCCTGCGGGCACCAGGAGATTAAATCCGAGGTGGACGCCGCCCTCTCGGCCGCTAACGCAGGGGCCGAAGTGCTGCCTTCCGTTCTCGGGCGGCACCTGGCAAGGGCGCTGGAATGCCGTATTGTCGCCCGTGCCATGGAAAACTGGTGCACGCAACTAAAGCCGGGCGAACCCGCGTCCACGCCGCTCGAAATACCGCAGCAGGGTCACGGCGCCGGTCTGACGGCCGCGCCGCGCGGGGCACTGGGACACTGGATAAAAATCAATGACAAGGCCATAGAACACTACCAACTGGTCGTGCCAACTACCTGGAACGGTTCGCCGAGAGATTCTGCCGGCGTGCCGGGGCCGATGGAGCAGGCGCTGCTTGGAACCAAGGTCAAAGATCGCGACAACCCCTTCGAGGTGGTTCGCATTATCCGCTCGTTTGACCCTTGCCTGGCGTGCTCGGTGCACGTTCTCAACGCCAAGGGCGCGACAAAGGGAGTTTACCGAATTGTGTGATAAAATTGCCAACATCGTGGGTGTGGGCAATGTCCTGATGGGCGACGACGGCATAGGCCCCGAAGCCGTCAAGGCGCTGGAGCGAGCCGACCTTCCCGATAGCGTTGAACTGCATGATGCGGGGCTGGCGTTTTCTGACGTTCTGGGACGGCTCGAGACGCACGTGCCGCTGGTGATAATAGACGCCGTTGAAGCCGAAGGCGAGGCCGGAAATATATATAAAATCATACTCGACGAAGCATGGCTGGAAGGCGGATCGCTGCCCATGAGTCTGTCGCTTCACGAGGTGGACGTAGTTTCCGCACTGCGCATGGAGGCAATGTGCGGCCGCGTGTTCGATAATGTAGCCGTCTTTTCCGTCGAACCGGAATGTGTCGAATGGGGCAAGGGACTTTCCCCTGCCGCCACCAGGGCGATTGACGAACTTGCCGGGGCGATTTCTAAGCATATAAATGAGCTGCAAAAGAATGCGGCCCAGGTAAAGATACAGAGGTTGCAATGAACTCTACAGAACGCAAAACAAACGAAGAAATTCTCCGGATGCTGGAAGGCGTCAACAAGGTCTTCATCCTCGGCTGCGAGGGCTGTCCCATCGGCTGCGAGACGGGCGGCCAGCCGTGGGTGGACGACATGACCGCCCTGCTCACCGACGCGGGCAAGGAAGTTACCGGCTCGGCCAGGATAGACATGATTTGCAACAAGGCCATTGTCGGCATAAAACTCGGCAGATATGTAAAGCAGGTTGAACCGGCCGAGGCGATTCTCGTCGGCTCCTGCGGGGTGGGCGTCCAGGCAACGGGCAACATGGTAGGACGCCTTGCAGTGCCGGCCATGGACACAATCTGCATGGGCGACTACCAGGGACTCTGGCCGTCCGAGGAGCGCTGCGCCGAGTGCGGCGAATGCCTGCTCGGTTACACCGGCGGGCTGTGTCCCATTACGCTGTGCGCCAAGTCACTGGTGAACGGAACGTGCGGCGGCACCGGCGACGACGGGACGTGCGAAGTCTCGCCCGAGCGTCGCTGCGGCTGGCAGATGATATACGAGAGACTGGAATCGCTTGGGCGGCTGGATGACCTAAAGCGTCTCAGCGCGCCCCGGGATTTTCGCAAGCGGGATATCTCCGATGCGTATCGAAAGACCGTCCGATGGGCGCTGGAGATTACAGAGTAGTTAAACAGTTATTAATTGCCTAAACCAAGAATCAACGGATTAACGAGATAAAAATATGAGCAGACTTCAGGAATTACTACAGTCAGGCGAGTTTGTTTTCACCGGCGAAATAGGACCGCCCAAGGGCACCAACATCGAACCATGCATACACGAGGCCGCCGAATATCTCAAAGATACGGTCACGGCCGTGAACGTTACCGACATTCAGACCGCCGTGATGCGGCTCGGCTCGATGGCGACGTGCAAGATGCTTCTGGACGAGGATATTGAGCCGGTATTTCAGATGGTCTGCCGTGACCGTAACCGCCTGGCGCTTCAGAGCGATCTTCTCTCGGCCGCTGCCTTCGGTATAGAAAACGTCCTGGCTCTCACCGGCGACCACGTGGTTATGGGAGACCACCCGGAGGCGATGCCCGTTTACGACCTTGATTCTGTGGGGCTGCTTGAGGCGATGGGGAAACTCGAGGCCGGCACCGACATGGGCCTCGACATGAAAGGTAATCCAAACCAGCTTGACGGGACGCCCAAGTTCTTCAAGGGCTGCTGCGTAACTCCCTGCGGCGGCAATCCGGACGCGCAGATAATTAAACTCGAAAAGAAGGTCGCCGCCGGCGCCCGGTTCGTCCAGACTCAGGCGGTTTACGACCCGGCCGCATTCGAACAGTTCATGAACAAAATCAAATCGCGGGGAATTGACATTCCGGTGCTGGTGGGCATCGTGATGCTCAAGTCGGCCGGAATGGCAAAGTACATGAACCGCTCGGTCCCCGGCGTTCATGTGCCCGATGAGATTATCCAAAAACTATCCGAAGCCGCCAAGGAAGACCGGGAAAAAGTATCGGTGGAAATTTCCGCGGACCTGATAAGACGCATGAAAGGCATGTGCCAGGGCGCCCACCTGATGACACTCGGCTGGGATCACTGCGTGCCGGATATCATTAAATCGGTAAATCGGTAAAACTGATCCACTGATTAACCGAACAACTGGCTGACCCTGTCGCAGAGAGATACTTATAACGTCCATCCCTTCGGATACGGTTCCTGAACGAATTTCTGCGCCTCAGGGACATTAGTAACCTTCATGTTCCTGGCATCCCAACGGATTTTCTGCTTCGCCCGCACTGCCACGTTGCCCAGCAGAACGAACTCGGTCAGGGCCGCGCCGTATTCGAATGGGCTCAGTGCCGGTCGTCCGCCTTTGCAGGCGTTGAGCCAGTCGCGATGATGACCTTTGGATTTAGGCAGCGTGCGAGATGGCTTTTTGCCCTTGGTGGCGCGGATGTACGCCTTCATTTTTTCCTCGGGTATTATTCTCATGGCCTTGGACCATCCGCCGCCCATGATGGCGCCTTTTTGACCAATAATAAGTACGCCATTTTTGCCCATACCTCTGTCTTTTTCCAGACAGTCAGGGCGCGGCTGGTGCAAATCTCCATCATACCAGTGTAAATTAAGAGGAGGATTGTCTCCCTGTGCATCGAAACGCCACACAATGTGGTTGCCCGGAGATATAAATTCAGAATCCACAAAACCAGTCTTTAGGCACTCCACTTCCGCGGGAGGCCGCTTGTGCAGTTCAAGCGCCGCGAACGCCGGATCCACGTTGTGAACCATCATGTCGCCCACCAATCCGTTACCGAACGCCCACCATTGCCGCCACTTGAAAGGCGCATAAGCCGGATGATACGGCCGGTAAGGTCGTGGGCCAAGCCACAGTTTCCAGTCAAACCCGTCAGGAACATCGGGGGTTTCGTCGAGTCTTCCCCGCCTGGTGGCCCACTTGCTGTTGCACCATACGTGCACCTCGGTGACCCTGCCGATAGCATCATCCCAGACCCACTGGCAGGCGAGGCGGTGGTGTGGGTTGCTGCGGCCCTGGTTGCCCATCTGTGTGGCCACACCCTTCTTTCTGGCGGCCTCGGCAAGCTTTCTGGCCTCGTATATGTTGTGCGTCAGCGGTTTTTCGCAGTAAATATGTTTTCCGGCGTCGACGGCCTCCATAGCCACAAACGCGTGCCAGTGGTCCGGCGTGGCGCACAGAACTGCGTCGATGCCCTTTTCCTTCTCCAGCATCTTTCTAAAATCCACGTAATCCGCACACTTGAAGTTTTTGTTGCCTTGGCGATAGTGCTTTTGAACCAGGTCCTTTACCGGCAGACGGCCGGATATGAAGCGGTAGTAAAACTTACTGTAATCGCATCTCTCCCTCGGGTCGGCTACCGCGACGATTTTGACGTCCTTATATCCCATTAACGCCTGTGTGTTTACCCTGCCCTGTCCGCCGCAACCGATAATGGCGACATTAATGGTGTCGCTGGGTGGCACGTACTTCGGGCCGCCGAGTACACGACGGGGCACTATCGCAAAGGCCGCACCGGCCGCTACGGACTTTGCAAACTGTCTGCGTGTGAATTTTCTGTGTTTCATGTTTATTTTGTCTCCAACTGTTATACTTTATTAAACTGCAGAGGTAGCAGATGTTTCGGTATAATTTTTAAATTTACCATCGTTTGTCCGCAGCTGCTACATTTGTTTTGCCTTAGCGCATTCCACTGTGTTTTTCAGCAGCATCGCCACAGTCACCGGCCCCACACCGCCTGGCACGGGAGTGATGGCGGCCGCCTTTTCCTTGACGCCTTCGAAATCCACATCGCCGATAGTCTTTTTGTCGATCTTGCCTTTTTCGTTCTTCAGCGGCTCGCCGCTGTCATCAAAACCTTTGGGAATGCGGTTGATTGCAACATCAATCACTATGGCGCCTTCGGCGACCATGTCGGCCTTGATCAGCGGCGAAAGATCCGGAAGCGGCGGTTTTTCACCGGCTTTCTTTCGACGGTTGTAGCCCTGCCAGCGGGCCTGCGGCACGCCTGTGCCCACGATTAGCACCTCGGCCTTTTTTGTATGGGCCGCCAGATCCTTCGTGGCCACGTGACACACCGTAATTGTGGGAGCGGCGTCGGGACTCTGAAGCAGTATGGCGGCGACGGGCTTGCCGACTATCTCGCTGTGGCCCACTATGACGGTTTCCTTGCCTGCAAGGTCGTCGCAGGTCCGCTTAAGCAGTTCCACCGCCGCCATGGGCGTGCACGGGGCCACCGTGCCTGCGCCGTAGAACAGCCGGCCCATGTTCTGCGGGTGGACGCCTTCGACATCCTTATCCGGCGATATGGCCATTTGTACCTGGCGTGCATTAACCTGTTTTGGCAGCGGCAACTGGAGGATTATGCCGGTTACCTTGTCGTTATTGTTCAATTTCTCTATCTGCTTCAGCAGGTCGCCCTGGCTGATATCGGCCGGCAACTCCAGCAACTCGTACTCGATACCTACAGCATCACAGCTCTTGGCCTGCATCCTTGCGTACATTTTGCTGGCGGGGTTCTCGCCTGCCATTACGGCAACCAGATGCGGAGGATGGCCGGTCTTTTTAAGTTCGGCCGCATCGTTGGTAGCCCGGGCGGTAATTTCCTCTGCTATATCCTGTCCGTCGATAATTTTTGCAGTCATTCGTTGCTCCTTTACATTTGTTAACCTGTGAAACGGTGGGTTGAAGAATCAACCCGTTTTTACTGATTGACTGATTAACTATTTCACAAGAGCATCCATCATTTTCCTGGCGGTTTCGGAACTTATATATCCGTTCTGCATGGCCACGTAAACCGTCTGCATGCCAAGCACCCTGTATAAGATTCCGTATTCATCCTTAAGTTGTCTCATTGCTTCGATGTGTGTGGTAACCGTTTCCGCATCTCCGCGCGCAACCGGGCCGGTCAGGGCCTTTTGGGGACCGTGCGATATTATGTTGTCTACGGTCGCCCTCATAATGGGCGCGAGGGCCTTCAAGAACTCACCTTTATCTATACCCCCGGCATGCGCCAGCGACATGGAAGTGTCAATCAGCGTCACGAGGTAATTGCAGGCCATCACGGCAGCGGCATGATACAGCCCCTTTGCCCCCGGCGCAATCTCCGTATATAGGCCCCCTATCGCTTCAACGAACGTTTGCACTTTACCGAGAGCGTCGCTATCTCCCTCACAGAAAAAGTGCGTGCCGGGTAGTTTCTCCACCGCCGCGGCTACATCCGGAAATGTCTGAAGCGGATGCATGGAGGCGATATTGCAGACGCAGGATTCTTTTAACGGCGAAAGGATTCCACTGGTCAGCGCACCACTGCAATGGACTATGGTCGTGCCTTTTTTAGCCGCCGATGCGGCCGCCAGTTCGCCGGCGACTTTTGCAACGGCCTTGTCCGGCACGGCAAGTATTATAAATTCGCCTGCCCCCGCCGCTTCTTCTACGCCGGTCGGCTTTGCTCCTCCGCCTATGGCCTCGGCCGCAGCGGCTGATGATTCTTCGTCTCTCCCTCCCACGGCCGCCACGTCATAACCTGCTCGTGTAGCAAGTATGCCAAGCGCCGTGCCGACCTTGCCGGGCCCGATTATCGATATCTTTGGGCGTTCGGATATATCCACAGCACGAAAGATACGCGTATACATGTCCGCCGGTCAAGGCGCTGCCGCAGGGGAATACTCGATAAGTTTATTTCAGCTTCACCCTGTTCTGCTTGGCGTTCGTGCCGTTGTGTCGGGCTACGGTGCAAGGATAGATTTTCCTGCTTCGTGCGTCGATGGTGAACTTCGTCTCGACTGTTCTGTAATCGAACAGTGTAGATTCGACCTCCGATTCATAATCCACGTCGCCGCCCCATTGCCGGCGCAACTCGAACGTGATTGGCTTTTGTCGATAGTTCCGGATAGTGTCCTGCCACTTCTGCCGCTCGTCCCAGCCGTCAACAACCTCCCGCCTGTTTCCGCCCACCCTGCGGAAATGAAAGTTGAACCGCTCTGTGGACATCTTATGCGTCTCGTAGACGACCAGGTCGTCCGTTCCGCAGTTTATTTCTATCTTGTCCTTTATTGGCACGTAATTAATCTTCTGCTGAGAGACGAACGCCAGGCCGTCCCTGCCGTTGTCGCGGAAGATTCTCACCAGGCCATCCGGCAGCGGGCTGTCGCCCAGTTCGTGCTCCTCGTCGTTGGTCCAGATGAAGAACCTGACCGGCCGCGGGCCGTACTGGTACGATCTCATGCGATAGACGATGTCGAACTCCACGCCCTCGGCCCTGACGGCGCGCATACGCTTGCTCCAGCCGTTCGGGACCGTCTCTGTGCCTTCTATGGAGAACATGAAATATTCGCTTACCCCCTCCTTGACGATCTGCTTGGGCGCTTGGACTGCTGCCGAGTTTCCCTTGAATGCCGCCTTATCCATGGCCGCGCCAAGCGCCTCGCGCCTCATCCTCGAGTATTCTTCGGGCGCCCCTTCCGGCGTCGGCGGCTTTTTGCCGTAGCGCCGGGCCAGTTCGGCTATCTTCTCAACGAGGTTAATCTTACCGACTATGAGGCGAATCTCGGCGTTGTCGTATTCCTCTCCGGACCTGTTGTATACACGAACGTAACCGCGGAAGAGCATGTGCTCCTCGGCCGGGTCCGTGATGGCCACGTAGTCCATCTGCCACGTCAGGCCAGATGTGAAATAGCAGACCTCCACGGGAACCTGGCCTTCGTAATCGGATTCGATGTTCCAGTAGAGGTGCTGTGGCTTCTGGCCGGGAAAGACCGTGTCGGCCACTTCTATTTCATCCTTGTGCTCCAGCGGGCGAAAGCGCACCGACGTTGGGTCTATAAGAGTGTTCGCCCATGAGAACTGCAGCTTGTTGGCGCCTTTTTTGAGCGTCACGTGCCGCGTCTCCCTGACCAGAGTCAGGTCCTCAGTGTTATAGATGGTCAACTGGACCGTGTCTCGCTTCGGCAGCGTGACCAGGTCCACGTTCTTTGCCTGCGCGGCCGCGGCGGCCAGGCCCGTTATAATCGCGAGTATGCTTAATTTGCGAATCATGGTTTGCTCCTAAACGGAAGTTATTGCCAGAGGTTCTTCAGCGTAAAGTGGAAGCGGACTGTTTTCTTTTCGACCTTTTTGTCCTTGTCTTCCGGGCGTGGCGACAGGTCCACGTGCAGGACCGGTTTCGTGCCGCCGAACGGATATTCGAACTTGATTTCATCGCTGGTTCTTTTGCCTCGCTCCCACTCGACGTCGCCGTGGGTGTTTCCGAAATACTGCCTGCCCACGTGGTTGAGCTGCTCGACGATTCGCAGCGTGGCGGGCTTGTCCTTGAAGTTCTCTATCTCGTACTTGACGACAATTTCCTGGTGAAACAGGTTGCCCCTTACGTTATGGCGATGGTTCGACTCGATAATGCGCTTGCATACGATGTCCCGGGCCTCGCCGAGGTACAGCCGCATCTTGTCGTCCAGCGGCGTCAGCTTGGCCCAGTCCTCGCCGAGGAACGCCTCGCCGCCGCGCCCGTCATCTATGAAAATGCGGACTTTGCCCGGCTGGAGGGGGAATTCGCCCATATTATTTTTCTCGTCGTTGACGAGTTCGTAGTGCATCAGCACCTTCGAACACAGCGGCTTTTGTTCATTCAGTCTGCCGTGTGCGTACCA
Organism: uncultured Planctomycetaceae bacterium; assembly: GCA_964472875.1. Taxonomy (GTDB): domain Bacteria; phylum Planctomycetota; class Phycisphaerae; order SM23-33; family SM23-33; genus CAYYMD01. Next base: position 15,266 of record CAYYMD010000019.1, read on the forward strand.
GTCGAAGGTGAACGTCTTGGTGATAGGCACCTCGTCGAACTTGTGCATCAGCATCTTGATGCGTTCCTGCCGGCCGATGGGCTTGAGGAACTTTTCGCCGAAGCCCGCCCACACGCCGGCCTGGCTGAACTCCTCTCCGGAGTAGTTGCGCAGCGTTATGTATTTTCGCAGCGTCAGGTGGGATTCATCCTTGTTCGACAGCGCGCGGTAACTGAAGACCCGCGACAGATTGGAAATCAGGTAACTCACTCGCACCTTCACCGCGCAGGCCTCGGCGGCGTAGACCTCCCACACCAGGGCATTTTCGCCGGGCGGGTAGGCGACGTTTATTACGCTGACCTCTTTCTGGCCGTCGATCGGGCGGAACTCGCCTTCCTCGCGTATCGCCAGCGGGCGGAAAAGGATGGAGTTCTTGTCGATGTGTGTGTTGGACCACGAGAAGTCTATCTTGTTGTTGCCGCGCTCGTCGGTGGATTGCAGCAGCGGCACTATCCGCTCTTCTTCGACCAGCGTGTATTGCGGATTGTCCAGCTGGATTTCAACCCGCTGGCGGACCGGCAGCGTGGCCAGTTTTATCCGCCCCATCGCCGGTGAGACCACGGCCGCACACACAACAACCGCCGACGCCGCACATAAAATTAATCTTTTCATATCCAGTTCCTTTTATTTGTTGTTAGCGAAAAGTATCCGACTCTTTAAACCATTCGACGCACCTTGATGAGAAAAGTTTCAGAAATTTTATTTTTTTGTCGCCCCCATAGTCTCCGGACCGGCAGTAACGGATTCTTGAGAAGTAATTATATGAATTTGAACTTGTTCCGGGCAGCGTTTTATCGCCTTTTTAAATCCATCCGTACATACGATTTTATAATCGTCCGGGTCGCCGATTACGAGCATGGCTTGTATCTCGTCGGCCGGTTCTGTTTTCTGCAGACCTTCCGGCCCCAACACGCTCAGGGCGGTTGCCCATGCGTCGGCGGTTATGGCTTCGGGAGCGATGACGGTCACAGACGGCGCGGCCTCGGTGGGTTTGCCCGTACGCGGGTCTATAATGTGGCTGTAGCGACGGCCGTCGATTTCGTTGTATCGGTAATAGTTGCCGCTGGTGCACACTGCCGCATCTCGCACGGCGACTGTCAGCAGATATTTATCGTCGTCCGGCCTGAACGGGTTGCGGACGTGGATGGGCCATCGGCCCTGTTTCGGCCCCGCCCCGAAGCACCGCACGTCGCCGCCGACATTCACCAGGCCCGCGCGTGCGCCGGCCCGCTTCATCGCCTCGGCGGCGCGGTCTATGGCGTATCCCTTGGCGACGCCTCCCAGGTCCACTTCCGCCCGGGCGTGAGTCTTTTTCACCCCGTCATCGAGCAGTTTCCAGTTATCCCAGCCGCTTGCGGCGATTGCCGCCCGCAGTTGCTTCCGGCCGGGCAGTCGGCCCTTGTCCGCATTTTTCTTCCATAATTTAAACACCGGCCGATACGTCACGTCGAACGCCCCGCCGGTGCGATTCGTCAGCCCCCTGGCGGTTCGCAGCAATCGAAGCGACTGCGGCGACAGGGGCATCCACTCATCGACCGCGGCGGCGTTTAGTTGCGAAATTTGCGAATCGTCCATGTAAGTGCTCAGCCGCGATTCGGCCCGGCGCAGTTCCTGCTCGCCCATCTTCAGCGCGTGCGCGGCGGTCGAACGCTGTTGCGGCGGAGCGATGACTATCAAAGACGTTTCTGTCCCCATTATCCCCACGGGTTCGGACTCGAACGCGCGGCGGCCCTGGTCCCGCCCCAGCCACATGCCCAGTGCCACCAAAATAGCGACGACAAACACCACCGACAGTCGCAGGAGAGACCCGGACTTCTTTTGGGAAAGTTTCATCCGTGGCTTATTCGTTTGCGTCATATCCGGCCGTCACCGTCGAATTTATACCGCCCCGCGGCGCAAACTTGCCCGTTACCTTCATCCGACGCGGCCTGCACGCGGCCACAAGGTCGTCGAGTATGCGGTTGACCACGTCCTCGTAAAATACGCCCTCGTTGCGGTAACTCTGGAGATAGAACTTGAGACTCTTGAGCTCGATGCATGTTTTGTCGGCCACGTATTCTATTTCGATAGTTCCGAAGTCCGGCTGACCCGTTTTCGGGCACACCGAGGAGAACTCCGGGGCGACGTGATGTATTACGTAATCGCGCGCCGGGTGCGGATTCGGGAATGTCTCTAATTCGGCCACGTTTGCTCCTGAAAGTTATTTAACGGTTTCGACTGCGACATTGTAAGATTATCACGATTGGGTTAGAAAAGACAAGAGACCGGAGGCGGAACGTTAAAATGTCGAATGAAAGAAAAAAAACGGCGGTGGTGCTGCTGTCAGGCGGGCTGGATTCCGCAACGACACTGGCGCTTGCGCGGGATGAAGGGTTTGACTGCCATGCGCTCAGTTTCGATTACGGCCAGCGGCACAGGTTCGAGCTGGACGCATCGCGGCGCATAGCAGCTTCGCTTGAGGCGGCCGAGCACCGCATAATAAAACTCGACCTATCGGCGGCCGCCGGCTTCGGCAAAAGCGCGCTGACCGACGAAGTAAACGTGCCTAAAGACAGGGAAATCGGTTCGGGTATTCCCGTAACCTACGTTCCGGCCAGGAACACGATTTTCCTCAGTATCGCCCTCGGCTACGCCGAAGTCATCGGCTCGTTCGATATTTTCATCGGCGTAAATGCGGTGGATTACAGCGGCTACCCGGACTGCCGAGGAGAGTTCATCCGCGCCTTCGAGGAGATGGCGAACCTCGCCACCGCGACCGCGACGGAGGGCAAAGGCCGATATGAAGTTCACGCCCCCCTGCTGACCAAGTCCAAGGCCGAAATCATAAAAACCGGCCTGTCACTCGGCGTGGACTACTCCATCACTCACAGCTGCTACGACCCTGACGAATCCGGCAGCCCCTGCGGGCGGTGCGACTCCTGCCGCATACGCCTGGCCGGCTTCGAAAAAGCAGGTGTCACAGATCCGCTCGATTACCGTGCACTTTGAATAAGCGGCGCGGCCCGCTTTTTAAAATACTATCACGGCGCGAATGCCGCCCACGACGGCGCAATCGGCGCCGCTTTCTGCGTTGGGGTTCAGCATGACCTGCACCGAGGGTGACAGCGTGACGAAGTCGTTGACCTGGTACGAATAATACGTCTCGAAGACCGTCTCGGTGGAGGCCTTCGATTCGACGCGGCGGAAATCATCGGAGGTTATCGCCTGGGCAACACCCACGCCGAACACGTCATCCGGGCGAGCTTCAAACGGTCCGGCCAGTTGCCCGCCGAACGACCAGAAATGCTCAATCTCGCGGACCTTCTCGTCACCGTAGCCGTAACGGGCGAACAGCGTGATGCGGTCGGTTACCTGCTGGTCGCAGCTTATGCCGAAGCCCACGTCGTCGCGCTTGGGCTCCATGCCGTCGAACCGCTCCTGCGGCTGGGGGTCGTACCATGTCAGGATGCGGTAATTGCCCCGCCGCCCGGCGATTTCGGGTGTAAAACCCATCTCCAGTGCGATTACGGAGTAATCCTCATCGCTGAATGCCGTATTAGTGCCCATTTCCGGCTTCTGCCCCTGGGCGTCTCCGACGCCGGCAAGAACGTAAAACCAGTCCGTCGGCCTGGCTTCAACGATGGCCGATATCGCCCTGCCGGGAAAAGGTATGATAGGATTGTTCACCAGTCCGCCGGAGAGAAATTGTGTGTTCTCATCGTTGGCGACGGCATTTGCGTCGAAATAATCGGTCAAGTCAACTTTACCGGCTATCAGCCGTAACCTGCCGTCGGCCAGTTCCTGCTCGATATAATATTTACTTACAAGGATGGTGCGCGTGTCACCTGCATCGTCGTTAAAACCAAGCAGAGTAGGCACGACGTTATCGAGGCCGCGGCCGGCGCCGCCGTCGGCGCGTATGGTCGCCCTCGCCCCCTGCCAGAGCCGCTGACGAAGTCGCACGTCATAGCTGAATGAACTTTTACCCTTGCCCTCTCGGCGCGGGCCGTTGATGAGCATCTGACCCTGGTAATTCACCAATATTCGGTATTCGGTTCCGAGGTCTTTTTTCAGCGAGCGTTTGAAACGCTTGTAAGATTCAAACCAGGTGGTCTTTGTGCCGTTCTTTCCCGTGTCGGAATTTGCCTGCCCGCTATCGGCTACGACAGTCGCCAGAGATGTCAAAAGAAACGCGGCCGCCAACGAATATTTCATAAGGATTTTCCTGCCTGGTCTTCATCTTTCCGGGAGGAGCCGGGCGAGCACTTGTCGCACGAACTGCAGCAACTTCCCGTCGACTTGCCTTTTAGTGTTTTCCAGGTCCTTATTACCAGCCAAATTACGGCCAGAGCAACCAGTATTCCTGCGAATGTATATTCCATAGTTTCACCTTATGGTTATAACCCAAGTAAAGTTCCAATCTGGTAAACCGCCGTGGTGATTATCCACGCCCCCGCCGTCAAATATCCCCACTGAAACGCCGCCCACTTCCACGAGCCGGTCTCCTGAACGGTGACAGCCACGGTCGCCATACACGGGGATGCGATAAGTATAAAAAGCATGATGCAGAACCCCTGTAACTGCGTGTAACGCTTCTGCAGTTTTTGCTGCAATGCCCTGGATGACTCATCCGCCTCGCCCACGGCCATCACAACGCCCATCTGTCCTATGAACGCCTCCTTGGCGACGAACGCCCCCAGAAGTGCCGTGGATATCCGCCAGTCGAAGCCGCACGGCCGCAATACCGGCTCGATTGCGCCGCCAATCCGGCCGATGGCGGCGTGCCTCAACTCGGCCGTGGCGCGACTGGCCTCGATTTGCCTCAGCGACTGCTGTTTTTCTTCTGCGCTCAAAGATTGTGCGTTTTTGATTTGCTGCCGTTGCAACTGGAATTCGGCCTGTTTCTGTTCATCCAGTTTCGGCCAGGTCGTAAGCGCCCACAGGATGACCACTATCGCCAGTATGATTGTGCCGGCCTTTTTCAGATACATCCATGTCCGCTCCCAGATGTGGACGACCAGCCCGCGCACGGCCGGCATGCGGTACGGTGGCAATTCCATCACCACGGGCGTGACCTCGCCGGCGAATATCGTTTTGCGGAAGATTTTTGCCGCAACAACCGCCAGGACGATGCCAATGAGATAAATGCCCCATAAAATAAGGCCCTGGTTGGTTATTCCGGTCTTTTCCCACATGTATTTGGACGGGAAAAACGCTCCCAGCATCAACACGTAAACCGGCAGGCGCGCCCCGCAACTCATCAGCGGCAATATGAGTATAGTGGTCAGGCGGTCCCGCCGGTTCTCCAGTGTCCGCGTGGCCATGATGGCAGGCACCGTGCAGCCGAAGCCCACTATCATGGGAATGAAACTCTTTCCGTGCAGGCCTATCCTGTGCATGAGATGGTCCAGCACGAACGCCGCGCGAGACATATATCCCGAATCCTCCAGTATCGATATCGCCAGAAACAGCAGCGCAATCAGCGGTACGAACACGACCACTGCTCCCACGCCGCCCATGATTCCATCCACCACCAGCGACTCGAGCACGCCCTGTCCCGGCCATGCAGCCGCCGTGAATGCTCGCAACGAACTTAGCTGCGCATCCAGGAAATCCACGGCCGGATTGCCGATGGTGAATATAAACTGAAACACGAGGAACATAAGGGCAGCGAAGATGGGCAGCCCGAGGTAGCGGTTGGTCAGGATGGTGTCTATCTTGTCGCTTATTTCCCTGCGCGTGGGTCCGGTTCTTTTGACCGCCTCTGCGCACGCGCCGGATATAAACCCGTACCGCCGGTCGGCCAGAACGATTTCGGCGTCGTCTCCGCAGACGCCGTGAATGTGCCGGCGCAGGCGGTGCGATGTGTTGTGTATTTCATCCAGGCCTTCGGTGCATATTTCGCTCAGTCTGCGTTTTGTCTCCGCGTCGTCCTCGAGCAGTTTCAGGGCGTACCACCGTGCCCTGCGTCTCTGGCCGGTTTTTTCGCGAATCAGCCCGGCCAGCGCCTCGACGTGCGGTTCGACTTCCGGCCCGTAGCGGCACAGCCGCTGCCTGCTCAGAGCTGACTGCCTGTCATTCGATACACTGACGACCTCGCGCAGCAACTGGTCTATGCCCTCAGATCTGGTGGCGACCGTTGTAATCACCGGCACGCCCAGAAGGTCGGACATTTCGTCAACGTCAATCTGCAATCCGCGGGCCTTCGGCAGGTCAAACTTGTTGAACACCAGGACCAGCGGAACCGACAGTTCCGTCAGTTGCACGGCCAGGTAAAGATTTCTCTCCAGGTTCGAGGAATCCACGATGTCAACGACCACGTCGGGTGTCTGCTCGATTATGTAATTGCGGGCAATTATCTCCTCCGCAGAATGAGCGGTGAGACTGTACGTGCCCGGCAGGTCAATTACATGAATTTCCCGCCCCTCGCAACGGCCGATCCCCTCCCTAGTTTCCACCGTCACGCCCGGATAATTGGCCACGTGCTGTCGCGAACCGGTTATGGCGTTGAAAATGGTGCTCTTGCCGGAGTTGGGATTCCCGGCCAGCGCTATGTTCAATCGATTGTTATCCAATGAAAATCGCCCTCAAATCCCTGCCTGCTTATCGCCTGCGGGAAGGAGTTTAACCATCACCCGCTCCGTCATCCCCCGACCGAGCATGAGCCGCGAACCCCGGACCGATATAATATACGGTCCGGGCTTGTGTTTCTTCAGTATCCTGAACCGCACGCCCGGCGCCAGGCCCATTTCGGCCAGGCGGTGCCGCAAACCCCTGCCGCCGTGTATCGCCACAAGCAATACATCCTGTCCGATCGGTGCATGCCCCAGTGGAATATTATTCTGCGAGAGTTTGGTCTTATCGTCCATCCTTGACACCTTCACTTATATCCTGCGATGAATCCTTCGAATCTTCCGGCGGATCTATGCAGCTTATACACTGGCGGCACCTGGCCGGGTCATATTTTCCCATGCAATACCGCAGAAAATTATCAATCCAGTCGCCGCCCGCCCGCGGGCAACGGCGAATGAATTCTGCGAACTTTGTCAGACGCTCCAGCGCCACATCATCCGTTGCGTGTTCCATTCTGCAGGCGTTTGCCTCGGCCGTCTCGCCGTCCAGGCCGAGCACATCCGTCATAAACCGCCTCAATATCTCGTGGCGGTGATGGATTTGCTCGGCTATGGCCCGCCCCTCTTCGGTTAGGGTAATCACCTGATACGGGTCGTAGTTTACCAGGCCCCTGCCTGAGAGGGTCTTCAATGCGGCCGTGACCGAAGACATTGCCACCTTGGTCTGTTGTGCTATGTCGCGGACACGGGCAACGCGCCCACGGCGTATAAGCAGTAAAATCGCCTCCAGGTAATCCTCGAGTGATGAACTGAGACGTTTTTTGCCGGCTATGCTCATTAACTAATCCTGCACAAGTCTCTATGTAGCAAAAGAATAATGAAATGTTTTATCTGTCTAACATTATACGCCACGTCGAATAGATGTCAAACACTATAAATCAAAATCTCGAAATATTTTTTTGCCCTCGCCGCAAAACCTTCTTTCATCGTATGTTATGCCAATCAGGTGCGTTTAAACTGTTTTCTCAAGTCCTCCAGCGTAAGTTTGAGCATGGTCGGCCGGCCGTGGGGGCATGACGATCCCTTCTGCGCCTCGGGGTATCTTTCCAGCAGTTCCTGCATTTCCTCGCGGCTGAGTTTTTGCCCGGCCTTGACGGCCGCCTTGCAGGCCATCATTTCGATGATTTCCTCGAGTATGTTTTCCCTGCTGGTGGCCTGGTTCTGGGCGAGTTTATCCAGCAGATCCGAGACGAATTCGCTCGGGTTCACTGCCCTGCTTGTCAGAATCGTCGGGAAACTCTGGACGGCCATTGTGCCCGGCCCGAAACTGCTCAGTTCTATGCCGAGTTGCTCCAGCAGGTCGCCTCCGGCGTCGGCGGCGGCCGCCTGTTGAGGCGTTATCCCTAACCTGACGGGAATCAGCAGGTGCTGTGCGGCCAGGCCCTGAGAATTTTCATCGGCCAGGCGCTTGTGCAGGTCGTTATAAATCAGCCGCTCGTGCAGGGCGTGCTGATCGATGATGATAAGCCCTTCCTCGGTCGGTGCTACGATGAAACTGTCGTGAATCTGCATAATGGCCGGGGCGGTTTCGGCCTCGGCTTCCTCGGCGGGCGTGGTGCTCTCCCGTTGCTCCAGCGTCGGCGTATACGGTGAAGGTCTCTGCCGCTTCACATCGGCGGCGGGTTTCCTCGCTGGTGTGCCGTGGGAATAATCGAGACGCGGCTGGCGGGGAGGCGCCGATTTCAGGAAATCGGCCAGGGCCTCTTTGAGCGAATCCTGCCGTGGCGTGGCTGCCGGTTCTTCGGTGGTTTGCAGTTGGTCCGACGCATACGTCCCTCCCGTCCTGGGCGGGCCGGCCGGGGCTTCCGTTTGCTCTGAAGGTCCTGCCGGCGGCTCATGAATCGCCACATTCGGCGTCAGGGATGCTTTATTAAGCGCCTCTTTCAGTGCGGCCAGCAGTTCTCCGTGAACCTTCTGGCCGTTTTCGAACCGCACCTCGGTCTTGGTGGGGTGAACGTTCACGTCCACCTCGTCGGCGGCCATCTCTATGAATATGAACGCCACCGGCCATCGCTGCGGGTCGATAAGCCCCCGGTACGCCTCCCGCAGGGCGTGGGAAAGCATGCGGTCGCGTATGTACCTGCCGTTGAGGAATACGTATTGCCATTTCGCCGAAGCCCTGGCCGAGGAGGGCCTGCCGATAAGCCCGGCCACCTCCATGCCGCCCGACCGCCGCGAGAAAGCGATAAGCTCCTCGCCGAGGTCATTACCGTAAAGGTCGGCCACCCTCCGCCGTGTGGTATCCGCGGCCGGAAGGTTGTTCACTGTCCGGCCGTTATGTGTCAGCGAAAACCCAATGCCGGGGTGAGCGATAGCAAGGCGGGCGAAGGCCTCGCTGCAATGGCCGAATTCCGTGTTCGTGGTGCGCATGAACTTTCGCCGGGCCGGCGTGTTGAAGAAAAGGTCCCGTATCGTAATGGTCGCGCCGGGCGAGGCGGGCGTTGGCTTGACAGGTCCTGTCTCGCCGCCTGATACGCTGATTTCCCATCCACCCTCGTCCTGCCGGCGTCGCGTCCGCGCCTTGGCCCGTGACACGGACGCCACGGACGACAGCGCCTCGCCCCGGAAGCCGAGCGTGGCAATCCCGTAGAGGTCTTCGCTGGAAGATATTTTGCTGGTGGCGTGAGGGGCGAACGCCAGCGAGAGGTCTTGCTTGCCCATGCCGCGGCCGTCGTCGGTTACCTGGATGAGCCGCTTTCCGCCGTCTTCCAGTGAGACATCAATACGCGAGGCATCGGCGTCGAGTGAATTCTCCATCAGTTCCTTGACAACGCTTGCCGGCCGCTCGATGACCTCTCCGGCGGCTATCATGTTAACCAGATTTTGTGACAGTACGCGTATGTCGCCCATGTAATCGTTCATCCTGATCAGTAGATTGTCCGAGGATGAATTTTAGGTAAAACACGGGCACAAATCAAAAACACCGCCTCCGTATAAAACTTTATCCTCCGAATGTAGCGTTTCGGACCTACACAAAAACATAGATTCTGTTTTTTTCTCTCTTTGATCGCCGGGAATGTCACCAGCCATCCTTGCCCAGTAGCTTGACAAAACGCACGTCGCAGATGCTCCGCCGGGTTGTTTCGCCGCCTTTTTTATCCACGGCCACCAGCGTCTGGACGAAACGCCCCCCTACCGGCATTATGATTCGCCCGCCCTCGCTCAACTGCTCGGTCCACGCCCGCGGCACGTCCGGGGCGGCCGCGCCGCAGATAATCCTATCGAACGGCGCCTCCTCGGGCCAGCCCAATGTCCCGTCGTGCGTACTGATACTGACGTTGTCGATATCCAGAGACGCCAGTATATCAATCGACCTTTGGGCAAGTTGCTCAAGTCGCTCGACGGCGTAAACGTGGCCGGCCAGTTTGGCCAGGATGGCCGTCTGGTAGCCGCTGCCGGAGCCGACGTCGAGCACGCGATGGTCCGGCCGGGGGTCGAGTTCCTGCACCATCAGTGCCACGATATACGGCTGGGATATGGTCTGTCCGCCGCCGATGGGCACTGGGTGGTCCTCGTACGCCTGGAAGCGGTATTCATCCGGCACGAACATCTCTCGCGGCACTTGTGCGAACGCATCCAGTAGGCGCGGATTTTTTATTCCCCGCCCGTGCAGATGCCTTCGGAGCATTTGCTCCCTGTCGCGGCCAAGATTTTTTTCATGATGTGCCATCGTGGATTTATTATACGTAAAAGCGGCGGTTATTTAAAAACCGCACATAAAGTTTTCTGTTTGCCGACAACGAGAGGCGTTTGATGGCCCGTATTAAAACACCACTTGCGACACTGCTGACGGACTTCGGCGACCGTGACGGATACGTCGCGGCCGTCAAGGGCGTGATTCTATCACGGCGGCCCGAGTGCAACATAGTCGACATAACCCACAAAATTCCCCCGCACGACGTGGTGGCCGCCTCTTATGTGCTCGCCCAGGCGGCGCCATACTTCCCGCCGGACACTGTTCACATGGTCGTGGTTGACCCGGGCGTGGGGACGGACAGGAGCATCCTGGCCGCCAGGTTCAGCGGTCAGAACTTCATATTCCCCGACAACGGCGTAATCTCCATGGTGGCGTCCCGCCTGAATCTTGAAGAACTCGCCATAGTCTCAAACACCCGGTCGCTGTCCGGCTCGGTCGGTAGGACATTCCACGGCCGGGATATATTCGCCCCCGCGGCCGCCAGAATTTTGAGCGGCTCGACGATTAACTCGCTGGGGCCGAAGCCCGGAACGTACAAACTGCTCGACATTGCCGAACCCGCCGCCGAGGGCGGCGTAATTTCGGGGCGGATTATCTACGTGGACACCTTCGGCAACCTCGTCAGCAACATCTCCGAAGGCACGATACGGGAGAACATCGCACGCGTAGGCGAGACGAAGGTCTCCTGCGGCGACCGCGACGATATTGTAACCGTGGCGACCTACGGCCAGGGGCAGGCGGACCAGCCGCTGGCGTTGATTAATTCCATGGGCCTGCTGGAAGTGGCCGTCAATCAGGGCAGGGCAGCGGATGTCCTACGGGCCGGCGTTGGCGACGAGATGCGGGTCAGCATGAAGGAGAAATAGAGGCGTCGATGAGCGAACAGTTCGACATATCCGGCTATGAGCCGCTGCCCCGCCATAGTGGCCTGTTCTTCACCGGCGTGGCCCCGACAGCGGGCAAGACCGTCGTGGCCGGCGCCGTGGGCCATTACCTCGCATCGCAGGGACAAGACGTGGACCCCTTCGTGCCGGTGGCCCTGGGATGCCGTCGCAGCCGCGGCGACCTGGTTAGCGACGAGGCGGCGTTCCTCAGCGCCTGTGTGGACACCGATTTGACGCTCGCCCAGGTGTCGCCGATGCGGCTGACAACCCGTGCGAACCCGGCCGTGGCCGGCGAAGAGGAAGACCTGAAGGTTGACCTCAATGACATATTCGACGGCTACCGTCTGCTGTGCGGGCGGGACAATATCATTATCGTCGAGGCCGCCGGAGGGCTGATGTTTCCCATCACCGAACAGTTCCACGTGGTTCACCTTGCGGCCATGATGGCGCTGCCGCTTGTGCTGGTGGCCCGGCCGGAAGAAGGCGTCGTAAATCACACGCTGCTCACGCTGCACGTGGCAAGGGATGCGGGGCTGAGCATTGCCGGCGTGGTGATCAATCGTTACGACCCGGAAACGGACGACCCGGCCGCCCGGACCGCCGCGGCCCAGATTGCAGAACTGGGCAAGGTGGACATCCTGGCCATATTCCCCGAAGACGGCGAGACCTCCGTCGCCGACGCCCGCCTGGGTGCGGACACGCAGTTCGCCGCAAGCCAGGGGCCGTGGGAGAAAATCATTAAAACTAAATACTAAAAACTAAAACCTTAAAACTTAAAATAGGCGTCCAGTTTACCGGGCCATCGCATGGGGACAGACTAAGATGCCGCACAAAAGGGCAGATGCGGGACAAGTATTACAGATTATAGGAGTAAAGTACTATGGGTTAAAACCCGGTTGCATTTAGAATTTAATCTTCGCTTGTCCGCTGCCTTCTTTGCCTTGTATCTTGGACGTACTTTCTTATCGTCTCTTCTGCAATACCAATGGCTGAAACGAAATAACCAATCGACCAAATGTTACCGCATATAATCTATATTATGTCTCTGTTTTCTGAATTCCACATAGCCATGCTGACCGAAGACAGCGGATGCTTCCATCTACGGGTTTAACACTGTAGAATTACAAAGAAATATTGAAAATTCTTGCGAGCATCAGTAACAGGAGCACATAAACATCATGATAATGAATCGCAGAGAATTCATCGCATCTGGCGCGGCGCTGGCGGGACTGGCCACAAAGGGCTGCACCGCCCTAAGCCAGGGTGGGAAACAAGTACCGTCATACCTGAAAGGATGCGAAAAACTATATAAATCCAGCCCGCACAAGGCATCGCTGGAATGGTTCAGGAACGCGAAGTTCGGTCTTTTCATGCATTATGGACTGTATTCCATTCTCGGACGGCATGAATGGGTAATGTTCAGAGAAAAAATACCAGTCAAGGAATACGAGAAACTCACAAAGCGATTCAAGCCGGATAAGTTCGATGCTGACTTCATCACCGACCTGGCGCTGGAGGCCGGGATGAAATACGTCAACCTTACCAGCAAGCATCACGACGGCTTCTGCCTGTTCGATACGGGCCGGGGAGAGTGGAATTCAATGGCCGTCGCCGGGCGTGACCTATGCGGCGAACTGGCCGAGCAGTGTCAAAAGAAGGGACTGGGTTGCTTCTTCTACTACTCGCTGCTTGCAGACTGGCATCACCCCTGCTTCTATCCGCGGAAATACAATTTCATTGCCCGCCCCGCCTACAAGACCAAACCCAAACAGTACAAGTTTGAGAAGGACGAAGATTTTCAGAAATACCTCGATGACGCCACCGGACACATCCGTACACTGCTCACAAGTTACGGACTAATCACCGGCATCTGGATAGATCCTTTGATGGGCTTTTACGGCCGACCGGATCTCTTCCCCATGCGCGACATTTATGCCATGATCCGCAAACTCCAGCCGCAATGTCTCATCAGCGCCAAGCAGGGCATAACCGGCACCGAGGATTTCGCCGCGCCCGAGCGGTCCGGACATTCACTGGAAGAGCGTATTCGGAAGCGTTACGGCGAAAAAGCCGGTAAAATCGCCGCCAAGGCTTGGGCCGCCAACAAGGACAAGCACAACGAAATTTGCGACACACTTCAGCCGCGCGGCTGGGGATACATCAAGAAGGATGATGGAAAACATAAATCCGCCGATCAGGTCATGGCCATGCTCAAAAAGGCGAACCGGATGGATGCGAACCTGCTTCTGAACACCGGCCCACTGCCCGATGGCTCAATACACGCCGATGATGTGAAGACGCTAAAAAAAGTCGGAAAACATTTGAGAAAACAATCCTGTTAATTCTCAAAGGTCGGACAAAACACAAAGAAACCTACGTTACACAACCGTAATTAGAACGGCTGATTGAAAATATCGGTTACTTTCTCAATCTGATTTTTGACAATGGCCGGACGTTTACGGCTGTTCATCGACGGTGGTTGCTTCGGCGATGTCGCCTTCGGTAACGGCCTTGTCCACTGGCTTAATCTTCTTTTCCCAGAACAGCAGATAGAACACTATCATGACGATGCCGGCCATGATACAGGGAATCGACCAGAAGGACCGGTAATTATTCAGCAGTTCGACACCCTCACCTGAAACAATACGGTTGAACAAGTTACCCGATATCAACGCTCCAATCCCCAGTCCCAGTCCCTGTGTGACTAAGACGAGGAACCCCTGTGCCTGCCCGCGAATGGCCGAGGAGCATTTCTTGTCGGTGTAGATAAAGCCGGTCACGAAGAAGAAATCGTAACATATTCCATGTAACAACACCCCTATGAAAATAGCCGGCAAAATAGTGTCCGGCGCTGCCCACGAAAACAGGCCGTAACGCGCTACCCAGGCGAACATACCCACCAGCAGCATCCATTTAACACCCAGACGCGCGAAGAAAAGCGGCATCAAAAGCATAAATACGATTTCGGACATTTGTCCGAACGTCGTGATAAATCCGGGATTTTCATATCCTACGGCATCAAGAAAAACCGGCGTATACGCAAAATACGCCGCCAGAGGAATACAAATGAGGAAGGAACTTATAATAAATACCCAAAAAGAGACACTGGACAGTGCTTTAAGGGCATCCAACCCCAGTATGGAGCGAATCGAGGCCTTCTGTCCTTTGGCGGGCGGCGGCGTATGTGGCAAAGTCAGACTGTATATTCCAAGCAGAACCGCTGCTGAGCCGGTCACATAATACTGAAGTGCTTTTTTGTCGGCGTGCAGCACTTTGCTGACCAGGGCAGCGCCTACAATCCAGCCAATCGTCCCGAAAACACGTATAATCGGGAACTGCTTTTCCTGGTTAGTAATATTATGAAACGCCAGTGTATTGGTCAGTCCAAGTGTTGGCATGTAGCAAAGCATGTGGACCATTAACGCCACAATAAAAATAACGGGCCCGGCCTTGGCCGCAAATGGAGCGCAAAACATCGCTATGCCTGCTATGACCTGCAATGAACTCAATACCCGCTCCGTCGAAAAATAACGGTCCGCAACCATGCCCAGAAAAAAGGGTGATAAAATAGCCGCTATCGGTCCGACTATGTAAGCCATGTAGATCTGGTCCGCCATTCCGTGTGATTTCATAAAGTTTCCGGTGGTCGCATACCATGCGCCCCATATGAAAAACTGTAGAAACATCATTATGGAAAGGCGTACGCCGATTATCGATTTAGTCATTTTGTATCCTTTCTGCCGACCTGTGTGTCTATTTCAGCTCCTTCAGCATTATGTCGCGATACGCCACCGGCTTGCCGTGACCGGCGAAGCCGAAGTGACCGCTGGTGCGCATGCGACCTTTGAATTTTTTGGCATCATACATGAAAGTATCGGGATTTACCTTGCTTAAATCGGCATCCGTTATAACGAAACCGTTCAGTTCGACCGTAATGCGGTGCCCGTTTACAGTGACTTTCTGGAAATTCCACCGACCGGTTGGGCGGAGGTAACCACGCTTAGCCGGAACCATTCCGTAAATCGAACCGTGGTACTGGTGCGGCTTGAGTTTACCTTCGTAGGCGGAATTATCGAGAACCTGCAACTCGCACATACCCATGTAAGCGGTATCGCCCGAACCGGGATAGCGTATGGCCAGGCCGTTGTTGCCACCGGGCGGAAGTTTGAACCGGAACTTTACGGCGAAGTCCTCGTACACGTCTTTGGTGTAAATCGTGCCGTGATTGGAAAGTATAGAGCCGGCTGAAACCTTGTTTTTTTCGGTCGGGCCGGCCCAGCCGGTAAAGTCCCGGCCATTAAATATTGCTTCATAACCTTTCGTGTTTAACGAGGCGAGATAATCGTTGGCTTCCTCAGCGTCTATCTGCCTGATAAAGATATTGCGCCACTCGATTCGCCCGCCGTGTGTCTGTAACTGAATCGGGCCGGTGCGCGGCACAGGGGCGCCGCGGTCAAAGTAGTTTTGCATGACCGCATCCTTGACGACATGTTCACCGTTGAGCCAGACGTTCACGTATGCGCCGATCATTTTGATTCGAAAGTGATTCCACCGGCCGAAGGGTTTGTCCGCACGGACGCGAGGGTCTTTGCCGGGCGAACCTTTGGCATTATTCCACAGGCCGCCCGAACCCTTGCCGGCGCCAAGACTGAATTTTTTCTTGTCGGTGTAATCCCAGATTTGCACCTGCGGACAACCGCGAAGATATATACCGCTGTCGGCCTTGGGCACGGTCTTATAATCAATCAGCAACTCAAAATCGCCGTAAAATTTGTTGGTTGTCAAGTATAGCCCCTCGCCGTCATTAATCAGAACGCCGTCTTCGACGTGCCAGTGTTTACGGATATTATCACGCGTTTTTTTCTGCAACGCCTCCAGCGCTTCTTCGTCGAGATTCAGATAATGTTTGTAATGTTTTGTCCCCCATCCCCACCAGCCGTCGAGGTTCTTGCCGTTGAAAAGTGCCGTGAAGCCCTCCGGCGGCTTATTCATCGCACATTCTTTCGTCACAGCCGGTTCGAATGCCGTTAGCACTAATATCAGGCAAACTATCGGGCAAGTTATATTTCTCATCAACAACTCCATTACAATAGTTCAAAGCAGTGCCCGTCGCGGCGGAATACTGTGCAACTCCACTTTACTCCACCGGCGTCGCTTCATCACGTTCGATGCTGCGCACCGCGGCCTCGACCAACTCCACCGAGCGTGCCGCCTCATCCATTGTCACTACGCCTGGCGGCCGGCCCTCGGCGACACATTGCAGGAAAGTCTGTATCATGTATTGATAGCCCATGCCGGGCGGCAGTTCGATGGGCCGGGGTTTTTGACCCGTCTCGTACAGCGTCAATTGCGGGTCAGCGTTGACGTCGAACACTGCCGTGGCCCGCTCGAAGTTGACTGTGTACTGCATCTGAAAACTCATTCCTCCGGCCATCGCCCAGCCGCCCTCGGCCATTACCAGAGGCGGCCTTGATTGATCGCCTTTGTAATTGCAGAACGTCACAGCGTGGTCGATGGCATTGGTGATTTTGCTGTAGCCGTGGCTGCGGACCGATGTCGGCGTACCGAAGCAATGCTGGATAAAGTCAAGGTCGTGAATGTGCAGGTCGAGAATGGCGCCGCCGCACTGCTGGCCGCTGTTATAAAACGCGCCGCCCGGATGAGGCGCCAAACGGCGGAACGTCGCGGCAAGCGGCCGGCCATAGCGCCCCTCATCGACGGCCTCCTTCAGCCACGTCCAGCCGGGCCAGAACCGCATGCACATCGCCGGCATAGCTATCTTCTCGCTCTGTTTTGCAAGGGATGCTAACTCTCGCGCCTCTGCGGATGTGCGTGCCAGCGGTTTCTCAACCAACAGGTGCTTGCCAGCCTCGATGGCCGCGCGGCCTAACGATGCATGCAGCGGCGTCGGCACGCAAACGTCCACCGCCTCCACGTCCGGGTCCGAAATGAGTTCCAACCCCTCGCTGTATTGTTTCACGGTTGAGAAGTCTATGCCGCCCTGCTCCATGCCTTCGATGTTGCCTGTGGCCTGTGACTGGCCCGAGAGTCGCTTGGGGTCGCTGTCGGCCACGGCCACGACATTGGCGTCGTCCCTTGCCGCGTACACACCAAGGTGCACGCCGCCCATCATGCCCAGTCCGATTACGCCTACGTTTGTCATAAGTGCTCCTGTTGGTCAGTCGGGTTCGATTCACTGTTCGCGCATAATTTGCGAATGTGTTCCGCGCCGCTGCGGATATCCTCTACCCTGCTTTCGCCCGCTTCGCGTTCAAAAATTAAGTCTCCGCGATAGCCCGCATTTTTAAGCACCTTTAGAAATGCCAGCCAGTCCACCTTTCCCTGCCCCACAGGCGTCTCGAGCCCCCACTGGCCCTTCTGCTCGGGTCTGCACGCATCCTTCAGGTGCACCGAGCGCACATGCGGCATCAGAAGTTTCACCCCTTCCACCGGGTCGCCCATATCATAAAGCAGCATGTTCGCCGGGTCGAAGTTTACGCCCACATTGTCACGGCCCATCGCCTCAATCAGCCGTTGCAGCGTTTCGGCCTCTTCCTGCCCCGTTTCCAGCAGAAGCCAGCCGTCGAAGCGCTGCTTGAACAGGTCCGCGATTTTAAGAAGTCTGTCCATGATTCGCTGATACGATGGGTCGTGAGAATCATGTGGGATAAAACCTGCGTGAGCGGTTACCGTGGACAGGTTCAATTGAGCGGCCAGGTCGGCGTAGCGCTGTATATTCGCCCAGTTGGCCTCCCAGTGCTCATCGGGAACGATGCCGCCGGTTTCGCGAATCGTCTGTGGTGTGCTGTAGTCTTCCCCGATAGTCTGGAACATGCCGGAAACTATCTCTATTCCCGCATCCTTGAGACGAGTCCCAACATCGGCCCACTGCTGCGGCGCTTCGTCTATTGGCGTCAGCGCCAACTGAATACGTGGTATTCCAACTTCGTTTACCAGCCGAATTAAATCGTCAAGATCTTTCGGCTGCAGCGACCAGCTGCATACTGCCAGTCTCTTATCAATATCATCTATTCCCACGGTTTTAACCTTTCGCATTGAATTTAAAAATTGGCGAAGTACACACTATGGACATAATATCAGTCATATCCAAAATATTTTCAAGGCCATTCGGATAAAACCATGGAAAGTTCCTTTAATATCACATTCCTCAGATTTTCAAGAAATCGTTTATCGGCGCATTAACATCGATTCGCTCACTTGCCTTTAAGGTCTCTGCGAAATCTCTGCGCGATAGATTGCCATTTACCTTCCAGCGATTTGACCTTATCAGGATGCTTATCGGCCAGATTGTTCATCTCGCAGCGGTCATTGGTAAGGTTGTACAACTCCCAATTGTCGCGTGTGCGTCTCCTGGCGCAGAGTTTCCAGTCGCCAACGCGTATAGCGCGGTTGCCCTGGTGGCACCACCACAGTGTCTTTTCCCCCAGGGCGCCGTCTTTTTTGAAGGCAGGAACCATGCTCATACCGTCCTTGGGCGGTATTTTTCGACCGTTGCGTGTTTTTGGCAACTTTCCGCCGGCCAGTTCGATGGCGGTTGGAACGAAATCTATGAAATGCGACGGGTCGTGCCGCAACTCGCCCCTTGCCGAAATACCATTCGGCCAGTGTACGATAAGGGGCGAAGAAATTCCGCCTTCGTGGTTCCAGTGCTTGTGGAGGCGAAACGGCGTGTTGGAAGCGGTCGACCAGCCCGGACCGAGGCACAGATAACTTTTGGCCGAGCCCGGCGGAGCTGACTTGTCATGACCGTCACCGCGGATGATCTGCTCGGCGCTCGCGCCGTTGTCCGAGACGAACATGATAATGGTGTTGTCGTACTCCCCCATGTCCTTCAATTGCCGCACTATTCGCCCTATCTCAGCATCCATACGGTGAATCATGGCCGCGTGAATAGCCATCTTGGTGGCCTGCAATTCCTTCTCTTTTTCGCTGAGCGAATCCCACGCCACCGCGTAAGGGACTTCGCCCGGTCCGATTTGTTTCTCCAGACGCTCGGGCTTGAAATTCCACGGCGGAATAATTTTTGGGTCTCTTTCAGACAGAGGGCTGTTGATAATGCCCATCTCCTTCATCCGTTTCCAGCGGCGTTTTCGGATCACGTCCCAGCCGGCAGTATAGGCATTGCGATACTTATCTATGTCTTTTTCTATTGCGTGAAGCGGGAAATGAGGAGAGAAGAACGCCACGTACTGAAAGAATGGTTCACCGCCGTGATTCTGTTTGTGGAGTTTGAGGCATTGTATTGCGTGGTCGGCTATTGCCACCGTGGAGTAATATTTCTCGCCCGGCTCGACGGGTGCAGTGGCTCCGTTCTCTTTCCACCTTTTCGAAGCAAAATAGCGGTCCCAGTCACAACCTCCTCCGTGCCTTCCCCAAGATCGGCCGAAGCCGTTTGCGGTTGGCTTACCGTCAATGTGCCACTTGCCGCTGTGATAAGAGCGGTAACCCAGCGGCTTGAGGTATTCAGGCAGCAGCGGCGCCCATCCGGGACGGCGCCCCATTTTGATGCCTTTCATACCGTCCCGGCGAATATGCTGAGCATAGTAGCCGCTCAGTATACTTGCACGCGAAGGCCAGCAACGCCCCGATGAGTAATGCTGGGTGAACCGCAGGCCGCCCTGTGAAAGGGTGTCGAGGTTAGGAGTGTCTATATCGCCGCCGTAACACCCCGCATCAGAGTAACCCATATCGTCGGCCATGATGAGCAGAATATTCGGCTTTGATGAATCAGCCCTGTCGGATACGGTCTGTCCAATGGCAGATGGAAGGCAAACCCGCGCAGCCGCGGACGCAACACCTGCGCCTACAGTCCTTAAAAATTCGCGTCGTTCCATGTCTTAACCTTTCCTTCAATTCACCGGCAAACAGTGGTTATTGTATTACTATTTACCTGCAAATACACTCTTCATAGCCGTTGCGATAATCATTAATCTCCGGTGGCTTCCCTTGCTTCGCTTGCGGCGTAGGCGCGATGTCCCGTCGAATGCGAGCCGAGAATTTTACTGTGCTTTTTCGGCAACCGGGCGCGGTGCTCCGCTATGATTTCAGTATATTTGGGATTTTCGATTTGCAAGGAGATATCCTCTCCCGGACGACCAACGCCCTGTGACACCACATCTTCGCCATCCAGCGCGGTGAGGCGGACCTCCACATCCGAATCTGCGGGCAAGACTTCGACTCTCACACTCGCCGAATCGTTGTCGATGTCGGGGACAACAGCCAAGTCGCGAACGCTGGCCTTCTGTGGAACGGGCTCCAGCCAGACGGTCTGCCAGATGCCGCTGCAAGGCGTATACAATATGCCTCCGGGATTGCAGTTCTGCTTGCCACAGGGATATCTGCCCTCGGACGTGGGATCCCACACGGCGAGAACGATTTCGTTTGGCCCGCCGTCTTCCAGTTCTTCTGTTACGTCGAATGTGAATTCATCGTACCCGCCTTTGTGAACGCCCAGCTTCGTTCCGTTGAGAAAGACGACGGCCTCCCAGTCGACTGCCCCAAAGTGGAGGAGTATGCGCCGACCAAACCATTCGGACGGCACTTTGAAATTACGCCGATACCACAAGCGAGTGTTCGAATAGGTTCGACCCGGGAAAGAACTGATCATGCGGCCTACACCGGAGAGCGGGGCTTCGATGCAGAAGGGAACGAGTATGCGCCCCTGATACATATCGGGCGATTCCGCATCCCTGTCGGTCAAAGTGTAGTCCCAAAGCCCGTTCAAACTCTTCCATTTCTTGCGCGCCATCTGCGGGCGCGGGTATTTCGGCAGAGGGTCTTTCGCCGAAACATCCTCCGCCCAGCGGCTCATGCCGAATTTGGCCGTTGCCGGCTCGTATCCTTCGCTTTCCGCCGATGCAACCAACGAAACGGTACCGGCATACAGAAAAACGGACAACAATTTGCATGTAGTCCAACCGGACAGCAGTTTCGAACAGCGCCTACTTGCGTCTTTTCTTTTACAAACAACAATTTTATGCATTAAACATCTCCTGTACTGATAGAATATTTGCTTTTGCGAAGCCACCCGCGGCCAATATGTCCTCGACAAACACCTCGATATAGCAAAATAACTCAAAATATCGCCGAGCAGCATAGGCAAAATTCTACATATAACAGCCTTATTTCGACCTGATAAGCCGCCGTGATTCGGTTTGCAGCGCCTTTTCAAGCCGTTCCGCAACTTCGGGATAATTATCGATTAAGTTGTTCCGTTCGCCAGGATCTTTTTCCAAATTAAACAGCAAGTCCTTCTTTCGGCGAGTGATCAGTTTCCATTTGCCCTGGCGGACGGCGGCCCCGGTTTGGGGATGGTCTGCATGCACGAAGACACGATCGGCATAGGCATCCTCGTTCTCTGCTCCTGTCCATATAGACATTACATTCCGGCCATCTATGGCAACATCCTTGGGCAATTTTTCGTCGATTATCGCGGCAAAGGTGGGGAAGAGATCGGTTAATTGAAAGGGGGTGTCCGACCAAGAACCTTCGTCAACCATTCCGGGCCAGCGCAGAATAAACGGCACACGGTGGCCGCCTTCCCAGTTGCTCAGTTTGAATCCGCGCCAGGGTCCATTGGCGGAATGATCGGTATACTTGCCCAGCTTTTTCATGTCGCGGCCGGGCTTAGTGGCGTCGTACGCAGTGGCCGGCGAACCGTTGTCGCTACTGAAAATCACAAGTGTGTTTTCGCGCAGCCCGGCTGCGTCCAAAGCCTTTAGAACCTGTCCGACCGACCAATCCACCTGACGGACGAAACCGAAATACAGATGCTCTTCGCCTTCCTTGACAAAACGCTTCTTGGGCGCCAATGGAGTATGAGGTGCAGTCATGGCAAAGTATAGGAAGAATGGTTTTTCATTGCCTTTTCTGTTTCTGATAAAGGAGACGGTCTTCTCGGTCAGGGTAGGCATAATGGCCTCGTTGCTCCAGCCTTTGGCCGCAACAACAGGACGCGAATACAGGGTTTCAGGATCGAATTTTTTCGGGCTTAACTCTCCGACCATTTCCTGGTCATCCACGAATACAAGCGGTTCCGCATTTGCGGAGTGGGGAACGCCGAAATATTCGTCGAATCCCCAGGCGATCGGGCCGCCTTTGCACGGTTTGGTGTAGTCGGGTTTACCGTATGTGCGCTGCCATCCCATATCCAGGTGCCATTTGCCGTACATTACGGTTTCATACCCGTTCTGCTGCAACATGCGGGGCAAAGTCATTACCGAACTCCACTCCCTGCCGTTGCCGGTTCTTTTTAGCGGGTGATGTTCCTGCTTTCGGAAATAGAAATGCTGCCCGGTCATAATGCCATAACGACTCGGCAAACAACGCGATCCCGAAGTATGGACATCAGTAAAACTCACTCCCTCTTCTGCAAGTTTATCCAGGTTAGGGGTTTCAATAAGGGATTTATCATTATAACTGCTGATATCACCAATACCCATGTCATCAGCCAGAATGAAAATGATATTGGGAGATGCTTCCAGAATGTCGGATGCCTTATCGCTTGCCCGGCTTTGGATCAGCGCAGTAAGTGAAACAGAAGCAAAAGCCGCGGATCTTAAAAAATCACGTCGACTGCATATTTTTTCTTTCATGATCCTTACTCCAAGCTCAATTGACGACAACATTCAAGTTGTTAATAGTAAACTATCCTTTATCTTCGTCCGCATTTTCTTTTTGTCGGCGCATATTATACTACTCTGCCTTTCCTGCTCCGAGAATATTTCAATTCAGCTGGATATGCTTTGGCTGTAAAGGGCTACAAACATTCAGATTATATTTTGATAAGGCCATTGGAATCACCACATAATTTGGATAAGAACCGTAAAAACTTACTCAATTTCAATATGCTGTTTTTTATCTTTTTTATATTTACAGGTCTTTAATGCTGCTTCGGTTTCATTACTAATCTCGCGCTTCGGGCCTCGCTTCCACGCCGCTGCCATATAATGCGATGACCGAACAATATTGGCCCGATTTATCTCGACGAAACCCGAATGATTGTCAGCGAATGCGGAGGCAGGTTTATCAAGCCATCGCTGAATTCCGCTTTCGTCTTCTCGGACACGACCCGGTCGGGGTTCTCGACGCTGTTGTAGGCCTCGGGCGAATCGCCGGTGAGAATCTTGGCGTCATATTCGCCGTCCAGCGGCCGGCCGTCCAGTTTGATGGCACATGCTATCGGCTCCGAGGCGCTGCGGTTGACCAGGGCTACGGCCCATTTCTCGCCGTCCGCATCCACCGTGGCGATCGCATCGATCTGTTTAGTGCTATCCCGCCCTTTGCCGGCCTTCAGTTCGAGCGGGACCACCCGTTCCTCGAGCTCGTTGGCGTAGAGCTTGAAGGTGTAGAAGCTCGTGCGCTTGACGATACCCTCGGGATGGACGTACAGCGGTCCGCGTGTATTGACGATCGGCGCAATGTTGGCCATCCCGACATCCTCGCAGTGGCGCAGGCAGGCGTTGAGGAAGCAGGCGCTGAACAGCGCGTCGGCCATATTGTACTGTTCGGCCACCAGGTTGAACTCGCGTTTGGCTATGGCCTGGCGGGCCTTTTCGTCGTCCGGCTTCACGACGTGCTTGCGCGGAAAGTGCGGATGGTACCAGCCGCGCAGATTCCATTCGTCGAAGGCGATCTTGACCTTGCCTCGGTAGCCGACCTCCTCAAGAATGCCGATCACCGTCGATACCGACTTTTCCGGATTGTGGCTGAATTGTATCAGACGCTTGTAGGAGGGTATTTCGCCCGTACGTATCCAGTACTGGTGCACGCTGATGTAATCGAGGTCGTCGCCGGCAGATTCCATCACCTGACGATACCATTCGATTTTGGGCCGCCATACCGGCCCGAACAGCTTGATATCGGGATCGGCCTTAAGCAACATATCCGCACATTTGCCTACAAACGGCCCCCATGTCTTTGGCGAGTATCGCCCTATCTCCCAGAACCCGTAGTTCTCGTTGCCTATGCTCCAGTACTTGACGTTGTAGGGTTCCGGATGTCCGTTCTTTGCGCGCATCTCGGCGTACTTGCCTTCGGTGGCATTGCAGTACTCCAGCCAGTCGACCATCTCCTCGGGCGTTCCGTTGCCGGCGTTGGTGCAAATGTAGGGCTCGCATCCCACCAGTCGGCACCACTGGATGAACTCGTCGGTTCCGAAGGTGTTGGGATCCGTCACACCCCAGACCGGGTCGGGCACCGGCTCGCGCTTTTCGCCTACGCCGTCCTCCCAGTGGTAACCGCTGGCGAAGCAGCCGCCGGGCCAGCGCACGACCGGCATGTCGATCTCTTTCAGGGCGGCTATGACGTCTTTGCGGAAGCCGTTTTTGTCCGAGAGCGGATTGCCGGGATCGAACACGCCGCCGTAGACCTGTTTGCCGAAGTGCTCCAGGAAGCCGCCGAATATCATCCGGCTGTACTTCTTGGAGGACGAAGCCCCGTCAATTTCGACGACCGCGCCGGCGGCGGCTTCATCCGACCTTGCCGGGCCGGACGCCCGCACGGCTGCGAATGATATCAACAGGAGGACAACGGCGGTCATGGCCGCGTATTTGCGCACAATAGATACAAAAGATACGGATTCAACATGTTTCATCTTCATTGTTCCTTTCCAGGTTGGTTTGGATCATTTTCCTGTCCGTTCCCGCCACTGGGAAAAGCCCTCGACAAGGATCGTCTCGCCCGCATCGACATCGGCCTTCTTCTTTTGCCCGAATATATCGGGCATCGACTCCACCACCTGCCGCTTCCACTTGGTGATCTGGTTGGGATGGACGCCGAACTGGCTGGATAACTCCGCCAGAGTCTTGTCCTCCCGCAACGCGGCCCGCACAACCCTTGCCTTGAACTCCGCGGTAAACCGTCTTCGCTTGCCTGACATTCGATCGTCTCCTTCCGGCCCAAACAGGCCATTGTACCCGGAGACGATTACACCTTACACCACTCCAGTTTTGGGAGCAAGCTCAGCTCACAATTGCGATTCCTATTTTGATTCCTATTTCGATTACCCCAAACATCTACCACCTCACACCTGCCACCTCACAACTATAACTTGCCACCTATCAATCACCCGCTTCTCTTGATTTCGAACTTGTAGTTGCCGGATTCCGCTTCGAAAACGGCGTGGTCTTTTTGCATGCGCAAGAACCGCAAGCCGCGCGCCTTTTCAGCGGGTTTCCCAGACTCCAAAACATCATCGGCGGACGCGGCGGGCAGATGCACTTCGGCAACGCTGTTGGGGGGCACTGCGATGTCAAGGGACAGCCGGTCGCCGCGCAGCTTCCAGGAACTCTCGATACGGCCGTACGGAGAATCGTGCGACCCGCGCGCCCACTCCAGATCCCCTATTACTACGGGTTTGATGATGAAACGCTGAAAGCCGGGATGCTCGGGATCGGGCCGGATGCCGGCTATATATTCGAGCATCCAGGCGGCCACGTCGCCGAGAAAGACATGGTTGTCGGAACCGCCACCGTTAATACGTTCGGTCAGAGTCGTTCGACCGGAGGCGGCAAGACTACCCCACCCGAGCCGCTTCTCGTGCGTCAGCACCCGATACGCCGTATCGGCATGGCCGTTGTCCGCCAAAGCGCGCAAAAGAAACTTGGCCCCCAGACAACCTACTGTAGGCTTGTAATTGTTTTTACGCAGCGACTCGGCCAGATTGTCGGCGACGCGCTGGCGGTTCGCATCCTCGACCAAACCGAAATAGAGAGCGCATGACATGGCCGTCGGCGTTTCGCTCAAGTAGGTTCCATCTTCCGCATTGTAGAATTCGCGGTTGAACGCGTCGCGTATCTCGCCGGCCAGATCGGCGTACTCCCGCGCTTCATCCGGCTTGCCCAGCATAGCGGCGGTCTTCGCGATAATTCTGGCGGCATTGTAGTAGTAGGCAGTCGATGTTATCTCGAAGGGCGTCGGCCAGATCGGGGGCCAGTCGCCAATGCCGTAGGTGATGATCTGGTCCTGGTTGACCGGTTGCGGATTCTTGTAGCGCGATTCGGACATGTCTGTGCCTCTGATGCGCGGTTTGCGTACGACTTTGTCCTGGTCCTGGTACCAAGACAGCCAATGCTTCCAGTTCTGGTAGTGATTCTCAAGTATCCTGCGATCGCCGCGGTACTCGAATATATGCCAGGGGATGATCAGATAGGCGCTCTCCCAGGCCGGTCCGTCGAGAAAGCGCATTCCCCAATGATCGCCCCCGTCCGGCACGATGCAGGGCAGTTTGCCGTCCTCCGCCTGCAACGCCGCGAAATCGCGCATCCATCGAGTGTAGGCCGCTTCGGGGCCGTAATACATCATTCCGATTTCGCAGGACACCTGCGCATCGCCGCTCCAGCCGTTCTTCTCGCGATGCGGGCAATCGGTGGGTATTCCGACAAAGTTGCCGATGTAGGACCAACGCGTCATCTCGACGATCTTGTTCAGTAATGGATTGGAACTCTCGAACGATCCGCGCTCTTCGAAAGCCGTGTGTACTACGCAGGCTTCGAAATTCTCCTTTTCGGGCTCTCCGGGAAAACCGGAGACCTTGACAGTGTCGAAACCGTGGTAGACGAAGCGCGGCTCCCATACCTCCACACCCTCTCCCTTAAGCGTGTACTTGTCGGTCTGCGGAAGGCCGTGGCGGCTGTGGTCCAAAACGATCTCGTTTCCCGCCTCGCCCGAGACTTTCAGCCTCGTCCAGCCAGCGATATTCTGCCCGTAATCCACTACGTATTGCCCTTCGCTTTTGCGGATGTCGACGGGCGAAAGGGTCTTCATCACCTTTATCGGTTCCGACATCTGCGCCGAAAGACGCCCCTCGACGCCCTCACGAAGCACCGCGGCACTCCATTCCGAATCGTCGAAAGCGGGCGTACTCCAGCCAGGGTGTTCCCGACGCGCGTCATACCATACCCCCAGACGCAGAAAGTCCCGATAGATCGGACCAACGGATGCGCTCCAGGACTCGTCGCTGACAACCCTCTCTTTGCTGCCGTCGGCATAGACCACATCCAGCTGCAGAATCATCTGCGGAAACGCCCGCCAAGGCGCTTTTTGGAACTTCCAAGCGTGACCCCTGTTCTGATTGTAGATACCATTGGCCAACTGCACGCCGATTGCGTTTTCGCCCTGTCTCAGGGCCGCCGCCAAATCGTACGTCACATAGAGTGCCCGTTTGTGATAGGGCGTCAAGGCCGGATCGAGCACGTGATCGCCGACTTTCGAGCCGTTGAGATACAGCTCGTAGTAGCCCAACCCGCAGATGCTGATCTGCGCCTTCTTCACCGTCTTGGATATCTCGAAGACCTTCCGGAGCATGGGGCTGTTGCGAGAATCCAGATTTCTTCTCTTCCCAGATGCCATGCCTATCTTTCCCCACGGTCTGCAACCGTATTTACCGAGAACTTGAACGGCGTGTCGGCTGGCGGGAGCATTGTCGCTATCCACCGACGAAACCCACGACTTGTCCGTAGCGATCTCTATCGGTTTGCCTTTATCGGTAACTATTTTCATCTTGCCGATCGCACCGGCTCGATCCTGACTGTTCTTCGCATAGATCTCTATGATGTTCTCGCCGCCACAGAGCGCATCCGCGATATCCACGGTAACCGGAGACTTCCATTCTTTGCCCTTTGCGACCTGCTCGCCATTGACCTTCAACACGAAGCTGTCGTCGGCGGAAACGGTCGTCAATGCCGACTTTATGGCATTGTCCGCATCGAGGTCGAAATGCTTTGAGAGAATACAGCGATTTTCCAGCTGTCCGGGCTGCTTCGAGGAATGCCATATCCAGCGGGCATTTTTCAAATCCACCCGGCGCGGATCGAATCGCCCTTTCGACGATATCCAGTCGGCTGTCCAGTCGTCGGGTTTCAACAGGCCCATGCTCCAGTTCGCGACCTCGCTCCAATCCGATTCGCTCCTCATATTCGTCCAGGTTTTAACTTTCCAAAAACACACATCCCGCGATTTCAGTTTCCTTCCGTCGTAGACAACATGGTTCGATTTGTCCGATTCGACCTTTCCGGAATCCCACAGATCGCCCTCGTTTTTGGCCAGTTTCTCTTCCATGCTTGCGACAAGGACCCGGTATGCCGTCTGTTTTACGCCCCGCCCATCGGCCTCAAGCATCCAGCTCAGGCGAGGCCGGGCCACGTCTATTCCTTGAGGATTTTCAAGATACTCGCATCGCAGGTTAACGACGTTCATATCACCTTTCACTGTGTCGCAGGCGCATATACACGAAAGCAACATGATTAAAGTAAACGTCAAAATTCTTGGCGACTTCATGGGAATCTCCTTACAACATTTATCAAACCTGGATTTTCCGGATAACCAATGACCGACGCCCACCGTCGGCCTTTTAGCAATAATACAACAGCCGAATAGTATTGCAAATTTCGTTTTTCTTATTTTTGGTTCTTATCCAATTTTCGTGGTGATTCCAATGGCCTTAGTAAAGTACTACGGGTTAAAAAAACCCGTAGCATTGCTGCTTCGGGCTTCGCCCGTCCGCCTTCGGCGGTTGACTTCATCTACGGGTTGAAACCCATAGAATTACGCAGGAATATCCCAATGGTCTTATTAAAATATAAACTTATTGCGTTTAACGCTTTACAGCCAACGGCATGTCCTGATATATTTTCACCATCGTCGCGGAGGATAGGGCAACGCTGGCGAGCGACCTGAGCGCCGCGACGATGCCATACGGCACGGGCGGCTTTCTTGTCGGAAGGCCGCCTGTTTTTAAATCTGCCGTAGACAAAAAAGCGAAAAACGCATCTTTGATTTTTTTAATTACCTAACATTATCCAACCACGTGTTTTGGATGAGAACCTTAAATATATGGTGGCGGGCAGACATGAATTGTGGTTTTTATCGAGGAAATCCAGGATTACCTGGTTTGTTTTTTGCGGAAGGCCTCCGCCTCCCAGTTGATTATGAAATCCTGCTCGCGCTGAGTCAGCGTGCAAAGCCCGCCGAGTTGTTGTGCGTACATGCGTATTTCAAGCGACGCATCCGTTATTTGCGCCACGGATTGGGCAGATTTGCTCTCGGCCGCGACAAACAGCCCCACACCCTCAACGAGATACGCCTTGGGACACATGGGAATTTTGTCCCGGCGCTGCCTGATTTTTTCGGCTATCGAGTCCGGCTCGGCCGCGGAAATCCATAACGCCGGCCCATTGGCGTAAACCAGCTCATCCGGATTCAGCCCCGTCGTGGCGAGCATGGCCTCCGCATCCGGGTGCTGCATAAACCTGCAAACCGCATCCGACGCACCGGCGTATTCAACCTGTGTCTCCTGTTCCGAAACCGCGGCAACCGCATCGCTTATGGCCTGCCGGGCACCGTCGACCGCCCCGGCCGGAGGCGCCGGGAAAACGGCATCCGGCAGAGGCCGGAGATTATCTGTGCATAATTCTATTGTTTTGTCGACCAGTTGCAGGGCCTCATCCGGCCGGTCGGCTGAAACGGCGAGGCCGTGTTTTTCGAAAAACATAATCTGCGGCGCGCGGTTGTGCCGTTGCCTGTAAGATTCAATTAACCTGCATGACTCCCTTGCCAGCGTAAGCCCCGGGTCCGTATAAGGTGCCCACAGGCCCGGCGGATCCTCGTCTGCGAACAGGCGTTCGAATTCGTCCCGGCCGTCTTTCGAATTGACATAAGCGCCGACGGCCACGGGATGCAGGTGAATAACATACCTGCCGAGAAGCGCGTGAAGATGCGCTTCTACGGAAGGTCTCGTATCGGCGGACATATCGTCTCGGCAGCACTGTAGCACTCTCTGGGAAACCTTCCGTTCCCTCTCGGCCGCGGGCAGCTCGACCAGCGATTCATCCTCGAGGATGGAAAGCAGCGGGCCGATATCCAGTTTCCGCCACCCCTTCGCCTGGTTCATGTCCTTCAGGGCCGTTCCGCTGGCTTTGATGTACATGTAACGGAGGTCTTGCGTCTTGGCGGATGTATTGCCGCCGCCGGCCTGGATGAGAGAGGCATCCTTGCCGACACAGCGGGAAATCCTTACCAGCTGCGATAAAGCATCATTCATAAAATCAGCCCAACTATCCGTATTCGACTATGCGGAGCTTTTGCCCCGGATCATAATGCCGATTATTGTCGATGCGAAATAGACGGCCGTCAGGTACACCAGGGCTGTCTTGAAGAACTCCACCCTGCCGTCGTATTCGGCCGAAGGTGCCACGGTTACCCAAATCGCAAGTATTAAAGAAGCAAGCAGGGCAAGAACCGCGATAACCATCGGCGAATAAACCCACGGGGACCTACTTCTCCTGTTCGGGTTGCTTTCCTGCGAGGCCGCACTGTTGGTCTGCGGGGTCGGCAGAGGTTCCCCCTGATCGGGGAATTTCTGACGAGCGCCCCAGAAGGCCGACAGGACAATGTAGAGTATGGAGGTTAAAATCCACACCGGCACCACCAGGAAGAACAGGTGTATTAAGCCCAATCCCGACGCGATAAATCCGAGCACAAGAGGCGCTATCCAGGCGATAACGGCGGGCCAGTTCAGCAGGCGTTTGGATTTCGAGACCCAGTACCTGGTCAGGCCGAGTTTGGGGAATATCCAGTGCTCGACGAAAACGATGGCCCCTACCGGCATCAGCACAAGGCCGTAGATTCCGACGAAGTTCAGCAGTTTGGTAAAGACGAACGGAGAGCAGGCGATAATTGTCGTCACGGCGCCTGCAAGCAGCGTCACCAGCCATCGCGGCCAGTTCGGCGTTACCGCCTGGAACGCCAGGCCAGCCCTGTATATGGTGGGGTTCGACGTTGTCCACCCAGCGATGACCACGGCCAGCGCTCCCATTGTGCCCAGGGCAGTAAAGGCCACAGAACCGGAGTCGAGCCCGACCAGCGGCTTACCTATAATCAGTGCCGCCCCGGCCCCCATCACACCAGCACAGACCCAGGCGAGGAAGTGGCCAAGGTACATCCCAAAGGCCGAGTAAAAGCCGTAACTGGAGCGTTTGGCGTAGCGCAGAAGCGCCATGTCCGAGAGGCCCAGGTGCATCGCCTGGTTACAAATCCAGGAAAAGAACACGATGTGCAGGAAGCCCAGGCCGCTCTCCTGGCCCTGGGCCGGACCGGGCCAGATGGCCGCATCCGCCACGCGCCAGAAGTCATAGAAACTGTTTATGGCCGAAACCTCGCCCACGGAGGCGACTATCGTGGGCATCAGCACCAGCGCACCGCAGATAAACATAAGGAACATCCACGGCGAACACATCTCCGCGAATTCCGCCAGTTTCTTAAACCCAAGAATCGCGAGCGTCACCACTACCGCCCCCACGCCCAGCACGACAAACACAAAGCGTATGTCGGTCGGGAACCAACCCACCTGCGCGGGGATTCCAAACGGTATCCTGACCGCCGAGGCAGCCACCGTTATCATCGCACCGGCCAGTATGCAGTAAAGCACGGCGTTGAACACGTTGTAAATCAGCGTCACGATGGGGCCGCCTATGCGCCTCAGATACCAGTAAAGCGTCAGGCGCGTATCCACCGCTATGGGCGAACAAATCAGCGCCCAGGACAGCACCGCCAGCAGGTTGCCGAATATCAGCCCCACTATGACGTCGCAGGTGCGGGCGCCCTGGCTTACGAAAAGCGCCCCGATGACAAATTCCGTGGCGGCCACGTGTTCGCCCGCAAATACGCCTGCGAAATGGCGGCCGCCCTGAAGATGCTTGGAATCAACGGGCTCGCGGTCGAATTCGTTGAGTTTATCAAGCCGCTTTACAATTCTGGACGATTTATCTTCCATCCCTTTTTCCTTTCAATTAAATGCAATTTGTCTATATTTTGGAAACATTACCGGCGTCGAAACCTGTAATTTAAGTTCTCTCGCTCAACACGTCACGTTCGTATTTCTCGACTTCTGCGAACCACTCGTATTCGGTGGGCGCGCCGTGCTTGTGGCAGTAATAATCCCACACCGCGCCGAAGGGAGCCGTCTTGAGCCCCTCCAGCATGGCCAGCCGGCCGGTGTTGTCGCCCTCCCGCTCCATCTCGTTGAGGCGCTGCGTGGGCGCCAAAGCGGCGTACAGAAAGCCCTTCAATGTGCACCTTGAGCCGATAACCCACGCCGCTATGCGGTTTATGCTCGCGTCGAAGAAGTCCAGCCCCAGGTGTACGCGGTCCAGGAATCCGCCCCAGACAATCTCCCGCGTCAGCTCTCTGAGCGAATCAGAAAAAGTGACTACGTGGTCGCTGTCCCACCTCACCGGGCGGCTTATGTGCAGCAGTATGCTGTCCAGGTAAAGCAGAACAGAGGATATCTTGTCCGCGACGGATTCGGTCGGGTGGTAATGGCCGGTGTCCATCGTCAGCAGGAGATTGCGCGTCATCGCGTAGCACAGATAAAAATCGTGCGAGCCGACGGTGCAGCTTTCGGCGCCTATGCCGAACAGCTTGGACTCCACCGCGTCAAGTTCGTGTTGCGGGTTTGATTTTTCCGCGAATATCTTGTCCAGCGAATCAATCAGCAGCCGCCGCGACTCCTGCCGATTCGCCGGCGTGTCCTTGAATCCATCCGGTATCCACACGTTCATCACGCACGGGCCGTCCGTCTCTTTGCCCATGTACTCAGATATTTCCCGGCTGGCCAGGCAATGCTCGATCCAGAAATCCCTCACGCCCTTGTCGTAACTGGACAGCGTGAAACCGCTGTCGGCCATGGGGTGCGAAAAACAGGTGGGGTTAAAATCCAGGCCGATGTCATTCTCTTTGGCCCACTTGACCCAGTAGTCGAAATGCTCCGGCCGAATCTTGTTCCTCTCCACCTTTTGGCCTTCGTTCACCAGGTATATGGCGTGTAGACTGAAACGGTGCCTGCCCGGCAGCAGAGAAAAGACCTTCTCGGCATCGGCGCTTAGTTCGTCGGGGTTGCGGGCCCTTCCGGGATAATTGCCGGTGGCCTGGATTCCCCCGCCGGAGAGTCCCTCGCCGCTTTCGAAACCCGTCACATCGTCGCCCTGCCAGCAGTTTATCGACAGTGATATTTTCTCGAGCGTTTTAATCGCCTTGTCGGTATCCACGCCGAGCGATGCGTATCTTTCCCTGGCTATTTCGTATGCCTTTTCCACTTGTGCGTTACTGCCGCTCATGTTGATGCCTCTTTCTGTCTGTAAAAATTTATCAGAACAATTAAACCGAATCCGTCCTGTAACATCGGACATTGTGCGGATTTTGACTCGGCACGCAACTAAATATTCCATCCGGCGGATATGTGCGCGCCGGAAATTTCTTGAGCAGCGCAGGTGTTGCGTTAAAATAATTTAAACCATCGGCGGGGACGCGAAAACGTTTTTAATTCAACCTGGTAAAGGAGAATTCCATGGGAATCGACCTGCGTAAAAACTGCGATTATGCACTGCTTGTGCCGACCAGCATGGGCGTGAGATTCACACCCGAGAACCACCAGCCGTTCCACTGCGGCGGCCGGTACATCCTTCAGGCAACCAGCGCCGAGACAAACGTGGCCAGCGTATCGGCCGCACTGGGACTGCCGGTGAAAGTGCTGACCACTTTCGTAAAGGGCTCGCCGGTCGCCCGCTTCATCAAGGACGACCTGCACGGGCGCGGGATGGACTTCGAGGGCCCGGAGGTTGACCAGGGCGGGCCGTGGGGATACCGACACCAGTTCAACCTGGCCGACAGCGGCTGCGGCCCGCGCGGCCCGCGGGTGTGGAACGACCGAAGCGGCGAGGTCGGCCGCACGCTCAACGTAAAAGACTTCGACCTCGACCGCATATTCGGCGAGGAAGGCGTGCAGGTTGTGCACATCTCCGGGCTGGTAGGCGCCCTGTCGCCCGACAGCAGCAAGTTCTGCCTGGAAATCGCCCGAGCCGCCAAAAAGCACGGCACGCGGATAAGTTTCGACCTCAATCACCGCGCATCTTTCTGGGAAGGCCGCGAAAAGGAACTGCGCGACATCTTCACCGAAATAGCCGGCGTGTCCGACCTTCTCATCGGCAACGAGGAGGATTTCCAGCTGTGCCTGGGCATGGAAGGCCCCGAGGCCGGCGGAAAGGGCCTCTCCGACAAGATAGACGGCTTCAAGGAGATGATAAACTGCACCAGGAAGCAGTTCCCCAACGCCGACGTCTACGCCAACACGCTGCGGGAGGTCGTCTCGGCCAACCACCACCTGTGGGGCGCGGTGATGGCCGAGGGCGAAGACTTTCACGTAATCGAGCCGCGTGACATCACCGTCCTGGACCGCATCGGTGGCGGCGACGGCTTCGTCGGCGGCATGCTCTACGGCGTGCTGAAGGGCTGGGCCCCTCAGAAGTGGGCGCAGTTCGGCTGGGCCACCGGCGCCCTTGCGGCCACAATGCTGACCGACTACGGCCAGCCCGCCGACGAGGATCAGGTGTGGTCAATATGGGAAGGCAACGCCCGCGTAAAACGGTAAACTCAATACGGCGGCCCTGATAAAAATGCGTTTTGTCAAAGCCGGCCTTAAGCGACTGTATTTCACGGCGGTAGACGGCTGCGTGGTATGAATGGAGTAAATCGATTTTGTCACACAGGCGGAATATCTGTTTTGCCTGTGAGGTTCAGTAGTGTCCCGTTAAAAGTCGAATAATTTCAACTGGTTATGAAAAGGCGGGT
>CAYYMD010000020.1:0-49044 GCA_964472875.1 uncultured Planctomycetaceae bacterium
CAGCTCGCCAGATGGCACAAAATAAAACTTACACATAATATTTGACACTATCCAACATTTACGCGGTGATGTAACCACCGCACAAAGAGTTTATAATATAACCGGCCGGCCGTAAGCAGCGCCCCCCGCCGCTGAAGGGGTTGTTTTTCAATCCAGCGGCTGGCCCCCATATTTATTAGAGAAAATATTGCCTGTCCTGTTTTCGCGTGTTCCTCGCCGAATTCACTCGCTTATTTTTCGCGTTCAAGCCGGATCGGCGGGTCTTAATTTCACGGCCGGGGGCATATAGTTTTTGAAAAACGGCCGGCGGGGCTTAATATAATTCAGCAAACGCGGATAATTAAGGAGCCCATTATGGACTGGCTGTTCCAGTTGAACCCTGTCGTGCAGGCGCTTATCGCGACTATCGGCACGTGGGCGTTGACGGCCGCGGGCGCCGCGCTGGTGTTCTCGACGGGTAATTTTTCGCAGAAATATCTCGACGCCTCACTCGGCATCGCGGCCGGGGTGATGATAGCGGCGAGTTTCTGGTCGCTTCTGGCCCCGGCGATAGACATGGCCGCGGCCGACCCGCTCTACGGCGAAGCGCTGAAGTGGCTGCCGCCGCTGGCCGGATTCGTCCTCGGCGCGGTTGTCCTGCGGATAATAGACCGCATACTGCCCCACCTGCACCCGGGCATGGCCGAGCCCGAGGGCGTCAATTCATCGCTGCGCCGCAGCACGCTGCTGGTCCTTGCCATCACGCTGCACAACATACCCGAGGGCCTGGCGGTGGGCGTGGCGTTCGGCGCGGCCGCGAGTCTGACCGGCGACGCCCGGACGGCCCAACTCGGCGCGGCGCTGGCGCTTGCCATCGGCATCGGCCTGCAGAACTTCCCCGAAGGCACGGCCGTGGCGTTGCCGCTGCGGCGCGAGGGAATGAGCAGGTTCCGGGCGTTCTGGTACGGGCAACTTTCCGGCCTCGTCGAGCCGATATCGGGCGTGGCCGGGGCCGTGCTGGTCATCGCCGTATCGGCCGTGCTTCCCTACGCGCTGGCGTTCGCGGCCGGGGCGATGATATTCGTGGCCGCCGAGGAACTCATCCCGGAATCGCAGCGGAAGGGCAACGTAGACATAGCTACAATGGGAGTGATAGTCGGGTTCGCGATTATGATGACGCTGGACGTGGCGCTGGGATGAATACGCATGAACGATAAACACGCAAAAAAACAACAGGATACGCCGAAGAAGCCGGAACCGTTCGTGCTGGTGGTCTTCGGGGCCTCTGGCGACCTGACGCGAAGGAAACTGCTGCCGGCGTTTTTCCACCTCCACTGCCGCGACCTGCTGCCCGAAGGCAGCGCCATCGTCGGCTACGGGCGGACGGAAAAGACCGATGAATCTTTCCGGGAGGAACTGTGGGAACCCGTCAGCGACGAACTGTCCTGCGAAGGCGAATCCGTCGACCGCCGCCAGTGGGAGCGGTTCGCCCGGCGTATTTACTACCGGGTGGGCGACTACGACAAAGCAGAAGATTTCGCCGAACTTCAGCGGCGCATCGAGGGCATCTGCAAAGACCACGGGATTCGGCCAAACTGCCTGTTTTACCTGGCCGTGCCGCCCGGATCCGTCGAGGCGATTATCGGGCAGCTCGAGCAATCGCAACTGTTCCAAAAAGGCGCCCGGCGCGAGCCGTGGTCGCGCATCGTGGTGGAAAAGCCGTTCGGCCACGATTTGCAGTCCGCGCGCGGGCTGAACGAGCGGCTGCGGGAGGCCTTCGACGAGAACCAGATTTTCCGCATCGACCACTACCTCGGCAAGGAGACGGTGCAGAACATACTCGTGCTGCGATTCGCCAACGGGATATTCGAGCCGCTGTGGAACAACAAGCACATCGACCACGTGCAGATAACCGTGGCCGAGGACGGCGGCGTCGGGCGGCGCGGGCCTTACTACGACAACGCCGGGGCCATCCGCGACATCGTGCAGAACCACATGATGCACCTGCTGTCGCTGGTGGCGATGGAGCCGCCGACCTCGCTGGCGGCCGACGACGTCCGCGACGAGAAGGTTCAGGTTCTGCGGTGCCTGCGGCATCTAAGCGCCGGCTGCGCGGCCGGGATGGTCGTGCGGGGGCAGTACGGCGAGGGCGAAGTCGCCGGCCGGAGTGTCAACGCGTACAGGCAGGAGCACGGCGTGGATGAAAATTCGCAGACCGAGACGTTCGCCGCGATGCAGGTCAACGTGGACAACTGGCGGTGGGCGGGCGTGCCGTTCTATCTCCGCACGGGCAAGCGGCTGGCCGAAAAACGCACCGAAATTTCCATCCACTTCAGGCAGGTGCCCCGCGTGCTGTTCAACCTTCCGCCCGACGGCCCGCTGCCGCCGAACGTGCTGGTCCTCCGCATCCAGCCGGATGAGGGAATCTCCATGCAGTTCCAGGCCAAGTCGCCCGGCCCGGCGGTGGACATCCGCACGACGGAACTGGATTTTTCATACGCCGAGGCGTTCGGGGCCACCCCGCCGGATGCCTACCAGCGGCTGCTGCTGGATGCGGCCGCCGGCGACGCCACGCTGTTCGCCCGCGCCGACGAGGTCGAGGCCGCCTGGGACTTCATCACGCCCATCGTCAAGGGCTGCCGCACGAAGGATGCAAAACAACTGGCCTTCTACCCGGCCGGCTCGTGGGGACCGCGCGCCGCCGACGCTCTCATGCTCGCCGACAACAGGCAATGGCGTCTGCGCTAAAGCGCGAATAATAGGGACAGCACATTCCGCGTGCAATCCCGATGAATCGGGACACGCCCTACTAAAACGAGCAGCGGAGGGCGGAGTAGATGTTCGTGTTCTCGTGGAACTGGTTGAAGAAGGTGTGGTCGTACTTGCCGAAGAACACGTTGCCGCCGATATCCACGGTCCAGTGGTCGTCGATTTTGTACGACGCCCGCGGCCGCAGGTAAGCGTCGCTGTCCGACGGGCTGTAAAACCCGAACAGCGACAGTTCCAGGTTCTGGTTCATCATCAGTTTGGTCAGGCGCATCGTAACAACGTGGCGGCGTTCGTCGGCGGCGTTCGAGCCGGCCGGCAGATTTCGAAGGTATTCGTCGTACTCGGCCATCCATTCCATGTAATACTGCAGCCCCAGCGTCAGGTTGTGCGACAGGTCGGACAAATCCCGCTCGTAACCCGTCAGCAGACGGAACTGGCTGTTGTTGATGAACGGGTCGTCGCCGCCGCGGTCCTGGGCGGAGTCGTACCAGGCGACCTCGGCGTTTGCGATGCCCCCGGCCAGCGGCCCGCGGACGCTGGCGCCGTAAACGTTCAGCCGCGGAAATATCGCATCGCCCGTGGCCGGGTTCTGGCCGCCGGGGCTCTTCCAGAAGCCCCAGTAACCGTAGGCGGCCAGTTCGTATCCGGCCACCCGCTTCCACGCCCGCATGGCGTACTCGTCGTCGTCGAACCATCCCTCGGGAATCTCGGCGTCCACTTCGGCGTCCCTTCCGGCCCGCCGGCCGAGCGTGGAATTGTAATACGACAGTCGCCGCCCCTCGATGAACCTGTCCGGGTCGAACTGCGGAGTGTAGACGGCGTCAAGGTTTATCCAGTCGGTGTATATGCTTGTCTTGAGGGCGTCGGATGGGGCCTTTAGGTACTCCACGTCGCGCCCGATAAAGAACGACCGCCAGTCCTTGGGGAACAGGTCGTTGAGAAAGATTAAATCGCCGGTGCCCCAGGTGAGAATCTGCCGGCCGACTTTCACATCCATGAACTTCAGCGGCGTAAACGCCACGTTCGCCTCGCGAAGGTCGAGCCACGACGGGCCGGTCTGAAGGTTCGCCGAATGCGGCTCGACGACGGCGTCGTAAACAAAGTCCGTCTTCAGTTTCAGCGTCAGGTTCTCAAACGGCTTCTCGAAGTCCAGCTGGAAGCGCGTCTCGCCCATGGAGGTGCGTTTTTGGTACGGGTCGTTTGTCGCCCGCACGCCGCCGCGGACCTCCCAGAACCCCGTTATGCCGAAGTCGTTCAACGTGCGCGTCAGGTCCAGCCAGGTGGGCGCGGGCTTCTCGGCGGGCCTGGTTGCCGGGCCGTTCTCCGGCTCTTCGCCGAGGCCCTCGGGCAGCGCGGGCCCCTGGTCGTCCCGGCCTTCATCTTCACCGCCGAGGCCCTCCGGCAGTGTCGGCTCTGCTTCTCCGTCGCCGTCGCTGTCGCCGAGGCCTTCCGGCAGCGCGGGTTCGTCTTCGCCGTTGCCGCTGCCGAGGCCTTCGGGCAGCGGAGGTTCATCCGCCCCGGCCGCAACTGCCGTCAGGCACAACGAAACGATAATCAACAAACATGCACGAATCTGCATTCTATTTCAGGTGCTCGTATGGCGGACGCTTGAGATATCGCTGCGTGAATATGGACTCCGGCAGGCCGATATCGTACTTGATGTTCGAATACTCCGCGTCGGTGTATCCGTCGGTTCGCAGGTCGGCCATGCGGGCCTTTGTCACCGTGGGATAGCCCTGGATGGTCTCGACCTTCTTGGCCGTGTACTGGCGGTACTTATTGCCCTTATCGTCGTAGTACTCGGTCTTGACGTTAATGAAAGTCTTGCGGTGAATCCACATCTTGAAATACGCGAACTCGACCTCCCCGGGCTTTTTGGGCGTGTTCTTCAGAACGTAATAGTTGTCGGTGGTCTCGACGAGTTCGTGCTTGTCCTCGTCGATGTGCCGGCCGGATACATCCTCGTAGTAAAAGTGCGACCCGACGAAACTGGTCCGCTCGTCGCCTGCGGCGATGCGCTTGATAAGGTCCAGCGATGGCAGGTACAGCCAGCGGTCGTCGTCGCGGTCGAGGTGCTTGTGAACCAGGTAGGTGGTCTTGTTCACGTCGGCCGGACGGTGAAAGTACACGTAAAATTTCTGCTCGCCGCAGTACTGGTCCTTCTTGCGCGATGCCTCCTTGTCCTCGGCGTCGGGGTCGGCGGTGTCGCGGCGGAGAATCGTCAGTTTTCGGTTGCGCTTGCGGCCCTGGGAGTCGACGATGGTCATCGTCACGTCGGACTTGCCGTCGAAGCCCTGGTAATAGGCCACGCGATTTGTCTTTTCGACAATCTGCTCGACCGAGAGTTTCGCATCAGTCCCGCTTTCCTTAGCCGGGGCACGCCCGCCGGCGAAAAACATCGTCGCCAGCAGCGTTGCCGCGACCGCGCCCGTGCTGAATTTAACGGTATTTTCAATTATCTTTCTCATTCTCATTTTTATTCTCCCTTGGTATTACTCTGCATTTCTGTCGGCGTGAGAGGACGCCACAAATTATGGCCATGGCCGTCACCACGCCTATGCTTATCCACGTAAGGTTACCGATACTGATTTCCATATACCCGTGCAAATTAATCGCGATAAGGGCAGTAATTGCAAGCGCCGTAGCCGCGCACGTGGCGCAATTGCACGTAGCACCCATCACCTTGTGTTCTACAAACAGGCGGTTCTCCAGCAGGCGCACCATGGCCGGCAGTATCAGCAGCGTGGCCACGCCGCTGACCAGCAGTATGGCGGCCATCAGCATCCCCACCGTCTGGTACGGCACCAGCGGCGCCAGCAGCAGCGGCAGGAAGCCCACGGCTATTACAATTATATTCCGCGCTATTGCTCGCGCGGGCTCGCCGAAGACCGCCGGCGACGTTTTGCGCCAACTACGGTAATCGGTGCGCATATGCCTGGCGCGGCTGAGGAAGTGTATCGCAAAGTCCACCGCCAGCCCGAGCGTCAGCGACGAGAGCACCGCCACAGGCATGTCGTAGTAGTATTTGCCCACGTGGCCTATCGCACCGTATATCGCCGCGATGGTCACCGTCAGCGGTATCATGCTCAGCAGCCCCCACAGCGCCGAGCGGAACAGCACGGTCATCAGCAGGAACACCACCAGGAAACTGCCGCCGAAGGCGCCGAGCATGCCCCAGACCATCTTTTCCTGCCAGACGACGTTGATGTATGTCAGGCCGAACCACTTGTGCTCCAGGCCGTCCGGAGGCGGATTTTCGGCGATGTAATCATTCACGGCGCGGACGACCTTCGACATGTCGCGGTTGTCGCCGCTGGTCAGTTGCACCCACATGCTGGATGTGCGGTAGTCCGGCGTTACGAAATGCCACAGGTCGCCGGGGCGGTGAGAACTTTGAAACTGGAGCAGGCACTCGGCGACCATCTGTCGCCTCTCGGGTATGCGGAAATTCTTTTTCTGCTCGGCCGGGTCCGGGCCGGAAACAAGGTCGCGATGAACGGTTTTGACGATTGTGGCCAGCGAGTTCGTCTTGCCCACCACGCCGGTGTCAAGCATCGTATCCTTCAGTTTCAACTGATACTTAAGCACGTCGGGGTCCTTAAATACCTGCGACATCTGCTGCTGTGCATCCACGAACAGCGACGCCTCATCCCATGCGAAACTTTTCTCGCCCCCGGCCGCGGATGATTTCTTCTCGACCGCCTCGCTCAATCCGGCGAAAAATTCCTCGCGCCTCTGGGATTGACCGGCCTGCTTCCGTGCCAACTCGACAAGTTCGTTAAAGACACCATCGGCCGCCGGAAGGGACTCCCGGAGTTCACCCGCCTTCTGCTCGGCCGCCTTCTGGAATTCCTTAACGTACCGCTGCGGGTCGAACTGCTCCTGCTTCTTATCCAGGGCCAGGTAGGCCATGTACGTGCCGCCGAAGTGGTCATTGAGCACCCGGTCGGCCACGCGTATGGGGTGGTCCGGCTCGAACCACTTGGTGGGGTTGTCATTTACCACGATTTTGCTGATGCCCCAGCCGGCCAGCACAATCACCACTACCGTCAGTGCGATAATCGGTTTTGCCCTACGGTAGGTCGCTTTGCCCATCCATCGCAGGAACTTACCAAGCCAGCCGCCGTGGGCCTCGCCGGTGTGTTCGTGCACCTCGGCGCCGAAGTTCTCCAGGCGCTTTTCGGGAATGAACATCACGAATGCGGGTATGAACGTTATAGTCAGCGCCCACGCCATCATAATACCGATGGCCACGTAAACGCCGAACACCTGCACTGGCGGTATGGGCGTCAGCGCCAGCGAGGCGAAACCGGCCGAGGACGTCAGCGACGTATAAAGCATCGGCATGAACAGAGCATCCATGACGCCCTTCATCGCATGCGAGCGGTCTTTGCAGTGCGGGTACTGGTCGAAAAATTCACTGATTATGTGTATCGAGTCCAGCACGGCGATGGGCATGATGAATATCGGTATCATGCTGGACATGATGTGTATGGGAAAGCCGGAAATCACCAGCAGGCCCATGGCGAATATTACCGTCAACAGCGCAACTATCATCGGCGAGATGATAAGAACCAACTTGCGGAAGAACACCAGCATAAGGATGAATATCACGCCCATTGCCGCCGGTGCGGAGATGGCCATCTGCTTGAACATCTCCACGCCGAAGGTATCCTCGGCCACGGGCAGGCCGGTGATGTGGAATTCATCCTCGCCCTCGAATTCGGCGATTTTTTCCTGCAGGCGCGAAGATATCGTGTAACTGAGGTCCTTTCGCGTAATCGGCAGGTAGATGGCGATGGCCTTGCCGTCCTCGGAGACCAGCGTATCGTTGAGGAACGGTATCCGCATCGCCTTTCGGCGGATCTCCAGGGCCTCTTTCTGCGTGTCGGGCGGTTGTGGCATGAGCCATTCGAACTTCACCTGCCCCATCGAGCCGGGCTCTATGGAATCCACCGTCGAAGGCGCGATAACATCCACCTCTACGACGCCTTCGCCGGCCTTTGCGCCTATTACATCGCCCTGAAGAGACTTCGCGAACTCGGTCAGTTCGTATATCCGCGCCAGCGAGTCGGGGTTGAACACGCCGTTCGGGTCGGTCTCGTTGACCACGCCGACGACTATCATGTCGTAAAGGCCGAAGGTCTCCTTCATACGGTCGTGGCGGACGCGGACCGGCTCATCCGCGTCCAGCATGTTCTCCGGGTCGGTATCCACCTTGATTTGATTAAAATACTTACCCCCGCCGGGGATGACGCTGGGCAGCCCCCCGAGCGCGCCTACGCCTAATGTTACCACCACCGCCGCTATCGCGACGAACCTGTAGTGACGCAGGCAAAAGTCCGCGATTCTTACTCCTGGCTTCATGCTTTCATTTAACCTTTCTAACAGGCCTTGGGGTTATTGTTAACATTATACTCATCGGTATTTCTACTTATTCCTCTATGACCGGTTTGAGCATCTCGTGTTCATCCGCGGCCACGTGGGTTCCCATAACCCTGGCTATATTGCCGCCGAACATCTTCCCCATCAGGCCCATGTTCATGCCGGAGATATAGACGTTGCCGTCCGTACCCTCATACACTCCCCACGCGCACGGCATCAGCGTGGTGACCTCTGGGTTCGTCGAAAGAACCTGCTTTGCGTAACCGGCTTTACACAATTCCACGATTCGAACCGGCCGCTCAAACTGCACGCCGCGGGCCGCCATGGACTTGTTCATATTGCGTATTGCGGGATTACTCCAGCCGTTGGCCTCTATGGACTCCTTAAGCGCCTCGCAGGTGCGGTCTACGCTGTCGTACCTGCTCTTGTGGACGTTGAGCATCATTTGCGGCATGGTCTTCCACCCGACCAGCGCCACGATGCCCGCACCGAGCACAAACCCGACAACGAGCATGATAACAGGCATTTTCCAACGGCTTTTGCCCATCGACAAACCGCTCGGCGTTGCCGCTTGAGTTTTTACATTCTTTTCCTCAGTCATAATAATCCTTTCTTTTTCGTTTTCTCTGTTCGTGCGATTTTATCCATCGAACAGCAACTATGGACGCTCATAGTAGTTTTACGCATAACCGGAAGCATTTTTCCGCCCCTCACGAAAGCGGGCACGTTCCTGTCGGACAACTCGAATCGCCCGACGGCGCCCCGCCCGATTTGGCCGAGAAGGTTGAAAATACCTTTACGGTGTCCTTCGAGCCGCACTTTTGGCACTCGTGCTCTTTCCTGTCCGCACTCT
Organism: uncultured Planctomycetaceae bacterium; assembly: GCA_964472875.1. GTDB lineage: Bacteria > Planctomycetota > Phycisphaerae > SM23-33 > SM23-33 > CAYYMD01. The sequence goes on from CAYYMD010000020.1 coordinate 8,987, forward strand.
TTTGGAGGAATGAACTTATGTGGCCGCATTCCGTGCATCTATATTCGAAAATAGGCATCGTTTACTCCTGATACAGTTATAAGTCAGTTTTCGGCTTATCTTTTTATAATTTCATGCGTTACTTCATCTTCAGCAATTATATTGGCAATGACCATGCCAAAATACGTTAATTGACATAAATCAATAAATCACAGGTGTATATCAAATTCGTATAAAATACACCATTATTGCATTTGCAATGCGTATGTTTGCAAAATAGAATGCAAATGCAATAATTTTGCGACATCTAACGAGGAACGGCGAAACCATGGCTGACGAAATAAATGAAGAACTCGAAGACATCCACCCGGATGTATCAAGATGCGTGTTGAAATCATTATCCGAGGCCGTCTGCGCCGTGGATAAAAACCTGCGTATCATATGCTTCAACCGCCAGGCGCAGACACTCACCGGCGTCAGTGCGGCCGAGGCGTTAGGCGCTCAAGTGGACGAGGTTTTTCCCGGCCGAAATTCGCAATTAAATTCGCTAATCGCCAAAGTCATGAAATCCGGCGAGCCGCTCAGGGGCGCGCGGATACAGATTGCAAACAACGACGGCCGGAGCATTCCCGTCATCGCAAACGCAGCGCCCGTGATAAAAAAATGCGGCCCCGTCAGAGGCGTGGTCGCGGTCCTACAGGACAACCGGCAGATAGAACTCCTCCGCCGCGAACTGAGACACGAGTACACCTTCGGCGACATAATCACCAAGGACCACCGCATACGCCGAATCCTGGAAATCCTGCCCGACGTGGCCAAAAGCGAATCCACCGTTCTCATCCAGGGCCCCACCGGCACGGGCAAGGAACTGCTGGCGCGGGCGATACACTTCGCCAGCGGGCGGAAGGACGGACCGTTCATCGCCGTCAACTGCGGCGCCCTGCCGGAGACGCTGCTGGAGTCCGAACTGTTCGGATACAAAAAGGGCGCGTTCACCGACGCCAAAGAGGACAAGGCGGGACGGTTCCGGCTGGCGGCCGGCGGCACCATCCTGCTGGACGAGATAGGCGACGTGTCGCCGGCAATGCAGGTCAAACTGTTGCGCGTGCTGGAAGAGAAGCAATACGAACCCCTCGGCGGCACCGAGTCCGTAAAAGCCGACGTTCGGATTCTGGCGGCCACCAACCGCGACCTGCACGAGATGGTGCGGGCGAAAAAATTCCGGGCCGACCTGTACTACCGCCTCAACGTCATCGAGTTCCACCTGCCGCCGCTGTCCGAGCGGCCGGGCGACATCCCGTTGCTGCTGGAACACTTCATGGAAACGCTCAACGCCGAAAAAGGCCGCGACATAAAACGCATCTCGCAGGAGGCAATGACCTGCCTGATGCGCTACTCGTACCCGGGCAACGTGCGGGAACTGCGGAACATCTTCGAGCACGCCTACGTGATGTGCCGGGGCGAGCAAATAAGTCGCCAGTGCCTGCCGGCCCGCGTGCGTGATTCTTCGGGCGGCCTCGGAACCGAAACCGCCCGGCCGCCGGCGGCCGTGCCGCTTCGCCGGATGGAGCCGCACCGGCAGCGAGACGTCATCATCAGAACCCTGCGCGATAATAACGGCCATCGCGCCAGAACGGCCGAGGCGCTCGGAATCGACAAATCCACACTGTGGCGGAAAATGAAAAAGTTCGATATCAAAGGCAAAACTGTGTCGTAACTCATTCGCCCGGGGGGAAGTCGCGGCCGGTGAGTTTGCTGATGTTTTCGTCGATGTCGCAGGAGCGCATGTTTTTCGGCAGCGGCGCGATGGTCGACATGATGAACGCCGCACTGTTGGTGTAATTCAGCCCGCCGTGGGTTGACTCGATGGTGACCGCACCGGCCATGGACTTGGAGCCGAAGTAGTATTTGTCGCCCAGCGATGCGATGACGTCGGGCGGGTTCTCCACCAGCGCGAAATGCGCCCGCCACAGACGCTGCAGCGGAGCGGGGTAGTAATGCTCGGCCGTGGCGGCCAGCAAATCATCGGCGTCGTAATAGCCGTCGCTGCCATCGAGGCCGACAAGGATGTCATTCAGTTTCAGCGGGTCGCCGGATGACGGTTCGTAGCCGTAGCGGTCGCCCTTTCGGCTGATGACCGCCCTGCCGCCGTCGCCGCCGCGGACAACCACGTCGTCGCCGCGGGCGAAACTGGCTAATTCCACGGCCGGGCACGTGGCCAGGTCTTCTGCCAGCGCCTGCGGCCGCTGCGTGGCGAAACTGGCGAACGTCACCAGGCCGAACTTCACCGCCACGATGTCCTTGGGGTCTTTCAGCCGGTTCTTCGGCCGCCAGCCCTTGTCCTTGAGGAACTTCTCCAAATCGACCCGCTCAGCCCGCGTGTAACTGTGCCCGTGATCGGAAAGCAGCGTGACCTTCGTCAGCCCGCGGGTCTCCCAGACCACCTGTTTGACCAGTTGCTCGACCTTCCGGAGGCAGTTTCGCTGCCCGGCGGCCCCCTGCCGCGTGCCGACGCCCGCCGAACTGACCAGGTACGCGAGAAAATCCTTCTCCCATGTGCCGTCGAACGCCTCCTTTACGTCGTTTATTTCCTTGCCGAATACCTCCCAGGCGTAGACGTAACCGATGGCGTCCCATATCAGGTTCGCCCGGTAATCGAGCAGCCGGTTGTACGGCTCATTCTTGCCGGCCATGTACGCCGCCGACCCGCCGCGTAATTTGTTCGCCCTGCGGTCGAAATACTTCGCCTCGAAGCCCGGGCACGGCACATCCCCCAGCGCATCCTCGATGGCCACATCCGTCATCGACGGGTACGGCGATATCACGCGGGACGGCGGGTGGAACAGCCGCAGGCCGCCCTTTTCGTAATATTCCCGCACGAGATCGTAACCGAACCCGTCGAGAATAATCACCAGGTGGCGGCAGTGTTCCGTTGAAATCCGGTCCAGATTCACCACCGCATCCGCGTCGGCGTCGGCATCCGTGTCGTAGGAGATTCTCGTGATGCGGCCCGTCGAATCGGGAATCATGAAGAAATCCGCCTTTCCGTCTTCATCGACATCGTATGCCTCGATGCCCGCCGGTTCGCGTTCGCCCGCGGCCGGCAGCGACTCGGCGGGAAAATACACCGGCTTCCTGCATCCGCTCAGCAACGCCGCTGCTACCACCATTATTTTAGCAATCTTCATAAACACCTGTGTGCTGACAAACTAATTCGCTCGGGTTTGCACTTTTAAAATTATATCACGTCGGTTATTACTATCGACATGCAGGCCGTATTCTATACCGTCAATCCCGTCGGCTGGGCGACGTGCAAGTGGCTCAGGTACCTCTGGCCGGGCTGTCTCACGTCGCGCCTCAACGGGCTTACGCTGCGCCGGACCGACCCGCCGCAACTGCCCGCCGACGACTGGGTGAGGGTCAAAACCCAACTGGGCGGCATCTGCGGCAGCGACGTGGCGCTTATCGACCAGCGCCAGCCGCCCAACTCCATCCTCCAGGCGTTCAGCTCCATGCCGTTCATATTCGGCCACGAGAACGTCTCGGTGGTCGAGACGCTCGGGCCGGAGGCGCCGGACATATGGAAAGGCCGCCGCGTGTGCGTCGAGCCGACGCTCGGCTGCCGAGCCCGCGGCATAACGCCGCCCTGTGACCGTTGCCGCGAGGGCGAATTCTGCGTGTGCGAAAACTTCGGCGCCGACGCCGCCGGAGAGGCCGAACTGCCCCCGGGCACCAGCATCGGCTACAACAGCCGCACCGGCGGCAGCAACGGCGAGTACTTCGTCGCGCACGTCAGCCAGCTGGTTCCGGTGCCGCAGGGAATCTCGGACGAGCTGGCGCTGCTGACCGACCCGGCCGCGTGCGCCCTGCACGGCGTGCTGCGGTCGGACCCGGACGGCATGAAAAACGTGCTGGTCTACGGCGCGGGAACCATTGGCCTGTGCACAGTGGCGTCGCTGCGGGCGGTCGGCTTCGACGGCAGAATTGACGTCGTCGGCCGGCACAATTACCAGGCGGACCTGGCGCGGGACCTCGGCGCCGACAGGTGCCTGCTGCTGCCGACGGACAGGCGCAGCCGGTTCGAGCAAATCGCCGAACTCACTGACGCGACGGTCCACCGCGTGCGGTTCGGCAACCGGATGCTCGTCGGCGGTTACGACATCACTTACGACTGCGTCGGCTCGAAGCGCTCCATGAACGAGTGCCTCAAGTGGACGCGCGGGCGCGGGCAGATGGTCCTGGCCGGAACCGGGCACGGCGGCGGCGTGGACCTGACGCCGATATGGTTCAGCGAACTGGACGTGAAGGGCATCTACGGCCGGCAGGTGGAAAACTTTGACGGGCGGAAACTTTCCACCTATAAACTCGTGCACGAATTCATGGCCGAGGGCAAACTGCCGCTGGAGCCGCTGCTGACACACCGATTCGCGATTGGCGATTACAAACGCGCGTACAAAACGGCAATGCACAAGTCCGCCCACAAGGCGGTTAAGGTAGCGTTCGATTTCAGGGACAACGAATGATGCGAGGTTTGGCATGAGCGAACAAAAACAGCCGCAGGTTGCAGTTGTAATGGGTTCCGACAGCGATCTTTCGACGATGCGCAAGTGCCTGGACAAACTCGGGCAGTTCGGCATCGCATACGAGGTGCGTGTGATATCCGCCCACCGCACGCCGCAGGAGGCGATAGAATACGCCGCCGGCGCCGGCGAGAGGGGCATAAAGGTCATCATAGCTGCGGCGGGCATGTCGGCGGCGCTTTCGGGCGTGCTGGCGGGCGCCACGCCGTTGCCGGTTATCGGCGTTCCCATACCGGCCGGGGCCCTCTCCGGCGTGGATGCGGCCCTTAGCACGATGCAGATGCCGCCCGGCGTGCCGGTGGCGTGCATGGCGGTCGGCTCGCCCGGGGCGACAAACGCGGCCATACTCGCGGCCGAAATCCTCGCCACATCCGACGACCAACTGGCCGGAAAGGTCAAACAGTTCAAACGCGAACAGGCCGAAAAAGTCGCCGAAAAAAACGCAAAATTGCAGAAGGAAATCTGAGCCCTCTATGCGCGGCGGCGCAGGAACGCCGCCGCGCTTAAGACAGAGATTTTAATCCACACCGACTGTGCTGTGGGCCGCTTTCCGTTCGCTCTGATACCGCCCTTCCTGCTGCTCTCGTTCGGCCGGCAGCGGCGGAAGGTGCGGGACGAGTTCGGCCCAGTCGGCGGCGACCTTGTCTATGTGCCGGGCGATTTCGCCGTCGAGGTAGCCGCCGGTCATGTTCTTGGTCGGCTTACAGCAGGCGTGCCTGGCCACGTGACGGAACGCCTCGGGATGGTCTATCAGCAGGCACGGGCGGGCGCGGTCTGTTATCTTTTTCTGCTCCTGCCGGAAGCCCGTAAACACCGGGTTGCGCTGCACGAAGTCGTCGAGCGATGAATACTCGCTGCGGCCGCGGATAATGTCGAAAATGTTGCCGCAGGCCACCGGCGAGAAAACGCACGGGCTGATATCGCCGTTGGCGTAAATGTGGAAGTAGTAGCGCCCGCCGGCGATGCATCCGCCGACCAGCGGGCCGTCGTTCCAGAAATCGCCGATGAATATCGGCCGGTCTTCGTCTCGCCAGCGGTAAACCGTCTCGCGCAGCATGGCTCGCTGCTCGGAGTTTACCATCAGGTCCGGCCGGGGCGAACGCCCTATCGGCTGCATCAGGAAGAACCACCCGAACAGGTCGCCTTCCTCGATTCTCAAATCGATAAAATCGTCGCTGCATATCGATTCGACGTTTTCGCTGGTGACGGTGGCGGAGAAACCGGTCATCACGCCGTTTTCGGCCAGCATTTCCCGCGCCCGGCGATTCTGGTGGTAAATACCGCGGCCGCGGCGGGCGTCTGTCTGGTGCTCGTCGCCCTCGACGCTGATGGCCGGGAAAATGTTGCCCACCTGTCCGAGGCGCTCGGCCACATCGGCGTCGATGAGCGTGCCGTTGGTGTAAACCAGGAAGCCGCGGTCGTGGTACATCTCGCCCAGGCGCGTGAGCGTTCGGTCGGCCTTTTCGCGCAGGAACGGCTCGCCGCCGGAGATTGTCACCAGCGTCACGCCCATGTCGATGACCTGGTCGACGATTTCGGTCATGCGCTCGAACGGCAGGTCGTAGCCGTCTGCGCTGCTCCGCGCGTAGCAGCCGGGACAGTTGAGATTGCAGCGGTCGGTCGGCTCGATGACCACGGTGCACGGCGTTGCCCGCCCGTCATTCTGGGCGTCGGTGCGGCGGTGCATGTCGTGAATCCACGTGCCGATGAACCGCAGGATAGCCCTTGCCGCGGCCGGACGCTCGTTTATGAGACGGTGCAGAAATGCGTTTAAGTGCCGGCCGAACCAGCGGGCGTGGAGGAGCATTTCGGCGTCCTCTTCGGTGGTGTCATAAGAATCGCCCAGTCGCCTGAGCAGTTTATCCACAAAAAAGTTTCTTATGACAGGCACGCGAAGCGCCAGATCTGCGCCTCTCATGGCCACGGTTGTCGTTAACTCATTCCAGCGTTGCGTAAAATTTTTCTCGTACGGGGTCATTTACACACCTCCCGCCAGAATTGTAGCAGTTCACCTTCATTTGCCTTGCGCCTTTTACCCGTACCGCCTTTTAAAAACCGTGAATCCGCTTATCTATATTGCGCATTTGGACCGCGCCAGTTCAAGGAATAATTTTGTCTCCTTGTGCCACTGCCGCATGGTGGTCCTGGCCGTGCGGGCGTTCTGCCACAGCGACCTGATTTTCGTCATCGCGGGGATTTTCTGCTCCAGCTGCGCCCGTATTCTCCGCATGCTCCAGCCGCCCCATCGGTAGAATTGTTTGTGCGCATCCAGCACGAGTTTCTGCATGGCCTCCAGGCCGAGTCGGCTGTTGCGGTAGACGCAGTGCGTGCCGTCGTAGAAATCCCAGTCCGCCGGATAATCGGTGAATATCAGGTTGTCCCGCATCTGCTGGTAAAGCGGCGTGCCCGGCAGCGGCGTGAGTATGCTTATCTGGAGCGTTTCCAGGTCGCTCTGGCGCGCGAAATCCACTATCTGCCCGGCCGTCTTCTCGCCGTGCTGCGGGCCGAGAACGAACATGCCGTGAATCCAGAATCCGTGATCGTGGAGAATTTTGCTGTCATGGAGGAGATTGTCGCGCAGTTCGCCGTTGCCGCTGTATCCCTTGTGCCACTGCTTTGCGGTGTCCTGGTCGATGGTCTCGTAACCGATGTACATCACGTCGCCGCCGCTGCGTTCCATGGACTTGAGCAACTGTTTGTCCAGTTCGCCCCTGTGCCTGTCCTTCCAGGCGAAGTCCACGCGGACCTGCGCGTTAAACTGGACGTTCATCGGACGCAGGCGGTCCAGCAGACGCTGCGTCCATGCGCGGTCGGCCGTGAAATTGTCGTCGTAGAAGAAAAACCGCCCGAAGCCCTGGTCGCGATATTTGCAAATATCTTCGTGCACTTTTTTAACAGACCGCCGACGGACCTTCCGCCCGAACATCCGCGTCACCGAGCAGTAAGTGCAGCCGTACGGGCACCCGCGGGAGGCCATAACCGGCAGTTCGTATAATTTCTTGCTCCGGCCCTTCTGGAGGAGATGGAAATCGCGCATCAGCATGAATTCGGGCGCCGGCAGCGAATCCATATCCATCACCGGCTCGGCCCGGACTATGCCGTCGTCCACCTCGCCGCGGACTATGGGCTCTATGACCGTCTCGCCCTCGCCGCAGACGACTATGTCGGCGTATCGGGCGGCCTCGTGCGGCATGAACGTGGCGTGCGTGCCGCCGATGACAATCTTTGTGCCGGGTGAGTCTTTTTTAATCTTCTCAGCCAGTTGGTAGCCGCGCGAGGCGGTCGGCGTCATGACGCCGATTCCCACCATATCCGCGTCGAGGGCGTCGTTATAGGCCTCAGGGTTTTCGTGAATCGGGCCGGAGATATTCTCGTTATAAACCTGCACATCGCAGCCGCGACGATGCAGAATCGTGGCCATGGTTATCGGCCCCAGCAAAGGCCAGCGCGTTATCCACGCATTGAACGGCCTGCCGAGCCGGCCGTGAGGTTCAATAAAGCGCACTTTTGTTTTAGATAAATCTGACATAAACACCCTTAAATTATAAAAACTAAAATCTACATAATTATATATTAAACGACCTGCAATGTTACAAATATTTGAAATTATACCCGATACTTGCCGGCACAGTACACCCCCCGCTTGGCGTAGCTCAGGTGTCGAATTCATCCCCCCTGAAGGTATGGCCGAGATAGGTGGAGCGGACAAGTTCGTCGTTTACCAGGTCCCGCGGCGGCCCTTCTCGCAGGACCTTTCCGCTGTCTATGATGTACGAGCGGTCCGTAACGCTTAGCGTTTCCCGGACATTATGGTCTGTAAGAAGAATGCTGATTCCGTGCTCTCTCAGGCGGCAAATCTCCCGCTGCAACTCCTCGACGGCGATGGGGTCCACGCCGGAAAACGGCTCATCCAGCAGCACCATCGTGGGATTGGTCACCATGGCGCGGGCGATTTCCAGTTTGCGGCGTTCGCCGCCGGAGAGCGTCCTGGCCTGATGGTCGTGAAGGTGCGAGAGGCCGAACTGTTCCAGCAGGTGTTTGCAGCGCCGGCGACGTGCGTCCCTGGTGAGTTTCATGGTCTCCAGTATGGCCATGATATTTTCCTTCACCGACAGACGCTGAAAAATGCTCGGCTCCTGCGAGAGATATCCTATCCCCCGCCTGGCCCGCTTGAACATGGGCATCTTCGTCACATCCACGCCTTCGAAAATGACCGTCCCTTCGTTGGGCACGATCATGCCGATGGTCATGCGGAAGGTGGTGGTCTTGCCCGCCCCGTTGCGGCCCAGCAGGCCCACAATCTCGCCCTGGTTGACCTCGAGCGAGACGTGGTCGACCACGGCCCGGCCGCTGTAACGTTTCACCATATTCTTTGCTTCCAGAAGTTTCATTTCGCATTAATCCGGCCGTTCGGGTGAAAATTCCCTATCGTCATCGCATTGTGGACAACGTGTGGATAACCTCGCCCGACGGGTATGTTAACATCCTTTAAACCGTCATTAAAGTTCATATTAATGATTTTTAATAAGTTCCTCTTAAGGCGCAAACTGAACGCCGGTTTATATAATCCTTTTATTTACATATAATTACTTACAGCGGAGTAATTTTTATATTGCATTGCGCATGCCGGCCTGCACTGTCCGCCGAGCTCCTCATCGGCATATCTTGGCACATTACCGGAATATTAGGGCGATGTTGGGTAATGTGTATAACTTTTTTTATCCTTGCTTTTTTATAAACGCATTATTTAACGGCACCAAGCCGCAATAACGCCCGATATTTTTACCGTATCAGCCGCATCCTGCCGGCGTTGGGGATTAGCGAAAGACTCGGCAGACCCGGCAACCGGTAGCCGGCGGGCCAGTATACGAACATCGCCTTACCGATCATGTTATACCGCGGAACCGTGCCCAGGCGGTATAACGGCTCGGCGTCTTCGATCTCGTCGTCCTCGAGCCGCCCGTGGAGTATTTTTCCATTTTTCCGCCACAGCCGCAGCGACGGCGCTGCCGACGTCCACGCCCGTCCGTCCAGACTTCGCGTGCTGTTGTCGCCGAGGACAAAAAATTCATCCAGGTCCGGACTTTCCGGATGTTTTTCGAGTCTTATCGGGTTGCCCGTCGTGCCCCAGGCGGAAATGCCGGAAGAAACCCCTATCCGCCGCGCATATTGCCCCAGCGGCCCCTTGGGAACTTCGGCCAGATTATCAGGACACGTGTAATACACATCGCGGAACACGCCCACGTGCTGCAACCTGCATGCCCCGCCGGCGGCGGCGATACTCAGCCGCGGGGCCGGCAGCGGCCTGGCGGATGCCCGCATAAGCCGCTTTTTCACGGATTGGTAGTCCATGGGGTAATCGCCGTCGACGTAAAGTTCCCGCCGGCCATTGATGTGCAGGCCTATCGCCAGGTCCGCATTGGCGAAATCTATTCGATATCCCCTGCCGTTTTTGAGGGCCGGAATTTGCTTTTCGGCAAGTTTTTCCCAGATTTCGGCCGGGCTGTCGGGCGACCTGTGATAAATCCCGACGCTGCCTGCGGTGAAAATCCTGGCCTGGAATTCGTGCTCCAGGACGGACATGTTAAGTTTGATGCGGCTTGGCGATTTGCCCGGAAACAGCACCACCGACAACTTAACATCCGAACAAACATCTATTTCCGGCCGCACGCTGCTGTCATGACCATTCGAGGAATTATACCCAGTGCCCGGCAGGTAGTTTTCCCGCTCGGCGTGAAATGCCATCCGGGCCGGAGACTCCCCGCCGGCAAATACGAAATCCCGTCCGCCGCCGGCTATCTCCCACGCGTCGTCGACGGCCGTCCAGCCGGGCCTGCTATGAGGGTTTACCAACTTCGGCTTTGGCAGGTAATCGTTGTCGTACACCACCCGCCACATCACTTCCTGCACCCTGGGCGGTTTACGCCGTATCCGAAACGGCTCGTTCGGCCCGGACGAGTAATATACGTCGCCGTGGACGATTTCGATGGTCTCGCCCGGCAGGCCCACCAGCCGCTTGATGTAATTCTCCCGGTTATTCTGCGGATTCTTGAACACGATAACATCCCACGGCCTTGGCCCCCGCATCCCCAGGAACCGCCGGAAGGCGTAAGAATATTTCAGCACGAGCACCCTGTCGCCGTTGTTGATGTACTCCGGCATTTTCGAGTACTGGTACAGGTAGCCGCAATTGGGACACTCGGCGCCGGTGGGAGTCTCCCGCTGCGAGTGAGAGAGTCTGCCGCTGTGCGGGCTGCCGTAATCGTACCGGTAGCCACAGGCCGGGCAGGTCAGCCGCCAGTGCTCACCCATCAGTTCCGGCGCCATCGAACCGGTGGGGATAACGAACGCCTCGGCTACGAACGCGCGCAGCACGAATGCCAGGACTATCGCCACCCATATGCTCTCAACAGTGTCGCGTATCGAATTTAATCCGCCGGGGTTGTCTTTCATAGAGCCAACCAAGATAGCCGCTGCGGCCGCATAAGCCAAGTGTATATCGTCGAAAATCTCGACGCGGCACCGCAGCAGCGCAGTTGAGCGTTGACCCGGCGGCCGTTTCGTGTTAACAAAATCGCATCCCGCACAATCAGGAGACATCCATGGAAAAACAGGAACTTGCCGAACGCATCAAGGCCGCCGCATACCTCGAGGGCGATTTCGTGCTCCGCTCCGGCAAGCGCAGCCGCTATTATCTCGACAAGTACCGTTTCGAGGCCGAACCGGTCATCCTGGGCGAACTCGCCCGCCGTTTCGGGCAATGGGCCGAGGACGTCGAAGTCATCGCCGGGGCCGAACTTGGCGCGGTGACGCTGGCCGCCGCCACGTCGCTGGCCACCGGCAAACCCATGGCGATAGTCCGCAAGGCGCGAAAGGACTACGGCACGTCCAACCTCATCGAAGGCGCGCAGGTCGAAGGTAAGCGCGTTTTGCTGGTGGAGGATGTGGGCACCACCGCCGGTGCGGCGCTGGAGGCGGCCGATACTCTGAAAGAAGCCGGCGCCGACGTGGCGCGCATCGCCTTCGCCATAGACCGCATGGAAGGCGCGGCCGAAAACGTCGCGAATGCGGGTTACGAATTTCGCGCTATACTCAACCGGGAAGAACTCGGCATCTGAAACGCCGGGATTGCCACAGGCAACGGCGTAGATTAGAATCTGCCCGAGATGGAAACACTCTTAAAAAGTCTGGAACAACTCGGCCGCCCGAAGGTGATGCTCGTCGGGGACTTCATGCTCGACAAGTACGTTTACGGCTACGCCGAGAGGATAAGCCCGGAATCGCCCGTTCCGGTGCTGAACGTGGTCCGCCACGAATACCGCATGGGCGGGGCCGCCAGCGCCGCCGCGGCCGTCGCCGCGCTGGGCGCGGAGGTAATCTGCGCCGGGGCCGTCGGCGACGACGGCGACGGGGCGGAACTGACACGGCTGCTTAAAGAGGCCGGCGCCGACACGTCGGCGGTGATACCGCTGGCCGACCGCCGCACGACAGTCAAGACCCGCTTCGTGGGCCTGGCCCAGCACCGCCACCCGCAGCAGATGCTCCGCGCCGACGCCGAGGACGCCTTCCCGCTTCGGGGCGAGGGCGCCCACATGCTGCTGTCGGCCGTGAAGGAACGACTGAAGGATTGTGACGTGGTCGCCCTGGAGGATTACAACAAGGGCGTGCTTTGCCCGGAACTGATTACGCAGATAATCGCCGCGGCGCGCGAGGCGGGCAAAAAAATCATCGCCGACCCCGCCTGCATAGAAAACTACTCCCGCTACGAGGGCGCCACCGTGCTCACTCCCAACCGTTACGAGGCGTCCCTGGCCGGCGGATTGAACGTTACCGACGACGAATCGATGCGGCGCGCGGCCGAGGCGATTATGCAGAGCACTTCGGCGCATGCGGTAATCATCACGCTGGACAAGGAAGGCGCGTTTCTGCTGACCCACGGCGGCCCGCCCCGCACGATTGCCACGCGGCCGCGAAACATATACGACGTCAGCGGCGCAGGCGACGAGGTCCTGGCCGCGCTGGCGGTGGCGATAGCGGCCGGATGGGATTACGACCGGGCGGTGCGGCTGGCCAACGTGGCCGGCGGCCTGGAGGTGGAGCGCTTCGGCGTGGCGCCAATCAGCCGGAAAGAAATCGCCGACGAACTGACCCACATACTCGGGCTGCGAAACGGCAAGATTTACGACCGCGGGAAACTCGCCGAGGAACTCAACCGCCGCCAACACGGTGGAGATAAGGTGATATTCACCAACGGCTGCTTCGACCTGCTGCACATGGGGCACGTGCGGTACCTCCAGCAGGCGCGGCGGCTGGGCAACTGCCTCGTGGTGGCGGTCAACTCCGACGAAAGCGTGCGGCGGCTCAAGGGTTCGTCCCGGCCGGTAATCGGACAGGACGAACGCGCCGAGATGCTGGCGTCGCTGGAGTGCGTTGACTACGTTACCATATTCGAAGAGGATACGCCCGCCGAACTGCTGGAACTGCTGCGCCCGGATGTGCTGGTCAAGGGCGGGACTACGGATGTGGTGGTTGCGCGGGAAATCGTGGAAGGATACGGCGGCGAGGTGCTGACACTCGAGAAGGTGGAAGGCCTCAGCACAACGGGTATAATAGAGCGGATATTAAACTCTACCGGCGAACAGGAAAATAAACCGTAGGTTAATTTCAGGAGTTAATCCCATGTCCGAAAGAGCAGTCTTTCTTGACCGCGACAGAACGTTGATGGAAGACCCCGGCTACCTCTCCGACCCTGCGGCGGTAAAGTTGCTGCCGGGTGTGGAACTGGCGCTGAAGTCGCTGTCACAGGCGGGATTTAAAATCGTGGTGGTAACCAACCAGTCCGGCGTGGCCCGCGGCATGCTCACCGAGGAAACGCTGGAGGAGATACACGCCGAACTGAAACGCCAACTGGGCGAAGGCGGCGCGCATATTGACGCCATATATTACTGTCCCTATCACCCCGAAGGCACAGTCGAGCAGTACGCCACCGACTCCGACCTCCGCAAGCCAAAGCCCGGCATGCTCCTCAAGGCCGCCGAGGACCTCGACCTGGACCTGGAGGACAGCTGGATGGTCGGCGACAGCCCCCGCGACATAGAGGCCGGCCAGCGCGCCGGCTGCAGAACCATTCGAATCCGCTCCCACACGCACAAGCACCCCGGCGAGGAGCACGACGAAGACATCCAGGCCGACTACACCGTCCGCAACCTCGTCGACGCCGCCCGCGTCGTACTGCGCGCGCCCGCCGAAAAACCCGAAGGCCCCGCGCAACAACCGGAGACCGAATCCGCCACGGCCATGCCGGGCGCCCTGGAGGCCTCGCCGCAGATAGACGCTCTATCCGACGCGCAGGTTCGCCGCGAGATTCTGCGAAACGTAAGGCAACTCGCACGCAGGGAACACCTCGAGGAGTTCTCCGTCATGCGGCTCGTGGCGGGCATCGTGCAGGTGCTGGCCGCCCTGGCTCTTCTGGTGACCATATGGAAAATGCTCAGCGCCGCTCACCCGCAGGCGCAGACGTGGGGCCTCATCGCAGTTACGCTGCAAATAATGGCGCTTACGTTCTTCACCATGCACAGCGGCGAATAAAATTTTTCCGGTGGCATCGCGGGGCATTGTTCGCATAAACGGCGGTGCTTGTTTATAATGTTGTAGAAGCGATATGCACACAGAAGGGAAAATGCCATGACTAAAAGAACTGTTATCTGTTTGCTGGCGGCCGGCCTGCTGGTGATCGGCTGCAAAAAAGAGCAACAGGAAAAAGCCCCTCCCCCCGGCCCGGAAGCCCTGTCGAAACCGAAGGCCAGAACGGAGGCCCTCGACGATGAGCACTATCAGACGGCCGCAAAAATGATAAACGGCGGCGTGCGATACCTGCTCGACCACCGCAATGAAAACGGCGCGTGGAGCATTGACGGGTCGGCGGAACCGTCGGTTACGGCGATGGCGCTGCGGGCGCTGCTGCGGCATCCGGACTTCGACGCGCAGTCGCCTGTGGTTAAAAACGGCTTCGACGTCCTGCTGGGTTACCAACAGGATGACGGCGGCATATACGACGTGGAGGAGGGCTACTACACATACACCACGGCCGTGGCGCTTTCGGCCCTGGCCGCGGCGCAGAATCCCGAGTTTAACGACGAGATACGCGCGGCCGAGAAGTACCTCCGCGGCGTGCAGATTATCCCCGGCACAGAGACGCCCGACGGCGAGGCCGTGGCAGAGGGCGACCCGCGCGTCGGCGGCATCGTCTATAAAAAAGGCATGGTCAAGCCGAATCTCAGCGTGCTGAACTACTGGCTGGAGGCCATGCGCGACGCGGGCGTGTCCACCGACGACCCGGCCATAAAACGCGCGGAGGCCTTCCTTACGCGGCTGCAGAACCGCAGCGAGTCCAACACCATGGAATGGGCCGCCGAAGGCGCCGACGACGGCGGATTCGTCTACGGCCTGCACTCCTCCAAGGCGGGCCCGGCCGAGGGCCAACAGGGCCTGCGCAGTTACGGCTCCATGACGTATGCGGGCTTCAAGAGCATGCTCTACGCCGGCGTGGCCAAGGATGACCCTCGCGTGCGGGCGGCATACCACTGGATCCGCCGATACTGGCGGCTGGACAGCAACCCCAACATGCCCCAGGCACAGTCGAAGCAGGGGCTTTATTACTACTATCAGGTGTTCGCCAAGGCGCTGCGGGCATGGGGCCAGGACGTGATAACCGACCTCGACGGCGAGGACCACAACTGGCGGCACGAACTGATAGACACCCTGGCCGAGAAGGTCCGCCAGGACGGTTCGTGGGTCAACAAGGCCAGCCGCTGGATGGAGGCCAACCCCACGCTGGTCACCTGCTACGCCGTCATCGCCCTGCAGGAAACGCTGAAGCAATAAATTGCATTAACGCGGTGGAGCAGACATGTTCGCCCGCCTTTTGCGGGGCGCTCACCCTTTCCCCTTCGCTGCGCGCGCTAACTGCCGCCGCCCCGGCCGCCTTCAGGAAACCCCGCCTGTCCATCATACCGTTGTTCATCACTTCTTCTGCCCGTTTAAATATCCTTTCTTCCTGAGATATTTTTTAAGGTAGCCCGCGCGGTAGGGATATTCGTCGAACTTCACCGGCGCGTCGGTGAAGCGCGGGTCGTCGGTCTTTTTAAGGTACTCCTCGAGTTGCCCGCGCAGTTTCCGGACCGTGCCTGCGTGTTTCGCGTCGCCGGCGAGGTTGTTCACCTGGTCCGGGTCGGCCTTGCAGTCGTACAGCTCCACCGCAGGCCGCTTGGCGAAACACAAATCGTAGTAGCGGGCGTACTTCGCCTCGTCCCTGTGTTCGATGATGAACGACTTGGTCGGGCCGTTGTCGCAGTCGGCGTGCACGTTCATCGGGTGCGTCGAATTCTTCGGCACGCCCGCCGGCCAGCGGTCTGGCTCGAGGTTGAGTATCAGCAGCCAGTCGTCGGTCCGCAGGCCGCGGGAGGGATAACCGACCATCGAAGGTATCTTCTGCGCCGGCGCGTGGCGTTCGCGCCCGAACACCATGAAGTCGCGCTGCCTGTCGACGCGCCCTTCCCCGCCGGTCTGCAATACCGGAACGAGCGACCTGCCCGTCATTTCTTTCGGTATTTTCACGCCGGCGGCCTCCAGGAACGTCGGGGCCAAATCCGTCAGCGAGGTAAAGTCGCTCACCCTTCGCCCGCCGGGGACCTTCGCGCCCCAGCGTATCGCCAGCGGCATTCGCACGCCCCAGTCGTAGAGGTTGCCCTTGCACCGCGGGAACGGCATGCCGTTGTCGCCGGTCATTACGACAATCGTATTCTCCAGTTCGCCCTCGGCCTCGAGGAGTTTCAGCGCCTCGCCCACGTCCCTGTCCCACCGCTGGACTTCGAAGTAATAGTCGGCTATGTCCGAGCGGACCTCCGGAACATCGGGCAGGAAGTCGGGAGTGTGTATCTTCTCCACGTCCATGCCGGACGCCTCGCCGCTGCCCTTCCTGTAGCCGCGGTGCGGGTCGGACGTCCCGAACCAGAAACAGAACGGCTTGTCCCTGTTGCGCTTTTCCATGAACTGCTTGAACGAACTGCGCGGGCCGCAGGGATGTTTGTCGTAACCAAGCGCTTTGAAATCGCCCGGCCCCCAGGCCTTGCGCCAGTGCCCTATCTGGTAGCCGGCGTCGCGCAGGAGGAACATGAAGTTCGGGTGTTTCGGATCGAGCGTGCTGTGCAGGTTGGCGCCCTGGCCGAGACGGTAGAACTGCTGGCCGGTGACGATGGAATTGCGGCACGGCGTGCACGACGGCGAAGAAACGTATGCGTGTTCGAACAGCACGCCATCGCGTGCCAGCCGGTCGAAGGTGGGCGTCTTTACCACCTTGTCGCCGTAAACCCCGGCGGCGGGCCAGCTCCAGTCGTCGGCCATGCAGAAAAGTATGTTGGGCCGCTTCCCGCCGGAAGATTTTTCCGCGGCCGATAATATACCCGGCGCAACCGCCGCCGCCCCGGCCGCCTTCAGGAAAACCCGCCTGTCAATTATGCCGTTATTCACGATTCATCCTTTCAATCCGTATAATTACGGGCTGACCAATTATTTCAGTTTGTGCTTAAAGGGAGCGGTTTTGTAACGCTCCAGGGCCTGCCTGGTGAACTTGTCGGAAGTATCGAAGCCGGGAATCCCGGCCAGTATTTTCTCCAGGCGCTTCCTGGCCGCCTGTGCCTGTGGCGATTTGGATCCTGTGACGTTAAGGTAATCGTCGGGCGTTCTGCTTTCACCGCAATCGTAAAGCCGGCCTTTCGGATGCCCCCCGAGCGGATCGACCGCCTCCAGGACCCACCTGTCGTCCCGGACCATCTCGGCGGTTCCTATATAACTGTAAATCCAGTCGCGGTGGGCATCGGTTTTCCCGGCCAGGTATGGCGCGAGACTCTTTCCGTCGAGTTCATATCCGTCGGGGACTTTCGCGCCCGCCAGTTCCAGCAGTGTGGGGAAAATGTCGGAAAAATCGGTCAGCGCATCGACGGCACCGCGCTGCCTGACCAGGTGCTGTGGCCCATTGACAACCATCGGAACGCGGGCGCCTTGTGCGGTAGCGCGGGCCTTACCCTTGCCGGCGTCAGCGTTGTCGCTTGTAAAAAATACAATGGTGTTGTCGCGCAACTGCAAATCATCGAGCGCACCCACCAGCCGACCTACGACCTTGTCGATATATCGCACCAATTCGCCTATCTTTCCGCCGCGGAGTTTTCCGGGCCTGCCTGAAAGCGGCGTGGTGGGTCGCCCGCCCCCGGCCACGCAGTGAGGAAGGTTCATCGGAAAGTAAGCAAGAAAGGGCTCCTCCCTGTGGCGCTTCATGAAATCTATCAGGAAGTCGGCGAAGATGTCCTCGCCAAAGTCTTCCGGGCCGGTCTTCAGGCCCTTGCCGTTGCGTACGATGCCCGGATGCCAGTATCGCGACGTCACGGGCCTTTGATCGGATATCTTCCTGTATCGGCCCTCGTACAGACCGTCGAACTCCACTCCCTCGGGCAATTTGTCCTGGCCAAGATGGTAGCAGTGCTCGTCAAAGCCGACCTCGGGCGAATCAATATCGCCGCCGAGCGTCATTTTCTTGCCGGCGATCGCCGTAGCGTAGCCGTGTTGTTTCAGAACGCGGGCGAAGGTCAGGTGGTCGCTTGCGAAATTTCGGCTCGACTTGCCCCCGGCCCACAAGGCATTGTGATATACGCCGGTGCGGTAAGCGTATCTGCCGGTGGCCAACAGCGCCCGCGTGGGCGCGCACATGGGCGTAGCCCAGCACGTTTTGAACATTATGCCCTTTTCAGCCAGCGCATCGATAACGGCTGTTCCGGCCTTTCTTTTACCATAGCAGCCAAAGCGCTCCGGGCTGATGTCGTCGGCCATGATGACAAGTATGTTAGGCCGCCTGCCGCCCTTCGATTTGTCCGCCGCGGATAATAACCCCGGCGCCACAGCGGCGGCGCTCGCCGCCTTCAGGAAACTTCGCCTATTGAATTTCTCGTTATTCATACACGCCCTTTCGTATAAAATAGATTTTTATATTATTACAACCTATCAACCGCATAAAAGTTTTCACCTTTTTTATATTTACGGCGGTTTTCACTTGTTTTCGGCAAGTGCGTCGTTATCATACTTCTTTCGCAACCCCGCCTACCTCCCCCGCACGGGGCAGCCGGTTTCGGTAAGCAGGCAGGCGTCAACCCCCCCAAGGGAGAGTTACATGGAAATTAGACCTTTTCGAGGATGGCGATATAATGCGCCGCGCGGCGGCGACGTTTCCGACCTCATAGCACCG
Source organism: uncultured Planctomycetaceae bacterium (assembly GCA_964472875.1). Classification (GTDB taxonomy): domain Bacteria; phylum Planctomycetota; class Phycisphaerae; order SM23-33; family SM23-33; genus CAYYMD01. The sequence continues at coordinate 27,839 of CAYYMD010000020.1, forward strand.
CCCTACGACGTCCTCTCGGGCGCGGACAAGGCCCGCCTGCTCGCCCGCGACGAGCGGAACATCGTGGCCGTGGACCTGCCCCACACGCCGCCGAAGGAAGTCGGCCCCGACACCGAGTACGAACAGGCGGCCGGACTCCTGGCGCAGTGGAAGCAGCAGCAGGTGCTGGTGCGGGACCCGGCCCCGGCGATATACCTCTGCCGCGAGGATTTCACCTGGGCGGGCACGGAATTTTCGCGCCGCGAGATAGTCTGCGCCGTGCGGCTGAGCCCGCCCGGGCAGGACATCATACCCCACGAGCACACATTCAAGGGCCCCGTGGCCGACCGCCTCAAACTCACCGAGCACACGCGGATGCAGATGTCGGCCGTGATGGGCTTTTTCGACGACCCCGTAGGCGAGGCCATGGACGCGCTTACCTCCGCCGCCGGCGAGACGCCCGACGCCGCGGGTCAACTGGAGGGCGTAAAGGTTTCCATGTGGGCGATTGACGACGCCGACACCATAGCCGCCGCGGCCGGGGCGCTGAAGGATGTGCCGGTGTTCATCGCCGACGGTCACCACCGCTGCGCCACCGCGATGGAATACCGCGACCGCCTGCGCGGCAGCGACGGCATCGGCGCCGACCACCCGGCCAATTTCATCACGTTCGTGATGTCGCCCGGGGATGAGCCGGGGATGAGAATTCTGCCCACCCACCGCATCATAAAAAACCTCCGCGACGACTTCCGCGTGGATGAACTCGTAAAGGCCGCCGACGCGTTCCGCTGGCGCAGCGTCGAATGCCCGCCCGAACAACTCCGCGACACGGACAAATTTCTCGCCGGCGCAGACGCCCCGGCGGTGGTGCTGGTCTCCCCGCAGTCCCATAAGGTGTGGATCGGCGAACTCTGCGACCCCGAGGCGATGAAGCGCGCAGCGCCCGACAAGAGCGACACGTGGCGGTCGCTCGGGGCGGCCGTGGCGCAGAAACTCATTATCGAGGGCCCCCTGGCTAAATGGGGCGGCGACGACGCGGCCGTGGAATATACCCCCCACGCCGGGAAGGTCGTGCAAAAATGCTCATCGGGCGAGGCGCAACTGGGAATATGTCTGCCGTCCACGCCGATAGACGCCGTCCGCAAAATCGCCCTCTCCGGCGGCGCCATGCCGCAAAAGAGCACCTACTTCTACCCCAAGCCCCCCACCGGAATGGTCCTCCGCCCGCTGGAATAAGGGCCGCCGAAAACGGTAGTAGCAGGGATTCAGGAAAGTTGCCTCCCTTGCGGCAAGCAGGCAGGTACACTGAATAAAAATAGAACAAAGTCATTCATAGGCGGCCCGAACGCACCGAAGGGCCGCCTTTTTTAAAATTAAGGCATTACACATAAATCCTGTCGCACAGCTGCAGTAAGTGAACTCTCCGACAAGGCCATTGACGGTGACTTTGTTGGCGATGCGTATAGCACCAATCATTAGCCATTTACACGCTGATTCTGGCTCCTGTGAGAAAAACAAGAAGAAACGAAACTTGCGAGTGTTATTGGGCTGTTATATTATTGTTAAAAGCCAATGGTGGTTTTCGGTCATCGGCTAACAGAGAAATTCCAATTGAAAGGGTTAATATATGGAGCGTACGAGACGGGAGTTCTTAAAAATTATGGGTGCCGGTGGCGCAGTTGCGGCCATGCCCTGTGCGAGGCGCTCCGTCGGAAAGATGAATGAACAGCGCCCCAATATTCTTCTAATACTAGCCGACGACATGGGCTACAGTGACATCGGCTGCTACGGAGGGGAAATAGAAACACCCAACCTGGACAAACTCGCCGAAAACGGCCTGCGATTCACGCAGTTTTACAATGCGGCCAGATGCTGCCCCACGCGAGCGAGTCTTCTCACGGGTCTCTACCCGCATCAGACCGACGTCGGGCACATGGTGTATAGAAATCAGGGCAAGGGCTACCGTGGCCGGTTGAACAACAAATGCGTTACCCTTGCCGAGGTTCTCAAATCCGCCGGTTATCAGACGATGATGACGGGCAAGTGGCATGTGGGACACCAAAACCCTGATGTCTTCCCCGTCAATCGCGGTTTCGACAAATTCTATGGAATACACAAACACGTGGACAGTTATTTCAAAGTTCTTGGCGGTTGCCCCATATATAGAAACGGCAAAAGGGTCATCCCCCCGACAGAGAACCCGCCAAACGAACTGCATCCCGATCAGGAATGGTACACCACAAACGTCTTCACGGATCATGCGTTGAAGTACCTTGATCAGGCGGATACAGACAAACCCTTCTTTATGTACGTGGCGTATAACAGCCCGCACTGGCCTCTGGAGGCGCCGGACAAATATATTAAAAAATATCGCCACGAGTACACATCAGGATGGCATAAGGTGCGGAAAAACCGACTGGCCCGTATGCGGAAGAAGGGCATTATAGATGAAAACTGGAAAATATCCCCCGCTGACGCACCCGAATGGGACAAACTCAGCGAAGAAGACCGGGACAACCTCGATTTCAGACGGGCCATCTATGCCGCACAGATTGACAACATGGACCACAACATCGGAAGGATTATCGACAAACTCAAGCAGACGGGCCGGCTGGATAATACACTTATCCTGTTTTTATCAGATAACGGGTGCAGTGCGGAGCCCGAGAACCAACAATTCGGCTATAATTTCCAAAAGAATCGCGCTAAGAACTTCAACCGGTGGCGGAAACAATCCGGAAGGTCTTCAAGCCAGGGGCTCGCCTGGGCCAACGTGTCGAACACGCCGTTTAGAAAGTATAAAAAGTGGACGCACGAGGGGGGAATAGCCACTCCGCTTATAGCCCACTGGCCGGAACGTATCGAAAGAAAAGGAGCGATGGTCCACCAGCCCGGGCACATTGTCGACATCATGGCTACACTGATTGACGTCGCCCACGCCGGCTATCCGGCCACCCGCGGCGGAGAAAACATACACCCCATGGAAGGCGTGAGTCTGACGCCTGCTTTACATGGGCGGAAATTCGATAGGAACAAACCCATCTACTGGGAGCACGAAGGCAACTGGGCGATTCGGGACGGCAAGTGGAAACTGGTCTGTGACGGCCCGAAAGGACCGGTAGAACTGTACGATCTCGAAGCGGACAGGACCGAACTAAACAATCTGGCCGAGGAGTTTCCCGGCAAAGTTGAGGAACTGACAATGAAATGGCTCCAGTGGGCCAACAGGGCGAATGTCCTGCCGTGGCCTTATAAGCCATCCTGGCAAAATAATCTCAGCAAGCAAGGGATAGTCACAAATCCTGATGACTGATTTTGTAATCCGAACGTAACGAGTCGAATATCATTCAGGTCGTTCTGAATATCCGTGGAATTCAAACGCAATGAAATCGCGATGAGAATCGAAGCGAAACGGATTCGCCTATGCCAGCGCGCCGGTATTGAATCGGATTCCCCTGTAGATGTGTATATAAAAAAATATGATGTTCACGACGTTGGCAAAGCACGGAGCAACAAAAACATGCCGTGACTGAAATTGCTTTAAGGGGGTTACGATGTCTGGGGCACTTCCCAATCACGGCAAAATCTCTTCTTGCATAAGACATTCTCCATGATAAAATGGTGTGACTCGCCCGGCGGCTATTTTTAGGATTTCAACGCCGGTAACACAGCAATTCGTTTTAGGATGTATGTACCAATGACAGGAAATGAGGTGTACTCGTGAACAACCCCGATAAAAGAAGTATCGATCCCGCATCTATAGAAATGTTAACCCACACAGCCGAGCAGGGCATAAGTGTCGCCTGGGACCGCCAGGAAGGCATGGAGCCGCAGTGCGGCTTCGGTTCGCTGGGCATATGCTGCAGAAACTGCACCATGGGCCCCTGCAGAATCGACCCGTTCGGCGAAGGTCCGCAGGAAGGCATCTGCGGCGCAACCGCGGATATTATCGCCGCCAGAAATCTCATCCGCATGATCGCAGGCGGCGCCTCGGCCCACTCGGACCACGGAAGGGATATCGCGCATACGCTGCTGATGGCGGCCGAGGACGAAAACTGCGATTACAAAATAAAGGATGAGAAAAAACTCTACGCCCTGGCCGGTGAACTCGGCATCGAGACCGACGGCAAGGAACTGCGCCAGGTCGCACACGAAGTGGCCGATGTGTGTTTCGGCCAGTTCTCACAGCAGCACGGCGAAGTCGTATTCGTCAACCGCGCCCCCGAAGACCAGCGCGAAAGGTGGAACAAGTATCGCGTTATGCCCCGCGGCGTGGACAGGGAAATCGTGGAGATAATGCACCGCACACACATCGGCGTGGACAACGACGCGGTGAATCTAATCCTTCAGGGCGTGCGCGCGTCACTGGCGGATGGATGGGGCGGAAGCATGATTGCCACAGAACTTTCCGACGTGCTTTTCCGCACGCCCGACTGGGTCGTCTCCAGGGCGAACCTGGGAGTGCTAGAGCCCGAAAACGTTAACATTATCGTCCACGGCCACGAGCCGACGCTGTCGGAAATGATAGTCGCCGCCGCCCAGGACAAGGAAATGGTCGAACTGGCCAAGAGCAAGGGCGCCAAGGGCATCTCGCTGGGCGGAATATGCTGCACCGCAAACGAGATCCTCATGCGTCACGGCATACCGCTGGCCGGCAACTTCCTCCAGCAGGAACTGGCCATGGCCACCGGAATGGTCGAGGCGATGATCGTGGATGTTCAGTGCATCTTCCCGGCCCTGGGCAAACTCACCGAAAAATATCACACCAAGTTAATTTCCACATCGCCCAAGGCGAAGTTCCCCTATGCCGAACACGTTGAATTCGAAGAGGCCCGAGCGATGGAAATCGCCAAACAGATTGTCCGCACGGCGATCGAGAACTTCCCCAACCGGGATGCGGAAAAAGTCTACCGGCCCAAGCATACCAATCCGCTTGTGGCGGGCTTCACGCCGGAAAATATCTTCACCGCGCTCGGCGGACGTTACAGGCCCAGTTATCGCCCGCTGAACGATGCGGTGATTTCCGGCCGGCTGAGGGGCGTGGCCGGTGTAGTCGGCTGCAACAATCCCAAGCACAAACACGACTACGGCCACGTTGAAATGTGCAAGGAACTTATTGCCAACGATGTGCTGGTGGCGGTGACCGGATGCACGGCGGTTGCCTGCGCCAAGGCGGGCCTGCTGACTCCTGAGTTTGCCGAAGAGCACGCCGGCAACGGCGTAAAGGAAATCTGCCGGGCGGTTGGAATCCCGCCGGTGCTTCACGTGGGCTCCTGCGTTGACAACAGCCGGATACTGGTAATCCTGTCCAACATGGTCAAAGAAGGCGGTCTGGGCGATTCAATCGCCGACCTGCCAGTCGCCGGCGCCGCGCCGGAATGGATGAGTGAAAAAGCGGTGTCCATCGGCTTCTACGTGGCCGCCTCCGGCGTGTACACTGTCCTGGGCGAACCGCTGCCCGTTCAGGGCTCGAATGCGGTTACCGAGTTTGTAACCGGAGGCATGGAAGAGATGTTCGGCGGCAAGTTCGCCTTCGAGGCCGACCCCGTCGCCGGCGCCCGGCTTATGATAGACCACATAGACAAAAAGCGAGCCGCCCTGCACCTGTCCGGTCCGATGTACGAGGTGCCTTACAAGCCCAAGACCACGACCGAGGCCAAGGCGGCCGGTTAATCGCGTTTTTCCGTTAACAGGTTAAAATTATGAAAAAAGTTTATTTCGACAGCGCCAAATGTTTGGGCTGCCATGCGTGCGAGTTCGCGTGCGCCCTGGAGCACACCGAGAGCAAGAATGCCGCGATGGCCATAATGCAGGGCGAGAAGTCACTGCCGCGGCGGAATATCAGACCAGCAGACGGAATGTACCTGACGGTTGGCTGCCGACACTGCACACCCGCCCCCTGTACGGAAGCTTGCATGGCCGGAGCCATGATGAAAAACTGGGAATCCGGTGAAGTCTCCTGCAACGTGGACAAGTGCGTAGCGTGCTGGATGTGCGTCATGGCGTGTCCGTTCGGGGCGGTCAAGCCCGGAGAACTTTACACCGTCAAGTGCGACATGTGCGAAGACAGGGAAGAAGACGACTACGCCTGCGTCGATGCGTGTCCGACCGGCGCTTTATTCGTGGCCGACGAGGAAGAATTCAAACGGCGCATGAGCGAAAAACATAAACAAACCCAGACAAAGGCGACAAAATGAACGTTGTAATTATCGGAAATCACGCGGCGGGACTGTCGGCGGCGGAAACACTGCGCCGAAACGACAAGGAATGTAAAATAACCATTATCTCCAAGGAGCAGACCCCGCCCTACTCGCGGTGCCTCATTCCATACATAGTCTCCGGCGAGAAGCAAACCGATGAAATCCTCTTCAGGCCGGAGGATTTCTACCAGTCCAATTCGATAGAGACGATGTTCGGCAAAGAGGTGGTCCGCGTCCTGGCCGACGAGAAAGCGGTCCTTCTGGCCGACGGCGACAAGGTTTCGTACGATTCGCTGATTATCGCCGCCGGCGGGTCGCCGGCCACGCTGAAGGTCCCCGGTTCGCAAAACGATGGCGTGTTCGTGTTCCGCAATCTCGACGACGCCGACAGGATTATGCAGTACAGCGAAAACGCCAAACGTGCGGTCGTGCTGGGCGGCGGGCTGGTAGGTCTAAAGGCGGCTGTAGCGCTGAACAAGCGCGGCCTCGACGTTACCGTAATGGTCGGCTCGCCGAATGTGCTCTCACAGATAGTCTCCGCTCACGAGGCGGAGATTTTCGAAGAACACCTCAATGCCCTCGGCATCGAAGTGGCCACGCGTAACAACCCCTCCCTCATAATGGGCGACGGAAAGGTCGAGGGCGTGGAGACCACCGAGGGAAGAAAGTTCCCCTGCGAAATGGTGATAGTCGGCAAGGGAGTCCGCGCCAACATCGGCATTGTCGAGGGCACGAACATAGAAACCGAATACGGCATAGTAGTCGATGAGCATTGCCGCACCAGCGTCGATGGCGTGTACGCCGCAGGCGACGTAACGCAAAGCCCGGACAACGTCCGCGGACAGAGCTGGACCAATGCGCTGTGGCCCCACGCCGTGGAGGAAGGGCGCGTGGCCGCGGAAAACCTGCTGGGCATCGACTCGCCATTGCGGCCAAGAACTTCCATGAATGCCTTCACCATAGGCGAACTGGCGCTGATATCCGCCGGCCTGACCGGCGCAAGGGAAGAAGTCGAGGGCGCCGAGGAAATGGCCTTCAAGGGCCCGCAGAAAGACCACGGCAGAAGGTTCTTGTTCAAGAACGGCAAAATCGTCGGCTACGCCCTGGTCGGCGACGTTCGAAACGCGGGCGTGCTCACCTCGCTCGTGTCAAGGGGCGCGGACGTAACCAAGGTCAAAGACAGCATAATGCAGGGCAAATTTGATTTTCCGTCGATGCTTCCGGTCATCAGGGACAACAGCGAGAAATTCGCCGAACCTGAATACCAGGAAGTAATCGGTCTTTTATAACCCGTTATAATTCGTAATTTTTTCGCCGCCAATTTTGGGCGGGCAAATATTTAATCAGTCAGAAATCAGGAGACAGCAATATGTCGCGAGAAGTGATTTCGGCGGTCATCAGAGGTTCCAGGGGTTTCGTCACCGAAGCCGAAGAAAAACTCGCCCAGGCGATAGAACAACACGGCGAGGATAAGGAAATCGGGTTCCCCGAGACGGCGTTCTACCTTCCCATGGCCTATGCGCTTATGGGCGAGGAGGTTCAGAAAGTAGGCGAAATCAAGCCCATACTCGAGCACTGCCGCACCCTGCTGCCGGCCGACCCGGCGGAGCGGCTATGGCTGCCCTACCTGGGCGACGGACTGGACGCCGGCGCCGCGGCCATGCTTGCCATGGAGGCGACATGCGCGCTTAGATACCTAAACGGCGAAAAGCCCGAAGACGGCTTCCACGGATTCATATCCGACACCATCCAACGCGAACTGGGCATTCAACTGGTGGACGGTCGTATGCCGGGCTTCGCGGCCATACTCGGCCCGGCCCCGGATGAGGAGACCGCCGAACACGTGGCCCGCGAACTGCAGAAGCGCAGCATACTTACATTCCTCGTCGGCAACCGTGACGGGTTGAGCATGAAGGACCAGTTGGACAACCGGAACGTGGAACTCGGATGGGACACCTACATTGTTCCGGTCGGCCGCGATACGCACTCGGCCATCTACGTGCTGGACTGGGCCATCCGGGCGGCCCTTACCTTCGGCGGGCATAAAAAAGGCGACTGGCGAAACTGCCTTAATTACTCCAAGGACAGGATTTACGCATTCGGCATAACCTTCGGAGAAATTCCCGACGACTGGTATGCCGTCGGCGGAGGCGCCATTCTGATGGGCTACCCCGTAATATCGGACCACGAATCCACGCCCGAGGTTCGCCCCACCGGCGTTACCACCTACGAAGCGCTGGTGCGTCAGCCGGACCACCAGCAACTCGTGGAAACCTGCATCGAGGTCCGCGGCGTGAAGGTGAAGGTCTCCGAGGTCGACATCCCCGTGTCTTACTCTCCGGCGTTCGAGGGCGAGAGGGTCCGCAAGGAAGACATGCACGTGCAGTTCGGTGGCAAGTACTCCAAGGGCATCGAACTTCTTGAAACCGCCGAGATGGACCAGGTAAACGACGGCGACATAAAGGTCAGCGGCGACGACCTTGACTCGGCGGAGGTCGGCGGAGCAATGAACCTTGGCATACACGTCCGCGTGGCCGGGCGAAAAATGAAGAAGGACTTCGAAAGTATCCTCGAGCGTCGCATACACAACTCGCTGAACGAGGCGATGGGTTTCATGCACATTGGGCAGCGCGACCAGATATGGTGCCGCATATCCAAAGGAACCTACGAGGCCGGATTCCGTCTCAAGCACATTGGAACCATCCTGCACGCCATGCTGCACGAGGAGTTCGGCAGCATACTCGACAAGGTGGCCGTCAACATCACCACCGACGAGAAAGAGGTCGGGATGCTCATAGAGCACGGCAGGCCCATGTTCATCGAACGCGACGAGCGTGTCGCCGGCATGACCGACGAGTCGGTGGACACATTCTACTCCTGCACGCTGTGCCAGTCTTTCGCGCCGGACCACGTGTGCATCATCTCGCCGGAACGGCTGGGACTGTGCGGGGCGTATAATTGGGTGGACGGACAGGCCGCCTACGAAATCAACCCCACGGGTCCGAACCAGCCCGTCCCGAAAGGCAAGACCCTGGATGAGAAACACGGTGAGTGGGAAAACGTCAACAAGTTCGTTTACGAAAATTCCAATCGCTCCATCGAACGCTACTGCCAGTATTCGCTGATGCATTATCCGATGACATCCTGCGGGTGCTTCGAGTGCATCGTGGCGGTTGTGCCCGAGGCCAACGGTGTAATGGCGGTCAACCGGGAATACCCGGGCGACACACCCATCGGCATGCCGTTTTCAACGCTGGCCGGAAGCGTCGGCGGCGGCCACCAGACGCCCGGGTTCCTGGGCGTGGGGCGGCTTTACCTGGCCAGCAGAAAGTTCATAAGCGCCGAAGGAGGCCTGCCGCGGCTGGTATGGATGCCGAAGGAACTGAAAGAATCGATGCGTGAAAAACTCCAGCAGCGGGCGGATGACATGGGCCTTGACGGGTTCGTCGACAAGATAGCCGACGAGACAGTCGCCACGGATGCCGAACAACTGGCCGAATTTTTGGCCAAGGTGGAACACCCGGCGATGAGCATGGAACCCTTGATGTAACATGATTACTGTGGATTAATTAAAGGACGGAGATATTGATATGGCACTGACCGGACTTGACATATACAAAAAACTGCCCAAGGAAAACTGCAAGGAATGCGGCGTCGCGACGTGCCTGGCGTTCGCGATGAAAGTGGCCGCCGGACAGGCGGGCCTGGACGACTGCCCGCGAATAAGCGACGAGGCGCGGGCGGAACTTTCCGAAGCGTCCGCCCCGCCGCAGCGGCTGGTGAAAATCGGCTCCGATAATAAGGCCCTGGAAATCGGGCAGGAAACGGTGATGTTCCGCCACGACGAAAAGTTTCACCACCCTGCCGGCGTGGCGCTCAAAATGTCCGACTCCTGGGAAGAGTCGCAAATCAGCCAGTCGTGCGAGACATTCAAGGGTTTGCAGTTTACCCGCGTAGGCGAGACACTGAGCCCCGACATGGTTGCGCTGTTCAACGAGTCCGGCTCCCCGGACACAATGCAGGCCGCCGCCCAGACCATCTATAACGAACTGGGCGTGCCGATGGTGCTTATCAGCGAAAACTGCGGGTCGTTGTCGGCCGCGGCCATGGGACCGCTGTCCGGCTCGAGGCCCCTGCTGTACTGCACAGGCGACGCGTCGTTGGAAGACCTGGCCGGTCTTGCCAAGCAGACCGGTTCCCCACTTTGCATTGACGGCACGATGGAAGAGGTCGCCCAGAAGGTGGAGGCCCTGGAAAAACAGGAAGTCAGGGACATCGTTATTTCACCGGGCAGGGCCGACTTGAGCAAGACCCTTAATTTCCTGACACTGACCCGCCGGGCCGCCCTGGAAAAGAAATACCGCCCGCTGGGCTGTCCGGTTCTGGCGCTTGCCGACGGCGAAGACAAGACCGCGGCGGCAATGGACGCCTGCGTATACGTGGCCAAATATGCAGGCGTGGTGGTTTCCAACGCGTGGGAACCTCACCTGCTGGTGCCGATACTCACCACGCGGCAAAATATCTACACCGACCCGCAAAAACCGGTCCAGGTGGAGCCCAAACTCTACGATGTGGGCGAGGTTTCCGACGACAGCCCGCTGCTGGTGACGACCAACTTCTCGCTGAGCTACTATTCAGTCGAGGCCGAAGTGGAGGCCTCGCGGGTGCCGTGCCGCATACTCGCGGTGGACACCGAAGGCACCAGCGTGCTGACGGCATGGGCGGCCGACAAGTTCAACGCCGAGACTATCGCCTCGTCACTGGAAAAAGCGGGTGCGAAGGAAAAGACCTCGCACAACAAGGTGGTGCTGCCCGGTCACGTGGCCGTCCTTGCCGCCGAACTCGGCGAGGAATCCGGCTGCAAGGTGCTGGTGGGGCCGAAAGAGGCGTCCGGAATCGGACCCTACCTGAAGAACGAGTGGAAAAAGACTTAGTTCATTGAAGGAAACTGATGGCTAAGACCTGTAAAGTGAAATTCACTCCCGACGAGAAAACTGTCGAGGTGCCGGTCGGTTCCACCATACTCGAGGCCGCGCACAAGGCGGGTGTTTACGTCAACAGTTTATGCGGCGGCGACGGCGTGTGCGGGCGCTGCCGCGTTGTAGTCAAAAGCGGCCGGGCCGTCGGCGGGCCGACCGAGTTCTTCACCCGCGAGGAAATCCAGCAGGGCTACATTCTCGCCTGCCAGGGAAGGGTTGAAACGGATCTCGATATAGAAGTCCCCCCCGAGAGCCGCCTGGTCAAGGGCCCGGAGTACGTCGAGGGCGAGGTGCCCTACCTTACCGACCTTTCGCGGCTGGGACGTCGCGGAATAGTCGTCGAGCCGCTTGTGCGCAAGACGCACGTAAAACTGCCACCGCCGACGCTGGAAAATAATATCTCCGACCTGCACCGCCTCGAGCACGAACTGGGCAAGCACATAGAAACGGCGGGTTTCCAGATGGGCCTGAAGGTCACCCGCCGGCTTCCGAAACTTCTGCGGGAAAACGACTGGGAGGTTACCGCCATAACCGGCCATCGCGGGCCGCTGACCGAGATAATAGACGTCGAGGGCGGCGACACGACAAAGCGAAATATGTGCGTCGTAGCCGACGTGGGCACTACCACTCTGGTGTGCCACCTGGTAGACTGCAACGGCCAGACGCTCGGCCAGGCGGCAAAATACAACTCCCAGGCCCGCTTCGGGGCGGACATTATCCGGCGGATAATCTATTCCACACAAAGCCCGGAAAACGAAAACGAACTCAGGGACACCATCGTCTCCGACATAAACGCGCTGATAGACGAACTGCTCAGTAAGCACCGCATCGGCATCCAGGACGTCACCTACGTTTGTGCCACCGGCAACACCACCATGATGCACATGCTGCTGGGTCTGCCGGCAGAGGACATCAGGAAAGAGCCCTACGTAGGCGCGGCCTACCGCGTGCCCCCCTTCCGAGCGGCGGAAGTCGGCCTGCACGTGCATCCGCGCGGCCTGCTGTACTGCCTGCCGTCCGTGGCCGGGTTCGTCGGGGCAGATGTCGTGGCCGGCATATTCGCCACAGGACTTACCCGGCGCGAGGAGCCGGCCATGCTTATTGACGTCGGCACCAACGGGGAGATAGTCATCGGCTGCAAGGAGTTCCTGGTCTGCGCAAGCGCATCGGCGGGCCCGGCCTTCGAAGGCGCGGAACTTCGCTGCGGCATGCGGGCCACGCGCGGCGCCCTGGATCACATCCAGCTGGCCGACGCCGACAAAGTGCTAAGTTACTCCACGGTCGGGTCCGCCCCGCCGGTGGGCATCTGCGGCACGGGTTACGTGGACCTTATCGCAGAGATGCTGCGGACCGGCGTGGTTGACAAGACCGGCCGCATTCAGGAAGACTCCTGCGACCAAAGGATTCGCGCCGGCGAGCACGGGCAGCTGGAATACGTCGTCGTGCCCGCCGAGCAGGCGGGTATCGACAACGACGTCGTTATCACACAGGGCGACGTCAGTAACATTCTGCGGGCCAAAGGCGCTATTTACGCCGCCTCCTCGGTGCTGCTCAAGGCGCTGGACATGAATTTCGAAACGCTCTCGGAGATAATGGTGGCCGGGGCGTTCGGCAACTTCCTGAACCTCGAAAATGCCGTTCTCATAGGACTACTGCCCGACCTGCCTTCGGAGAAACTACGGTTCGTGGGCAACACAGCGCTGGCGGGGGCTAAACTTGCGGCCCTGTGCAGCGGCTGCTACGACGAAATATTCGAAACAGCCGAGAAGACAACTTACTTCGAACTGAGCACCTATCCCACGTTCATGGATGAATTTGTTTCCGCGTGCTTCTTCCCACACACCAACGTGGAACTGTTCCCGAGCGTGGCCAGGGAACTGCAAACCGAAAACGTCAAGAGGTGATTGATTTGTCCGGAAAGATTATAGCATTCAGCGGAAAAGGCGGCGTCGGCAAAACCACGCTGGCGGCTATGACGCTGCACCGCCTTATTCGCCGGGGCCTCAAGCCCATACTGGCCGTGGACGCCGATCCGAACGCCACGCTGGGCCTGACGCTGGGCACCGAGCCGGAATCCACCATCTCCCAGTTGCGGGACAGGATGGGACAGGCGGCCGAGAGCGCAAGCCAGATCCCCAAGGAGCGCCTGATGGACCAGTACCTGGCCGAGATTCTCTCGGAGGAGGCGGGCTTCGATTTGCTGACCATGGGCCGCCCGGAAGGCCCGAAGTGCTACTGTTACGTAAATTCGTTGCTGAGGCGATACCTGAAGGAACTGCGAAACAACTACGCCTGCGTTTTGGTGGACTGCGAGGCGGGGATGGAATATCTTTCGCGCCTCGTCGTGGACGACGTCGAAACGCTGGTCCTGGTGGCCGAGGCCACTCCCGTCGGGCTTAAAACTGCCGAGCGCATATCGGAACTGGCCGATTCGCTGCCGGTGGAAGTTCACAACCGCATACTTGCGCTGAACAAGGTGCCCGAAGACAGAGAGTTGCCTCAAATAGATTTGCCCAAAATCACAGAGCAGGTTCACGTGCCGTACGACGCCGACCTGGCCGAAAGATGCGCCGACGGACGGGCCGTAGACGAAGACGCCGGTCCCAACGCCACCGACGCGATAAACCAGATAGTGGATAATATTCTGCAAACCTCCTTGAGCAAGCAAACCAACGTAAGACAGAAGGAGCCGGCACAATGACTATCCCTGATATAACCGAACAATGGTCCGGAAAAATTAACACCGTAACCATAGGCGCCACGTCCGACGATGGCGGCAGTCGCGCCAACACGGTAACCGTAGGCGGGTCCGCCTCTCTGCCGTATATCCCGGCGGACGGTCCCGTCGGTAACAAACCCGCCATAGCGGTGGAAGTCTGGGACGGCGGCGGCGACACGTGGCCACAACAACTGAAAAAGGTCTACGGCGACGCCCTGTCCTCCCCCGGCCAGTGGGCCAAAAAGGCCGTAGAGTTCGGCGCCGAGATGATTTGCCTGCGCTTCAACGACGCTCACCCCGACGCCGGCGACCGTTCGCCGCAACAGTGCGCCGACGTAGTCAAAGAGGTCCTCGAGGCCGTGGGCGTGCCGCTTATTTTGTGGGGCTGCGGCGCGGACGAAAAGGACAACGAAATACTCCCGGAAATATCCAAGGCCGCCAAGGGCGAAAACTGCCTGGTAGGCACCGCCCGCGAAGAAAACTACCGAACCGTTGCGGCGGTGTGCCTGGCCGACAAGCATAAACTCATAGCCGAGAGCCCCCTGGACATCAACATCGCCAAGCAGGTGAACATCCTGTGCACCGACGCCGGCTACCCGCTGGAGAACATTGTCATCTTCCCGACAACCGGCGCGCTGGGCTACGGCATGGAATACGTCTACAGCATACAGGAACGCGGGCGGCTGGCCGGACTCAGCGGCGACAAACTCCTGGGCCAGCCGGTTATCTGCGACGTTGGCCACGAGGCCTGGCGGGCCAAGGAAGCCAAGAGCCCCCCCTTCGCCAATGAGGACGATGAAAATTACGACGACTGGGGAGTGATGTGGGAGGCCGCCACCGCAAATGTGCTGCTGCAGTCTGGCGCGGAAATTCTGGTGATGCGCCATCCCCAGGCCATTGAACTCGTTCGCAAGAGTATAGATAAACTTATGCCCGAAACGTCCGAGGCGTGACCCGCCCCGGCCGCGCGTTTAAAATATAATTACGGAACTATAACCCGTCCTGAACAGCGGAACTGGTTGATCGTCAGTTTGTCGTAAAATCCTGAACCACCAGCACAGGAGAAAACAAGTGTATATAATAGGCGAACGAATCAACGGGATGTTCACAGATGTCAAGCACGCCATAAAAGACCGCAACGAGGAAGTCATCTCGGACCTGGCAAAAAGACAGGTCAAGGCAGGGGCAAAGGCGCTGGACCTTAACGTCGGCCCAGCCGCAAAGGACGCCGGCGAGGCGATGCTGTGGATGGCCCAGGCGGTGCGGAAGGTGACCGACGTGCCAATCGCCCTGGACACCGCCAAGCTGGACGTGATGAAATTTCTGGCCGAACGTGTCAGCGGCGATATCATTCTCAATTCCACCAAGGCCGACCCCGAAATCGCCTCCGAGTACATAGCGATAGCGGCCGGACACAACGCCGGACTTATAGGCCTGACCATCGATGCCGAGGGCGTGCCGGGCAACATCGAAAAGCGGGTCGAACTCGGTGCGCAGATTATTGCGCTGGCGATGGAAGCATCCATTCCGATGAACAAATTATTTATAGACCCTATTATCCTGCCGGTCAACGTAGCGCCCAAAACGCCGCAACACTGCATGGAGGCGATATCGCAGTTGAAGGCGTTTTCCGACCCGCCCCCGCACCTGATGCTTGGCCTTTCGAACGTCTCTCAACGGTGCTCCAACCGCTCGCTGATTAACAGCACATACCTGGCCATGTGCGTCGCCCACGGGCTGGACGCGGCCATACTCGACCCGCTCGACGAACAACTGATGGACACCGCGATAACGGCCGAGTTGCTCATGGAAAAGTTGATATACTGTGATTCTTACCTGGAAGCGGCCAGGCCCGACTGACCCCGAATGAAAAATCCCCACAAAAAAACCAACGGCGGCATAAAAGTCCCGCCGCAGCAGCAGAATCTTAAAATTGTCCTCGAAAAGGCAGTCGCCGAACTCGCCGACCAGTCCGCCGAGCAATTGGAGTGGCTCGGCGCGTGGCGGGACGGCGAGTACTGGCGACTCGAGGTGCTCGGCGAAACTATGCGTGTGAACCTGCCCACCGGCGAGGTTTTCACCGCGGCCGGAGATGAAGTTTCGCCCAAGTGGCGCATCCTGATACTGCATTATCTGCTCGTCGGCACCAGGCCGGAGCGTCGCCCGTGCGAGGTCACATTCGCCGGCCTGCCTTCCGGCAGGGTATACGCCACGGTGTACCGTAACCGGGTCAACCAGCGCCTGTGCGCCACCGGCGGATGCGACCTGGAAACATTTACCGCGGCCGCCGAATCGCTGGGGGCAAAGAGCGTTTCGGGCGGCGACGCCGCATTCGAGTTCGAAATTTTCCCACGCCTTTCGGCCCGCATAATCTGGCACGGACCCGACGATGAATTCCCGCCCTCGGCCACGGTTCTTCTTCCCGGCAACGTGGAAAGTTATTTATGTACGGAAGATATTGTGGTAATGTCCGAGTCGCTTGTTTCGCGTTTGGGCGGCAGGCCATTCTGAACAGAATTTTAGCCGCCCCGATGCTCATTGCCGTATTATGCCGCCGGCCGGTTGTGGTGACCAGAAATGAAACCTCTTTACGTTGCAGGAACCAAACAGAGCGTAGGAAAAACGACCACCTCGATAGGCCTGGTCCATGCCTTTCGCCAGAAGGGTATGAAAGTCGCCTACGCCAAGCCGCTCGGGCAGCGCCTGGGCAAGGCGCACGGGCAAATCGTCCACGAAGATGCGCTCATCATATCGCGGCTGGTGGGTTCCGACAGCACACTCGGCGGTGAAATGGCCGTGCCGCTGCCAAGCGGGCGGGTGGAGCAGGAAATCAGCCGCCTCGATATCCAGGCCCTGACGGAAAAGGTCAACGAACGTCTCTGCCCCCTGATTAAGACCCACGACCTCGTGGTGGTCGAGGGCATGGGGCACGTGGCGGCCGGAGCGTGCCTGGGATTGTCCTCGGCGGAAGTCGCCCGCAGTATAGACGCAAAGGTCCTGCTGATAACCGGCGGCGGCATCGGGCGGGCAATCGACGACATCGCCCTGTGTGGCGGATTCCTGGTCCACCGCGGCGCCGACCTGATGGGCGGCGTGGTCAACAAGGTGTGGCGGGAAAAATTCGACCGCGTCAAGCTCGCCACCACCAGGGGACTGGAAAATATCAACATGCGGTCCTACGGCACCGTGCCGTACCAGAAAGAGCTGGCCAGCCCCACAATGGAACAGGTAAAGGAACTGCTCGGTGGAGAAATAATTGCCGGCGCCGAGAGTCTCGACACTCACGTATCCACCACCATTGTGGCGGCGATGGAGTCCACGCACATGGTCCGCTATCTCACCAGCGGCACACTGGTGATTACTCCGGGCGACCGCAGCGACAACATACTGGCGGCCATCAGCACGAACAAACTCTCGGCGCCCGAAAACCGCCTGGTCGCGGGAATGGTCCTTACCGGAGGATTCCGCCCTGACGGCACGTTAATGCGTCTTATGAGCGACGCCGGTTTGCCCGTTATGCTGGTCAAGGATGACACCTACACTGTGGCCAGTAAATTCCGCGAAACAATCTTCAAGATACAGCCCGCCGACGACACGAAAATACAGATGGCGATGTCACTGGCCACAAAATACCTGGACATCGACGGAATACTCGAATCTCTCGGCCAATAGCGCTGCGGTAGACGTTCAGCCGCGACGGCATTCACATTCACCCGGTTTACTTCCGCAAAAGTGCGTGGAGGGCCGGAATAGTCTCAGCGTGATCGCCCCTTACGTAGTAACTAGCCCCACCGTCCCTGACCGTCCGCACGAGCAGGGTTTTATACGGCCGGTAGTAATACTCGGGCAAATCCTTCGACGGCTCGGCGTGTATGTCGCCGGACAACTGCACCAGGTCGAACACGGCCGTGGTGAATCGCGTAATCCGCCGCGAGTCGGCCTTTGCGGCGTTCCTGGCCATCGCCAGCGCCTTGAGGAACACCTCCGGCCCCATTACCGCCGTGCCGAAGCACAACACCACGCCGCCGGCCAGCCCCTCGATAATGCGGGTCAGTATCAGGAAGTCCCTGTAACTTGCGCGCCCGGCCGCGGCCGGGTCGAAAGAAGGATGCTCGTGGTTTATGTCGTATCCGATACCTATGTGCACCGTCGCCGGGACGTTATGTCGGCGGGCGGCCGCGAAAATGGAAACATCCTTGTGCGGATAGTCGCTTCGGGATATGAATTCGCCCACCGCCTCGCCGTATCCCTTCCCTTCGGCGTCGCCAGCGGTGACGATGTCGTTCAGTTCTCCCGTCTCGGACCACAACCCGAACTGCCCTTCGCTTATGTACCGGGCGACGGACTCGGTGGTGGCGCCTATGCGGGCCAGTTCATAATCGTGAATCGCGCAGGCCCCGTTGCAGGTCAGGGCGGTTACCCACCCCCGCCGGATAAAGTCAATCACGTACCGGCTCAGCCCACGCTTTATCACGTGCGCACCCATCATCAAAATCACCGGCGCATCCCGGCCGCGGGCCTTTTTTATCGCCCCGGCGATTGCTGGCATATCCTCGTGCTCGACCCCCCCCGACGCGTCGCCAACCGCAAGCACATCCGATATATCCATCCCGTGCTCACGCCGGGACAGCGGAAGCATATTCAACCTGTCCGGATCAAAAATCGGGTATTCGCTGGGCATTGACCGGCTCCTTACACCGTTAAAATAACAGCATCTCGTTCCAACGTCCACCGGCTGAAAAAATTTTCCTTTCAAGGCAATAAGATGCCGACTCAAGCGTTATATATATAAACGCCGGTGCGGATGTCGGCGGGTATTCGAAAAAACATAAACAGGAGAACAACCATGAGAAAACTCGTATTGGCTGTAGCGTTTTTGGCGATGGGAGCAATTGTGACGTCACAGTGCCCGGCGGCCGAAAATAACACCGAGGGAAAACGCCCTCGCACGAAAAAGGCCGTAAAACGGATGCACGCACTTGCGGACAAACTCGATCTCAGTGAAGACCAGCGCAGCCGGGTCCGCCAGATAATAAAATCCCATCACAAGGAAATATCCAACTGGAGAGAGCAAAACACCGCGGAATTAAAGAACCTGCAAAATCGCATGAAGCAGGCAAGACAAAACAAAGACGCCGAGGCCGTTAAGGAAATCAGGAACCATATCGGCGACATCCTGTCTGAGCGTAAAAAACTGACCGAGGACCTGCACGATAAACTCTCTAAAGTCCTCGACGAACAGCAGATGTCCAAAGTTCGCCGTCTTATGCATTCACGCCGTAGTGCAGGCAAGGCCATTGCGGCCATGAAGCGCCTCGACCTGAACGAGCAACAGAAATCGCAGGCCAAAGAGATACTCAAGGATGCCCGTGCAAAAGCCAAGGATGCCGATTCGCCGCAGGAAAAGGCGAAAATTATGCGATCGGCGCACGACAAGATAAAAAAGAATGTCCTGACTGAGAAACAGTCATCGCAACTTTTGCGCATGAGGAGACACAACCGCGTCCACCGTGCATTCGGTCAACTGGATCTCACCGATGGTCAGAAACAGCAGATTCACGATATCATGTCAAAGGCCCGCAAGGACGCCTCGCAGGCCTCCGGCCGAGAGGAAAAAAGGGAAATTTTGATGTCCGCCAGAAAATCAGTGGGCAAAGTTCTGACCGACCAGCAGCGCGAAAAACTGAGAAAAATAAGAAGGTCTCAGCTTCGCAGGAACCGCCGCCATAACAGGATCGACGAGAAAAACGACGGTCCCCGCGGCCAAGGCAGGAATCGCGGCGATAATAATTAAGACACACCACCTCGCACAGTAAAGGCCCGGAGACTAAACGCCTCCGGGCCTTTCGTTTGCAAAGTCGAACTTCGCTTAGACAAGTTTCGTTTTACCGGGCATTGCGACCGGACGCGTGGGGGCAGGGCCGAACTCGTACTTCTCGGGCGACAAATCGAGTTTCGAGGAATTCAGCACCCAGTCCCACTTGAGTTCCCGGCCGGTGTATGCGGACATGCGTCCCATAATCGCCGTCAGAGTGCTTTCTGTCACCCTCTTGGCCTCGTTGAGGGGCTTGCCGGAGCGAATGGCCTTTATCAGGTGGGCGTGTTCCAGCACGTAGGGATTGCCGCCGCCTCCGCTTCTGCAGTTGGAGGCGCCCTTGGTGCCCACAACGCGCTCGCTGACGCGGCCTGAGGTGCCCGCCATCTGGCGACACATGCTCATCACGCGGGCGCCGTTTTTGTAAACGTATTCTATTGTGAAGTGGTCGTAAATGTTGCCCCACTTCTCGCCGGTTCGGACCTGCCGCCCGCCCACTCCGTATGCGCTTACCGGCGGGCCGCCGAACGCCCAGTTTATCACGTCGATGTTGTGAACGTGCTGCTCGACAATGTGGTCGCCGCTTAGCCACGTGAAGTAGAGCCAGTTACGGATCTGGTATTCCATCTCAGACCATTCTTCTTTGCGGCCGCGGTGCCACAAAGTCCCCATGTTCCAGTAGCACTGCCCGGCCACCAGTTCGCCGATGGCGCCGTCGTGTATGTTTTTCATTTCCCTTATATATCCGGGATGGTGTCGCCGCTGTGTGCCGGCCACGACGCGAAGGTTCTTTTCATCCGCCTTCTCTGCTGCGGCCAGCATCCTGCGCGCACCGGCCGGGTCGGTGGCCACCGGCTTTTCCATGAAAACGTGCTTGCCCGCATCCACGGCCGCTTCGAACTGAATGGGACGGAAGTGAGGCGGCGTGGCCAGTATCACCATGTCAACGTCGCTGTCGAGCACCTTCTTATAAGCATCGAAACCTGTGAAACACGTGTCCTTAGTGACCTTGACTGCATCCTTTTTCTTCTTTTGAAGTCGCCTCATGCTGTTTTCCAGGCGGTCGCCGAACAAATCACCCATGGCGACTAACTGCACACCCTCAGAGGAATCTATGCAGTTAATCGCCGCGCCGGTTCCCCTGCCGCCGCAGCCGATAAGACCCACCCTAAGCGTATCCCCGCCGGCGGCGAAGGCGGAGTTGCGCCCTGCCCCGGCCAGGAGAACACTGGCCGAAACGGCCGCCGAGTTGGTCAGAAACTGTCTCCGTGTAACACTGTCGGATTTTTTCGCACCGATATTCTTGCCGTTCATAATTTTGCTCCCATAATTGTTTTACCAGTAAAACATTCGCCGATTAAACGGAACCAATACAATAAACGCTTTTAATAAGCAGAGGTATCGGTAAATATTGTACATGCAGCATCGGGGTAGTTCATGACTTATTATAATCACTGCTGGAGTGGTGTAATTAATTGTGTGTAACTTTGTGGATTGGTGTTGATCGTGTCATC
>CAYYMD010000021.1:0-48569 GCA_964472875.1 uncultured Planctomycetaceae bacterium
GAGCAACAAAACTATAACCAACTGTCCCTATTCGACTTATAATGGGACAGTACTGCTTTTCGATATATATTATCCCCGCGTGCAATCCCGATGAATCGGGACACGACTTACCTGCTGCCTGTCTCGTGATACCGATTTTTTCTCCGGTTTAGCCGTTCGCCAGCGTTCTGGAATGTTCGCCGCCTAACATAAGCAGAATAGCTTTTTATCTTGCTACCGCTTATATAATTGCCATAGTATTTTATTATTCGTTTAACATGACGAATACCGGCGGGCCCGATATTCTAAGCAATCAGTGATAAGGGAAGCAGTATGAAAAATAATAACGATTTCAACCATATTTATAACGAAGATTGTATTGAGGGCATGCAAAATATTTCGTCAAGTTCAATTGACTTGGTCATAACAGACCCGCCTTTTGCCATTGAGTTTCAGCCCCACAGGGCGAATTATAACCGCACCCATTCAAACGTTATGGCCGGTTATAATGAGATAAAAGCGTCTGAATACGAAGAGTTCACTATTCAATGGCTAACGGAAGCTACCCGACTGCTAAAAGATACCGGAAGCATGTTTATCTTTTCCGGATGGAACAATCTAAAGGATATTTTGAATGCGATAGATTGTCTCGGACTTACGACGGTTAATCATATTATCTGGAAGTACCAGTTCGGCGTTGTCTGCAAACGTAAGTTCGTTACTTCTCATTATCACTGCTTGTATATCTGCAAAGACGACAGCAAAAGAAAGTTTTTTAATAGCGCTCGATACAGCAAGGATGAACGCGACTCTCAAGGCCGGAGTCTTCGGTATAAAGATTTAGAAGATGTTTGGTATATTAAAAGGGAGTATTGGCATGGTGAACAGAAAACCCCTACCAAGCTGCCAAGAGAAGTTATTGAAAAAATCCTACTATATGCCAGCGAAGAAGGGGATGTTATTTTAGACCCTTTCCTTGGCTCAGGGCAGGTTGCCGTAGTAAGCAATATGCTCAGCCGAAAATATATCGGATTCGAGATAGTAGAAGAGTATTTTCGCTTTGCAAAGAAACGGCTTGATAGTGGAAAGTACCGTCTTCAGAAAAACAAAGATAAGGATAAATCTTCGAAGCATATATCTTTATTTAGCGAGGTAAGATGAATTTTATTCAACTGGCAGAAACTATCGGCGAACCCCTTAAATCAGCGTTGCCCAAACAATGGGACGGAAGAGAAAGTATCCTCGAAATGCGCGAAGCTGGCTATCCTCATTGGAAACAAATGGAATGGATAGGTTTTTATTATGAATTTCTGTGTGAGAATATCCTTAAGGGGATAATGGAGTTTCCTGGCCCAAAGTACGGCAAACCTGAATTTGACGGATTTTATGAAGTTCCTTGGGACCTGAAAGCCCATTCAATGAACACAAGCAGCCACAAGGTAATTGTGAACGATAGCGAAG
Source organism: uncultured Planctomycetaceae bacterium (assembly GCA_964472875.1). Classification (GTDB taxonomy): domain Bacteria; phylum Planctomycetota; class Phycisphaerae; order SM23-33; family SM23-33; genus CAYYMD01. The sequence goes on from CAYYMD010000021.1 coordinate 1,441, forward strand.
CAACTGCGAAAGCCATTGAAGAATATGGTTTCGTTGGCCTTTCTATAGCAATCGGTGAAGCTATCTACAACGACGAGGATAGAACATTTCAATTATGGCATAGCAAGCTTAAAGGCGGTTTATCGCAATACGAAAAAGAACGGGTTAAGCGAGGGGCTTGGTCTCGAATCAGAAAAGTAGCGTTCAACCTTCTGCAAATCAGCTTTATCAAGATAACCGATAACACCCTTATAAAGTGCGGTTCTTTTCAAACTGATTTCCGTAACTCCAATGGTCAGCCCAGACGTGCTAAAGTTCTAATAGACCTTGAAAAATTAGATGAGGAAACTGCTCATTTTATAGAATTCGATTAAAATTTTATGGGCTGCTAAAGCGCTTATAGATATTGCAAAATAATTACAGTATAACCGGCCAGCCGTAAGCGGCGCCCCCCGCTGAAGAGGACAACCCCCGCGGCTGGCCCCCCTATTTATTAGAGAAAATATTGCCTGTCCTGTTTTCGCGTGTCCTCGCCGAATTCACTCGCTTATTTCCCGCGCGTGCGTATAAAATTATTACGGCGTAAGGATTACGGTAAATTCACGGCCGGTTTTTTTGAAAGAGGAGCGAATCATGGACACGTTAGCGTTTCTGGGAATGTCGGGCGCGGAGTGGAAGGTTTACGGCTTCATCGCCCTTCGCGTGGCGATAACGGTCGCACTTGGCTACCTGGTGTATAACGGCATACGCGTGGGCCTGCGGTCGCTCCAGCGTCGCGGCCGTCTGCACGAGCAGATGCAGGCCATGCTCGCGCTGCTGCTGCGGTGGATAATCATCGTGCTGGTGGCGCTGATGGTGCTCCAGCAGGTGGGCGTGCCGGTTGCGGGTCTGTGGGCGTCGCTGCTGGCGGTGGGCGCGATGGTGGCCATCGGCTTCGTGGCCGTGTGGAGCGTTCTGAGCAACATCACCTGCGCGATGGTGCTGGTGATAACGCGGCCGTTCGCGCTCGGCGACGAGATAGAGATAATCGAGACCGGCGGCGGGCAGGGCCTGCGCGGCAGGGTGATGGGCTTCAACATGATTTACACGGTCATCGAGGAGGCCGGCGAGGGCGGCGGCGCCCGCGTAATGATACCCAACAACGTCTTCCTTCAAAAGTGCATCCGCCGGCACAAGACGGCCGGGGGAAAGGGACTCGTCCGCGAGATATTCACACAGGCCGTCAAAGGCGAGAAGGATGAGCCCGAGGAATAAACGGTGAAAAATCCGGCGGGATATTTACAAATAGATGAGCGGGCGTAAAATATGGTCATGACAAATCCGGCAAAAAACAGCCGCAAAATCCGGCGCAAGGTCATTTTACTGCTGCCGGCCGTGCTGGCCGCGGCCGTCGCCGTCGCACAGGACAAACCCGCCGCCACTGCGCCGGCCTCGGGGCCCCCGCCCGGCGCGCGTGTAATCGAAGAGGGCTGGTTCCCCCCGAAAAAGGTGAACCGCCCGCCCCTGCCCGAGGAGGTCACCAACGCCTTCGTCATCCCCATCCACAAGGCGATAACGCCCACGCTGGCCGACATCGTCCAGAGGAAGGTTATCCGCTGCAAAACCGGCGAGGCGCAACTGGTCGTGTTCGACATGGACACGCCCGGCGGCCGCAGCGACGCCATGGACCAGATAGTCCGCATGATACTCGATGACCTTGAGGGCATCCGCACCGTGGCGTACGTGAACCCGGAGGCGTTCAGCGCGGGGGCGATAATATCGCTGGCCTGCGACGAAATAGCCGTCTCGCCCACGGGCGTCATCGGCGACGCCATGCCGATTTACATGGGCCCCCAGGGCGTGCAGGAACTGCCGGATAAGGTCCGCAAGAAGTTCGAATCGGCCATGCGGTCGCAGGTCCGCGTGCTGGCAAAGCAGAACGGCTACAACGTCGCCATGTGCGAGGCGATGATAACCATCGACATGGAGATATGGCTGATACGCAACCGGCGGACGCGCGAACTGAAGATTGTCGATGCGGCCGAGTGGCGCGACCGCGTGGCCGCGGCGCCGGGCCGCAGCGCCGCCACGCAACCGGCCGGGGGCTCGCGCGAATGGGAATATTTGCTCACCATAGACACCGCCGATGAACTGGTGACGCTGACCGGCGACGAGGCGCACAGGTACGGCCTGGCCGCTCACGTGTTCCAAAGCAGAGACGAACTGAACGAGCATTACAACGTGACGGCGGCGGCGACGTATCTCGGCGACACGTGGTCGGAGCGGCTGGTGCGGTTCCTGACCTCGCCGGTGGTCTCGTCTCTGCTGTTCATGGGGGCGATTTTCTTCGCGTACGTGGAGATGCACTCGCCGGGCTTCGGCATTCCCGGGGCGCTGGCGGTGGCGTGTTTCGCGCTTATGCTGGGCAGCCGGTACCTCATCGGCATGGCCCAGTGGTGGGAGGTGGCCGTGCTGGTCATCGGCATTTTGCTGATACTGGCCGAGATATTAGTCATCCCCGGCTTCGGCGTGGCGGGCGTGCTGGGGGCTGTGTTCGTGCTGGCGGCGCTTGCGGCGATAATCATTCCCAACGCGCCGAACGAATGGCCCATCCCGAAGACCGACCTGGACTGGAGCGTGTTCGCCAACGGGTTATACGCGCTTATCGTGGCGTTCATAGGCGCCACCATGGCCGCGGCCGTGGCCGCGCGGTACCTGCCGAAGATACCGCTGGCAAGCCGACTCGTGCTGGCCTCGGCCGAGAAGACGCCCGAGGCGGCCGTCGGCGAGACCTCGCCCTACCGCCGCGTTTCGGCCGGCGACAAGGGCACGGTCGAAAGCACGTGCCGACCGGTGGGAAAGGTGCGGATAGGCGACGATTTGCTTGACGCCGTCAGCGAATCGGGCATTATTAAGGCCGGGCGGAAGGTCAAGGTCCTCCGCCGCAGCGGCAACCGCCTTGTGGTCGAAGAAATTCAGGAGGCGTAAATGTTGGCAAAAATAGGTTACATCATCGCCCTGTTCGCCGGCTCGCTGGTGTGCTTCTCGCTGGAGGTCATCACGCCGAGTTTCGGCATACTTGCGCTTATGGGCGTCGGCGCGATGGCCGGGGCGATATGGTTCGGCTTCACGGCCGGCCCGGCGGTGGGGTTCATCGTGATAGCGGCGGCGCTGATTATCGTGCCGGCGTACCTGGTATTCCTGGTCAAGCACATAAGCAAGCTGCCCTTCGGGCGACGGGTCATTCTCAAAGAGCCCGAGCACGGCGAACCCGGCGCGGGCACGCCCAGGGGCGAGCAATACCGCAAGCTGGTCGGCAAGACCGGCACGGCCGCGACGGACCTGCGGCCGTCGGGCGCGGTGAAAATCGACGGGGCGCGTTACGACGCCTCGGCCGAGAGCGGCATGATAGAAGAAGGCAGCGAGATAAAGGTCATCCGCGCCACGGGAATGAACGTGGTGGTGCGGGAAATGAAGGAATAATTTCAAACGCCCTTTCGCCCGGAGCGGAATAGTGGTATAAGGGCCGGGTGGAAATGTTACACGTGATATTCATAACCGGGAAAGGAGACGCAACATGAGTGCATTAGCGTGGATTCTTATCATAATCATCGGGCTTCCGCTTGCCGTCATACTGCTGCTTTTCGCGCCGCTGTTCGGGCTGTGGATACAGGCGCTGTCGGCGCACGCGGGCGTGGGCATAATGGAAATGATCGGCATGCGGCTGCGGAAGGTGAACCCGCAGCTGATCGTCATATCGCGGATACAGGCGGTGCGCGCGGGGCTGGAAATTTCCACCGGGCAGCTGGAGAGCCACTACCTGGCCGGCGGGCGGCCCGTCAACGTCACCCGCGCGCTAATCGCGGCCGACCGCGCCAACATCGAGCTGACGTGGAAGACCGCCACGGCCATCGACCTTGCCGGGCGCGACATACTCGAGGCCGTGCAGACCTCGGTTAACCCCAAGGTCATCGACTGCCCCAATCCCTCCTCCGGCAAGACGACGGTGGACGCGGTGGCCAAGGACGGCATCCAGGTAAAGGCCCGCGGGCGGGTGACCGTGCGGGCGAACATCGACCGGCTGGTCGGAGGCGCCACCGAAGAGACCATCATCGCACGCGTGGGCGAGGGCATAGTAACGACCATCGGCTCGGCCGAGACGTACAAAACGGTGCTGGAGAACCCCGACACAATCTCGCAGCGCGTCCTGGAGAAGGGGCTGGACGCCGGCACGGCGTTCGAAATCCTCTCCATCGACATCGCCGACGTGGACGTGGGCAGCAACGTCGGGGCACAGTTGCAGGCCGACCAGGCCGAGGCCGACAAGCGACGCTACCAGGCCGAGGCCGAGAAACGCCGCGCAATGGCGATGGCACGCGAGCAGGAAATGAAGGCCCTTACCCAGGAGAACCAGGCCAAGGTCGTCCTGGCCGAAGCGGAGATACCCAAGGCCATGGCCGAGGCGTTCCGCAGCGGGAACCTGGGCATAATGGACTACTACCGCATGAAGAACATCCAGGCCGACACCAACATGCGCGACAGCATCGGCGGCGGCCAGGAGAAAGAAGGCGACGAAGAGGAATCCGAAGACGACCAGGGCGGCAGGTAAAATCGAATGACTACCGGCTTGTGCATACTGGCGGGCGTTGTCAACACGCCCATACTGGCGGACATCGAAGATCTCTTCGAGATCGGCCTGATTATCGTGCTGGTTCTGGCCAGCGTAATCGCCTCCATTGTCCAAAAGGCAAAAGAGGCATCGCAGCAGCGCAAAAAGCAGGCCGGGAACCGCCAACAGGGACAGCAGCCACCGCCTCCGCGCAAGCGGCAGGCCCGCCAGGAAGGCAGCACCCTCGACCTGGCCGAGTCGGTCCGCAGGCGCACCGCACAGCAACAGCAGCAGGCGCGCCGTCGCCGCAAGACCCCCGCCAAACCCGCCCCCCAACAATACCACCAGCGGCCGAAAACCGTAAAGGAATACGTCAAAAAGGGCGCCGGCTCCACGCGGATGCCGCAAGCGCGAGGCCTGATGAAACCCGTCAAAAAAACCAGGCGCAAAACCTACCTTATAACCCCTTCCGACGCGCGCCAGGCGGTGGTGTATCACGAAATACTCTCGGCGCCCAAGGCCACCAGAAAAGCGCCGGAAATGTGGGAAATGTAAAACCGCATGGCCGGAATATCGGAATACCGCAATACCGAAATACCGGAGGGCCTGCTTGAGACGATACAGCGTCGCGTGCCGCTGACGCCGCGGCCTTACGAGCAACTGGCCGCCGAACTCAACCACCGGACGGATGAGATTATCTCCGCGATAAAACAGTTGCGCAAATCGGGCGTCATCCGCGAGATTTCCGGCATATTCGACGCTGCCGCCCTGGGCTACTCACAGACGCTGGCGGCCTTTTGCGTGGATGAAGACCGCCTGCGGCAAGCGGGCGAGACCGTGGCCGCACATCCCGGCGTGTCGCACTGCTACGGCCGCGGCGGCGATTACAACCTGTGGTTCACGCTAACTGTTTCGCCCCGCAGCAGACTCGGCATGGCCGGCACAATCGCCGCCCTGGCAAAAAAGTGCCGCCCCGAGAAATCACTCAACCTGCCGACGATGAAGCGCTACAAACTTCACGTTCAATTCGGCCGCGCCACCGGCGCGCCAGCCCCGCCGCAAGCGAAGCCGGAATCCACATCACCGGCCGCACCAACCGAGCAGCAGATACGCGCAATACGCGCGCTCCAGCAGGACCTTCCCGCCCGGGAGGCGCCGTTCGACGAAATTGCCGGGCGGTTCGACCTCGATACCGACACGCTCCTGGTCCACGGGGCGGACTTTCTGTCGGCCGGCTGGATGCGGCGATACGCGGCCGTGCTGCACCATCGCGCGGCCGGAGCAACGGACAATGTCATGGTCGCCTGGCGGGTGAGCGACCGGCTCGCCGACGCCGCAGGCGCCGCATGTTCGCGGTTCGAAAACATCAGCCACTGCTACCTTCGCGCCACCGACGGCGACTGGCGATGGAACCTGTTCACCATGATTCACGGCACAAGCGGGGAAGAATGCGAAAACACCGTCGCCCGGGTGGTCGAGGCCACCGGACTTGACGACTACGTAAAACTCTACACCACGCGCGAATTCAAAAAACGCCGTGTCGAACTGTTCGGCGACGACGAACGCATCTGGGAAAATGAGAACTCCCCCGAATAAATCCTTATGATTGGCCGTGCCTGCCGGCGCGTTGTATTGCCTCGTTGATGATGCGGTTGACCTCCTGGTGGTCGCAAACGTGAACCCACCCCGTCTGGTGCGGGGGCGGCGTGTCCGGCTTCTGCGCGGCCGTGCGGAAAAATATGCTCCCCAGCCCCAGCAGCCGCTCTCCCCGCGTGGCCGCCGGCAGCGTCTGAGTGATGTTCTTCAGCAGGCAATGGCAGATATTCGAGCCGGGCAGCCCGCCGATGCGAATCACACGGAGGTTAGTCAGCACATACAGGTGTCCCACCCACTGGAAACACGCAATCACCACGCGAACGGCCGCCGCCGCCAAACACACTATGAAAATAGTCCGCCGGGGGACCGCAAGGTTGAACTGGTCCAGAAGCGCCGCCACGCCGGCGATGACCGACGCCCCCATCACAACCTGCCACGACACCAGCCATACGAACCAGCCGCTTGGCTTTATCGCCAGAACAATAATCTCGCCGTCCTGGAGCGTGTCCTCCAGGCGGTCCTCGGCCAGCGCTATTGCGGGAGATTTTGCGGCCGATGCTCCTGTTCCTTCACCGATTGGCATTATCTGGTCTCGTTCAACAAATGTTTAAAAGCCGGTCGTATAATTGACGACGCCTTCGATTGTACGCAACAAACGAATTTATTACGGATAATGGTAACCGGCGCAACGTATATTTGCAATGCCGCCCGGTGGCCCGGCTCGAATTGAATAAAACGGGAAATATATAAAAGTGTTTTTTTCTTTTATTGTCACTTAGGTAAGGGTACCATTTTTCACTGTCCCAATAATCAAGAGTATATGGAGAAAATTTAAGAAAGGATCCCATCATGCGAAGCAGAATAATAATTTCGATGTTGTTGGCTGCGGGTGTTTTCGCCGTAACCGCAGGCGCCCAGGAAGGCGCCGCACCGGCCGTGGATATGCCGGAACTGAAGCCGGTTATTTCATACATCCCCTCCGGCACTGCCGGGTACGTCGTCGTCAACGACGTCAAGTCCTGCACGGATAAAATCGACAAGTTTCTGGCGGATGCGGGACTGAGCCAGATTATCGCAATGTCCATGGGCGGCGGCCCCGGCGGCCAGAACGGCGGCCAGATGCCCGGCGTGCTCCAGATGCTCCAGGGCGCAGCGCAACTGGGCCAGGGTTTCAACCCCAACGGCGGATTCGCCGCAGTGATGCTTAATCCCGAAGACTATGACCTCGACATCGTCGGCATGATAAAGGCCGAGATGGAACCCGGCCCCAGTGAAGGCCCCGAAGTTCAGTTCAAGGATGTGCCTTTTGTCATGATCGTTCCGGGCAAGGGAATCAAGGAAGTCTTTGGGGCGTACGAAATCATCCCCGGCGGCAAATACACGCAGGTCAAACTCCGCATGGGCACGGTCATGGCCGATGAAAAACAGGGTTACGTATTCCTCAGCCCCAATGAAAAGGCGCTTGGCGCTGTTCTGTCGGCCAGGGGCTCGGCCGTGGGCGAACTGCCAAAGCCGGAGGCCGAACTCATGGCCGCATCCGACATAGCCGCCAACGTCAACGTCAGGACCATCCGGCCGATGTTGCTGAAAATGGTCGATATGATAGGCGAAAAAATGAAGGAACAGTCCTCCGGCAGGCCGGGGGTAGGAGGAATGAGCGCACCGCTCGCCCCGTTCGCACTGCAGATGAAAATGGCGGACTATTACACGTCCATATACAAAGAGATTTTCAAACAGACCGATTCGATGACCCTGGCGGGACGTTTCGTCGATACGGGCCTGGTGGCCGAAGGCATGGCCACGTTTACAGAAGGCAGCGACCTGGCCGGGAGCATCAAAGTCGATAATCCCGGCGCCAAGAAACTCCTCAACCGCCTCCCGAACCTGCCCTACGTGCTGGCCATGGGCGCCGCGGGCAACGCGATGAAAAACCCCGTCGCCGAAGACCCCAAAGAACAGATAAACATGGCCGTCAACGCCATCGCCTCTGCCGCGGAAGGCAAACTCTCGGACGAAGACAAGGCCAAAATGAAGAAGATTTTCCTCGGCCTGCAGGGACAGGTCACGGGCGTCCAGTTTGCCGGCGGCGGGGCGCCGGCCGGGAGCGGGCTGTTCGGCCTTTCCATGGTAATCGACTGCAAATCGGCCGCCAAACTCAAGGCCCTTATGACCGACGGCGTCGACCTTGGCAACTCGCTTATTCAGACCGCAGACGATCCGGATTTTAAACAGTTGCAGCTGAGTTACGCAAAGGGCGTTGAAACTGTCGAGCAAACCCCCGTGGACACCATCGAATTCACGCATCCTGAAATGGCCGAGGAAGACGACAAGGACAAGATGGTTAAGGTTTTAGGCGAGGATAAAGTGCGGATATTCGTGGCCGAGGCCGACAAGGACACCCTCGTGCTGACTTTCGGCGGTTCGCGGGCGTTCCTCGGCGAGTCAATCAAGCTCGCCAAGACAGGTGGCGGAACCATCCTCCAGGGCCCCGATTCGGCCGAAGCGCTTAAGTACATGCCGAAGAACACATCATTCATCATGCTGTTCAACGGCGGCAATCTTCTGGACGTCATAAAGACGGCCAAGAACACGATGGCGCCCGACTCACAGCCGATTCCGTTTCAGATAACCTGCAAGACGCCCATCGCCGTAGGCGCCGGCGGAAAAGATAACACCGGCCACATGGCCCTGTACATGCCCAGCGGACTTATCAAGGATCTGACCGGCGTATTTATGGGATTGATGATGCCGCGGCCCGGCCCAATGCCCCCGCCGCAACCCCAGGGTGAACAGGACTTTTAATAGACTACCGACCAACAGTGCGGCTGGTCGCCAATGGCTTGTCCGCCAAGTGGCCCACCTGTCCTTTTGGCGGTTCTGCCCCATTGGTTTTTATGGCGGGTGATAATGCGGGAATAGTTACGCGGGAATATGGGGAACAGCAAAACATCCTCCGCTTACCGGCAAGGGCTTACCAAAATTACAAAAAACACGGCCGGCCCTGCGGCCAAATTACGAATGTCGAAATTCAAATGAAAATATGAAAGCGCGGCTCCGTTCGCCAGTTATACTGGCAATGTAAATTTCTAACACAAGGAGCCGCGCCATGAAAGAGTATATCGCATTCGACAGCCACAAGCACTATACATTGGCCGAAAGAGAAGACCATCGCACGTGCCGGACAAGACAGCAACGCATTGAGCATAGTCCCGGAGCGATCCGAGGGTATCTTAAGACCTGTCCGTCCGGAACGGACAGTGGCGGTGGAGGCCGCCCGCAACTGGTACTGGATAGTCGATGAGATAGAGCAGGCCGGAATCCCGGCGCGCCGGGACTGGTGCATCCCCGCAAGGCCAAATTGATGATGGGCATGATAAACAAGACCGACAAACTGGACGTTCATGGTCTTAACCTTCTCCAGCGTAACGGCACGCTGCCGGAGGTTTGGATTCCGCCGGCTGAACTTAGAGACCTGAGGGAACTTACCCGCACGCGAATGGTGCTCTCTAATCAACGAACCAGATTGAAGAACCGTATTCAGGCCACGTTAGCTAAGTATGGCCTGAAGGTTGATAAGAGCGACGCCTTCGGCAAGGCGGGCAGAGAGAAGATTGATTGCCTGGTCAAGAAGTTGCCCACCCATGCGGGTTGGACGACAAAGATGCTTCTGGAGCAATTGGACTTTGTGTGCGGATAACTAAAAAGACACGAGAAAAGACTCGAATCGCTCATCAAGGTCACCCCCGATATGGAACTGTTGATGACTATTCCCGGGGTGAAGCCGGAGCCGCAAAGCGGTTGCCACGGAAAATTCGGCTCGCCCCCGCACGTCCGGGACGGCAATAAATATTTTCGCATAATGTCCGGTATGATAATTTTGGAGACTGTCTTATGGAATACGTAACACTCTGCTCCGGGAAACAGATGCCCATGCTGGGACTGGGCACGTGGTCGCTGAAGGGCGGCGAATGCGTCAAAACCGTCGCCGAGGCGATAAACATGGGCTACCGCCACGTGGACACGGCCGTGTTCTACGGCAACCACGAACCGGTCGGCGAGGGCATACGAAAATCGGGCGCCGGCCGCGGGGAAATCTTCGTGACCACCAAAATCTGGCACGACAAACTCCGCCACGACGACGTTCTCGAGGAGTGCCGCCGGTCGCTGGACGAACTGGGCATGGACTACATCGACCTGCTTCTTATCCACTGGCCCAGTCCCGACGTGCCGCTGGAAGAAACCCTCAGCGCCTTCGCCCGCCTGCTGGACGGGGGCGAAATTCTCCACGCCGGCGTCTCGAACTTCACGGCCGAACGCCTCGGGCGGGCCATCGCCGCCGGCAAGGTTCCCATCGCCGCCAACCAGGTCGAGTACCACCCCTACCTTAACCAGCAGGACCTGCTGCAATACTGCCGCGACAACGGCGTGCCGCTGGTGGCCTATTCGCCCATGGGCAAGGGCCGCCTCGGCGGCGACGAACTGCTGAGCGAAATCGGCCGCAACCACGGCAAAAGCCCCTGGCAGGTCTCGCTGCGCTGGCTCGTCCGGAAAGGCATAACGGTCATACCCAAGGCATCCTCCACGCAGCATCTGCGCGACAACATGGACATCTTCGACTGGTCGCTGGGCGAGGACGAGATGGCCCGCCTCGACGCCACCGGCAGTAACATGCGTCTGATAGACTGGCCACTGGGCGGCTTCGACGATTGAATAGATGATTGCCATCCGGCGGTTTCGCCGTTAGTATAACCGCCCTGAGTTGAAAAGAAGGAGCGGTTATGAAAATCTGGATGAACGGCGAACTCGTTGAGCGGCAGGATGCGCGTATAAGCGTTTACGATCACGGCCTGCTCTACGGCGACGGGGTATTCGAAGGTATTCGCGTTTACGCGGGCAAGGTCTTCGAACTCGATGCGCACATCGACCGCCTGTACGACTCGGCCAAAATAATCCGCCTTGCGATTCCCTACACCAAGCAGGAACTGTGCGACGCCATTTACGAGACGCTGCATGCCAATGAAATGCACGACGCCTATGTCCGCCTGGTGGTCACCCGCGGCCCGGGTACGCTGGGGCTGGGCCCGTTCGATTGCTCGAACCCCGTTACGTTTATCATCACGGACCAGATTGCCCTGTATCCCGAAGAAATGTACCGGGAGGGCATGGCGGTCATCATCGCAAAGACCATCCGCCGCTCCGGACGGGTCATTCCCTCACAGGTCAAGAGTCTAAACTACCTCAACAACATACTGGCCAAGGTAGAAGCCGTAGACGCCGGCGTAGCCGAGGCCGTCATGCTCAACGAACAGGGCAACGTGGCCGAGTGCACCGGCGACAACATATTTATCGTCGCCGACGGCCGGGTAATAACCCCGCCGCCGGAGGCGGGCATACTGGTGGGCATCACACGAGAAGTCGTCATGCGACTCTGCGGCGAGTTGAACATTCCGCTGTCCCAGAGCGACATCACGGTCGAGCAACTCTACGAGGCCGATGAGTGTTTCCTGACAGGCACGGCCGCGGAGGTAATCGCCGTCACAAAGATTGACGGAAAGGTTATCGGCGACGGAAAAGGCGGGCCCGTCACGAACAAACTGCTTGAGGCCTTCAGAAACTACATCGCTTCCGGGCAGTGGTGACCGGCGTAAGCGGCTATTCCTGCAGAAAATACTGATTCATGGCCGCATATAGCACGACGTTCGAGGCCACGCGAAGCGCATCCCTGCCTGACAAGCCGCGGCAGTTGTATATCTTAGTCCCCGACATCGGCCCGGTTATGGCATAATTGCTCACAATAACCGCGGCCCGCCCCCGTATTCGCACACACCACAGGCCCGGGTCGCTTTCGTCGGGCTTTTCTTTGCGCAGGGCGCGCGTGTAACGCACTTTCGTTATGTCTGTTCCGATGCCGCCGGCGAACCCGCCGGTGATGAGCGGGTCTTCTGCGCTTAATTTCTCGATGCTGTCGGCACCGAACGTCTCGGCGAGCATCCGGCCGGCCTGGCGCACAAATTCGGGGTTACCCGAGGCGGAGTCTATGAACACCGTCCCGCCGGAAAGCACATACTTTTTAAGACGCTCCATGGCCGCTTCGCCCAGTTCGATTTTATCGCCCCCTGTCAGCCAGAGCAGTTCGATATCGCCGGGCAGTCTGCTTTCCGGGTCCACCGGGGGGGCTTCTTCGACGCCCACGCTCAGGGCATGGGTCAGCACGCGGCTGAGTCCGGCGAAACTGCCCGGGCACGCCCCCCAGTAACCGCCGTGCTTGATTCTTGCCACGGCGATTCGTCTTTGGGGCGACAGTTTCTCGCCGGCAAACGGGCGAACTGCAAACCTGCCGTCGGGAAGATTCATGTCCGTGGCGTACAGAACCACGTTACCCAGAAACCGCATTGCATCCGGCGAGATTTCCCCGAGTTGCCTGCCGGCGGAGGGTGAAAGTATGAAAACGCGCATCTGGCAGGAATTATCAAGCGCGACTACCTGTTCAAGAAAATCCCCGCCGACCGAAAATTTCACCGTCCCCAGCGGCCCCGACGCCTTCAGTTTCCGCTCGCTGAAGGCGGGCAGAATCCGGCGAAAATATTGCGAAACATCCTTCGCGAAAGACGCGGATGCGTCTTTTGGCGACACGACAACAATTGTTCCCCCGCCGCATAGGAATTCTCTCAGCGGCCCGGCCATATCCGCGGATATGCCGCCGCGGCCGTCGGATTTTATCATCAGCACGGGCGACTCTCCGGATACGCCCGAAGCACGCCGCCATCCCACGCGGCGGTTAAGCTGTCGGCCAAACCAGCGGCAGAACGCATCGGGACGGGCCGGGTCATAAAAGGATTCTTTCCCCAAAGACAGGTAGGATATTATTTCCGGCGCGGCGGCCCTTGCGAGCACCAGTTGCACGAAGGCGGTATCTATCGCCGCAAAAGATACGGACTCCTCGCCCGCCATGGCGCGGTCTGCCAGCCAGCTGCCGTTTTCCTTCTGCGTCCGAAGCAGGAACGCCGCGGCGTCCGTCCGGAAATCCCTGGCATGCCCGGCGTCCTCTTCCCCGCCATATGCCGCCCGGCCTGTGGTGTCGGACAACCTGGCCATGCAGTGCAGATAATAATAAAGCCAGTTCTGTGCGTCCCCCCACATCCAGCCGGGCACGGATTCGACTGTGTAGTGCTGGTCGAGCCATTTTATGCCGTTTTGGACCGTCTTCTGGCCGATATTCCCGGATGGAATCCTACGGGACAGGTTCGATATCGTAGCCGCCGCAGCCGCCGTCATAGAGCCGTAACTCTGCCCCCTCAAACGCGGGCCGTCACCGCCGGGCGGACGATATCCCCATCCGCCGTCGGCATTGGGGCTTTGCACCCAGTAATTTATGGCGCGAGTCCAAACGGTTTTCGGCACTTCCACGCCGGCTTCAGCGGCGGCCTGAAGGGCCAGCAGAGCCAATTGGGTATTGGATGCGTCTGTCCAGCCGGAATATTTCTGAGTCGTGGAATGCGCCGGACCGTAACCCCAGCCGCCGGAGGGGTGTTGCCGTTCTATGAGCCATTCGGTGTCGTTCCTGAGCGGTTCGAAATACTTTTTGCCGCCAAGGCGTGCATATAAAAGCGCACGCATGGCACGGGCGTAGGTGGTTTTCGGGTCACAGCCGTCTATGTACGCCAGCGTCGCCTCGAGGCGCTTGGAATCCGGCGGCTCGCCGGCGGCCAGAATTCCCAGCACTATAAGCGATTCCACACCCCCTTCGTGCAACGCGTCATAAGAACTGTCCCAGGTGCCGTCCGTCTCCCGCACGGAGAACAGAAAATCCACGCCCCGCTTCATCGACCGGCTGATTTGTTCGTTTGTGGGACGAGCGCCGTCCCGGCACATCGCAGACGATGCGCAAAGCAGCACAACAATGAGCGCCGTCAGCGACAGCGCTTTTCGTCGGGTCGTGCATATCCCGCTATGTTTTATTTTCTGATGCATATTTTTATGCCGCGCCGTAGTGACTCATTGCCGCTGGCGGCGTGTGTAACTTTACATCAAAATCGCACCCGCGTCGAGAGGGGCGGCGTTTACTCTCTCATCGCCTCCACCGTCACCGGCCCGTCGCCGAAGCGGACCCTCACCCATCCGTTCTCATACGTTGAGTAGTATCGGTAATTGTTCCTCAGCCGCTTGTAAAAATGTCGTCGCCGCTCATCCTCCACCGCCCCGGCCGGGTCGTGCGAATTGCTCACGATAACCACCTTCGGGTCGACCGCATCCACGAACGCCGGCAGCGTCGGCTTCCACCCGCCGTGATGCGGCATCACAAGCACGTCAGCGTCAAGGCGGTCATGCCCGGCCAGTTCCGTCTGGCCGACCTCGTCCAGGTCGCCGGTGACCAGAACGCTTTGCCCGTTGCAGGTTATCCGCATCACCAGTGATGTGTCGTTGGCCGAGAGATCATCCCGCGCCGGCGGCGGCCAGAGAATCTCGGCCGTGGCCGAATCGTCCAGCCGCACCGCCGAACCGGCCCGCAGACGCACCACGTCGACGCCGGAGCCGTTTAGAATCCGCATGAAATCCAGTTCCGCTCCGTCGGCCTCCTCACCGCCTGCGCCATGGCCGAAATAATCGTTCAGGTACACCCGCTCCAGCCGCCCGCGGCTAAGCGGCTCGGGCAGGGCGTTGTAGTGGTCGGTGTTTGCGTGCGATATGAACGTCGCCGATGGGCGGGGGAACCGCCCGGCCCGCAGGAACGGTGACAAAGCAAATCCGTAAGCGTCGAAGCCGCTGCGCGTTCCGGCGTCGAGTATGTAAACGGACCCGTCGCCGGTCCGCAGCACGATGCACTGGCCGGCGCCCACCGACAGGACATCCAGTTGCCCGGCGCCGGGAGCGGGCGCGGTTCGCTGCGTCCATGCGGTCGCGGCCGCGACAACAACCACCGCCGCCACCGCGGCGTATTTTCTGCCCCGCCCGCGCAACAGCAGCACCGCCGCAACGGCGGCGTAAACGGTTATCACCCACAATGCGCCAACCGGTCGAAGTTCCAGCGAAAGCCACGGCGCCCTGCCCATTAACTCCACCGCCCCCGCCAGCCACTCGGCAAAAATGCCCGCCAGACGGCCCACCTGCCACGACAGGTTCGGCAGCACCCACGCCAGCGCGAGCGATACGTAACCGCCCACCAGCACCAGCGCCACCAGCGGGAACGCCAGCACGCTCAGCAGCGGCGCGTACGGACTGAAGAGTCCGAAATGGTGCGCCACCAGCGGGGCCGCGCACAGGTACGCCGTCAGCGAGAGCGTCACCAGGTTTATCAGCCAGTTGCCCGCCCGGTAGTACCACCACCGCCGCAGCCGCTGCTCGCCGCGGAAAACCATCAGCCCCCGCCTCCGCAGCCACCGACCGAACAGAAGCCGCCGCATAGGGTGGTGCAGAATTATCAGCCCGCCCACAATAGTGAAACTCAACTGGAAACCGGCGTGAAAGAGTTTCAGCGGGTCCAGGGCCAGCAGAATTATGGCCGCCAGGGCCAGGGCATTCAACGCCGAGGCCCGCCGCCCCAGCATTACCGACAGGCACAGCGCCGCGGCCATTATCGCGCTACGCATCAGCGGGGCCCGCGGCTGGGCCAGCAGCACATACGCGCCCAGCACCACTATCACGGCCGCGGCCGAACGCCGCGGCGTCAGGGTCAGCAGGCGGCAGAGAAAATACACGAAGCCCAGAAACACGCCCAGGTGCAGCCCGGAGATGCTCAGGAAATGCGCGATGCCGCCGCGTATCATGGCGTCGTTCAGTTCACCGAGCGCGCCGGCGGTGCGGCTGCCGCGGCCGATTATCATCGCGCTTAGCAGGCCGGCGGCCCGGCCGTCGCCGCACTCGTGCAGGTGCTGGCGGGCCGAAGCGCGCAGCCGCCACAAAATCCGCGAATGCCACCGCGGCGAACGCTCGGCGGCGATCTTAACCGCCCCCACGCACGGCGCCGAAAACCACGCGAACACGCCCGTTTTGCGGGCATAATCATCGGGTGCCGTCTGGCCGGGGTTGTCTGCCCCACCGCAGCGCCGCCCCAGCCAGCCGAGCATCTCAACGGTCTGACCGGCCGTGAGGCGGTCATCCGGCTCGCTCACGGTGACCTCGACGAGGCCCTCGGTCGGCCGCCACGCTCGCCCGTGGCCGTCTTTAAGGCGGATGGCCTCGGCGCGGAGGATAAACTTCGTCCGCGGCGGCTGGTGGTAGCCGGGCATCATGCCGGATGCGACGGAACGGACCTGCGGAAATGTTACGATTTTGCCCCGCACGGCGGCGGGTATGCGCGAGAGGCCTGCATAGGTAGCTATGTGACTGTCGCTGAGAGCAAATGCGGCGTTGTGGATGTGCGCCCCGCCGGCCGCAGCTATAGCCGCAAGCAGGCACGCGCCGCAAAGTCCGCCCAGGTGCCGCCAAAAAAATGTTACCGCCGCCGCGGCCACAGACGCCGCCAGAAAAACCAGCCAGAACGCAACGGGAAGAGGCAGATACCGCCCGGCCGCAATCCCGCACGCCAATGCCGCCGCCACCGGCGCCAGCGGAACGCGGATCAGACGCTGTCTATGCGAACCCCTGTTGTCAGAAAGGTTATCCATTCCGCCCGAAGATTGTATACGCCCCAAATCGGTTTAAAAATTATTTATTTATTCAAACCCGCTCGCTCGCGCTGGCGGCTCTTCGGGTGCTCACGTGGCAATTTTTAATCCCGATACATCGGGAGAGCGGGCAAACGTCACACAGATCTACATCAACTGGCGCTTCACTTTCATCACCAGTGTCATTAATAATCGCCCTTTAAAATCATCAGTAAAATGCCAATGGCTATACCGATGGCTAATTGAATTACTGCAGTTTTTATTTTTTTGGCCGTCTCTTTGCCCTTGAGTTTTATCAATGATATTTTGGCATCTGTGATTTTTCGCCAGTCTTCATCCATCCTGTCCAGAATAGTTCTATATTGGTGAACTTGCTCGAGTATTCCGGCGCCGGTTCCAATATCCTTGTTCTTTCTTATATCTACCAGCTCGTTGTGTGCTTTTTCGGTTCTCGGCAAGATAGTCTCGTAGAAGTCAGGAACAGCCGTATTGACTGCTTCCGCGGAGTAACCATCGACCGCCATATTCATATTATCACGGTATATAATACTCAACCAATCCGCTGCATCGAAAAATGCACGATACGCATGCCCGAGCGCTTTATCGAAATTGCTGTCGATATACTTGATCCTCTCGGTTTCATTTTCAAATTCTTTCCGGCCTAATTCGGCAACCTTCGCCCTGACAATATGGTCGTAAGCGTCCCTCTGCTGAAGCATGGGATTGAAAAATGCTTTCCTCTCCGGGTCAACTTCCTCAAATCTAAGAATCAATTCTTTTGTGAGATTGTGTATCTCAACTATCTCCTCCCATCTGTCATTATGCATCAATCCGACCCCTTATTTCATTTAGTTGATAAGGTAAGCACAGTATATAATACCCCGCTCAGGTCCTTTTACCGAAAGCGCGCCGTTCTCGCTTACGATACTCATCGTCTGTCACGATTCTACCCGTACTAAGGCGAACACTACCCCGCAGCCATTTTCGCTGTCCCTCGATAGCGGCGATTGTTCGGTTAGTTATGGGCCTGATTTTAGGGTAATCCACATCTACCACATCGCGCCAACTCTTAGCCATGGATATCATTCTCCCGGTTATTCTCAATGAGAATAATCTTAATCACAAATTTATAACCAACTGTTTGTCAAGAATATTCCATTTTTGACAAACTTCAGTTTCCCCTTAAGGAATTTAACTTTCTGAAAAAGTAATCGTTTCTTCTTACTGTAATCATTATAACACTATTATCGTTATTATCAATATACTCTTAAATACTGAAATATTAATAATTTATATGCGTTTCGTTTTGTCGCCAATTTCCGCCAATGATCAATGCATTGAGTCGTATCCCGCCTGGCCGCGCCGCTTTTTTTTAAATGTCCCGCCCTACCGCCTTGGCGATATCTTTCAGCGACCGCATAAGGTTGACCAGGACGTCCGGCGTTACCGACTGCGCGCCGTCGGACATGGCGTGCTCGGGGTCGTGGTGGCATTCCAGAAGCAGCCCGTCGGCCCCGGCCGCCACGGCCGCCCGGCTCATCGACGGCACCAGCCGAGCGTGTCCGGTCGCGTGCGAGGGGTCCACTATCACCGGCAGGTGAGTCATATCGTTAAGGGCAGGCACGGCCGCCAGGGCCAGCGTGTTGCGGCAGTGGACCTCGAAATTTCGGATGCCCCGCTCGCACAAAATAACGTTCTTGTTGCCGGCGTTGATAATATACTCTGCCGCCAGCAGAAACTCCTCCAGCGTGGCAGACATGCCTCGCTTCAGCAGAACAGGTTTGTCCGCCTTGCCGACCGCCTCAAGCAGCGGGTAGTGCTGCATGTTCCGCGCGCCTATCTGGAGCACGTCGGCGTATTCGGCCACCTGCTCCACCTGCTCCAGGCCGATAACCTCGGTGACCACGGCCAGGCCGGTTTTCTCACGCGCCTCGGCCAGCAGTTTGAGTCCTTCTTCCCTCATGCCCTGAAAACTGTAGGGGCTCGTCCGCGGCTTGTATGCCCCGCCGCGAAGGCCGATGCACCCGGCCGCCCTGGCCGCCTCGGCCACGCGGAGCAGTTGATCGCGGCCTTCGACCGCGCACGGGCCGGCGATTACGCCCACCTTAACGCCGCCTAAAGGGAATTTCTCCGGACCTATGCATATCTTCGACCGCTCCTTCTTGACCTCCGTCGAGGCCATCTTGTACGGGGCGAGTATAGGCACGATGCGGTCGACCATGGGGGCGTTTTCGATGGCCGACTTGTCGACCATCCGCTTGTCGCCGATGCACGCCACCACGGTGCGGTCCGTGCCGGTTATCACGTGGTCCTTCAAACCGTAATCGCGGACAAGGTCCACAACATGCTGGACCTGCTGCTTAGAGGCGCCTGGTTTCATTACGACTATCATTCAAAATCTCCGCTGTATGCTTTTACAAAGTATATCGCAGAAAAATGGATAAAACAAAAATCTCATTCGACAACGTATATAAAATCCGAATGATTAAACGAACTTCGACTCCACTTACGGCTGGTAAGCTTCTAACTATGTTTTCTGATTAACCGATTAACCTATCGACCGGCTGACGCGTCAACTAACTAATCATTGCTTTTTCGCTCGAAGTGGACGAAGTCGATGAGGAACACGGCCCCCAGAAGAAGGGCGCGTTCGGTGGCGTCAATGTCTTCCGGCCAGGTAACGCCGAAATTGTCGGCATCGGTAAATGCCTCCTTGGCGATGCCCGACCATTTCTTGGTGATTTTTCCTATTTCCTCGCCGCGGCGGCGGATGTTGAAAGTCCACGGATGCAGAATCGGCCCGAACAATTCAAGTATCGGTTGGCACGTCGGGTCCTCTACTTCGTATATTCTGCGCAGGAAACTGAAGCGCCGCACCACCACGCCAAGCAGTTTGCCGGATGCATCGGTAATCTCCACGCGGTGAAAATAGAACCGGAACGGACGGTGGATGCGCATTACCTCGCGGCCTTCGTTATCGGCAAGGTGTATCGTAAACGGCCGCAGCGAGGCCAGCAGGTAACGGCTTATAAAGCCGCTTTCCTCGCCGGCAAAGTACAACCGGGCCCCGGACAGGTCCTGCACCTCGTACTTGTTCTTCGTCTCGAAACCGGTAAAGACTTCCAGCATCTCCTTTCTCTGGCGAACCTGCAGCCCGTTTGTCCCGTTCAATTGTTCCATAATAATTCTTCCTTAATTGGCCAGCCATGCCAAAAACAGTAACTATTTTCTTCTTACCAGTAACGCCCAGTCGCGGTTTTTCTCTCGTGGCGGCAAACCGACGGATTTCATGCCCGGGCCTGTTACCTTAGTTACGTTTCCGGCCTGTAACTTGCCTCCGTTGCGCGGGTCGTACCACCGCACGGAATACGTTCCGGCCGCCAGTTTCAGCTTGCCCTCCCCACCGTCGGGCAGATAGACGGCGTAAACCTCGCCCGGCCGCGCCAGGCAATACGCATCGCCGTCGGCCAAATCGTCGGCGGGGCCCATCTTCCAGAACGGAACGTCGTTATCGTTGAAAAACGCCAGCGCGTAGCGGCAGTAGTCCCACCACCTGTCGCGGCTGCGGAAATCCTGACACGTCAAATCCGAGTGAGCATGCCGGTATCCGAAGTACCACTCATTTCCCCATCCGCCGGCCATCAGCGTGCCCCACAGTGCGTTCTTTAGCGCATCTTCGTGGGCGTTGCCGGCGTCGTTGTCAGGGCGCAGGCCGTGGCTGGCGTCGCCCGGCTCGTCGCAGGCAACAGCCCACTGCCTGCCCGCCTTTGCCGAGCGGCGGATATAATTCAGCACCTGCCTGTGGACGTTTGCAAAATCCGGCCGGTTGGTCTGCAGCGAAAAACCACTCAGGTAAGAGCCGCCTTTATCCGCGGGCCCCAGCAGGTCGTAGTGGCTGGCCCCGTTGTGTATGACGATGTGATGCTGATACGGGTCGTGCGTCCAAAAGTATCTCGCCCAGGCCTTCTTCTGAGCGGTGGAGGCGTTGTTGACCTCCTCGCCGAGGTTCCAGTTCAGCGCGAGGTGGTGGGCAAAGCGGGCGATGAGTTCGCGGTAATACAATTTCCGCTCGAGCCCCAGATCGCCGCCGTCCAGCAGCAGTTCGTTCTCGGTCTCCTGCGTCTTGAAGTGCGTGAACATGCCCATCCGGTCGGCGTGCTCGAAGACGATTTCCCACTGCGCCAGGCGCGACACGTCCATCCGCAGGCGCTCGTCGTAATCGGTGTAGGGGAAGACGTTGCGGTCGTCGCCGCCGATGTTCATCGGAATGAACGAAAAGGCGTTCATGCCCTCGACGGCGAGGTAATTTATCGCCCCGATGATGCCCTTGCCTTTGCCGCCGCGCCAGGTCGGGTCGCCACGACGCCAGTGGCGAACGTGCGGCCGCCAGGTCTTGACGTACTTGTCGTTGTGGCCGTCGGACTTGAACGGACCGTCGAAGTCGGCGTAGGCGAGGAAGTTTTCCGGCGCATCGGCGCCCTGCTTGAGGAAATATTCGCCTGTCTCGGCGAAGCGCAGGTAACGCTTGCCGACGTATTCGAGGCGCCCTTTTGCCCGCATATCCCGGCCGGCCTTGTCGGTATCGGCCACGATGAAAAAGCCCGTCGCGCCGTCAAAGTAGCCGGCGCTTTTGCCGGCGGTGGAATTATCACTGACGGCCACGTTCTCGCCCGCACGGAAAGATGCCTTATACGTCCACTTGCCGGTCCTGTCCGGTGCCAAATGGACCTTCCACTTATCCCCGGCGTCGGCTCCGGTATTGGCCGCGTCGCCGTCGGCCGACCAGTAGCCCGGCACGACATACCTGGCCCCGGATGAATGCGTAAATGTAACGTTCAACCGGTAATCGGTGAACGGATTCGGCTCGGCCGACTCGCCGGTCTTCGGCCCGGTGAAGGTGATGGTTACCTTGTGCCACTTCATCGGCCGGGGTGAAACCACCGGCGCCTCAGCACCGGCCAAACCACACGACAATACAATAGCCAGACATGCCAACTTCCGCATGTGTGCGATCCTTTTATTTTACATCGATTTTTTGCATGCCGCACATGTAGGGGCGAAGGGCGTCGGGGACGGTTACCGAGCCGTCTTCGTTCTGATAAAGTTCCAGTATGGAAATCAGAATCCGCGGGGAGGCGATGACGGTGTTATTCAGCGTGTGGCAGAATTGCAGGTTGCCGTCGCCGTCGCGGTAGCGAATGTTCAGCCGCCGGGCCTGAAACTCGCCGAACATGCTGGCCGAGTGCGTCTCGCCGTAACTCTCGCGCGACGGCATCCACGTCTCGATGTCGAACTTCTTTATCTGCCCCTGGCCCAGGTCGCCCGTGCAGACGTTCACCACGCGGTACGGCAGTTCCAGGGCCTTGAGCACGTCCTCGGCGTTGGCGAGGATTTCGTGGTGGTGCTCAACGGAGGCCTCCATGTCATTGCGGCAGAGGATGACCTGCTCGACTTTGTCGAAGTAGTGGATGCGGTAGAGCCCGTAGGTGTCGCGCCCGGCCGCCCCGGCCTCGCGGCGGAAACACGTCGAGAATGCGATATATTTTTTCGGCAGATCCTCGGCCGTGAGTATCTCGTCGCTGTGGAACGCCGTCACGGGCACCTCGGCGGTTCCGGCCAGGGCCTGTGCGTCGCGCTCGCAGATATACGCCTGGTCGCGAAACAGCGGAAAGTATCCGGTGCCGCGCATGATGGCGTCGTTGACCAGCATGGGCACGTTCAGCAGCGTGTAGCCGCGGGCGACCATCTGGTCCATCGCCAGGCGAAGCACGGCGTAGTGCATAAGCGCGGCCGCGCCCTTTAGAACGTAGTTGCGCGAGCCGGAGAGTTTCACGCCGCGGGCGATGTCTATTATGTCCAGCGCCTCGCCGAGTTCGACGTGGTCTTTCGGCCGGAAGCCGAACTTTCGCGGCTCGCCCTCGCGGCGGATTTCGACGTTCTCGCTGTCGTCCTTTCCCACGGGCACATCGTCGGCCGGCGGGGCCGCCACGCGCAGCATCAGCTCGTCGAACTTCGGCTGGTATTCGTCAAGCGTCTCCTGAAGTTCCCTGGCCCGGGCCTTCAGTTGCGACATCTCGTCTATGGCGGCCTGTTTTTCCTCGCCGGACAGCGAGGCGATTTTCTTGCCCGCCTTGTTCTGGACGGTGCGGATGTCCTGAAGTTCCTTCCCGGCCTCGCGGAGGCGCTCGTCGACCTCCAGCAGCGTGGGAATGTCGGCGTCGATGTTTTTCACCTCGGCCGCTCGGATGAAACGGTCCGGGTCGTCGCGTATCTGTTTTATGTCTATCATGGCTTTCCGTTGATAATATTCGGCCAAACGTCGGTCAGGAGGATTACAACCCACAGCGGTGAATTTTTCAATGCTCAATGAAAGTTGCAAAACCGCAGCGGTCGTTTATATTAAGCATAGGGTTTCTTAAATCCCGGAACTGCTTATGTTTTCACGCCTGGATTTCCGAATAACAAGGTAACAAGATTCATGATACGTAATTTAGCAACGGTTACATGCATGATTTTAACGGTGGCGATGGGCGGTTGTGCGGTCACCGCGCCGCAGAACACGCCGGTTCGCGAACGCTACGAGACCGACCCGTCCAGCGGGGCAGGATACTGGATATACGTGCCCAGCACGTATCGGCATTCACGGCCGGCGCCGCTTATCGTATCATGCCACGGCACACCGCCGTTCGACGTGGCCAATCATCACATCCGCCAGCTGAAGATGCTGGGCGAGCAGAACGGCTGCATCATCGTATGCCCGGAGGTGGTCGGCACAGACGGTGTGCTCGGCGACGGCCCTGTGGTGGGTATGATGGAGAATGAAAAGCGGATAATGAGCATTATTTCACGCCTGGGCTACCGTTACAACATCGACATGAACAACATAATGCTCACGGGCTTCTCCGGCGGCGGGTTCGCGGTGTACTGGGTGGGCACTCGACACCCGGATGTTTTCTCGGTTCTCGTGCTGCGCAGCTGCAACTTCTCCAAGCACAACGTGGACGGATGGTTCCCGCCCGAGGCGGCCAGTCTGCCCGTGCTGGTTTACTGGGGCTCCAATGACCCGGCGGCCATAAAATTCCAATCCATGCAGGGAGTGAAATACCTCCGCAGCCGCGGCTTCGTGGTGACAACCGACGTCATCCCCGGCTCGGGCCACGAGCGGCACCCGGAAGTGGCGATGGCGTTTTTCCGCAGAAACTGGAAAACGCCAAAGCCCTCGTTGCCGTCCGGCCGACGATGAATATTTGAACCACTGAGAGAACAGGGGGCTCTTAATAAATCAGAATCTTAAAGAAAACAGGGACTATCCCAAACAGGCAGGGATTGTCCCTGTTTTATAAATCACTGCGTAGAGTGACCGATTAACGATTACTAATTTACTTCGGCATTACCAGCAGCAGGAAGATGAAGCCGAACAGGCCGACGGTTTCGGCGATGCCCATCGCGATAATGATGAACACCAGTCCCTTGCCCTCGCCCTCGGACAGCGTGCGGCAGCCGGCCGCGCCTATCAGACCCTGCATCCAGGCGCTGAACATCTCTGCCAGTCCGCCGGCGATGCCGATGCTCAGCAGGGCGCCCGCGTTTGCGGCCAGTATTTCGGTGTTGTAAACCGGGCCGCTCAGGCCCACCAGCATCAGAATGAACGCGTAAATGGTCTGCGTCAGCGGCATGCCCAGCAGAATGATGTACGAAAAGTTCAGTGGCTTGCCGGCCTTGGCTTCCTTGGCCCACGCCCCGGCGGCGGCGCGTCCGGCTGCACCGATTCCAAGCGCGCTGCCGAGTCCGCCCAGGCCAAGTGCCAGCGCCAGTCCCAGTTGTCCCATGAAAGATTCCATAGTCATTTACTCCTTAGCTTGATGTTTACCAAACGGTTGATACGCATATCCGGCCCACTGTACGCCGGCGTTGTTCGAAAATTCCAGCATGTTCAGTCTCACCCCGTGCGCGAAAATCGCGATTATCGCCAGCCCGATGTTCAGCGCGTGGCCGAACAAAATCACCGGCGCCCCCACCGACCATAGAATCGGCGTCGGCTCGGCCACCATCGCTCCCAGCCCGTTGAACGCCGATGCGATGTAATACGTCGCAAGTCCCACCGCCATCAGGCGGATGTAGCTCATCGTGTCGCCGAAGGCGTTTATAAGCGGCAGCAACGAGGCCGCAAACCCCAGCCCGATGCGTTTGAGCAGGTTTTTGACGGGATAGCCGAACAGCACGGCCAGCAGATATCCCGCTGCCACGCTGCCTATCGCCGCCGGAAGCACCCATTGCGGCATGGCGAAATTGAACAGTTTCCACACCACGCCCAGCATGCCCGTCAGCACCAGGCACCAGCCGATTTCGCTGTAGGCCTTCTGGTGCGGCCAGAAGCCAACCGCCTGGCGAAAGTGCGCAGAAACCAGGTGAATGCAGCCGATGATGAAACTTATCTTGATAATCAGGAATCGCGCGGCCTCGGAGTCCTGGCGGAACAGTACGCCCAGCGTGGCCATCCATCTGCCCACTGTGGCGTAGAAACCGGAGGCGGATTCCATCTGCGCCACCGAGGCGAATCCGCCGGCGGCCATTATCTCGTTGGGCGTGATGCCGAAATAATTCGCCGTCAGCACGCCCCAGACCAGCGTGCATATTCCGACGGTCAGTATGAGTTGCGTTTGTGCCTTGCCGGCCTTGCGTACCAGCGGCCCGTAGCCCAGCAGTGATATCAGCACGAAGACAAGCCCGTAGCCGGCGTCGCCGATGAGCATGGCCGCGAACAACGGCAGCGCGACCATGAAGAAAGGCGAGAGGTCGTATTCCCGGTAGCCGGGGAACGTGCCGAGTATGTCGAACAGGCCTTTAATAGGCCTGGCCCACTTCGGATAGCGGATGAGCGTGGGCGGCAGTTCATCCTCTTCCGGCTCGACTGCCTGGACGGCCACGTCCACGCCTGCGTCGCGGAGTTTCTCGGCCAGGGCCGGCGCGTCGTCTGCGGGAACCCAGCCCTGCATGGCGACAAGTTCCTCGCCCTCCAGCGCGCTGCGTGCGGCGATGGAATACTCGGCGCGGTGATGCAGTCTTCGCAGCTCCGCCTCCATGCGGTTCTGAAGTCCGGCCAGTTCGCCCAGCCGCCGCTGACCCTTGCGGAGTTCTTTTTCCACCCTTTCGGCCTCGGCACGCATGGTCGGGCGGTCCTGCTGCGGCAGCGGCATTTTCCTGGCGTGCGGCGGCAGTCGGACCTCGCCGTCGCGGCCGATGACGGCCACCAGAACATCCTTGCCCGGCAACTCGCCCAGCGTGTGGACGCATTCCGCAGACACCTCGTCGACGTCCGCGGCCGGCACCATGTAAAATTCTATATTGACGTCCGCCTGCCTGAGTTTTTCTATCTGCTCGATTCTCAGGTCGCCCCACACGGCCTGCTGTTCGTGGCGACGGTGCAGCGAAGTCAGCTGGTTCTGAAGTTCCGCATCGTGACGCTGAATGTGCAGTATCTCGTCGGCGGCATTGCTGACCGGCAGGTCCGGCGTATCGCCCGAAGGCGCAACGTTGGCCAGCACCTGTATGGCCCGGCGGAGACGGTCCATGGCCGCGACGATTTTTTCCTCCGCCACCGCGCGCGAGGGCTCCACCGGCGCGATGTGCAGCATGCCCACGTTCTCCAGGGCGTCCAGCAGCGCCTGCCGGTCGTCCTTACGGGCCACCACGTAAACTTTTCGCATATCGACAATCATTGCACTATTGTTCCTGCTCGGCGGTTTGCGAGGCCGCAGTCTTGCGGGCCTGAAGTTTGCTCTTTGCAATTTTGGACCTGCCCACGGCCGCGGTCATCGCATCGCCCAGGTGAATCCGTATTCGCCGGATGTTCTCGCGGCACTGGGGTATCATTACTTTCTCGAACAGGTTCACCCTCTGGATAATCCGCGTCAGTTCGTTGCTGAGCAGTTTCTGCGCCTCGGTTAGTATATCGCAGCGGGCCCTGCGTTCGTTAAGCCGGCGCAAGTCGGCCAGCGTGCGGTCAACCCACGCCGGTGTGCCGAAGAGACTGTACCTGGCCGTGGTGAATTCCACGCCCTTGAACTCGGGCACATCCACGCCGGCTATGTTGCTGCGTTCGGTTTTGACCTCGGCGGGTTCGGCGAGTTTCTCCACGTCAACACCGGCAGTATCCTGTGTAACGGTGCGGTATCTCTCGTACCGCTTGCGGGACTGCTCCAGTTCCTCGCGGGCGGCGCGGAGAGTCTTGTTCAAATCCCGCATCGTCATCTGCAACTGCTGCTGCTTGAGTTTGAGCATCGGCAGATACCGCTCGTACCGCTGCAGCGCATCACGCTGCCGCCGAAGTTCGGGACGAGTCAGTTTTATTTTTTTCTTAGCCACAATAAATTTACATTTCGGATTTCGAAATTACGCGTTGGCGGTTTCTTTCGGCCAGTGGGCGTCGAGGATCTTGCGGCGTATGCCGGTCTCTTCCGGCGTGAAGCACTCGGCCAGGATATCCCAGCAGCGGTCCAGCGCCTCGAACAGACGGATATTCACCCGCAGGTCCATTATCTGCTCTTCGAACATCTTTCCGTACTTGAGCAGTTTTTTGTCCCATTCGGACATCTCGAATCCCATGTCGCGTTTCTCGCGGCTCTCGCGGCACAGTGCGTATAACTGGATGCATGCGTTCATAATCGCCCTGTGGTCGTCGCGGGTGTCGCCGTTGACCTGCTGTTTGAGGCGCGAGAGCGACCCGAACGGCTCAATCCACTGGTTGCGCAGGTAGAACTGGCCTTCGGTGATGTAACCGGTGTTGTCCGGCACGGGGTGTGTCACGTCGTCGCCGGGCATGGTAACGCACGCAAGCACCGTCATGGTCCCGGCCCCGTCGAGGTCGACGGCCTTTTCGTAACGCCGGGCCATCTGCGTGTACAGGTCGCCCGGGTAGCCGCGATTGGACGGTATCCGCTCCATGATGATGGCGATTTCCTTAAGCGCATCGGCGAAGGCGGTCATGTCCGTCAGCAGCACGAGCACCCGTTTGCCCTGCAGTGCGAACTGCTCGCCCACGGCCAGGCACAGGTCCGGCACCATCAGGCACTCCACGACCGGGTCGGAGGCGGTATGGACGAACATTATCGTGCGGCCGAGTACGCCGCCATCCTCGAACGTATTGCGGAAGGTCAGGTAGTCGTCGTGGCGAAGCCCCATCCCGCCGAAGACGATGACGTCGGCGTCGGCCTGGAGTCCCACGCGGGCAAGAACCTCGTTGTACGGCTCTCCCGGCACGGAGAACAGCGGCAGTTTCTGCGATTCGACCAGCGAGTTGAACACGTCAATCATGGGGATACCGGTCTCGATCATCTGGTCCGGCTGGCGCCGCTTGACGGGGTTGACCGGCGGAGAGCCGATGGGCACAGTGTCGTCGTCGACCTCCGGCCGATGGTCGCGCGGCCGGCCCGAACCGTCGAATATCCGCCCGAACAGTTCATCCGAGAACGGCACATTCATCGGGTGCCCGAGGAACCGTACGCGGTCGCCGGTGGAGATACCGTCCGTTCCGGCAAAGACCTGCAGAGACACCTCGTTGCCCTCGAGGTGGATGACCTGGGCCAGAGACGGCTCGCGGCTGGTGGTTATTACCGCCAGTTCCTCGTTGCCAACGCCCTCGGCCTCGACGGTAACGACGTTACCGGTTATTCGCTTTATTTTGTCGTAGTACTTTCTCATGGATAGATTACCTTATTTTTCAGGCACAATTCATTTATTACGCAATGACCAATTCACAATTCTCAATGACCAACCAATTTCCAATTATCATTTTACAAACCCTTCTGTTCCTTATTCTTACCTGTTTTTGTGCTGTTAAATATTTTCGCAAATATTAAGTGTAGTTCTTTTGCTTCCTGCCATAATTCACGGGGTTTTATTTTATCTTGTGGCTCGGCGGTAGCGATCATTCTTAACCAGTGTTTAGTTTCGCTGGCTTCTCTCCTGCATATTCCTATGTATTTTTTAAATTCTCTTTTCGAGACGCCCTCTTCCGCCTCGCAATAGTTCGCACCTAAACTCGTAGACGACCTTACCAACTGCTTAATCAACGGGCCGGTAATTTCCGTTCGCGCAATCGTCTGGACGAACCGGATCACCTCTTCGCCAAACTTGGCAGTGCGCTCGCGCAAATCGTACTCTCGCTCTTTGTTCTCTTGCTTGGCCATGACGCCTATGTTCTTGTCCGTTTGGTCATTGTGCATTGGTCATTGATTGTTCATTGGTAATTGGTCATTATTTCGTCATTCTTTTACGGCCGTTTCCTTCTCCTCGGGTTCTTGTTCTTCTTTGCTTTCTTCCTTCTCGCCGGTTCGACCTTTACTGGCGATGAACTCGTCTATCTGTTTGAGAATGCTGGCGAATTCCCCGGCTTCGCGGTCTTCGGGGGCTTCTTCGGACTCTTTGGTTTCTTCGGCCCCTTTGGCCTGGTCGCCTTTTTCGGCCTCTTCCTTATCGGATTTTTCTTCCTCGATGCCGGCCGCCTTGGGATCCCACGGTGCGTAGTTCCAGTTGCGGAACAGGTCGGTCGCCCTGACCATCACCTGCCGGGCGGTGTCCTTGTCCTCGAAGCCGAAGTCCAAATCAACCACCTCCAGTATCTTTTCGAAGACGAATTTCTGGCGCTCGGCGGGCGTGGCAGCGTCGACCTTGTCGAAGGCGTTCTGTTGAAGGTAAACGCTGTCGAAGAACTCGGACTTGAGCATCTCGGTGAAGTCCTCCACCGGCGTGCCCTCTTCGCCCACGACGGTCATCATCTCCTTGACCTCGTTTCCGCGCTGAAGAAGGTTCTTTATCTTGGCGACCTTGTCCGGTTCGATGATGCCCACATACGTGGTCCACGAATTCAGCGGGTCAATGGCGGGGTAGCGACGCGCGTCGGACCGCTCGCGGCTGAGGCCGTGGAACGCGCCTACAACCTTCAGCGTGCCCTGGGTAACCGGCTCTTCGAAGTTTCCGCCGGCCGGCGAGACCGTACCGCCTATGGACAGCGAGGCCACGGTGCCGTCGTTCAGTTCCACCGCTCCGGCCCGCTCGTAAAAGTCGGCAATGCGGCTCTCCAGGTAAGCCGGGTACGCCTCCTCGCCGGGGATTTCCTCGAGCCGGCCGGATATCTCACGCATCGCCTGCGCCCAGCGGCTGGTGGAGTCGGCCAGCAGCAGCACGTTCAGGCCCATCTGGCGGTAATACTCACCGAGCGTGGCTCCGGTGTAAACCGAGGCATCGCGGGCGGAGACCGGCATGGCCGAGGTGTTGCACACGATGATGGTGCGGTCCATCAGTGTCTTTCCCGTGCGCGGGTCGGTCAGTTCCGGAAACTCGCGGATGGTCTCGACGACCTCGCCTGCACGCTCGCCGCAGGCCACGATTATCACCACGTCTATCTCGGCGTGGCGGGAGGTTATCTGCTGGAGCACGGTCTTACCCGCACCGAACGGCCCGGGAATGCAGTACGTCCCGCCGCGGACGATGGGAAACATAGAGTCGATAATCCGCACACGGGTGACCATCGGTTCCCTGGGCATTAGCCGTCGGCGGTATACGCCCAGCGGCACCTTCACCGGCCAGGTCTGCTGCATGGTGACATCGTGATCCCGGCCCTGGTCATCTGTGACCACGGCAATTTTGTCGGCCACGGTGTACCGGCCCTTATCGGCCAGTTCCTTGACGGTCATGCGGCCCTGTACGGCGAACGGCGCCATTATGCGGTGGTCGAATATGCCCTCCGGCACCGTCCCCAGCGCATCGCCGGGATGTATGGTGTCGCCGGTTTTGGCCACGGGGGTGAAATCCCACTTTTTCTCGGTGTCCAGGCCGTGGATGTACACGCCGGCCTTGAGGAAGTATCCGGTCTCCTCGGCCAGTTGCGGCAGCGGGTTCTGCAGGCCGTCGTATATCTGACCCAGAAGACCCGGGCCAAGTGTCAGCGACAGCATCTGGTCGTGGAACTCGACCTCGTTGCCGACCTTGAGGCCAACCGTATCCTCGAACACCTGCAGGTCCACTTCGTTGCCGCGGACGCGGATGACCTCGCTGAGCAGGTTCACCCCGTCTTCGCGCTTGCAGTAGCCCACGGAGTTCTGCACGACCTTCTGTTCGGTCTCGGCCGTCACCATGTTTCCGAAAACCGCGGTTATTTCGCCTTTTGTCAAAGGTTCACTCACTGTTTTATCCTCCACCGGAGGTTTCTACGTAATTTTCCTTATCCGACGTTATTCGTTGCCATCTTTCCAGCAGCATGAGTTTGGCGGCGTAGACTGCTATCTCGTCGTCCGCAAAGGTAAACCAGTTCTCGTGCTGCATAATCCAGTCCCACCTGGTCGAATCGAGGACCTTCTGCCCGGCCAGCGGGTCGCCGGCCGAGGTCCACTGCGAAACCGTATCGGAGACGTCGACGTCTGCCGCCAGCTCCGGCAGGACCAGGTACTTATCGGGGTCAAGGTCGAGCGCATCGGCCCGGGCATGCACCAGGGCGTTGCGCAGGGCCAGTTCGAAGCCCACCCATGCGGTCAAAAAATCGCTGTTGGCCTCACCGGCCACGGCGTGGGCGTGGCGGTAGTACGCTTCCCAGGTTACATCCGCCTCCGGCCGGTTTGACGACAATTCCTCCGGCCCGGACAGATACGGCGGCAGCGGCTGCTCGTTGCGAACCTGCTCGGCCGTGAGCACCACGGGGTTTACCTCTTCGGTCTCACCGGCCAGATAAGCGAAACGCTGGAGCAGGTCGTCGCTTAGAAACAGCGTCTCTACAAGGCGCCGCGGCCCGGGAGCCGGGGCCAGGTAATCCATTAACTCCTCGTACGAAACAGGCGGCGGCTCGCCCGGTTCGCCGAGGGCCGGAAGGAATGTCAGCAGGTAGTAGTTCTCGCCCTTCATTTCCCTGACTATTCGTTTTCGGACTGATCGCCTTTATCGCTCTGCGGGGATGACTTCGTATTTTGCTCGAGCATCTTTCTCATGTCAGCGCTTACCATGCGGGAAAGCGCCTCAACGACCGAGTCGGTGGTGATTTCCACGGTGGGTCCGGAAACCTGGTATTCCAGGCCGGCGTCGGCCAGTTCGGCCTTTACGTCGACGTCTCCGCCGCCCTCGCCCGCGCGGCTGCGCAATTCATCCGTCAGACGCTGGAGCATCTCTTTGCGGACATCCCTGGAAAGATTGATTTCCAGCGTGGCCTTGCCGGCCAGGTCCGATTTTACGTACTGACCCACGAGGTCTTCCAGCGTATCGCGGAGGAAATTTTCGTCGTTGAGCGTCTTTTTCACTTCCTGGGCCAGCACCTGGGCGAGCAGGTCGCCGAGCGTCTGGCGGAGTTCCGTCATCACGTCGCGTGCGGCCAGTTCGAGTTCCGTTTTGCCCTTGTGGAGGGTTTTATCGGCCTCGTTGCGAGCGTCTTTTTTGATTTTTTCCGCTTCCTGCCTGGCCTGCTCTATGGTCTGCGAGGCCTGCTCTTTGGCGTCCTTCTTGATTTCCTCGGCCTGTTGTTTTCCGGCCTCGACGCCTTCCTGCTGAAGCTTGTCGACAAATTCTTCGATTTTTTCGGCCATGGTTTGCTCCGTTAGTTATGGTTCAACTTTTATTATCGATAGTTTTCCTCGGAGGGTTAGTCAATAGAGCATTCGCAAACGCGCTCTGTGCGGCGCAAAACGCCGTCTCTTAAGGCGTTCGAGCCCTGTTGGGTTTATCCCCCCATGTCAATTTTTCGGTTATCGCCCTACTCGCCGATCTCGGGAGGTTTGGGCTCGACCGGCGCGGGTGAGGCCATCTCGGCCGGCGCCGGTGTGGGCTCTTCAGCCGGTGCGGAGGATGGCATTTCGACCTTTTTGGGCTCCAGGCCGCACTCGGAGAGTATCAGGAACAAGGCGAAACCGACGATAAACGACATCAGCGTCGAAAGCTCGTACGAGAAGCCGATGGCGGGAATCTTACCCAGCAGTCCGACGAACAGACCGACTGCCCAGGAAATATACCCGGCCAGGTTCACGCCCTGCCTGGGGCCGCTCCACTTTCCGCTGCGGAGGAAATCCGCCGTCATAATCCCAACAATCGGGCCGAACGAGGCGCCGATTAGCAGGAAGAAACCTACAAGGTCCATCGCCACGCCGGTGGCCGCCAGAACGAGTCCGACCACACCGGCCGCCAGCGTAAGCGGAACGCGGGGCAGCTTGGGAAGCATGGTCGAGAATGCGTTGGCGGCAAGAAAAGCGCAGAAGCCCGTCGGGCATATGCAGGCGATTACGAAAACCCAGAAAGTAACCTTCGACATATATCCGCCCACCTGCCCGATACACAGGGCGAAAAATTCAGCCGGATTGTTGGTGGTGGTGAGCGTGGCGGCCAATTCGGGATTCTTGCCGATAGCGCCCGCCATGGTCAGCAGTGCAAAACCGCCGGCGACGATTCCCGCGATGGTTATGCCGAACAATCCGCCAAGGACGACATCCTTGTGATTCCTGCTGCCGGTGCCGAAATCCGCACCGCCGGCACCTGCTGTAGCGAAGAAGCCGGCCGCGGCCTGCAGTGTCATAAACGCCGCCAGACCGAGCGCCGGAATCGCAACAGGAAGATTTTCCGGAAGTGACAATGCCGGCTCAAAATCCTTAAGCCCGTCGGCGTTGGCAAAACCCGCCACGATAATCATAACCAGCGGGAAAATCGGAATCCAGCTCGAGAGCCACCCCAGCCACTTGAGGCCAACCGCCCCTACAAACGCAAAGAACAACCCCCACGCCACACAGAACACCCAGAATAGCGGTGTTCCTATCTGTGCGGACGGGTCCTTACCGAGGGCGGACATGAAGAAGGTAGCGGCCGAAAACGTGAATACGGCGTGCCAGCCGACCTGCAACACGCCCATCAGCAGGTTGGGGAGCAACACCGCCCCGTGCGTTCCGAACGTCGAGGAACTGACCACGTAAAGCGGCATTCCCGTCTCCTGGCCAAGGCGCCCGGGTATGTAGTAAAGCAAAAAACAGAAAAGCGCGCCGACGACCAGTCCGATAAACCCGGCCCAGACGCTGCCGTATTTCAGCGCTCCGAACATGCCGGACATAAACGGAACAGTAAGAAATATGCCCGCAAATGACGGGGCCGTGTTCTTGTACCACGGTGCGCGGGCGTCGGATGGATTCGGCTTGGCCGATGCGAGATATCCCGGAAGCTTTCCGTTTGCCATGACGATTTCCTTTCTGTTTATTGTTTATCCGGTTAGATTCAATAAACTACCCTGTCTAAAATCTGCATTTGCAGAGATTATC
Organism: uncultured Planctomycetaceae bacterium; assembly: GCA_964472875.1. GTDB lineage: Bacteria > Planctomycetota > Phycisphaerae > SM23-33 > SM23-33 > CAYYMD01. Next base: position 35,484 of record CAYYMD010000021.1, read on the forward strand.
GTGACGTATAGGGCGCATTACAAGAATATTTCTTTCTTAAATATTCAGTTTTTCAAGCAACTTTTATTCGCTGCTTAAAAACTGTTTCTCGATGTTTTCCATCGTGCGGCCCTTTGTTTCGGGCACGGCGGTGCCGACCGCTGAGATGAGGAACAGAATGGCGGCAATGACCAGCGCATTGCGCCGCCCGAAGCGGTCGCTTATGGTGCCGGCCAGCGTCACGCCCAGCACACACCCGGCCAGGGCGATGGATGCGGCCCAGCCCTTCATCGCCGCCGTCAGCTCAAAGTGCGTCTGCAGAAAGCCGATGGCCCCGGCGATAACCGCCGTGTCGTAACCGAACAGCAGACCGCCAAGCGTGGCCACCAGAACCACGCGCGTCAGATATACCATGCTGCCGCGATCCTGCGAAGAATCATTTATGTTCGGGGCCATTGGATATCCCTTTGTTGTCGGTTCACTCCTTCGGCCAGACCTTCACTTCCATCTTTCCGTCGCCCGGCGTTGCCAACGGCCCGGGGAACGGGTTATCGGTGTTTCGCTCGCGGCCGAAGTAATCGGTGTCTATACGGTACGGCGTGCCGTCGGGCTGCTCGTAAGGCAGATCGGGGATTTTGGCCTTGCCCAGCAGTTCGGTGGTGACCAGCGGCCGATTGCTGTTTCGGGCCCAGGATTTATCGACGGTCATTTGCAGATAAAAGCCGTCGGACTTTTCGAGCAGTTTTACGCCCGGATTGAATTTCGGCTGCACCAGCGGTTCGGTTTCGTGTTTTGAGGGTTTGGCGCCTGCGAGGAAGATATTTCCGCCCATGAACATGGGATATTTCGCCGAATCGTATGGTGTCAGGCCGTTGTGGCCGACGAAGATGTTATTATAGAAGCGGTCGTCCCCGCCCGGGATATTATGCAGGCCGGCCAGTTCGGTGGAATGGGCCTTGTGGTAAGGCGTGCGGCGTCCCTGTGGGCGGAGACTGAAGCCGCCGGCGTACAGGTTGTGGACATAGGCACCACCTTGCGACCAGTCGCTCAATGAATGGGACGACAGAAACAAGTTGTTGTCGATCAGAAAGGGGCCGTGATCTACTTCCATGAAGATATCCTGGCTGTTGTTATGCAACAGGTTGCCGGTCACTCTCGTACCCTGGGCCATCCAGTCCAGCCAGATGCCCCCGCTGCCGCCGCAGCGGTAGATGTGGTTGTGGCTGATGAGCGTGTCGATTGCGGCGTGGAACTTGATGCCGGCCATCTCAGCGCCCGTGAATAACCGGCGAACGTGGATGTCGTGGATAACGTTACCGGTAACCTTGCTGAACACCGCGCCCATGGAGCCGACCATGCCCGCCTGCTCGCAGTGGTAGATTTCGTTGTTGCGGACGATGTGATGGCCGATGTTCTCCTTCGACCAGCCGTTTTTAAGGGCGCGTTTAATCGTCCCGACGTAACCCTTGGCGGACTCCGCACGGTTGTCCCACTCGTCGCCGTACTTGCCCAGCGTCAGGCCCGTGCAGACGGAGTAGCGGATGCTGTTGTCTTCGATAATCCATCCCCTGGACCAGTGCGTCCCTATCAGTCCCACCTGCTCGGCGGTGGGCGGCGCCCAGTTCGGTGCGGCCTGCTCCAGTATGAAACCGCGAACAGTGATGTAATCCCTGCCCGGCTCGCTCGGGTAGAAGACGGCTTCCCGGACGTTGACCTCTACCGTTTCCTTGTTGGGATTAACATCCTTGAACTGCGCCCATATTGTAGTGGTGTGGTCTTTTTTTACCTCGGAGTACCACAGCGGATTGTTGCCTGCGGGCTCAAGGACATCCCCCTTGTTAGCCGCCTCTGTCAGCCAGTGGCCGTTAAGGTACACCGCGCCAAGATGGTGGACTCGCCCCTTTGGGCGGAACCAGTCGCCGCGGATTACTTCCTTGAACGGATTAAAGTCGCCGAAGAAACTCTCCGGCAGTGTAACCTTCCACGTGTCGTTCTCTACCTTCTGCCATCCCTTGACGATTTGCGAACCCTTGATGACGACCTTCTCGCCGGGTGCGGCGCGATAGACGATGCGCTTCTTGTCCGAAGTCCCGCCGCGCGGCGGGTTTATTCTCTCGCGGTAGACGCCCTCGTGGACGGTGACCACGTCGCCGGGCTGTGCTTTCTTTGCCGCGGCCGAGATGGTCTTCAGCGGGGCGGCTTTCGTGCCGTCGCCGGAATCGTCGCCGGCGGGCGAAACGTGATATTCCCTGCCGCCCGGCGCCACCGGCGAACCGGCTACTGTGTTGGCGCATCCCGCACAAAGCAGAACAGATAATCCCAAAACGATAAAAACTGTTTTCTCTGACATAACAAAATCCTTTGCTTAAAATAAACCATGCCTGGTTGTGTGATTTACAACCGGCGCGATTCTAACAGGTTCTGGAACCTCGGCAAGCAATTTCGGGCCCGGCCAAGACCTGCGCTCGGCTTGGGACTATAAAAATTCGGCCGTGTAATCCCCTAAACGCTTTTGACAAATGGCAGACATAAAAGGTTATTGATATGCAATTCACAAAAAAGAGACCGCATCCAAGTTTGATTCCGGATGAGGCCGACAGAACCGCCGCAACTCACTCGTAAAGTTTACCGGCGCGGACGTGGCCGGAAAAATGAGTGTACTTCGTCTCCGGCAAGTTAATCTCCAGCGTTATGGTGCTTTGGGCCGGGATTTTCCTCACCAGGAACGGCTCCTCGTGAGCGATTTCGTAACCGTCCCACAGCCGCAGATTCCCGGAAATATTGTTCATGGTCACCGAAGCGCGATTGATTACCTCCAGCAGGGCCTGCAGACCGTCGCCGGACGGCTCGATTTTTATTTCACCCACGGAGACGTCCTTTTTCCTCTCCATGCTTTCCCGCACATCTTTGGGAACACGGACCTTGTAATAGTGAGCGCTTTTTTCGGCCGCACTCAGCTCGCGCTCCAGACGCTTGCACCGTTTTCTCCAGTACTCGGCCGAGTGCGTAGTGGCCGACCCGTTCGTGTCGTCCGCCCTGTGATATCTGCCGCCTCCCTGCTTTCCCGCCAGAAGGAGTTTCCTCTCCATTAGCGAATTGTCCGCCTTGAGGTCGAGGTTCTCCTGCCTGAGATCGTCAATCGTAACTGTCTTATCTGCTAACGTGTCGCTTTTGTCGGCGTTGGCGTAGCCGAGATAGAGAACCAGTATAAACAATACAAAACTCAACAACCCGAACACCACCGCCAGGGCAAGGTGCACCTGGTTGGTTTTTTTGCGTTCTCTTCCGTAACGTTCTGTTCTGTAATCTCTGTCATATCGCTGCTGCATCCCGTATCTCCTTACGTGTTTCACAAATCGACCGCTTCTGCGCCTACCCCGTATATAAGATGCATTTTAGAAGAATTTGTTCCACCTTGACATAAAAAATCCCCCGCCCGCAAAAGCGGTTCGGGGGAGTTCCGGTTCCAACCTCGGCCAAGCTCGGCCGAATCAGTACTTCATTGCCGCGGCCAGGCGCTTTGCCGCAAATTCCCAGTTGGCCATTTTCATGAAGTTATCCACCCACTGGCCACGGTCCTTTTCGTACTTGAGATAATACGCGTGTTCCCACACGTCGCACACAAGCAGCGGGACTACGCCCCAGACGCTGAGGTTCTGGTGTTTCTCCGCCTGGAGGACCATGAGTTTGTCGCCGATGGGCTCGTATGCCAGCACACCCCAGCCGCTGGCCTCGACGGCCTTGGTCGCAGCCGCAAACTGCGCCGCGGCCGCCTTGACCGAGCCGAAATCCTTTTTCATCGCCGCGGCCAGTTTGTCGGGCGCATCCGTGCCGCCGGGGCACATCGAATGCCAGAACAGCGTGTGCAGCACATGGCCGCTGCCGTGAAAGGCCAGCGCACGGGACAGCGGTTTTATGGCGGAATAGTCGTCATTTTTATTTGCGGCCGCAATCTTCTTAAGCGTTGCATTCAGCCCGCGGACGTAACCGGCGTGATGGCCGTCGTGGTGGAGGCGCAGTATCTGCTCGGTGTAGTGCGGCTCCAGCGCGTCGTAGTCATACGGCAATTCCGGCAGAACGTACTGGCCGTCCTCGTAAGCCGCCAGTGACATTCCCGGCCGCTTGTGTTCCTTCGCCACGGCGCAGCCGCCTATCGCAAGCGCAGCGCCGGCGCCTGCCAGCCCAATAGCTTCTCTTCTAGACATTCCTTTTTGCATGACTGACTCCTCATATTGATATTCGATTAATTTCACCGGCGCCGGGCTTAACCGCCCTGCGCCCCGCTGATAATCAGTATATGCACGTCGGAGAACATTCCAAAACAGCACCGGCCAAATGCGGCGCTGGCGTTCGGCGGGCAAAACTGTAAAATAATACTCGGGAGAAAATCATGAGCGAACTGACAAGAACGGCGCTTGCTATCGAAAAAGACCTGCTCGAGAGGTTCGACGCCTGGCTGGCCGAGCACGGCTACAACAACCGCAGCGAGGCGATGCGCGACCTGGTGCGCTCGGCCCTTATCGAGGAAGAATGGGCGAACCCCGAAGCCAATGTCGTGGCCGCACTCAGTATCATCTACGACCACGCCACACATACGCTCGCCCAGCAACTGACGCACCTCCAGCACGAGGACCACCACGCCGTAATGTGCAGCCAGCACGTTCACCTCGACCACGACAACTGCCTCGAGGTCATACTCATGCAGGGCACGGCTGCACAACTCCGCCGCCTGGCCGACGCCATGATAGCCGCACGAGGCGTCCGCGCGGGAAAACTCACGCTGCTGAGCAGAAACGTTTAATCACGCCGGACGACTCTTCACCGCAGGCGCTGGACCTTCATAACCGCCGGCCACAGGCCGGTCAGTTCTTCGCGGTCGTGCATCTGGGCGGGGTACATGCTGTTTAGCGGCTGGAGGCGCACGTTCTGTTCGTCGTCGGCGTAGAAACGCTTAAACGTGGTGGAAGTGTCCTGGAATCTCACGAAGCAGTCGTCGCCCGGCCGCGCCGGTGTATTCGGAGAAAACACGACCAGGTCGCCCTCGTGGAAATCCGGGGCCATCGAATCGCCCACCACCCGGGCCGCGAACGCCTGGGAGTCGTGAATGTCCGGACAGCGAATGTATTCATCCGCTATGGACGGAGGATAATCCAAATCCGTAAAATGCTGAGGATAGCCGGCGGCTATCTTGTTTATAACCGGTACGGATGCTGCCAGCGATATGTCCGCAACGTTGTCGCCTTCGACCGACGGGGGCTGCTGGTCTTCGGCGGCCGGGGACGATTTATCCGCGGCCGATGATATCTTACCCGCGCTCATCTGCTTGAGTATGCTGCGAAGACGCTGCACCTGCGTTTTCAGCATCTCGTGCTCCTGCCGAACGTCAATCGGCGTCCTGGCAAGATGCGCCAGGCGTGTAAGTTCGCCCTGCTGAAAGTCCATAGCCCGCTCCAGCAACCTGAGGACTCGGTCCGTGGGCGGATTCTTCGCCTTGCCCGTCTCTACATTAGAGAGGTACGGCTTGGATATACCCGCCTGCTCGGCCAGGCGATCCTGAGTTAGACCCATTTCTTCACGACGACGACGTATTATTTCACCAAGAGACATTATTTTCTCCCACATAACGATAAGCCGATTCCATATCCGAACTTACATTGCATTATAACCGAAGTTGTTTCGTAATCAAGTAAAATATTTAAAATTTTTACAAAATATCATACTTTTCTATTGATATATTACGAATTATATGTTATTCACACAACATACAAATAGCATGATTTACATGTGATATACAAAGGATACCGAATGTTTTGGAACACAAAATAGCCATAAAGGGGCGAGAATATGAGACATACATTAAAAGAGAGCATCTGCCGAAGCCGCCGCCTTCCAAACGATACCGCAGTCATCATGGGCCGTGCCGAACTGCTCAGCAATTATGAAAAGGAATTAATCGAGGCAATTTTCGTGCGCGATTTGTCACCTCAATCGCTTGCAAGCATGCTGGGCGTCACCGAGGTTACCGTCCGTCGGCGTGTTCATAAAATCTGCCGGCGTCTGTCCAGCAGGAGGTTTCTCGACGCCGCACGCGCCCTGCCCTACCTCTCGAAGGATGACGCCGTTCTGGCCCGGCTGAGGTTCTGCCAGGGTCTCACCCAGCGGGAACTATACCAACGACTTGGCATATCCTATCACATCCTGCGGCGGCGCCTCGACAAACTCGGCACACAAATTAAAATTATACGCCGGATGATATCCCGCGGCGGTGCGGAAATTTATTCTGAGTGGGACGCAACGGCCGCCGCATCGGCCGCTACCTGAAAACCGAAACAGCAAATTTCATATCCGCATCTTACAAGGACTCGCCGGAGAGTCGAAATGTCGCATTCTCGAATCGTCAAATCCGCAAATCCTCCCCAGTCCGGCAACCAATGGCATTTCCGTTTCAACATTCACCTGCATCGCCGTCCGTCCGGCGGCCCGGCCGCGGTGCGCGTAGCACGGATGTTTTCGCTGCCGGAAAGGTGGAGCGACCGGATATGCGAAGACTTCGAACTGAAAATAGCAACCGGACAAATCGCGGCCGTCGTCGGCCCGTCCGGCGCGGGCAAGAGTGTGCTGTTGCGCCATATAGAGCGGGAGGCGCCGGATGCTATCCGCCTGGACGTGACCGGGCTGTCCCAATGCGCCAAACCCGCCGTGGATTGCCTGTGTGGCGGCAGCGTCGGGCAGAAACTGCAACTTTTGTGTCGCTGCGGTCTTGGAGAGGCCAAGGCGCTGGTCACGCCGGCGCGGCTACTGTCGGCAGGGCAGTCGTATCGGCTCGCCCTGGCCGATGCGCTGCACAAGGCGCGGCAGCGACGACAGGCATCGCTGATACTGGCCGATAACTTCGCCGACTGCCTCGATGAAACGACCGGACGGATTTTAGCAACGGGAATACGCAAACTCATCACCTCCTCGGCGGCGGCGCTTATCGCGGCCACGCCCCGCCCCGGCATCATCGAACATCTCAAACCGGATGCTGTATATCTCAAGCCGCCGGACGGGCCGGTGCTCCGCGCGCGAAACCGCGGCAAGTCCCCGGCCGCTGCGCTGCGATGGCGCATCACGCGCGGAACGATTCGCGACTACGCCGCGCTGGGAAGGTTTCATTACCTCGGCGGCCCGCCCGCGACGCACAAGCGTGTGTACGTCATCCGCACGCCGAAGCAGTTGACCCGCAATTCGGCGCCCCTGCCGGAAACCGCCGCCATCCTGACCGTATCCCCGCCACTGGCTAACGTCCGCGGGCGCAACGTGGCCACGGCCGGGCGGTACCTCCGCGGCGGGCGAAGCTGCGGGCTGCGCCGGCTCAACGCCGAGATGGAATGCATATCCCGCATCATCGTGCATCCGATATTCCGCGGCTGCGGCCTTGCCGGGCGGCTGGTCGAACATGCCGTAAAAACCGCACGAACGCCGCTTATCGAGACGCTGGCGGTCATGGGCGCCATCCATCCGCTGTTCGAGAAGGCGGGCATGACCTGCTACGGCACCTTCGCCGGCAAGACCCAGCGCTACCGTTACTACCTCGCACAGTGCTCGCCGGCGAGCCGTTGAATTTACAACCAAAGCCAATCAATAACAGGAGTATTCGCACGTGGGAAAAGCAACCGCCAAAAAACGAAAAGCAGCAAAAGACTTTCCGCTCAAACCTCCGCGAAACCGCGCCGAACTGAAGCGAGTGGTCGAGAATATCTTCGGCCTCAAGATTCCCGCAAAACCTCTCTGCGAACATCACGACTCGCCGCTGGACTACCTGGAGCGGAGTTTCTTCCACCAGGATGACCTTATCGTATGGGCCTGCCGCGGAGGCGGCAAAACGATGCTTGCGGCCGTGGCGACGCTGCTGGACGGGCTGTTTCGCCCGGGGATAAAGATGCGCATCATCGGCGGCAGTTTCGACCAGTCATTACGCCTCGCCGAGTACATCCGCGAATTGGTTCGTGATAATCCGCATTTCATCCGCGGCCGCATGACGAAAGAACGCATCGTCCTCAACAGCGGCTCGGAGATCCGCATACTTCCGCAGTCGCAGCGGGCGGTCCGCGGCCAGCACGTCCAGAAAATCCGCTGCGACGAGGTGGACCTGTTCGACGACGGCGTATGGCGGGCGCTGCAGTTCACCACGCGCACGGCCGGGGCCACGCGCGGGGCAATCGAGGTCCTCTCCACGCTGCACCGCCCGGGCGGACTCATGCAGCAACTTATAGAGCGGGCGCAACGTCCGGAGGAAAACGCCGCCGCAGACAATACCGAACCGAATCGGGGTTACCGCCTCGTCCGCTGGTGCCTGTGGGATGTTATCGAGCGCTGCGACGGTGAGCGGCGGTGCGAGGATTGCCCGCTGGCCGAGGACTGCCGTGGCGCTGCCAGGAGAGCCGACGGCTTTTTCCCGATCGACGACGCCATCACCATCAAGGCCCGCTCGTCGCGCGCCGCGTGGGAGGCCGAGATGCTCTGCCGCGGCGCCCAGCGGGAGTGGCTGGTGTTCGAGGAGTTCAAGCCGGGCCGGCACGTCGGCAAGGTGGAATACTGCCCCGACTGGCCGCTGTACCGCGCGATAGACTTCGGCTACCGCAACCCGCTGGTGTGCCTTTGGATTCAGGTAACGCCCGCCGGGATAGTGCACGTGCTGGATGAGTACGTCCGCGCGCGGCTGCCGCTGGCGCGACACGCGGTGGAAATTCTAAAGCGCGACCCGGGCCCGGTGAAGATGACGTATATAGACCCCGCCGGGCGGCAGAGGGAGTCCACCTCCGGCGCGGCGTGCACGGAGATACTGGCGGCCGCCGGCATCTCCTGCGCGTGGCGGGGAAGCACCATCGACGAGGGCCTGGAACTCATCCGCTGCGCGCTGGCCCCGGCCGTGGGCGAACCGAGCATCACCATCCATCCCCGCTGTGTAAAACTCATCGGCGCATTCGACTCGTACCACTACCCGCCGCCGGATTCGCACAAACCGGCCGACAAGCCCGTAAAGGACGGCCCGGACCACCTCATAGACGCACTGCGATATTTCTTCGTCAACCGCCACCGACCGACGATTGCCACAAGACGCGTGAGGTATTAAACTGGTCTGTCGCCATGTCAGATAAACAAGTTCATCTGAACGGAAAACTCGTACCGGCCGGGCGTGCGACGGTGAGCGTCGCCGACGCCGGCTTTCTCCACGGCGCATCGGCGTTCACGACGATGCTGGCCCGTAACGGCGCGGTCTTCCGCCTCGAGCGGCACCTGGGGCGGCTTATGGAAACGGTGCGGCATTTCGGCCTGCAAACCGACGCCACGCCGGAAACGCTGAGCCGGGCCGTCAACAACCTGCTGGAGGCCAACAAACTCACCGACGCCCGCGTGCGAATCACGCTGACGCCCGGCGACGTCCACGGCGGAACGCCGACCACGCTCATCACCGCCGACGAACTGCCCGACTACCCCGAGCACTGGTATAATAAAGGTATAGCGGTGATTATCTCGAAGTTGCGACAGGCGGTCGGCCATCCGCTGCTTGGCTACAAAACCGGCTGCTATTTCGCGCGAGTGCTGGCCATGCGTCACGCGGCCGCGGCCGGGGCTAACGAGGCGCTGTGGTTCACCACTGACCACCGCCTGGCCGAGGCGTGCTACTGCAACGTATTCATCGTCAGCGGCGGCAAGGTCCGCATGCCGCCGCTCGACACGCCCGTCCTGCCGGGCGTTGTGCGCGAGGCGGTGATTCAGTTGTGCGGCGAGCTGGGCATCGAGGCCGACGAAACAACTCCAATCGGCGTGGACAAGACGCTCTCGGCCGATGAGGTTTTCCTGACCGCCTCGTGCAGCGGCATCCGTCCGGTGGCGAGCATAGACGGCCGCGCGGTGGCCGCGGCGCCGGGCGAAATAACGCAAAAAATCATGGCCGCGTATCGAAAACTGCTCGAGCGGGAATGCCCGCCGGGCCCGAAAGGAGCGGAAAATGAAGGTAGCACAGGTAACTGAGGCGCTGGAGCGAATCGCCCCGCCGCAACTGGCCGAGGACTGGGACAACGTGGGCCTGCTGGTCGGCGACGCCGACGCGGAGGTCAAGAAACTGCTGCTGTGCGTCGACCTGACGGCGGATGTCCTGGCCGAGGCGGCGCGCGTCAAGGCGCAGATGGTGCTGGCGTATCACCCGGTGATTTTCAAGGGGCTAAAGCGCCTTACCGCACAGTCGGCGCCGGTGGCCTATGTCGCGGCGCAGCGCGGGCTGGCGGTGTATTCGCCGCACACGGCACTGGACGCCGCGCCGGGCGGCACGAATGACGTGCTGGCCGAGGCGCTGGGGCTGGGCGCGACACGGCCGATTGAGCCGACCGTCCGCCGGCGGCAGTGCAAGATAGTAACGTTCGTCTCGCCGGACGACATGTCGGCCGTGGCCGAGGCCGCATTCTCTGCCGGGGCCGGAAGAGTGGGCAACTACTACGACTGCGCGTTTTTCAGCCACGGAATCGGGGCGTTCTGCGGCGAGACCGGCACTCAGCCGGCGATAGGCGCGGCCGGGCGGCACGAGGTGACCGAGGAACTGCGGCTGGAGGTAGTCGCGCCCCGCAGCCGCGCCACGGCCGTGGCCGAGGCCATCCGCGCCGTCCACAGTTACGAGCAGCCGGTGGTGGATATTTATCCGCTGGATGACCGCCCCGCCGGCGCGGGCATGGGACGCATCGGTCGGCTGCACAAGCCCGTCACGTCGCGCACGCTGATAAATCGCATTAAGGACGCCACCGGCCTAAAGAACGTCTCCGTCGCACGCGCCGCCCGGCGCGACAAAAAGGTCGCCACCGCCGCGGTCTGCGCCGGTTCGTGCGGGAGTATTTTCCGCTCGGCGATGGCCGAAGGCGCCGAATTCTACCTCACCGGCGAGATGCGCCACCACGACGCGCTGGCCGCCGCGGCCGGAGGTATGACCGTCGCGGCCGTGGGGCATTCAAACTCCGAACGCCTCACGCTGCCCCGCCTGGCCGAGCGGGTCAAAAAAGAACTCAAGGACCTCTCCACCGCCGTTTCCAAACGCGACCGCGACCCGTTCGAGATTGTATAAAAAACAGCCACGGACCTGCGATTTTGAAGGAACAATGAGCAGGCAATCAGTCGGAAGGATCACGCTAAGCGACAGCAACCAGAGGTTCTAATCCATTCTATTTCTCTCCAATTACCAGCTTTGCTCCTATAATATCGTTGTTGTGTTTGCCGAACCGCTTTGGCGCCCACCGGGAGCTGACGCCCCATAACTTCTCAGGGGCGGGCCGGGAGGGGTCGCCGCCGTAGAGGGGGTTTTCGGGAATGAAGAAAGTGGACCAGTTCATCCGCTTGAACCTCTCTTTGTCCTTCCCGAAGTCTTTGATCTTCACGAAATGGAAGCCATCCTGCGTCCAGTAGAATGCATGTCCGTGGTAGTTCATGTAGATCAACCCGCCCTTGTATTTGACCAGATTGGCGGAATGGCCTATCATCAGGGGGTTGCCTTCGTACTTCTTATAGGGCCCAAGCAGATTGTCCGAGACGGCCACTCCGTTCCTTGTCCTTTCACCTTTTTTCTTTAGAGCTTTGTAGTACATATACCATTTGCCGTTAAAGTGCTCTATACGCGGATTGGCAACGAAAAGGTGGTCCCACGCATCGGGATCATCGATATCCGGAGTCAGCAGAAGACCTTCGTGGGCGTAGGTCCAGGGTCCCTCGGGCTGGTCGGCGACCAGAGCGGCAATACCGCAACGGCGCTGCCGGTATTTTTCGGTATTGGTCGTCATCGGTTCGTAGAAGAGATAGAACTTGCCCTTGTGCTTAACCACATCGGGTGCAAGCCGCTGGGCGTCATCAATAGACCCCTTCTCTCCGAGCGGCAGGCGGCCCTGATCGTACCAAACCTTGCCGTCCTCGGACTTCAGATGGCTCGTGACGCTTTTTCCTTTGGGTGCTTTGCGGCCCTGCTGAGGAATGTCAATGATCCACATGTGATACCAGCCGTCGTGGTAGATGATCTTAGAGGGACTCTCCTGCCAGTCGCCCATATTGTAGTCATCGCTTATGATCTCGATGCACCCCGGCTCCAACTGAATCTCTTTCAGTTCCGGCGGCATTCGCCGCGCAACCTCCGGACCCGCCGGGGAAAACAATTGTTTGTTCTTGCTTACGCCCTTTGCATCCAGCCCATCGTTGTTGCCGCCGCCTATCTCGTTCTCTCCAGATGCGCCAATACTCCAAAGCAGAAACACGCCCAGCACCAATTGCATTGTTCTTCTTTTCATCGATAACTCTCCCTGTTTTTGTCGTTGCGTTCATCATATAATCACAGTTGCGATGACAATTCAAGAAATAATGGAAGCAAATCAGTTAAGCGTTCACAAATAGAAAATATCGATGTAGAATAAGATGCATCATGTTGTCGAATTGGGGTCGGACCATCACAACCTTTCCATTCCTGAGAGAAATCGCAGTGGTTCACAAAACCCAATGGGCACTCCAAAGCCATATTAGAGAACGCGGAACAATAAATTTCATGTCAGGATGGTGTAATACATGTTACGCAAGTCCGGCCACGAAAACCAATCAACTCCTTTTACTACTTTTCGCTCGAATGTTTCACTTAAAGATTATAGATTCTGTCCATAAGGTCTTCTTCTGTTCTTATGTCGTTTTTATTACTTCACATTATAATTACTTTTTTCTTGAGATGCTTTTGTAACAAAAATTGCAACGGCGTTTACGTTACGCAGCATCGGTTTGATTACGGCGGCTCCTGTGTTTGGCTCTCAATAACGGCTAACATCCTTCATTTCACAGCATAAATAAAGGTTATATCTGCTTGCCCATGTACAATATACTACTGTCAGGTAATCACCTTAAGTGAAGCAATATCACAATCTTATGCGATAAAAATATAAGTTTTTTGTTGACTTGTACCGATTTTCATATATAATTTCAAATTAACGGGCGAGACCTAATTTGAACGACGGGGTCACGCATTTGGAAAATTAAATAAGAGGCGTCATTTTAGCGGGGCCGGATATGTTTAAAGAAATATTCTCGCGCTGCGTTACAAGAGCCGTTGTT
>CAYYMD010000022.1:0-46922 GCA_964472875.1 uncultured Planctomycetaceae bacterium
CCAGCTCGCCAGATGGCACAAAATAAAACTTACACATAATATTTGACACTATCCCATACCTTCGTCTGGTTGTAATATGTCGCCAAAGGTGCTAAGATAGAAAAATGAGGAGAATCAAAGACATGAAAAAATTTACATTTTGTTTCTTCAACATGTTTGTTTCAGCAATACTTTGCCAGGCGGCGATGGCCGGCTGTAGCAACCCTTCTCCAACCAAAGGTCTGATAGAAGTGCCCCACCATCAGGTTCGTCTGCACGACGGTTTCTGGGCGCGGCGACAGGATACGCATCACGAGGTAACTGTCGGCCATGCCCTTGACCATCTCAAGGCGGACGGACATATCACCAATTTTGATAAAGCGGCCGGCACGTTCGACGGCCCGCTTAAAGGCCATCATGCATTTGATTCCGACCTCCACAAGGCGCTGGAGGGCGCGCTTTATTGTCTGGAGCATTATGACGACAATCAATTGCAAAAGCGCGTCGACAGCATTATCGATCGCATCCTGGCCGCACAGCAGGAGGATGGTTTTCTCATCTCCTGCTATATTGTCAAAAACACCGATAAGCGCTGGGAGAACTTGCGACTTGAGCACCAGCTCTATAACGCCGGACACTTTTTCGAGATGGCGGTCGAACACCACCGGCTGACCGGCGATGACAAGGTTCTAAATGCGGCGCGGCGATTTGCCGACCACATCGACGGTATTTTCGGACCCGGCCAGCGATACGACGTGGGAGGTCACGAAGAGGTGGAGTTGGCACTGATAAAACTCTACCGCGCTACGGGGGAGCGTCGCTATCTTGAACTGTCGAGGTTTTTTCTCGACGAGCGCGGCCACGCCCATGGCATGGAGCGAAAACCCTTCGATCCCTCGACACAGCCGGATGAAATTCCAAGTTTTGATAATCTTCCCAAAAACGAGCGCAGGCGGGCCAGGCGCCGCTTTCGCAACAGTATCCGCAACGGACGTATGCAGGATCATAAACCCGTAGTCCGGCAGCACGAGGCCGTTGGCCATGCCGTGCGGGCCGGATATTTGTACTCGGCCATGACCGATATCGCCCGATTCATGGATGCGCCAAAATACAGGCAGGCGGTTAAGCGACTTTGGCGCGACGTGGTTTTTCGCAAAATGTATATCACGGCGGGCATAGGCACCGCACAGTATCACGATGAAGGTTTTGGAGACCCCTATCTTCTGCCCAACAAAACGTATTGTGAATCCTGCGCGAACATCGCCAACGTCCTGTGGCAGCACAGGATGAACCTGCTTGAAGGCAACGCCAAATATGTCGATGTGATGGAGTTAGGTCTCTATAACAGCGCGATTTCGGGCATTTCCCTTTCGGGCGACTCGTTCTTCTACCAGAACCCCCTAAAGAGCAATGGCGCAAGAAGGCGCACCTGGATTGGGCTGGCGTGTTGTCCGACAAACCTGACCAGGTTCATCCCGCAGGTGGGCGGGTTTGCCTACGCTCGCAAACAGGATAACATTTACGTTAATCTGTACATGGCCGGAGATGCTAATATCGAACTTGACGGCGGAACGAAGGTCAAACTGCGGCAAGCCACCAGGTATCCCTGGGACGGCCATGTAAAATTGACCGTCGAACCGGAACAAGAAAGCGATTTTACACTTTGCCTACGTATTCCCGGTTGGGCGCGTGGCCGCCCTGTCCCGGGCGATTTATATCGATTCGCTGACACACAGGTTCCACCAGTAACTCTTAAGATCAACGGCCGGGCGATTGACGCAACACTGCAAGACGATGGATACGTGCACATAAAACGAACGTGGCAAGCCGGTGGCGATACCCTTGATCTCAATATGCCGATGCCGGTCCATCGTGTCTACGCAAACGAAAAAGTCGAAGCCGACCGAGGCAAAGTTGCATTGATGCGGGGCCCGGTTGTCTATTGCATCGAGGGCTGCGATCACCCCGAGTCGAATATCGCAAAACTGACCCTGCCGAAAAACAGCAAACTGCAAGCCGAACACCGCCCAGATCTGCTTGGCGGAGTTACAGTACTACACGCCCCTGCAAAGGCCGAAGGAGGAAAAAAGGTCACGCTGACGGCCGTGCCATATTACTCCTGGTGCAACCGCAAAAAATGCCCCATGACGGTCTGGATCAATGAAAAGACCGATAACAATTAGGTTCTCCGGGGTTTAAAGTGTGCCGAACCCGCGAAATTGATAAGACTGTTCATAAATCAGGATGGTATCATACTATGAAAAGAAACAAACGAATTATTGTTATCCTGGCTGCGACTGTATTTTCACTGTTGCTTGCAGATATATCTGCTGCCGCAGATAAGTCGCTTAAAAACAAATCCTCGAAACCACCCGCTGAAAAGCCGGAAGAAGACAATCCTTACGCTGAAGTCGGAGACTTTGCCGCAGGCGATGTAGCCAATCCGAGAGCCGAGGAGTTCAATACGACCAAAGACGACGAGAAGGCAAAAAAAATAGACCCGCGCAAACTGGAGCGCAATCGCATCGAACGGCGATTTGCGGTCCCGGACCTTCTGGATCCCAGACCTGTTTACGACTGGGAAAACCATCATGTCATCCATCGCAACACGGAACCGTCCCACGCCACACAGATGGTGTATCCTTCCGTCGAATCGGCGCTGAAAGCAACGCAATCATCGCTATCCGCCCCCATGCGAGAGGCCTCACCATATTGCCTTTCTCTGAATGGGAAATGGAAATTCCACTGGGTCGAACGTCCGGCGGACCGACCGCGCGATTTCTACAAGCAGGACTTCGACGATTCCGACTGGGTCGATGCCCCGGTTCCGAATAACATGGAATTGCTCGGCTACGGCATCCCATATTATACCAACGGCGGTTCGACCTTCCGTCGCTGCATAAAGTCCAAGCGTAAAATTACTCCGCCCTTGATACCTTATACATATAATCCGGTCGGCTCACATCGGCGATGGTTCACGGTACCCGAAGATTGGGACGGACGGGCAATATTCGTGCACTTCGACGGCGTCAAGGCGGGATTCTACGTGTGGGTCAACGGGCATATGGTGGGATACAACCAGGGCAGCATGACGCCGGGCGAGTTCGATATTACAAAATTTGTCAAACCGGGAAAGAAGAATCTCATTGCAGTAGAGGTTTTTCGCTGGACCGACGGGAGCTGGTTCGAGGCCCCGGACATGTGGCGCATGAGCGGAATATACCGCGACGTTTATCTCTTCTCGACACCCAAAGTGCATCTTCGCGACCAGTTCATACGTTGCGACCTCGATAAAGATTACCGCGATGCGGACCTGCGGGTAACAGCCCGGCTTCGCAACTACGGCTCCCGGCCGGCGACCGGCTGTCGTATCGAGATGCGGCTGTTCGATGAAGAAGCAAAACTCGTACAGGGGCCGGTGGTGGCCAGACCCATTCGACCTTTGCCGCCTGGACACGATGTAAATGTAGAAATGGGTATGCAGGTCGAAAATCCAACGAAGTGGTCGGCTGAAAATCCCTACCTATACCGCGTCATGTTCACGCTTGTTGACGAAAACGGCAAAACCCTTGAAAGCGTTCCCTGCCGTTTCGGATTCCGTGAAATCGAAAGCCGCAACCGCCAGATATTGGTCAACGGCAAGCCGATTCTAATCAAGGGGGTCAATCGTCACGAGCATCATCCCGATTTTGGCCGTGGAGTTCCTTTCGAAACCATGATTCGCGATGTCAAATTGATGAAACAATTTAACATCAATACCGTCCGGACTTCTCATTATCCCAACGATCCGAAGTTTTACGACCTGTGCGACGAAGTGGGTCTCTATGTGTGGGACGAAGCAAATATGGAAACCACTGACCGTCGCAGCAGAAACTGGCCCCAGTGGCGACATGCATTTATTGACCGTATAGAACGAATGATAGAACGCGACAAAAATCATCCTTCCGTCATAATTTGGTCAATCGGCAACGAATCGCATCTTGGCTCAAACCAGCGAGCAATGGCTGACTGGGCGAGGGAGCATGATCCGACCAGGTTGCTGGCATATCGTTACGCCGGACCGGGCATAAGCGATCTTTTCCTGCCGGCCTACCCCCCCGTCAAGTGGCTCAAAGAACGGGCCGACCAGACGGGCAGAAATACGCGTCCGATCATACTCGAAGAGTACGCGCATTGCATGGGCAACGCCTTGGGTAACTTGAAGGAATACTGGGACGTAATAGAGGCCGCTCCGCATCTCGGAGGCGGTTGCATATGGGATTGGGTTGACCAGGGCCTTCGCCATAGCAAGGAAAAGGGCTGGAAAAACACCCACGCATGGGCCGGCCATGCAAAGGAAGGTCCCAAGGGGGTCGCTCCGCTGGCCGACGGAGAATATTGGGCCTATGGCGGATGCTTCGGTGACGAGCCGAACGCCAAAAATTTCTGCATCAACGGAATCATTACTCCTGAGCGCCGTATTACCCCTAAATTGCGTGAAGTCGGAAAGGTCCACCAGTTTGTTGATTTTAAGCCCGTCGATCTCAACGCAGGAAAGGTCGCGATACGTAACAAATACCACTTCACCAATCTGCGCGAGTTTGACCTCGCCTGGACGATAAATGCCGTCAACGAAGACAATTCCAGCGTGATCTCGCATGGTGTGACAAGGGCAGACATTGAGCCGGGTGCGATAAAGACCGTCGTTCTCGATTGGGACGGAACAGCACTGCGAAAGGCCAAAGGAGATCTTTACCTTCGTCTCGCCTTCAGACTACGACAAGACAGGTCCTGGGCCAAGCGCGGCCACGAAATTGCCTGGAAGCAGTTCACATTACGAACAGGAACAATTCAGGGTTTACACACTGTTGCAGATGGACCATTGAATCTGGAATCCGACAACCGGAGAGCTACCATCTCAGGCGAGGACTTCGCCCTTTCCTTCGACAGACGCAACGGTATGATCGAACATCTTTCTTACGGCAACCAGACTATCCTCGAAGGTCCATCTGAAAAGCACGCCGGACCGATAGCCATGATCTTCCGTGCCCCCGTCGACAACGAGCGGCAGACACAGCCCAGGCGCAGGAAGCCCGGAGAAAGCGACTGGCGCATGGCTGGATTGGATAATATGACACACGAACTGGTAAGCTTTAATGTACGGGAAAATATTAAAAATAGCGATAAGGACCGAAATTCCTACCGCGTCGATGTGGTAACCCGTTACACAGGACACGACGACAAAGGAAAGCCCACCGGATCGGGCTGCAAACACACCGCTGTCTACACGATTTGGCCGGAGGGGCGGATAAAGGTCGCAAACCGAATTGAGCCGTTCGGTTGTGAAAAAATACCATTCTTTGGCCGAGTCGGAGTGGATTTGTTCGTTGCGCCCGAATTCGACCGGTTTCGGTGGTACGGCCGAGGCCCGCATGAGAATTATGTAGATCGCAAATTAAGTGCTGATATAGGCATATATGAAAGCACAGTAACTGAACAGTTTGAGCCCTATGCGCGGCCGCAGGCCTGCGGAAACAAAGAAGATGTTCGTCGTCTCTGGCTGCTCGACGAAAACGGCCGCGGATTCAAGGTTACTGCCGCCGAAACGCTTTCCGTAACTGCGATTCACTACACCACCGCACAGCTCGATGAGGCATGGCGACTGGACGAATTGGAGCCACTGAAAGAGGTTGTGCTGTCATTAGACTACGCGCAAAACGGCTTAGGCAATGGGAGTTGCGGGAAGGCGATAACACTGGAAAAATATCAACTCAAACCCAAAGATTGCTATGAGTTCGCCTTTACTGTTCAACATATTACAAAAGAGTAAAAATGCGTACAATGCCCATAAAATGCATTCCCAAAGACATACTCCGGCACGGCAAGCCGATTTACGGGCTAAATGAACCACCTGATTGGAGTTAAGTCGTATATGAATACTTATTCTGAACCTAATAAAAGAAGCAAGGCGATAAAAAGATTTATTTTAGCAATATCGATTTTGCTGTTTGTTTGGACGCTGAAAACGACGTCAGCAGCCAGCAAACCCAATCCGGTCGAGACCGTAGATGCCGTACCTTTCTACAATGTTAACGTAGGTGATGGCTTCTGGGGCGATATTCTCACCACTCATCGCGATACGACAATCCGGCATTGCTTCGACCAGTGCGAAAAGACCGGGCGCATCCAAAATTTCGCTGTCGCAGCCGGACTTAAAAAAGGCAAGCATCAGGGCGCTCAATACAATGACTCCGACGTATATAAAATTGTCCAGGGGACTATATACAATCTGAAGTGCCATCCGAATACTAAGTTGGAAAGTTATTTGAACGGCGTATTGGCAAAAATCCTCCTGGCCCAGGAAGACAACGGCTATCTTTTCACTCTTTTCACCATTAAGAATCCTGACCAGAGATTTAAACATATATCCCCCGGACCCAAGCATGAACTCTATTGCATGGGACACTTCATCGAGGCGGCCGTCGCCCACTATCGCATGACCGGCCAGGAAGCAATGCTGGCCGCGGCGGAGAAGCTCGCCGCGCACGTCGATTCGGTGTTCGGCGACGACCAACTCAACATGGTTCCGCACCATGAGGAAATCGAACTGGCGCTGGTGAAACTTTATCGCGTCACCAGAAACCGTAAATACCTCGATTTGGCGCAGTACTTCATCGACAATCGCGGCCATCACGAAAACCGCCCCACTGTGGGTTTGTACGGCCAGGATCACCTGCCGGTGCGTCAGCAAAGCGAGATCGTCGGTCACGCCGTGCGGGCGATGTACAACTGTATTGGCATGGTCGCTCTTTATGAGGAAACAAATGACGACGAACTTTTGGACGCCGCTAATCGCCTCTGGGAGTCCGCAACCTGGCGCAAACTATACATAACCGGTGGAATCGGGTCTATTGGCCGAGGGGAGTCTTTCGGAAACGCCTATCAGTTGCCCAACGAAACCGCATACGCCGAAACCTGTGCGGGCATAGGATTAGTATTCTTCGCACATGATATGTGGCGGATTAGCCCGCGGGCGGAGTATATGGATGTTCTTGAGCGGGCTCTCTATAACGAGGTTCTTGGAGGCGTTTCTATAAATGGCGACGAATTCTTTTACAACAATAAATTGCTCTCCAGAGGCAAAGGGTGGGGTTCTGTTCGGCAGAAATGGTACCGTTGTGCGTGCTGCCCTTCCAATATTGCCCGCTTTATCCCAAAAGTGCCGGGCTACATATATGGCCGCCGCGCACGCAATTTGTTCGTTAACCTGTTTATCCCGGGAACATCCAAAATCGAAACCGGCTTCGGAAAGATTAAACTCTCTCAAGAAACCAATTATCCCTGGGAAGGTTCTGTTAAGATAACCGTCGAGCCGGCCAAGTCTGCCGAATTCACCCTAAATGTTCGCATCCCGGGCTGGGCGAGAAACGTGCGCACACCCGGCAATCTCTACCGCTATGCAGACCAGACGAAGAAACCGCAAGTGAACCTGCGGGTAAATGGTGAGAACCTTGATTTGAAGCCGATTATGAAGGACGGCTACGCCTCCATCAAACGGACGTGGTCTGCGGGCGACGTGGTTGAACTGAATCTTCCAATGCCGGTACGCAGGGTTCTGGCAAATGAGAAAGTCGTCGCCGATGAAGGTTGTGTCGCTCTTCATCGCGGGCCAATCGTCTATTGCGCAGAATGGCCGGAAAACGGAGACGACTTGTTCGGCATTGTACTCGATGACGACGTTGTCATGAAAGCGGAACATCGAAAAGACCTTCTCAACGGCGTAACTGTCCTTACCGGCACGCTTAAAAGTGGCAGAGAATTCACGGCCGTTCCCTTTTACGCCCGGGCGAACCGCGGACAGGGGCCCTGGAATGTCTGGATAGCCCGCACGCAAGCGGCCGCCAATCGACTGACTACAAAGCCGTTTCCGCATGACTGGCAGGCATGGGGCGACTTGAAGGCCTCTCACGTATACCCGCCGTCCATATTGAAAGCGCTCCAGGACAAAAAAGTGCCCAAAAGCAGCGGCGAGGCCGACATGCCGTACTTCACCTGGCTGAATCACGTTGGCACCAGTGAATGGGTGCAGAAAAAATTCGCTGAACCGACCTCAGTGTCTTCGGTGGCCGTATACTGGTTCGAAAAAGACGGGGAATTGCCCTGTCGTCCGCCAAAGTCGTGGCGAGTGCTTTACAAAAAAGATGATCAGTGGAAAAAAGTTGAAAACAAAACACCCTACGGAGTGAAGGGCGACACTTTCAACAAAGTGAACTTTAAAAAAGTAAAAACCACTGCAATTCGCGTGGAGGCCAATCTTCGCGAAAGCGCCTCTGCGGGCATCCTGGAACTCCGCATAGACTGACATATGCAGCGCAACCTGGAAGGCCATTTAAAATGAACAGTTTGCAGGCAAAAACATGCAACGCGTGGATGTTTCTTAACGGTAACGGTATGAGATACATTTTTATCGCTGTATTTTTATGCCTGTTTTGTTGGGGCCACGCCTTTTGCGCATCCGCCAACAAATGCGTTGTGGCAACGGACCTCCGTTGTGAATATCTCACAAATTTGCCCGTCATAGACGAGGTTACGCCGAGACTCACCTGGACCGTAAAATCGGCAGAAAGAAATCAGTCACAGGCGGCGTATAGAATCCTCGTTGCAGGCAGCAAAGAGAATCTCACGGCCGGCAAGGCCGATCTGTGGGATAGCGGCAAGGTCGAATCCGGACGAAGTCTGAACATTACCTACAAAGGCAAACCACTTACTTCCGGCATGAGATGCTTCTGGAAAGTCCGCCTCTGGGACAAGCATGGAAATGCTGGCCCCTGGAGCAGGCCTGCCCACTGGGAAATGGGCCTTATGAACTCCGGCGACTGGACGGGCGAATGGATTAATGACGGTGAACCGACACCGGATAAAGATGAGGACTTCTACAAGGATGACCCGGCTCCTCTTTTCCGCAGAGAGTTTGAAACTGGCAAATCGGTCAAACGCGCCCGGCTGTATATAAGCGGCCTCGGCTATTACGAAGCGCGGCTGGATGGGAAGCGCATCGGCGACCATGTACTTGACCCCGGCTGGACCGATTACGCCGAACGGGTTTATTACAGCACTTATGATCTCACTTCCCGGCTGAAGGAAGGCAAACACACAATCGGGGTAATTCTCGGCAACGGATGGTATAATCCACTCCCCCTGCGTATGTGGGGACACCTGAACCTGAGAGAGCACCTTCCCGTGGGACGTCCTCGCTTTATTGCCCAGCTCAATATTCAATACACCGACGGAACGCGGCAGTCCATCGTCACGGATAAAAGTTGGAAAGTTTCCGACGGTCCGATATTGCGCAACAATGTCTATCTCGGCGAAGTATACGACGCTCGCAAGGAAAAACCCGGCTGGGACATGCCCGCATACGACGACAGCCAATGGCGAAACGCATCCCTGGCGACAGAGCCGCTCGGCCCGCTTGAAGCCCAGCCGTTACCCCCCATACGCATCACTTCCAAACTCAGGCCGGTGAATGTAAGCGAGCCCAAAGACGGAGTTTATGTCTTCGACATGGGACAAAACTTCGCCGGATGGGCGAGACTGCGTGTGAAGGGCCCCGCCGGAACAAAAGTGAAAATGCGTTTCGGCGAACTGCTTCACAAGGATGGTACGGTCAACACTTTGACCGCGGTGTGCGGCCAGATAAAGCGAGATGGGCGTGGCGGGCCCGGCGCTCCTGACGTCGCCGAACAATGTAACACGTATATTCTCAACGGCCGAGGTGAAGAAGTATACACACCAAGTTTCACCTTCCACGGTTTTCGGTATGCTGAGGTGACCGGATATCCCGGAAAGCCACCAAAAGATGCGATTGTGGGACTGAGACTAAACACAGATGTGGAAACCGCGGGTTCTTTTGCATGCTCGAACGAGTTGTTCAATCGCATTCAGAAAAACTGCCTGTGGACATTTTTGGGCAATATCTTCAGCGTGCAGTCCGATTGTCCTCATCGGGAAAAATTCGGTTACGGCGCTGATGCCATATCCGTGAGCGAGGCCTACATGTACAACTTCGACATGTCCGCTTTCTACGCAAAGATGGTGCGGGATTTCCAAGATGCGGCGCGGCCTAACGGCGGGCTTACCGAAACAGCGCCATATGTTGGAATTTCGGCGGGCAAATTCGGCGGCGGAGCAGGTCCTATCGGCTGGGGCAGCGCGCATCCGGTTCTGCAGAATCAACTGTATCAATATTACGGCAACAAGCAGCTTATAACGGAACAGTACAACACCACACTGGAATGGGGCAAACTTATCCGGTCCAGATCAAGGGATAAGGATTATATTATCGATCACGGCATAAGCGATCACGAAAGTATCGACCCGAAACCCGTGGCGGTATCAGGTACGGCATTCCATTATCAAAATGCAGAATTGCTTAGCCGGTTTGCCGACCTGCTCGGAAAGGAAAAGGACGCCAAAGACCACGCCAAATGGGCGAGGAAAGTGAAGGAATCATTCATACGGCATTTCATCACGTCGGATGGAAAAGTCGGACCTCACACCCAGGCGGCGCAGGCCTTTGCGCTGTATTACAATCTGGTTCCGCCAGAGAACCGCGAAGCGGTAGTCAATGTGTTGCTTCGTGAAATTCAGCGACATAACGGGCATTTGTCCACTGGCTTTTTCGGCACCAAATACCTGCTTGATGTTCTTACACGCACGGGGCATGCGAATGTCGCTTACAAAATTGCATCACAAAAAACCGTTCCGGGCTGGGGATATGAAATTACAAAATACGACGCCACTACATTATGGGAACACTGGAAATACAGCACCAATACTTATTCTCATAACCATCCTGCGTTCGGTTCAGTCAGTGAATGGTTCTACAAAGCGCTGGCGGGAATCAATCCCCATCCCGACGCCGTGGGGTTCGACAGAATCGTAATCAAACCTCAGGTTCTGGATGAATTGTCGTGGGTCAGGGCAAGTTATGACTCTATCCGGGGCAGAATCAGAAGTGAATGGAAACGTGAACAAGGCCGGCTGGAGTTAAAAGTGGAAATACCAGCCAATACAACCGCCGTAGTCTATATCCCGACTAAAGACCCCGATAAAATCACCGAAGGCCAAGTTACTGCAAGCGACGCCTATGGTGTTAAGTTTCTGCGGAGGGAAAACGACACCGCGGTTTATCGAATCGGCTCCGGCATCTACAACTTCGTATCTTCAAAGTGACCTTAATTCTGTACATCATATTTATTTTGTCCGCAGTTCGTGGTAAGAAGGTCTATTACGGCTGCTTATGAGATGTGTGCATAATCGACGACTAACCTCGCCGGATCGGACCTCGGTGACCGGTGCGGTAAAACAAGATTAATCAAGTTGGCCGAAGCAATGGCTGAAGCGCCTGATTATTCTCTCCCCCCGTAGCGTGACAGTTGGGCCGATGACGGCCGTTTGACCCCGGCCCTCCGCCGGCAGCCCGCAGGATGGGGATAACGCAGTATCATCGCACTTCTGCTCGGTGTAACATGCTTATATATACTCTGTCTTTCTCCTTCGTAATGGTCGGCTCTCGCAATGACAGACCGTCTGCCGCTGAAAACAAACACACTATGGGAGTTCGTGTTCAGCAGCGCTGCGAGATTCCCCCGCCCGTTCCGCGCCACGGTTTTGATACGACGTTTACAGATTCGTTCGCACGATTACGTTCGGCTGGCTTCCAGGTCCTTGAACTGGAGGTCGAAGTAGCGGGCGTACTGGCCGCCGGCCTGTATGAGCCGGCGGTGCGTGCCGCTTTCGACTATCTGCCCGTTGTCGATGAAGAGAATGTTATCGGCCTGGAATATGGTCGAAAGCCGGTGCGCGATGGCGAAGGTGGTGCGGCCGCGGCGGAGGCGCTCCAGGGCATTTTTTATAAGCAGTTCCGTCTCGGTGTCGACCGAGGAGGTGGCCTCGTCGAGTATGAGAATGCGCGGGTCCTTCAGCAGGGCACGCGCGATGGAAATTCGCTGGCGCTGGCCCTCTGAGAGTTTCACGCCGCGCTTGCCTATTTCCGTGTCATAGCCGTCGGGCATCTGCTCTATGAACTCGGCGGCGTTGGCCTGACCGGCCGCGTGGATAATGTCATCGCGCGTGGCTTCGGGCCTGCCGTAGCCGATGTTCTCGGCCACGGTGCCGGAGAACAGGAAGTCATCCTGCATGACCATCCCCATGTGATGGCGGAGGTCGCGGATTTTGACGCTGCGGATATCGCGGCCGTCTATCAGCACACGCCCCTGCTGTGGTTCGTAGAACCTTGGTATCAGGCGGGTTATGGTGGTTTTGCCGGCCCCGCTGGGCCCCACCAGCGCGATCATCTGGCCCGGTTCTACGGTGAAACTGATACCGCGAAGTATTGGCTCCTGGTCGTATTTGAAGTGGACGTTGTCGAACCGGACGTGGCCTTCTACTTCGGTCAGTTCCATTGCGTCGGGCCGGTCGCGGATGTCCGGTTCGAGGTCCATGTAATCGAAGAAGCGCTCTATTCCCGCGAAGAACCGCCCGGCCTGCTCCATCATGATCACTATGCGAACGAGCGGATGCATGAACATGCCCAGAAGCATGATAAACGCCACCAGGTCCCCTACGGACACAGCCCCGGCGATGGTTCTGTAACCGCCGAAAAGGATGACCGCCGCCATGCCGATTCGGTTAATCATCATGGCGCCGGGAAAAATGGTGGAGATGTATTTGATCACGCGCATCCGGCTTTGGTAATGGCTGCGGTTTTCGCGCTCGACATTCTCCATCTCGCGATGCTCGGAGGCGAACGACTTGATTATGTGAATGCCGGTGAGGTTCTCCTCCAGCAGGTCCGAGAGGTATTCCTTCCGCCGGCGGACATCCCTGAAGTGGTTCCACATCCGCCCGGCCATGATGTTCGTATACACCGCCAGCACCGGTACCGCGCACACGGCCACGAGCGCCAGCTGCCAGTCCAGGTAGAACATGATTCCCACCGTGCCGGCGGCGGTGACCAGGGCGTATATTATGGCCTCGGGCCCGTGGTGCGTGGCCTCCTGGATGATATTTATGTCGTCGACCAGGCGCGCCAGCAGGCCGCCGGGCTTTTTGCGGTCGTGGAATGACATGGAGAGTTTCTGGAAATGGCCGTAGAGGTCGTTACGCAGGCGAGAGGTGATGCGCTGGGCGACTTCGTGGCCCCAGTATTCCTTCCACGCGCACACGCCGAAGAAGGCCGCACCTATGGCGACTATCGCTCCGGCCAGTATCCACAGCAGCGAGTAATCGGCGCCGTTGACGGCCTTGTTCAGCACTTCGCGCACTATCAGCGGCGGCGCCAGCATAAGGCCGGTCGCCACCACGTGCAGAACCTGCGTGACGCCGAACTTGAACGCGAGCGGGCGTATGTAGGCGCGTCCGAAACGTTTCAGTAAATTCCATCTGCTTGTCATGATATAAACGTTAAAAGTATTCGTTTTAATTATAACGGAGGGTGGGCGTTTGGGGGACTGTCGAAATAAAATCATTACCGGGTGCAAACCGACTGCCCGCCTCGCGTAATCCCCCTGTGGCGCGATTCAGCCCGGCAGTAGTGCCGTGTTGAGATCCTTGCCGGTGACTACCCACCAGAACATATTTTATATAATATTGAATCGACGCAGGCAATGCAAAAGGCGATATAATATCATATTATACAAGTAGTTATGCTTTAATATGGTTTTTGTGCGGACAAATTATCCCCTGTTTATTGTCACTGATAATTTAAGAAAAAATTCAAATTCAAGGATTTTTTATTTGACAATACTCGGTTCTTACGTATAATTAACCGTGCTTTAAAATTAACAGGAAACGCATATAAGCTTAGAATTATCTGCTTTGCTCCGGCGTTCAAAAGCTCGTCGGCGTAGAAAGGAGAGGAAAAAAATGTCTCGCTCTAAATTCTTTGCAGGTCTTGCCGTTGTTTTCGTATGCGGTGTGAATGTCCAGGCAGCGCCTACAGTTAATGGAACAGTCGGTGCCGGAGAATACGAAACAATCATTCAGGATTCGGCTGATACGTCGAAGGAATTTTACGGCACCGGACTGGACATAGACACGATGCAGTTTGATGCGGATCAGACAGGTAATGTCGATGATTCCTACTATTTATCAATAACTACAGTTAACACACCAATAGACACAAACGGCAGCCCGGGGAGCATTAACATGGTTACCAGTTTGCAAATGGCCTTTGGCGGCTCTGCAAACCCCGATGCTTCAAATGCCGATTATATACTTAATATTGTGGTCGAGGACGCCGGTTCGGATGTCAAACTTTGGGAGTGGGACAATAGCGGTTCCATCTGGTCCGAAGTATCGCTGGGTGGAACCGATTATGCGATGGGCGTAGGCGACCATTTTGAGTTCAGCATCCTCAAAACAAAAATGCCTAATATGCCCGTTGATCCCTATTTCAACGCAATTCTGGATGGTTCCGGCGGGTGGCAGGATGACCAGGTGGCCGGGAAAGTGCCCGAGCCGGCCACGATGGCGCTGCTTGGAATGGGCGGAATTGGCATATTAATTCGACGCAGACGGAAAGCGTAATTGGTAGCAATTAACACCGATAAACACTGCTAATTGTAAAAAAGGCGGTCGCGAAAAGCGGCCGCTTTTTTTGCGGGATATAATTGCTATTGTTCTACCGGACCCAAAATTTCACGTTTGAAAAACTCTTGGTTCTGAAGTTCCAACAGAATTGAAAATATCGGTATTGTTCGTGCAGAAATTATTTGTCTTTTATGATGTGTTTTCGTTCCTGTTTCGGCGAAGTTGCAATTCAATTTCTTTTGATGTTTTCGTGACGGACAGACCACCCAGCGCCGTGCACCGTAACTCTCTGGGGATGCTTCGCCCCACTGCATCCATGGCCTCAATTACCTCGTCCAGCGGAACTACCGGGTCGTAATCGGCCAGAGCCATGTTCGCACACGCCAGAGCATTGACCGCCGCCATAACGTTTTTTCCCAGGCAGGGCACTTCGACTCGATTGGCCACGGGGTCGCAAACCATGCCCAGCGAATTCTGCAGCGCCATCGATGCCGCGGCGACGACCTGTTCCATACTGCCGCCGGCCAGTGTAGCCATCGCGGCCGCGGCCATGCCGGAGGCGGAACCGCACTCGGCCTGGCAGCCCGCCTCTTCGGCGGCGAACGTAGAGACCTCCGCGATGAAAACACCCACCAGGCCGGCGGCCAGCAACGCCCTGGCGGCATCCTCATCGCCAAGGCCCATTTCATCGCTTACGGCCAGGCACGCACCCGGCAGGGCCGCGCACGCACCGGCGGTTGGCGCGGCCACGATTACACCCATAGCGCTTTTGACCTCCATCAGCGCGGTAACGTAAACCACGATTCGATTAGCCACCCCGGCGGGCAAAAGTTCGTCGGCCTCCATCTTCTGCTTAAGCCGACCGCACTGATAGCCGAGAATTCGGTCCTCGTGACTGGTGCCTCTGATGCCCTGCTCTATCGAGTTGCGCACAACCTTCACGATTCCCGTCATGCGTTCGATGACCTCCCGCCCGGAAATACCGCCGCGCCGGCTCTCGTATTCGACAGCCAGCTGCCAAAAGGATTCCTCCCGCCCGGAGACGTATTCGAGCATCTCACGGCAGTTGGTAAACGGAACGCTCATATCTTTCCGGGACAGGACGGGCAACACAGGGGAGATATTTTTGACGTACTCCACCTCATATTCGCCGATGATTTTCTCCACCAGACCATCATCCACGAACCTGTCCGCCTTGACGTGAACCAGCGCGATTTTGCCGCCTTCGTATATCACAACCGATTCGGCGTCAAAACAGCCGCTCAGCTTCGCGGCAAGTTCATCCGCCCGGCCGCTTACAAAAAACAGTGTTTCGTAATAATCTCCGCCCAGTTCCAGGGCAATCCCGTCGATATCAATGACCCTGATCATGCCGCCGCCGGTTGATACGGCCGTGAGGGAGTGCCTTTCCGTTTCATTTTCCAGCGATAGTCTGTAAGTGTTCGGATGAGGATCGTGAAGGTTCTCTGTTCGTATATCAACTTCAATACCGTGGTCTTTTATGGCCTTGTGAGAATCGGGCAGTCGCTCATCGGCGACCGGCCAGCCGAGGAGCCCCCCAAAAAGGCCCATATCGGAACCGTGGCTTTCGTGGGTAGTGGCAAGTGAGCCGTGCTCGTCGAATACAATCGAAACTTTCCGTATGTCTCCGCCCATCAGGTCCCTGGCCACACTGCCTATGCGCACGCCCGCAGCACAGTGCGAACTGGAAGGGCCCCTCATCACAGGACCGATTACATTGTTGAAAATGCTAAGCGGAGCATCCATGGCAAGTCCTTCTTTACCAGCAGTGGATATTGTGCGCCCTTTACCTCATTAACTCCGGCAGGACGGATTTCAGTTTCGCCAGTTCTTCATCCGTCGGCGGCAGCAGCGGCGGCCGCGGCTTTCCGCAGGAGCGCCCGACGATATCAAGCCCGGCTTTGCTGAACTGGATATATTTGCCGGAATCTTCGAACATCTTCAGTAAAGGCATTAACTTGAAATATAAATCACGGGCGCCTGCGGCGTCGCCCTCTTCCACGGCCAGTTCGTAAAATCTTACAAGCTTTTGAGGGATTATATTGGCCGCCGGCGCAATCCACCCCACCGCCCCCATGGTGAACATTTCCAGAGTCAACGTGTCACAACCGCACAGAACCTTTATCCCGTCGCCGCACAGTCGCGTAATCTCCATCAAACGCGACATGTCGCCGGAACTCTCTTTTATATAATTCACGTTGTCGTATTCGGCCAGTTCCGCCACAACGTCCGGCATAATATCCACGCCCGAAGTGCCGGGGTTGTTATAAAGCATAATCGGAATATCAACATTCTCTGCCAGCGTCTTGAAATGAATCAGCAACTCCCGCTGGTCGGGATGACAGTAAAACGGCGACACGACCATAACGCCGTCGGCGCCCGCCTGCCTTGCAAAACGTGAATTCTCGATAGTCTTGGCCGTCGATACCGCGGCCGCGCCGGCGACAACGGGTGCCGCGCCGCCAGCTTCGTCAATTACGGTTTCCACGACCAGCCGGTATTCCGCATCCGTCAATGCCGCGAATTCGCCCGTGCTGCCGGCGGGGATTATTCCGTGAACTTTGCCCTCGTCGAGCAGAAAACGTATGTGGCTCCGCAGGGCGTTCTCGTCCACTTTGCCCGAGTCGTCAAAAGGCGTTACAACAACGGCGAGTATTCCTTTAATATCAACTGCCATCATTTCTCCCGATGTTAAGCAATTTAAAGAAGCCCCATTTGCTCATTTCCAGCCAATTAAAATAACGTCGATAACTTCGACAACAAACTTTCACGCAGACTGGGCGATACAGGACTCGAACCTGTGACCTTGCGGGTGTGATCCGCACGCTCTAGCCGGCTGAGCTAATCGCCCGAAAAAACAGGGTCTGTCCCTGTTTTTGTCGAAAGTCATTATACATTATTGGAATAATCCTTCAATATCTTTAGCGTGTGGGTGAAATCCTCCGGCATGGGGGCTTCGAGTTTCATCTTTTTCGCCGTGCGGGGATGGTCGAACTCGATGCTCTCGGCGTGCAGCGCCTGCCGCGTAATCAGTGGCCCCTCGGCGCGGTCGGCGTGGCCCTGCAACTGGCTGACGTACAGCGGCCCGCCGCCGTACATCCTGTCGCCGACCATGGGGTGACCAATGTAACTGGCGTGCACGCGAAGCTGGTGCGTGCGGCCGGTTCTGGGGTGCATCCGCAGCAGGGTGAATGCCATTCGTGTGGGGCCCACGTCGCTTATCCGCTCCAGCACGCGGTACTCGGTCACGGCCGGCTTGGTCGTCCCGGGAAAGGGCCTGCCGGTGATGCGGTGGATACTGAATTTCTCCCGGATGGTCGGGTGTTTGCCGATGGGCACGTCGATAACGTCGGCGTCGAGGTCCACGAGGCCGTGGACGATGGCCCGGTAGGTCTTGTGTATTTTTCTGTGCTCGAACTGCTGTCCCAGCCGCCACAGCGCCAGGTCGGTCTTGGCGATGAGCATAATGCCGGTGGTGTCGCGGTCGAGCCGGTGAACGATGCCCGGGCGGAAGACCTCGCCGCTGGCCGGCAACTCGCCGATGTCGCGCCAGTTCTTTTTGAAGTAATACGCAAGGGCGTTGACCAGCGTGCCGGTCCAGTTGCCCCTGGCCGGGTGGACGATGATGTCCGCCTGCTTGTTCAGCGCCAGGATGTCCTCATCCTCGTAGACCACGTCGATGGGTATGGGCTCGGGCGGAATCTCCGGCGGCGTCCGCGGCGGCAGCATAAGGTCTATGACATCCCCGGCGCGGATGTTGTAACTGGGCTTGACCGTCCGCCCATTGACCGTGACGTTACCCTCGTCGATGTAGCGCTTCAGTGCGCTCCTGGAGAAATCCTTGCCCATGCGGCCGGAAAGGTATTTGTCGATGCGGCGGTTGACAAGCGACCGGCGGACTTTGATTTGCTTGTGCTCCAGGCCGTTTTCGTCTGCCCCGATTTCGTCATCCGGGTCGTTCTTTGCGTTCTGTTGTCCGGTGGAATCAGTCATTTATATCCCGAATATACTCAACCGCCGCATGCGGCAAAAGAAAAGAGCCGCGGGCGCCGTCGGCGACATTGTATCTTACCGCCGTTCGGCGCTGGCGACTCTTCTGGTGTCTGATGCTTTATGCCGGGCTGGTCTTATGCCGAGATGATTTCCTTGACCTTGTCGGCCGCGCTTGCGGCGTCGGGGGCGTAACCGTCGGCGCCGATTTCATTGGCGTAATCCTCGGTCACCGGCGCGCCGCCGATGATAGTCTTGACTTCGATGCCCGCATCCTTGCACGCCTTGACGACCTCGGCCATCTGGGGCATGGTCGTGGTCAGAAGCGCGCTCATCGCGCAGACCTTGGCATCCTCGGCCTTGCATGTCTCGATGAATTTTTCTGCAGGGACGTCCGTGCCCACATCGATTACGTTGAGCCCGGCGCCGGTCAGCATCATGCCGACCAGGTTCTTGCCGATGTCGTGCAGGTCGCCCTTGACCGTTCCCAGCACCACCGTGCCGATGGGCTTGACGCCGGCGGCGGCGAGTTTCGGCGCCAGGACGTTCATTCCGCCGTGCATCGCGCGGGCGGCTATGAGAACCTCGGGCACGTAGACCTCGTTGGCCTTGAAACGCCGGCCTATCACTTCCATACCGGCGATAAGGCCGTTATTAAGGATTTCCTCGGGCTCCATGCCCTCTTCCAGGGCCTCTTCAGTCAGTTTTACTACCGTGTCTCTGTCGCCTTTTATCAGTGCATCCGCTATAGCTTGTAAATCAGCCATTGAATTAAATCTCCTCTTTCTAATTATACCCCCACACAGAAAAAACCTGCGGGGTTGAATATCGAGAATAGGAATATTACCCAAGCAAGGGAAGATTGTAAAGATAATTATTGACCGCCGATCAAGTTCAGTCGATACCGGGCAGTGTGGCTGCGGGCGCCTTTTCGACGTCTGCGGGGGCGGTGGCGGGTTGAGTGTCCGGCTGAGTTGCCGGTTGCGTATCGGGTGCCGGAGCGGTGGTGGCCATGCGCACAGGTCTCTGCTGCAGGTCGAGTTTTTTCATGGCCTCCTCGGCCACCGCCAGCACGGGCCAGCTGGCAAGGTCTTCCATTTCCATAACCGCACGGTATTGTTTTTTTGCCTCGGCGGCGTCGCCGTCGAATTCCGCCAGGCGGGCCAGCCCCAGTCGCGCCTTGGCCAGCGCCTGCCTGTGGCCGGCGAATTTATCCTCCACGCGTTTATAGGCCTCTCGTGCGCCTTTGAGCAACTTCTGACTTTCGCCCTTGCCCTGCAGCATCCTCCGCAGACGCATATCGCCCAAGGCCACCAGCGACAGTGCCGCTATACGCGGGTTATCATCCTGCTCGGTCAGGGCTTTCAGCCCGGCGGCGCGCTTTTCGTAAGACATCTCGCGCGCGGTCACCATCGCCTCGTAGCGGCTTTGAATTTCCACAGCGCGGCTTTGCTGACTGGTGTACAGCCGCCAAATCACAAACACGGCCACGGCGATCACCAGCACCGCCCAGAAGATGTAATTGCCGTACTTCTTGAAAAACCTGCCGACCTTGACAAGTTCCTCGTCAAGAACGTTATGCTTTAGTTCGTGCCTCCGTGATGACTTCATATCTCTTGCTTTTACCTCTTTTGTTTACTTTTTCGATACGACCCTTCCCGCCGTCACGGAATGCACGTGAACGTAGACGGGATGAAGCCAGCTGCCCTTGGTTATGGTAATGGTGCAGCGCTCGGTCTGTTTTTCGAATTCGAGTATTATCTCGCTGTTGACCGTTCTCATGTTGACCAGCGACCAGTTGGTGACCGGCATCTGGCGGCGGTAGAACTCCCGCACGGCGTAGCGGTCGGCCTTGCCCTTATAGGTATGGTCTATCCAGCGGGCGCTTCCGGCCGTCATGTCGCGGCTGTGCTCCATGTCGAGTTTGAAGCCGACCGGCACCGGTATGTCCGATATGGGCGGGCGGCTCTTGGCCACCAGTTGCGGACTGTTTTCCACAACCTGCGGCGCGCCGTTGCGGGGATTCACCACGGTGGTTTTATTCTCGCACCCCGCCACACACAGTATGCCGACTGTCAGTATTAAGATTGCTGCCTTGTTCATCTCGTATTCTCCAGCTCGGGGGCGCGTAAGGTATTCATCGGCGCCCTCCGTGCCCGCCGGGTTTGAAATCATGGCCGGGGGCACTTTCTACGTTCATAGACCAGTGTCTTATTGTCAAACTTTTTTATCCGCGAGTAATTTTATCGTCAATTTCATCGCTTTGCCGCCAGTGGATTAATTCCCCGCATACGTTTATAACGCCCGCCGGGTTGCAGGAAACAGCAAATTATATTGTAAAAACGGCCCTGTATGCTTAATTTGTTGTGTTGTTAGCGATGCAAAAGGACCTGAACGTGATTGTAGTGCTGAACCTGTTTGACATAATCCCCGGCAAAAAAGAGATGTACGCACAGTACCTGCGGCGCATCCGGCCGATACTGACCCGCCACGGCGCCAGGGTGCTGCTGTACGGACTGACCAGGATGATTTACATGGGCGACGCCCGGCAGGAATACTGCGGGCTTATCGCCTACGAGTCGCTTGGCGACCTGCGGCGTCTGTCGCACGATCCGGAGTTCATCGAAATCCGGCCGATGCGGGACTCCTCCACGACAAATTACGTACTGACGGCCATCGAGAGTTTCCCGTCGCTTAACGACGCCATCGACTATCTGGAAAACAACCGGTTTCCGCCAGAGTCACGTTAACGAACCGTCCAACGCAAGGAAGGATACATAACATGCGCTCAGACAATGTAAAAAAGGGTCCCCAGCGGGGACCGCACCGCAGTCTGCTCAAGGCCACCGGCCTGAGCGATTCCGACATACGCCGCCCGTTCGTGGCGGTGGTCAACAGCTACAGCGATACAGTTCCCGGACACGTGCACCTCGACGCCGTGGGCGAGTTCGTCAAGCAACAGGTGCAAAAGTCCGGCGCAACGGCGATGCTGTTCAACACCATCGCCATCTGCGACGGCATCGCCATGGGGCACTACGGCATGAAATATTCGCTGCCCTCGCGCGAACTCATCGCCGACAGCGTCGAGTCCATGTGCGAGGCGCACCAGTTCGACGCCATGATATGCATCACCAACTGCGACAAAATCGTCCCGGGTATGCTGATGGCTGCGCTCAGGGTGAACATACCCACGGTGTTCGTCTCCGGCGGGCCCATGGAGGCCGGCTGCGTGGCAGGGAAGGATGTGGACCTTATCGACCAGTTTTACGCCGTGGCCCAGCAGCAAACCGGAAATATGACCGCCAAGGAAGCGGCCGAGTACGAGAACAACACCTGCCCCACCTGCGGCTCGTGCAGCGGCATGTTCACCGCCAACAGCATGAACTGCCTGTGCGAGGCGATAGGAATGGCGCCCCCGGGCAACGGCACCACGCTGGCGACCGCGCCTGCGCGGATGGAACTGTTCAAAATCGGCGCGCGGCGCATCGTGGACATGGCGCGTAAGTGGACAAAAGACGGCTGCAAGAAGACCTACCCGCTGCTGCCCCGGCGGATAATGAACAAGAAGGCGTTCGAGAACGCCTTCACGCTGGACATGGCCATGGGCGGCTCGACGAACACCGTCCTGCATCTGCTGGCGATGGCCAACGAGGCGGGTGTAAAATTCACGCTCCGGGACGTCCAGCGAATCTCCAAAAGGACGCCCAACATCTGCCGCGTTGCGCCCTCGTCCACACCGGAAGGCAAAATCTACCACGTGCAGGACGTCCACCGCGCCGGCGGCATACACACCATCCTGCATCAGCTGAAAAGAGACAAGAAAAGTCTGCTCAACGACCGTTGCATGACCGTCACCGACAGGACGCTGGCCGAGAACATAAACCGCTGGTCGCTGCGCGGCGGCAAAATATGCGCTGCCGCAAAGCGGGTCTACCGCAACGGCTGGCAGGCGACAGGGCGCAGCGTGGAGGCGGTCCGCGCGATGTACCGCGGGCAGAAGCCGGTGCATCTGTCGGCCCGCAACAAAAATCCGGAGTTCGACCCGCAGGACGTGATACGCCCGATTAAAAACGCCTACACCAAAGAAGGCGGCCTGGTGGTGCTCTACGGCAACATCGCCAAAAACGGTGCGGTGGTCAAACTTGCCGGCGTCGACCCGGCTATGCTGCAGCACACCGGACCGGCGAAGATATTCGAGAACCAGGAGGCCGCCTGCAAGGGCATCCTGGGCGGCAGGGTCAAGGCCGGCGACGTGGTGGTCATCCGCAACGAGGGGCCAAAGGGCGGGCCCGGCATGCAGGAGATGCTTGCCCCGACAAGTTACATAAAGGGCATGGACCTTGGCGACAAGTGCGCGCTGATTACCGACGGGCGGTTCAGCGGCGGCACGGCCGGGGCGTGCATAGGACACGTATCGCCCGAGGCCGCCGCCGGAGGCGAAATCGGCCTGCTGAAAAACGGCGACAAAATCCGCATCAACATACCGGCGGGCAAACTCGAGGCCAGGGTCACAAAGACGGAGTTCGACAAGCGCCGCAAGACCTACAAGCCCCGACCGCCGCAGATAACGCACGGCGCGCTCGGCCGATACGCCGCCCACGCCACCAGCGCCGACACCGGCGCCGTCCTCGACTGGCCGGGAAAGGAAAAGAAAAAATAAAACTGGTACATGGCGGAGAACAGGGTATGACCTCTGTAAAACAAAAAATCCGGCTCTATGCGGACACTTCGGTTTACGGTGGCGCTTTTGATGATGAATTTTAAAGACACACCGAACAACTATTTTCAGGGATACGCCAGGGCAGGTATCAGCTTGTAACTTCTGCACTGGTCAAAGAGGAACTCGAGCAAGCTCCGCGTGAGATCATAGCGCTGTTCAGCGAATATTTGGCATCGGCTGAAGTGACGGATATAAACGAAGAAGTTCTTGGATTGCAGGATGCATATCTCAAGGCGAAGATACTTTCTTCAAAATGGGCTACAGATGCGATGCATATCGCCCTTGCGACAATATCCGGATGTTCCGTGATAGTCAGTTGGAATTTCAAGCACATAGTTAACTTTCGTAAAATTCCCTTGTATAATGCAATAAACGAAATAAACGGTTATCCGAGAATATATATTTGCTCGCCTCCGGAGGTGGTTGGCGATGAAAACAAAGACATTTGATTGTGTTGAAATGAAAAGGAAAGGCGCGCGGTACGTCCGTCAGATATTGCGGGATAAAAGCAAATCTCAGCAATTGAACTTTTGGAAGAAAAAAACATATTCATTACGTCGCCACGCGTCCGATCACAAATAGTCTGCTCGTTGCTCGAACCTTTCCATGCGCCGATACCGGCGCCGTCCTCGATTGGCCGGGCAGACCCAAAACCGAAACAACCTCCGCCTGAGCACTTGTAAACGGTATCGGATATCGGGATAATATAGATATGATCGTTGAAGACCTTGTAAAGAACAAACAAACTGGTCGTTGACCTCGGAAACTTCTCGGTAGGAAAGTTGACGTAGTGACGGGAAAAGGACTTCACTGATATATCCGCGACCGGATTCTTAAAGAGGCCAAACCGCCATGAAAGACGATATTATAGATAGACTTGAAGAAGCCGCAGAGGTGCTCAAATCCTTCGGCGCAAAAGAAGTCTATGTTTTCGGTTCCGTCAGCGAAGGACGCGGGCGAACCTGCAGAGATGTTGACATGGCAGTTTCCGGGCTACCGCCGGAAGTTTTCTTTGTGGCGATGGGCCACGCTTCCGACGTGCTCCGCGCACCGATGGACCTCATTGATCTTGACGAGGGTGGGCCTTTCGTAGAACACCTTAAAAGGAACAAGAAACTTGACCGCGTCGCGTGAACTGTCACAGGAAATTGAACTGGAATTGTCGCTACTAAGCGATCTGCTTGATCGATATGATTCTGTCATATCACCGCCTCTGAAAAAGCCCGATGAAATTTCCATGCTGGCGATTGCCGGGATTCTGAATTCGTTCTATAACGGAGTGGAAAATATTCTGAAGCGCATCGCAGTGCGGATTGATTGTTCACTTCCCGACGGACCGTCGTGACATCAGGATTTGCTTAGACAAATGGCGGAATCCAATGTGCTTAGGCGCGAGGTTCTTTCCGAAGAAATGAGATTGGCTCTAAAGATTTATTTGGATTTTCGTCATTTCTATCGTCATCCGTATGTTCACAGGATTGACTGGGCTAAAATCATGCCCCTTGTTGAAAAACTCAGGGACACATTCGATATGTTTTCTGTCGAGATGCGATCATTTGTCAAATCGCTGCAAAATTAGAATCAACATCTCACTCGTAAACACGTGTAATTCGCAGTGCATTTGTCAAAGAATCCGTTACATCGGCGCGGGGATAATGTAATTTCACGTTCGAGATGCGACGACGTTACGAAGACATCCCGTTTACGGCGGCGAACTGGCCGTTCTTCTACGGCTGGTTCATCCTCGCCTGCGGCACGCTGGGGATACTGATGAGCATACCCGGCCAGACGGTGGGCTTCTCGGCCTTCACCGAGCCGCTGATAGAGGCACTGCGCCTCCGCCGCACCGCCCTCAGCACGGCCTACCTCATCGGCACCGGCGCGGGCGGGCTGATGCTGCCCTGGGCCGGGCGGGTCTACGACCGCTTCGGCGCGCGGCGCGTGGGGGCGGTATCGGCGTTTGTCTTCGGGGCGGTGCTGATGGGCCTCAGCCGCATGGACGTGCTGGCGGCCTGGATTACACGCACGCTGGGTGAACCGCCGGAACTGTTCGGCGTGGCGGGGGCGACCGTCGTCTCGTTCGCCGTGGCCACCGTGGGCATCTTCCTGGCGAGGTTCGTCGGCCAGGGCGTGATGACCATGGTCTCGCGCAACATGATAATGAAGTGGTTCGACCACCGCAGGGGCTTTGCAAACGGCATAATGAGCATATTCATCCCGCTGGCGTTCTCGCTGGCGCCCTACCTGTTCAACCACGCCATCGAACTCATCGGCTGGCGGGCCACGTGGATGATATCCGGAGCGGTCGTGGGGCTGGGGTTCTCGACCTTCGTGCTGCTGTTCTACCGAGACAACCCCGAGGACTGCCGCCTGCTGCCCGACGGCGCCGCCTATGGCCGCCAAAACGGCGACGGCCCGATCCACCACCCACCGGTCGACTTCACCGCCGGGCAGGCCCGCAGGACCTACACGTTCTGGGTGTTCAACCTTGCCATCGCGATGCAGGCGCTTTACCTGACGGCCGTGACGTTCCACGTGGAGGACGTCTTCGGCGAAGGCGGCATAGGCAGGACGGCGGCGTTCGCCTCGTTCCTGCCGTCGTCGGTCATCGCGGTGGTGACCGGCTTCCTGGCCGGGTGGATAAGCGACCACATAAAACTGAAGTTCCTGCTGATAACCATGATAGCGGGGATGATTATCTCGATGAGCGGGCTGGTGGCGCTTCGGCCGGGCTGGCCGTACTGGCTGGTCGTGGTCGGCCGCGGGCTTTCCGGCGGCCTGTTCGGGATACTCATGGCGATGACCTGGCCGCGGATGTTCGGCCGCCGCCACCTCGGCGCGGTCAGCGGATACCACATCGGCTGGGTGGTGATGTTCAGCGCGATAGGCCCGCTGTTTTACGCGCTGTCCAACCTGTTCACGCGATCCTACACGGCCGCCGTCGGGGCCTGCATCGCCGTGATGGCCGTGCTGCTGGTCTTATCCGTGCGCGCCGACCGGCCGCCGCCCCCGCAGGAAACAGCCGACTAACTTCGCCTCTCGATGGCCCTGCGCATCGCCTCGGGGTCGAACTTCGGATTCTTCTT
Organism: uncultured Planctomycetaceae bacterium; assembly: GCA_964472875.1. Classification (GTDB taxonomy): domain Bacteria; phylum Planctomycetota; class Phycisphaerae; order SM23-33; family SM23-33; genus CAYYMD01. Next base: position 26,371 of record CAYYMD010000022.1, read on the forward strand.
TGTCGGCACGGGGGCGTTTAACTTCTTCCGCCACTCGACCATCATGCGGTGGAGTTGCTTTGTCTTGTCAGGGCGTTTGTCGGCCAGGTTGTTCTTCTCGCCGATGTCCTCGGCCAGGTTGTACAGTTCCAGCGCCCCATCCTCGAAATATTCGATTAACTTCCAGTCGCCGCAGCGGAGGGCACCGCACGGCCGCGTGCGAAACAGCGGGTCGCGCGAGCCGCGCCGGTCGCCCTGCAAATACGCCGGAAAGTGCCAGTAAATCGCCTCTCGGTCCGGTTCGCCGGCGCCTTCGAGCAGCGGGACGATGCTTTCCCCGTCCAGCGGCTGGCCGGGGGGCGGGGCGGCCCCGGTCAGTTCGAGGAATGTCGGATAAAAATCTATCCCGATGACCGGTACGTCACACTTGGCGCCCGCCTTTATGCGCCCCGGCCGGCGGACTATCATCGGAACGCGGATGCCGCCCTCGTAGAACATACCCTTGGCCCCCCGCAGCGGCTCCATGGACGTCACACCGCCGAAGCCGCCGTTGTCGCTGTAGAAAATCACGACGGTGTCCTCGTCGAGGTCGTATTGTTTAAGCGCGGCCATCACCCGCCCGACGCTCCGGTCCACGCTGTCTATCATGGCGGCGTACCTGGCGTTGTTCTGCCGGCCGTCGGGCTTGCGGTCCTTGTATTTTTGAACCAGTTCCTTCCTGGCCCGGATGGGCGTGTGGACGGCGTAGTGTGTCAGGTAAAGAAAAAACGGGCGGTCCCTGTTCCTGCGGATAAATTTCACGGCCTCCGTGGTCAGGCGGTCGGTCAGGTACTGGCCCTTCGGCGCATCGGTAATGTTGGGATATTTCCACGGTGCGAAGTATCCGCCAAGCTTACCCGTGGGATGCCCGGCATGCGTGCCGGCTATATTCAAATCGAATCCCTGGTCCCTCGGGTCGTCGCCGATGTGCCACTTGCCCATGGACGCCGAGACGTATCCCGCATCCTTCAGGGCCTCGGGGATGGTTACCACGTCCGACGGCAGCGTTATGTTGTTTCCGGTCGGTATCAGGCGGCGGTATTTTGCGTTGCCGCGTTCGGAACTGCCCACCGTGTAAACGCCGTGTCGCGGGCTGTACTGGCCGGACATCAGGCACGCCCGCGTGGGCGCGCAGTTGGCCGCGTTGGTATAGGCGGAGGTGAAAACCATGCCCTCGGCCGCGAGGCGGTCGATGTTGGGCGTGAGGTAATAATCGCTGCCCATGAAGCCCACATCACGCCAGCCCATGTCATCGATAAAAATAAACACGATATTGGGCTTTCGCCGCCCGCCCCCTCCGGCACGCAGAAGCGACGGCATAGCCATCGCCCCGGCCGAGGCCGCCAGCGAGGCCCGCAGAAATTCACGGCGTTTCATACGTTTCGGCATAATTCGCCTCCTGTGACGTCATCATTACCGGCCGGCGACCGCCACCGAACCTTTTCGACAATTATATAACAATCCGGCCCGGCCGAAAGTTTCGGTATTTGCCCGCCGTGTATTGGAAAAACATCCCCCGCTTGACAGCGGGGGCTTACAAAAAACGGCGCCGTGTCTGACAAATTTGCGCGCGCAACGGCGCGGGGAATTTCGACATTTGCGGGAAAAAAATAATATTTTTTATATCTTCTCCCGGCCGGGGGTTATGAATTCCGCATACGTCCGCCAGGCGCGGTTTGCGCGCGCAAAGGTGTTGTTTCGTCCAAGTATGGAGGGAATTAATTTCGGATTTATGATTTTGGATTTCGGAATATGAAAAAAATACGAAATACGAAGCACGAAATCTCAAATGCCCAAAACGCCGCCACGGCAAGCCCCGCATGTGAATGCGGGGATAATAACCATGGTATATGTGGTAGGCCGAAAAACTATCCCCCGCTTGACAGCGGGGGCTTACAAACGCGGCCGGGTGGGCGAATATCAAAATCCGAAATCCGCGATCCGAAATATTCTTTCCCCTCGAAAAAGCGCGGCTTCCGGGCGGACGGCGGGTTAGAATTATGATAATCCACTGCAATACATACACTTACGAATTCTTGTCAAGGGTAAAAAACGCGCAATATCGCGCAAAAAGGTCTAAAAACCTGCAACAGCCCGGCACAACGCGCAAAAAACCGGCAATTTCTGAGATAACCCGCAACGGCTGTGCACAAAATGAGCCGCGGACGGCCGCACGGCCGCTGACTAATCTCATTCCGTCGGCGGGCAAATTGCCCGGCTTAAGCAAAATAACGGAACTTGAGGCCCTGGAAAGTTGTTGTATTATTGTTAAAGAGTCGATGGCGGTCATCGGCCGGAGAATATGCCGAAAAACTGATGCAGAGAGGCGTTATATGAATACCAGGCGGGATTTTCTCAAGATGCTGGGCGCGGCCGGCGCTGTGATGCCGCTGTCGAAATTCGCCCTTGGCGACGAGGGCGGCGAGCGGCCGAACATTGTTTTTATTCTTGCCGACGACATGGGCTACGGCGATTTGAACTGCCAGAATCCGGAGTCGAAAATTCCCACGCCGAATCTCGACAAACTGGCCAAACAAGGCATGCGTTTTACCGATTCGCATTCGCCGTCGGCCGTGTGCACTCCCACGCGCTACGGCATTTTAACCGGCCGCTACTGCTGGCGGACACGCCTGAAAAAATGGGTTCTGTGGCCGTGGGACAAGCCGTTAATAAAGGATGACCGGCTCACTGTGGCCGAGATGCTGAAAAACAACGGCTACGACACCGCGTGCGTGGGCAAGTGGCATCTCGGCTGGGACTGGCCCACAACCGACGGGAAATCCCCCAAAGCCGCCCGCGGCCGCAACGTTGATTTCACTGAACCAATCGGCGGCGGACCTACGGCGCATGGCTTTGACTACTACTTCGGCGACGATGTGCCGAACTTTCCGCCATATTGTTTCATCAAGAACGACAAGACGGTGGGCGTGCCCGGCGTGCCAAAACCTAAAAGCATGTTCGGGGCCCCCGGACCCATGCTCAAGGGCTGGAAACTCGAGAAAGTAATGCCGACCATAACGCAGAAAGCGGTGCATTACGTAGAAGAACACTCGCGGGGTTCGAAGAAGAATCCTTTCTTTCTGTATTTCCCGCTGACCGCTCCGCACACACCGATTTGCCCGACGAAGGAATTCGTGGGAAAGAGCAAGGCGGGTGCATACGGTGATTACGTATACCAGGTGGACCACACGGTCGGCGAAGTGCTCCGGGCGCTGGAGCGGGGAGGCGTTGCGGATAATACGCTGGTCATATTCACCAGCGACAACGGCTCGCCGTGCCTGGACGGCACTAACATGAGCGGAAAGAAGAAATCCGTCAGAAAATACGGACACGACCCCTCGAGGCCGTGGCGCGGAATCAAGGCCGACGCCTGGGACGGCGGACACCGCGTTCCGTTCATAGCACGTTGGCCGGGCCGAATACCGGCGGGTACGACTAACGACGAACTGATATGCCACGTTGATTTTATGGCGACGGTGGCCGCGATACTCGGGCAGCGCCTGCCGAACGACGCGGCTGAGGACAGTTACAATATGCTGCCGGTTTTGAAAGGTAAAAAGCAGAGCAGGCCGGTGCGCGAGGCGGTAATACATCATTCCGGCGGAGGCCTGTTTTGTGTTCGCCAGGGGAAATGGAAGCTTATCCTCGGACTGGGACCGGGCGGATTTTCCGGCCGAATCCGAAAGCCCGGCCCGAACGATCCGGACGGGCAGTTATATAATCTCGCCGAGGACCCGAAGGAGAAAAACAATTTATATTCACAACATCCGGAAATAGTCGAAAAGTTAAGCCGCCTGCTGGAGCGTTACAGGAAGAGCGGCAGAAGTGCTCCGCCCAGGTGAGCGAGCGAGTGGTTCGTCCGTGCCCGCCGGCAACGGCGCCATATTACATGCGGCGAACGATGACTCGGCGAGTTATTCGGATTCCGCCGAGACGGACTCGGTTTTGTCCCGCTGGTAGGCGTAAATCCGCTTCGGCGTGAGGTAACTGAAACTCAGACGCTTGCGGACCTGCCGCCGGCCGGGCGCCACGGGGCCTCGCATGTATCGCAGCTTTTCCTCGACGTCGTGGAAGACTATCATGCGTCGCCTGTCACCGGCGCCGCCGAGGGCCTGCATCAGCAGCGATACGGTGGTGGCCTCGTAGCCGGGATTGGTTTCGGCGGTCCATATGCGGACTCCGCGCAGGACGGCGTCGTCTATGGGAATCGCCAGCAGTCGCACCAGCGCCCAGCCCAGGCCGGTGAACCGGACCTCGGCCCCGCCTTCGTCCAGCGGCTCCAGCAGAACGGACCTGGCGCCGGTGGTGGATTGCTCGGGAAGGACGATTACCCTGCAGCCGCGACGAAACCGGAATTCCGGCTGCATCGGATACAGCCCGGAGATGCCGGCATACCGGCCCGGCTTGACGCGAAAGGTTACAGCCACGACGGGCTCATCGCCGAGTTTTCGAAATTCGACGGCCAGACTCTCCATCCGGTCCCACTGGCGAACGAACGCCTCCAGCACCCGAAGGGCCGGCGGCGTGAACTGCAGCACGCGATTTGTCATCCGGGCGATATCGTCGCTGGGCGGCAGCGGCGGCGCCGGCGGCAGGGCCTCGGCGAGACTCTTGTCGAGAATTTCGTGAAGTTCGGCGGGGTCCTCGGCGGTGCGCATGTCGTGGAGGATGTCTTTTACGACGTCCCGGCCGACGCCCTTGCCGGCGACGGCGAAGCCCACGCGGAGGACCGTCTGCGTCAGCACCGCCCGTACGGGGCCTTTGCCGGGGCGGCCTATCTCCGCCAGCAGCCGGCCATTGCTCTCGTCGTTGAGGAAGCCGGCAAGCATTTGAACGATGGGACCGGTAGTCCACGCGCCGGGGTCCGCGCTGCCTTCGGTGTCGTCATCGGCGGCTACGCGAGAGATTTTCTCCACCTCCACCAGCGCATCGGCCAGACCGTCGGCCCACGCCTCGGGGTCGTTTTCTCTGGCCGCCTCGGCTATTTCCTCAAGATGCTCGATGGAGTTGCGAAACTTGACCAGTTCATCGGCGACCAGGCGGGCGTGCTCGGGTGCGATAGAGAAAACCACTTCATCGCCGGCCTTTCCTTCATCCAGTGCGTCGATGGCCCGCACCGTTTTGACCGTGGCCCATATCAGGGACTTGTCGTATTGGAACACCCATCGGCTGGGCAGTTTGTTCTCTCCCACACCCAGCGGCGACGGTTCGGCCTCGGGCCAGAGATTGTCCTCGAGGTACCATGCCGCGTTGACTTTTTCATCGGCGATTTCCCGGCTGGGAATGCAGCCGGCCAAAAGGACCAGAACCAGGATGACGGGCGTGTACTTTTTCATTGGTCGGCCCCTTGTGTGGCGGGGAATTTTTCCAGTTCCGCGGCGCGGTCCCGGAGGATTTTGACCATTCGATCGGGCGGGAATGAAGCTCCCTCGAAGATGCCTTGCTCAACTTTATCCCAGCCGCTGACCACCTGGACCTGCGGCGGCACTTCGCGTTTTATCTCCCCGGCCAGGTCCCTGAGGACGGAAGGGCTGGAATACTCCCACGGCATGACGATGAGGTAGGCCTGAGTGCGATTGGCGTGGTAGGCCTTGGCGTCGGTAATCTTGTCGCCTATGCCGAGTTTAATATTATGGAAATCTTTGCGAATCTCGTTGAGCTTGCTCGATTTGAACTTTTTGCTGCCGGCGATGAATCCGCCCAGGTCGCTGAGAAGGACGGGGCCGTCAGGGTATCCCTGTTCGGTGAGCCAGTTTCTGCTCTTGGTGCCGAGGGTATCCGGCCGGTGCGTTAGATATACAACCGTGTAATTGTCCGCCAGCCGCTTCATTACATCAATAGAATGCGGCATGGGCTCGGGCTCGCCCAGCAGCACTTCCTGGAAGCCGGATTCCACCAGCGTCTTGTCCAGGTCAACCACCACAATGGGCGTATCGGCCTCGCGACAGACAACTACGAATCGCTGCGGCCGGGGCGGGTTGGCGGCGAATCCTCCGGGAGCGGGATCGGCCAGGAATATATACTTGCCCGGCCTGTCGGGGATGAACTCAACCTTCGCCACGCCTTCCGGGCCTGTAATAGCGGCGCCGTAAAGGTGGCCGTTTAGATAAAAGCGGATGACGTGGCCGGGCTGGTCCTGGAGCAGGTCGCCGCCCTGCAGACGGGCCCGCAACTGCACCGGCTCACCGGGCAGACAAAGCGCATCGTCGGCGGTCAGAAGGTACCCGCCGTCGGTGCCCAGTATCGTGCCCTGAGTTCCGCACCCCGCAAATACCAGACAGCAAATTGACACGAACAGGAGATGTTTCATATTGTTCTCGCGGCGCGGCCGTTGAATGACTCTATAGTATCTGCAGGCGGGGTAAAGTCAACATGCCCGTAAAAATATTTTTGCCGGTGCTGGCCAAGGAGCTCTTGCGGCGGTAGAATTTCCAATGTGGAAGTTAACTGCGGAAAGGTTAATATCATGAAAAAAACATTTCTCCTGCTTTTTGGCGCAGTGCTGGCGGGCATTTTTGCCGGTTGCGAAACCCCGGTCGTCTCCATTCGCCATTCACTTCCGGCTGACGTACCCCTGGCCGCAGAGAGTCTGGCCGTTTCTGATTTTACCGTCGCCGGCGACGGCGACGAACAATACGGCCGGGATTACGCCAAACAATTGGCCGATGAGTTGAACGAAGCCAACTCGCGTGAGGCCCATGTGGCCACCGGCGACAAAGACGGCCTGCACGGCATTATCGAATACAGTGTTACCGAGCATTCCGGGAGTCGAAAGCTGCGATACTGGGATGCTTCCACCGGCCAACTGGAAACGAAGAAAGTTCCAACGCTTCGTCGCGATGTGGACTTGCGCGTAGTGCACCTTGTTACGCCTGAGGCGGATGCGCCCGAGGCCCGCGTGGAGACGACGGCCATGTATACTTCGGCGGCCGACCCTCGCACGCGCGGGGATAGCGGCCTGCTCAGGGGCGATCGTCCGGAGGCGATACCTTCCGGGCAGGAAATCCTCGATGAGTTGCTCGCCACAAGCGCCGAGCGGTTTGCGATGATGGTCCACCGGCGGGAATTATCCGCTGATATTCCGCTTCGTCCGGCCGCCGGCAAGGACACGGTTGCGGGCTTCGAAGCCGCGGAGAAGCGGGATTTCGAAGCGGCCGTGCAACACTTTAGTAACGCGCTGGCCCGTTCGGGCGAAAATCCGAATCTGCTTTTCAACCTGGCCGTGGCGGAGGAAGCGGCGGGGCTTTATGGCGATTCACTCGAACACTACGAAGCGGTTTTGCAAAAGCGTGCCGATGATGAAATCGCCCGAGAGGCCGTCAAGCGGCTGCGGCGTCTTATCGCCTGCCGTGAACACCAGAAAATCCTGCAATCCCGAAAGTCACAACTCAAGCGTTAATGAGCCGTAAAGTAGCTTTATTTAAACCGACGTTTACATACGTTTAACTGATGAGGTTGCGAATATTCCTGAATCTCTCGGCGTGCGGGTCGCCGGCGGCGGGGCTATAGGTGGGATATTTATCTTCCACCTTTTCCCGCGCTTCATTGATGCGCTCGCTCGTCAAGGGGTGTGTACGGAACATTTCCTCGAATTTACCGCCTTCGGCTCCGCCGAGTTCCTGCAGTAATTCAAGCGTCTCGACCATGCCCCATGGGTTATACCCGCCCCTTTCCATATAATCGATGCCCAGCGAATCGGCCTGGTATTCATCCTCGCGGCTGTACTTCAGCAAAGCCATGTTCCCAACAATCTGCGTAACTGCCTTGGCGGATTCGGCGCTTTCGCCGGATGCGACGCTGGCCGCCACTTCCGCAGCCGCGGCCACGCCCATCTGTCTCTGCATACCCTTGACGTTGTGCTTGGCGCAGACATGGCTGATTTCGTGGGCCAGCACGGCCGACAGCTGCCGCTCGTTGGTGAAACTCTTAAACAGGCCGGCGGTTACGAAGATCTTGCCGCCGGGCAGGGCGAACGCGTTTGGCGTGGACGAATTGACGACTGTAAAGTCCCATGGCAGCTCGGGCCGGTCGCTTACGGCAGACAATTTAATGCCCAGGTCTCTCACGTAACTCTGCACACGGCTGCTGGGCACCTTGCCGCCGAACTCATCCTCGAACTTGGGGGCCGCCTCCGTGCCCATGGCAATTTCCTGGGATTCGGAGATAAAAATGAATTCCTTTTCGCCCGTGGCCGGATTTGTGCTGCAGCCGACACCCGAGGCCGTTACTATCGCAAAAAGTGTCGCCCACAAAGATATCAACAATGACGTTCTATAATTGTTCATAATACCATCTCCTGTATGTGAAAACCTACTCGCAGCTGCGACAGCAGTTTCATAAACATACTGAAATAAAAACAGATTACGCAATCATCTTTAGCGCCCGGCGTCATAAAATTATATCATCTGAAGCGGGCCAACCGTTTAATCTTCGGACTTCGGGCGCAGGAACTGCTCAAGGAACCCGCCCTCGGTCATATTCCTTATCGCATTATTTATCAGCGGTTTTACATCCACCTTGCTGAGGTTCAGTTTCGGATTAAGGCGATCGCCCACCAGCGGTATCTCTATACGGCTGCCCTCCAATAATCGGACATACTGAGCAATGGGGCCCGTCACGCCAAGGGCGGTCAGCAATTTCGTTTTAATTGGCACCGAAACGGCCAGGTCCACCGTGTCGTCGAATTTCACCACGCCGTAAAATTTCACGTCAAACCTGTCCGCGAACATCAGCGTCAGGTCATCATACCATATGCCGCCGTCCCTTATTTCGAAATTAAACCGGCTTATGGTCAGCGGGTAAGGTTTGTCGGTGGGCAGACCCATTAATTGCATCAGGCGCGTCATTGTTCCGGCGGGGAGTATTTTAACCTTCGAGAGGTCCATTCTGCCTTTGCCGCTGCCTGCTGTTTTTATCTTCTCGCTCAAAGGCAACCGTATATCTTCCAGTTGCAAAGATACGAGGCCCTGGAGTTTGTTAGTTTTAGCCAGGAGCGGCAGGATGCGGCTTAGGATTACACGCCCCATTTCCTCGTTGATGGATACATCTTCCAGAATGTCAAGGCGGCCTGGAATTAAAAGCGTCGGCTCTTCGCCGCTCAGGTCTACCATGCCGCCGAGGCGAAGTTTGCCTTCATTGGCGTCTATGGTTTCCACAGGAAGGTTTATTACGGCCTTGGCCAGGGCGGGGCTTAACCTTGCCCTGCCGAGCGTCAGTCCGTAAATGCTGCTGCCTTTGCCCCATGCCATGGCCGTGCTGCCCTGGAGCTTGCGGAACTTCGGGCGAATATCCGGCTGACTCGCAGGACCGGTTATGCTGATTTCGCCCTGTGAAATTCCCAGCATCGCCATGTCTTTTGCCGCTTCGGGTGACAGCTGTCGCGCCAGTGCTGACCATTCTTTCCAGGAACCGGAATACTCGCCGCGCAGGTTGAGCAGGCATTCGGCCGCCGGCGCCACGATGCTGCCGGCCAGTTCCAGCGAAAGGAGTTTGGAGTTTACCGTGAATTTAGACACGTCTATCCGCTGCGGCTGATGCTGGAAAACCAGATTATGCTGAATTGTCGGGCTGTAATCTTTAAATACATCCTCCATTTCGGAAATAACCAGGTTTTTAAGCGTCATCCGGCCGTCGAGCGTAGTGCTGTTGTCTGTTTTCCTCTCGGTGGTTGCAGTCCAGTTTATATCTCCTGTATATGCGGCCGGGCCTTTATGGCCGTCTTTGGCGGAGGCCTTCTTCCCGGATACTTCGCCGTATTTCACTTTTTTCGCTTGCAGGTCGAGTACCAGATTTGTCCGCTCGGGCCTGTCGGTTGGATTAGTGGCTTTGAGTGTACCGTTGAGATTGCCGCCGAGTACGACATCCTCCATATCGAGAACATCCTTCAGTTCGGCATGCATGGCGTCCAGGTCGGCGTCGAACTTCGCATCCATCGCGGCCATCGTTCCCGCGGCATCCACGGAAGCGAAGGATGACTTAAAGTTGAAATTTTTGACATTGACCTGCCGCTTCGAATCGGAGGTGATATTGAAAGCGGTCGTTATCGGCCGCCAGGATTTTCGCTTTTGGCCGCGAAGCGTCGTCAGGTCTAACTCCAATGCCCCTGCGGCCGAGGGCTGTTTGCCGCCTTCAACGCGGAGGGAGGAGATTTTCACACCACCTTCGACAATGCGGACATCTTTGCGAAGATTCATCAGTGCGGGGACGGACCGCGACGCCGCGGCCAGGTCTATCCTGCCGTCGGCGGTCAAGGCAAACTGCGGTAACTCGACGATTTTGCCTGCGGCGACGGCGTCAACAATATCCATCCATGCTGTATTAAAAGGTTGCTCCGGTTTGACGTATTTTATCTGAGTCTTCAGCGTACCCAGGGCGCTTTTGGACACGTTCAGCGTTCCGTTGATTTCGGCAGGCCGATAATGTACTTCCCCTGTGATTTGGGCATCGACCGGCTCGACGGGCGATTCATCCTGGCCCTTGTCCCGAGCCGAAAAATCGACCAGGCGAACCGTGTAATGCCCGTCGGTTTTATCGCCCCTGACCTCGGCCCGCACATCCGCCACCGCCGAACCCGTGTAAGCGACGTCCTGCGATACAAGTGCCGCGAGGGGGGCGACTTCAATGGGTGAACCGGATTCGTTCCACACGTGAAGGTCCGTCATCTCCGGTTCGTCGTAAAATACAACTGTGTGCTTAATCATCGGGCCGCCGTCTTCATAGATGTCCCCCAAGCTGGAGATATTGAGTTTTCGGACCTTCAAGCTTCCGTCCAGCGTCGTGCTTTTGTCCTGTTTATTTTTGATGACGGCCACATTCCATTGCACATCGCCGGTAAAGGCCGAGGGACCTTTGTCGCCGTCCCCGGCAGAAGTTTTTGTATCAGGGGAGGCGCCGTACCTAACGTTATCGCCACACACGTCGAGAGCCAGATTCGTTTGCTCGATATTGTCTTTGGGCGTGTCTTTCGGCCTGGCGGCTGTAAGCGTACCGGAGACGTTGCCGCCGAGAACGACATCTCCCATCTCGAGTATGTCCTTCAGTTCGGCATGCATGGCGTCCAGGTCGGCATCGAACTTCGCATCCATCTCGGCCAGGGCGCCGGAGGCGTTCACGGTGGCGAAAGACGAGCGGAAGTTGACGTTTTCGATATTAAGGCGGCGGTCGGAGTCGGAGGTGATCTTGAATTCGGCCTCTACGGGTCGCCATTTCTTTTGCTCCCGGCCGTGCTGGGTTGTCAGGTCTAATTTCAGTGCCCCTGCGGCCGAGGGCTGTTTGCCGCCTTCCACTCGGAGGGAGGAAATCTTAAGCCCGCCGGCGACAATACGAACATCTTTGCGAAGATTCATCAGTGCCGGAACGGTTCGCGACGCCGCGGCCAGGTCTATGCTGCCGTCGGCGGTAACGACGAACTGCGGCAAACTGACTATTTTGCCCTCGGCGATGCCGCCCGCGATTTCGGACCATGTGATATCGGGAACGTTATCCAGTGCAACGTTCTCCAGCTTCGAGTTGAGAGTTCCGATCGCACTTTTTGTCACGTTGAGCGTTCCGGCCAGTGTCCGGTCCCTGTATTTTATTTCTCCGGCCACCTGCAAATCCGTCGGCTTCAGCGGCGAGTCCTTATCGCCTTTTTCGCCCGCCGTAAAATCGTCCAGCCGAATCGTGTACTCGGCATCGGTACGGTCGGGCCTTACGTCGGCGCTGATATCCATCGCCAGGGCGCCGGTGCCGACAACGTCATCCGTGGCAAATGCCACAAGCGGGGCGATGTCGATAGACGAATCCGTCCCGATGCTTACATCGCCCGAAGCGTCTTCGATTACGTTATCAGCGGTCAGGTCGAGGCCTTTTAAATCGGCCTTGCATTCGAGTTTTCCGCCATTTTCCAAAGCGCCAGAAAGTTCGGCATAAATATCCTTCATCTCCGCGACACGGACATCGACCGTCAAGCCGCTGACGGCGTACCGGCGGCCGTCGTGACGAATCGCGTTCAAGCGGGCGTTTTCCAAAACCACGTCGATGCTGAAGGGCTTTATAGGTTTTGGCGGCCGGGGCTTGCGTAGTTCGAAGGCCTCCAGCAACGACGGTTTCCATTCCCTGTCGAGATACAGGTCCACCTGCGATGCATTCACCTTTATCCGGCCCAGTTCGCGGCCGGACCACAAGGCCTTCCACAGACCGCGGTCCCATTCGATTCGCTCGGTTTCCAGGATGCGCCGCCCCTGCGGGTCGTCAACTTCCAGGCCGGTGACTTCGCATGCGCCGAACCATCCGAGCGAAAGGTCGCGTATGCGGACATGGCCACGGATCTGGTCGTTTGCGACGGAGGCGACTATGTCACGCCCCCAGTTGGTGGAAATCAGCGTCGGCGCCAGCGCCACCAGTAACACCAGCAGAACCAGTAGAACGATAATCACCTTCAGCCATCGTCGCTTTTTCTCAGGCGGGCGGCCCGCGCCTGAGCCGCTGTCGGCCCCGGCCTGCTGCTGCGAATTGCTCCGTTCCTTCTGCGGCATGTATACACTCCCTGCAGAAATTTCCTCTAAGAACCTGCCGACTGTCGGCAAACAACCGACCTTTCACATAATTATAATAAAGACCAACGACTCAATTTGCCATCCCCCTGAGCCGTTCTAAAAGACTCGGCGCAGAGGGAATAGTAATCTGTCCGTCTTTGCTCACCGGCAGCCGCAGAGAACCCCCCACAGGTGTATCGACCGACAGGCCCAGGTCGGCCGTGTATGGAATTGTCGCGCCGGGTTCGGCTCCCTTGACCGCATTTATCAATTCCAGGTAACTGATGCGAACGGGTAAACCAATTACCTTGCTGCCCCTGGCCGGAACCTCGCCTTGCACGTCCGCCTGGCCGGTAAGAAAACGCTGACCTTTGCTTGCAAGGGCGTAGTCCACGTTGGTCATCGGCAAGGGAACCGTATAAGGATTGTCTACCTTTACGTCGAACAGCATCGTTGCAGCCGTTGCGCCAATGTCCTGTAGTTTGGAACCGGTAACCTGTGCTCCGGGCTTTTCAATAAGGCCGCAACCTGTTGTGCCTGTAAGGATAACTGTGGCCAAAACAGGCACGAGACAGTAATTCGTTCCAATACATTTCATGCGGGAACTTCTTTACCAATGTTATGAACCAACCTGCATCCGCAATGGTTCCATCCCGGCAGGCCGTGTTAGTAACCTCGCACTCCGGTAAAACTTCGGCGCCGGTTACAAGTTCGATAACCTTATACGCTGAGTCGTATTTAAGTAAAACTGTCAGCGAATTCTGATTCACGCCGGGAATTTATTCCGCATACTGGTTTGTGCTTTCCGTTTCCCGGACAGGCGTCTTCAACTGATCGCTGGTAAGTGAGACGGAAAATCGCACATCGCCGGCGTTAATCGCCTTCACGACCACCTTGTAAGTTGCCTTCGCCTTGGGAGCCAGTGACTTAAGCGGGGCAAATGATACGGTTCGCTCCTTGACTGTATCCCTGGTCGGACCCTTTGCCGATACGAACTCCTGCTCTTGTGGCAGTGTGCACTCGACCACGACATTTGTATCCGCCGCGGTGCCCTGGTTTGTTACCGTGATGGTATATATCTCCTTAGAACCAACCTCTATCGGGTCTGCCTCATCCACGCATTCCAGAAGAATAGCCGGAATTCCCTCAATATCGGTGAATGCCCTGGTCGATGCCTCGGCGCATAAAGCGCTCGCTGAAGACACGCTTCTTATTTTGCCGACGGATGCTGGCTTTATCACATACGTCACCTTTTGGGATTTGCCCGGGGCGATGTCGCCCAGTTTCCAAACAAGCTCACCCGCCTTGGGTTTAACGCCTTCGCTGGCTCTGACAACCTCGCATCCTTCGGGCAAAGCGGTGACCAGCCGCGTTCCCCTGGCTACACCGTCGCCCTTGTTGGCCACCGTGATGGTATTGTTTACTTTCAGGCCGAGAAATCTCTTTTTCGGCGCTTCATGTGTTAACTCCAGAATCGGTTCCCTGACGATCGTCTCGGAATCGTCGGAGGCGGTGATATCATCCGCCCCGGTCGCCTTTGCCCTTGCTACGAAGGCGCCGGTTTTGTCGGCCTTGGTTTTGATGGTTATTTTCTTGGCCTGGCCCGGGGCAATCGTTTTAAAGTCATACGCGACTTCGGATTTGCCGTCAGTTGTCGTAAGACCTTCAGGGAGTGTTTCTCTAACGATAACATTACCGGCCGGGCCTGTGCCGGTGTTGGTTACCACAACAGTAATGGGAATGGGCTGGCAGATAAGAACCATCTCAGGCGCGGTCTGGGAAACCTTCAGTGCCGGCTTTACCGCTTTTATCGCAACGCAGGCCGAAGATATTCGGAACATGACGTCGGAGCAGCCGTAGAGAGAACCGGTTTTTGTGGCCGCCCCGCGAATTACAAATAATTTCGACTCATCAGGCGCCATCTTGCCCACATCCCAAACGGCATCCCTGCCGTCAATGCTTGCCTTGGGCTCGGTTGAAACCAGTTGGAAGTCCCTCGGCAGCTTGCCCACAAGTCTCACGTCTTCCAGAGTCGAATCGCTCATGTTCGTCAGACGAATCTTATAATCGAACTCTTTGCCGACAAGGACTTGTTTGGGAGCGGACTTTTCCAGATACACCGTTCCGCCTTTTTCACCGGCAGGCAACTTCCTTGTGACGACGGTACTTTCACTGCCGCCCAGCGGCTTCATTCGGGGTTTCCCGTCCGTCCCGTCCGATGGAGTCTCCTTCGACGGCTTAGCCGGAGGTTCGGACATATCAGGTGGGCTGGTCGCAGCCGTACCGGGTTTCATATCCATACCGGATTGTTCCTCTGCACATCCGCTAAACACCAGTGCAGCCGCGACCAGCAGGGTTAGAAAAATTATATTTTTCATGTCTGTGCCCTTTCCTTACCTGATAATGTCCTTTACAAACTTCATCTTCATTTCCAATCGCCTACAGTTGTTAATCCGCGTAGATGTAAGTGCTTTCCGTCTCATCTACCGAGGACTTCAACTGATCGCTATTCATGGAAACAGCAAACCTCACATCGCCGGCTTTCAGCGCCTTGGCCACCACCTTGAAGGTTACCTTCTCCTTGGGGTCAAGAGACTTAACGGGGGCGAAGGTGACGGTCTTGCCGTCAACAGTCTCCTTGGTCGGACCCTTGGCCGACACGAACTCCTGCTCTTCGGGCAGCGTGCACTCAATCACGATATTGGTGTCTTCCGCAGTGCCCTGGTTGGTCACGGTGATCGTGTAGGTTTCCCGGGCGCCGACCTCGATCGGGTCGGCCTCGTCCACGCACTCCAGCAGTATCGCCGGAATGCCCACCACAGCCGTCGTCGCCTTGGCCGAGTCCTCGGCGCAAAAGGCCGAAGCAGTCGCAGTGTTCGTGAAATCTCCCTTAACCTGCGGCTTGACCGTAAACGTCATCTTCTTGGATGCGTTCGGCGCCAGGTTGCCCAGGTTCCAGGTGAGTTTGCCGCCTTCCGGCTCGGCCCCGCCGCTGGCGCTGACAAATTTACAGTCGGACGGAATCGAGTCCTGCACGCGGCAGTTCCTTGCGACGCCGTCACCCTTGTTCGTTACGGTGAGGTTGTAGGTGATATTACGGCCTATAAACCTGGTCTCTGGAGCATTCTTAACCAGCGCCAGCACCGGTTGTCGAACAACTGTCCTGGCATCGGCCGAAGCGCTCAAATCTCTGTCGGCCGTAACCTTGGCGCTGTTCGTGTAGGTTCCGGTCTTGCTGGCCTTAACGGCGTATCTGGCCCTCTTGGACTGACCCGGCTTCAGGGTGCCGAAATCGACAGTTACCGTCGAATGTTTCTCCTCGTAGAGGAGGCCTTCGGGCAGATTATCCTTCAGTTCCACGTTTGTGGCCGGAGCGTCGCCCGTATTGGTGACGGTCACCGTGTAATTTATCGGTTCGCAAATAATAATCTCTTCCGGGGCGGTCTTGGTCATCTTCAAAGCCGCGGCCGTGACAACGGTATCGTCGGCGGCTTTGGCAGACAGGCCGTGATCCGCGGTTACATTCGCCGTATTGTGGAACCTGCCGACCCTTGTGGTTCTGGCCGTTACCCTGACGGCACTCGATCCGCCGGCGGCGATGCTGCCCAGATTCCATGTCAGTGTCTGTCCGTCGACCTTGGCTTCCGGCCGGCTGGATACATACTCGATTCCATCCGGCACGTTGTCGGTCAGCACCGTATTCTGTGTGGCGACCTTCGAGGAGTTGTTGACAACGATGTTGTATCTGATCCGGTCACCGACCAGTGCTTCGGGAGTGGCGGACTTGGTGATACCAATTCTGGGACCTATCCATGTTTTCGTGGTAGCGCCTGTCGCTATGTGGACAGCTGGTTTACAGCATTCCCTGTCGGCCGGCCGCACTATGTCTATCTGTATTTCGTTAACTCCCTCAGCGGGCTTGACCTGGTTCAAAGTTGCCGTAGCCAGGCCCTGCGCGTCTGTCTTGACTTTTGCTATGGCGCCGCCTCCGGGGTCAAGCGTCGCCTTCGGGCCGCTAAGCACCTTGTAGGTCACTTCATAACCCTCAAGGGGTTCTTTGTCCGTATGGGTGGTGACCTTTGTCGTTAACTTATGGGGAGTCCCTATCGGATTAGTCGCCTTGGGAGGGAACTCCCACGCAACATCGTACCAATGCTTCTTGACGAATACTTTATGCTTGCCCCAGTCGTAAATCCCCGGCGCATACGCAACCACATGAGATGTCCCTTCGACAGGCGACGTGATGACACACCATGTCTGGCCTTTTACCAGGTGAACGTCGTCAGATGGATCGTCGTTGCCGCGGGTCAGTACGTGGTCGAAATTGTTGGTGTGGCTGACACCGAAACGATTGTCCATTTTGTAACCGCGGCTGGCGCGTATGCCGCTCTCGTCGAACTCGACAATCGAGCCGACACCGTCGGAGAGCATCCACTCCACGCGGCGATTGGGCAGAGGATTCCCTTCCTTGTCCTTTACTGTGGCAATCAAGATATGCTGGGTTCCCACCGGGTTTATGTCCTTCACCGGCTCCACCTCAATAGTGGCCGAGTAAGGATCCCAGTCCGTGTAATACCCGCCTTCGGGAGGTTCCGGATGGGTGGGAATCTGATCACCGGTAGCCGGCCAGGTGACCGAATGAGGCATGCTGTCCCTGCATCCTGGTGCGGATATCAGCACCATCGCGGCTACTACAATCATTAACCAATGCGCGTTCTTCTTCATGACGTGCTCCTTTCCAATAAGGGTTTCAAAAAATGTCCGATAACCGCTTTGAAACAGAAACTTATGAGATGGCAACTACTTAATCGTCTCACAGAATTATTGCGCTAAGGCGGGCCAAAACCAAATTTTTTCGAAAAATATTTTTAAAGCGTTTATATATTGGTATGCGAAATGTGCCGGCCTGCTTTGCTTAATCGGTTTTGTTTTAGTAGCCGACGGTTACTTCCAAATGATAAGGTGGCCGGGGGCGGTCGCGCATGTCGATAGAAAAAAATACCGCCGACCTGTCGGAGCACTTATAATTACCCGGAGCAAAAAGGCGCAATTTATGAATCCCATCAAGTGGCTCATCGACAACGCAAAGCGACTGCGTGAGACCTCCACCCAGGAACTGGGTCGCTGGGGGCGCATCGCACAGGGCAAGCTCCTGCTGGTAGAGACATGCGGCCGGCGTCTGCGGCAGGACAACGCCGGGGCGATGAGCGCGGCGCTGTCGTTCCGGACGATCTTCGCGATGATCCCCATCCTGGCGCTGGCGTTCCTCATGCTCAAGTCCGTCGGCGTGGTGGAGGACCGCAAAAAGGTGCTCAACGAACTGATGCGCCGCTCCGGGCTGGACAGCATCGTCATCCGGCAGCAGAGCCGGCCGCAGCAGACCGAAGGCCCGCCGCCGGCGGAGGCGGACAAGGAAAAATCCGTATCGGTCTCGGAATACGTACTGAAACTGTGGCAGCGCGTAGAGCAGAAGCTGACCTTCGGCCGGCTCGGGCCGATAGGCGTGCTGCTGCTGGTATGGACGGCCCTGACACTGCTGACGACCATCGAGCACTGCCTCAACCGCATATTCCGCGCGGCAAGGAACCGCCCGCTGGTCAATCGCATCACCGCATACTGGACCTCGCTGACGCTCGGGCCGGTCATGCTCGTCGGCGCGATATACGCCGCGGAAAAAATCTCACAGCTCGGCGTCGACGTGCCCGTGCTGTCATGGCTGTTCGCGGTGCTATCGCTGGTCGCGCCCGCCGTCGTAGGCATCATCGCGCTGGCGGCGATTTATATCCTCATGCCCAACACGCGCGTCCCCGTGCGCCACGCGCTTGCCGGCGCCACGCTGGCAGTGCCGCTGTGGATGCTCACGCGGTGGGCGTTTTTCAGTCTCTATGTAAGCAGGGTGGGCCTCCAAAGTCTATACGGCGCGCTGGGGCTTATCCCGTTGTTCATGCTGTGGCTTAACCTGTCGTGGTGGATATTTTTATTCGGCGCGGAACTGGCCGGCGCGCAGATGGGCGTGGCCGAAAGCCAAAGAGCCGATAACCCCAACACCCCAACCGCTGAAAGGAAAGAACCATGAAACCCGGAAAACTGATTTACCGCATCGTCCTGGCCGTCGTGCTGCTGGTGGTCGTCGCCGTGGGAATCGTCGTCCTTCTGATAGACCCGATGGCCAAGTCCGCCGTTGAAAAAGGCGGCCAATACGCCCTCGGCGTGCCGACCAATCTCGACAGGATGAACATATACCTGCTGCGGGGCGAGATGACCATGGACGGACTGAACATCTCGAACCCCGAGGGCTTCGACACGCCGCACCTTATGGACTCCGGGCGTTTCGACCTCGGCGTGGATACGGGGTCGATATTCACCGACACCGTCGTGGTCAAAAAGTTCATCCTCGACGGCCTGGACCTTAACGTCGAGCAGAAGGTGCCCAAAAGCAACGTCTCTGTCGTGCTGGAGAACATCAGGCGGCTCGGCGGCGACGGGAAGGAAAAGAAGCCCGAGAAGGGCAAGAACGTCAAGGTGGATGAGATTCTCATAAAAAACGTCACCGCTCATTTTCACCTCACGGCCGGCATAAAGGAACGCGTGGATGTCAAGGTGCCTGAAATTCGCCTCAAAAACGTCAGCACCGGCGAGGGCGGCGCGGCCGTGGCGCAGGTCATCCGGCGCGTCCTGCCCGCCGTGATAGAGGCAGTGCTCGCCGAAGGCGGCGACCGCATTCCCGCAGACCTGCGGGGCAGTCTCAACAGCCATCTTGACAGCGCCCGGAAGGCCCTCGGCCGGAAGGCAACGCAAATCATGGAAGAGATGAAACTGCCCGACGGCGTGCAGGACTCCGTGGACAAAGAGGTCAAGGACCGCCTCAAAGACATCATGCCCGGCCAAAAGGATGAGCAATAGACCAGATTGCGAACGTGGCCGTTGGCGGTCGGCCGCCGACGGAACTGCCCGCGGCTCATTTTGTGCACAGCCGTTCCGCGTTATCTCAGAAATTGCCGGTTTTTTGCGCGTTGTGCCAAGCCATTGCAGGTTTTTAGACCTTTTTGCGCGATATTGCGCGTTTTTTACCCTTGACAGAAATTCGTAAGTGTATGTATTGCAGTGGATTATCATAATTCTAACCCGACGTCCGCCCGAAACCCGCGTTTTTTCGAGGGGGAAGATATTTCGGATTTTGGATTTCGGATTTCGGAATTCGGATTTCGGATTTTGATATTCGCCCATCCGGCCGGCCGGCCGCGTTTGTAAGCCCCCGCTGGCAAGCGGGGGATAGTTTTTAATAGGCGGCATTATTATCCCCTTATCCCCGCATTGACATGCGGGGCTTGCCGTGGTGGCGTTTTGGGCATTTGAGATTTGGTGCTTGTTTCGCATTTCGTGTTTCGTTTTTCGACATTCGAATTTCGTATTTTTTTCATATTCCGAAATCCGAAATCATAAATCCGAAATTAATTGCCCTCCATACTTGGACGAAACAACGCCTTTGCGCGCGCAAACCGCGCCTGTAGGGCATATCCGGAATTCGTAACCCACGGCCGGGAGAGGATATAAAAAATTTTATTTTTTCGGGCGCTATGACCGATTCCGCGGACAAACTGCGCGCGCAAATCAGCAGGGGATAAACATATTTCGAATTTCGGATTTGTTTCGTAATTCGTGCATTCGTCATTGATTCGACATTCGACATTTCTTCACCAGGGCAACCGAATTTAAGCTTTCAGTTTTTAGTTTTAAGTTTTCCGATATATTATCCCCGCATTCACATGCGGGGCTTACCGTGGCAGCGTTTGTGATTTTAGTAAGCCCCCGCCGGCAAGCGGGGGATAGTTTTTCGGCGTCTCGCTATATAGCAGCGTTATTATCCCCGCGTGCAATCCCGATGAATCGGGACACGCCCTACTCCTTTTTGGGAACAGGGCGGCAATGGCCCTTGTGGCCCGGCTTGCTGCCGGGAGGATGCCTGTCCTTGTCGTCCTTCTTTTTGTCCTCTCGCCGTCGGAACGGAGCGGCCTGGCG
>CAYYMD010000023.1:0-46385 GCA_964472875.1 uncultured Planctomycetaceae bacterium
ACCTCTAAACTACCAATTGGGCCGCTATGCCCGAATTATCTTGGACAGCAGTGGTCTTTGATAATCCCATCACGTAAATATTCATCGGCAGGCCATGGTGTTCCCTCGTCTGGACCAGCACGAAGCCGCAATTCTCGTAAAACCTGCACGCAGCAATATTATCGGCGCCAACGGCTACCTTTACACTTCGAATCCCCCTACGCATAAATTCTTCTTTCGCTGCGGCCATTAGCTGTTTTCCCACTCCCCTGCCGCGCGCCCGTTCGCTGACAGCAATACTTAATACTTCGGCCCTGGGTAATTCCTGACCAACTTCGGATGGATACCGAAGTGTCTGCATTATTCGTTTGATTACACCAAGACTTATCAGGTGTTTCAGCAAAGGAAATACCATAAACAATCCCCGCCGGATTAACGACTGTTTATATAAGGATGATATGTTGTCAGCACATGCGACGAAACCCAAAATATTATTGTTGTTTTCCCTCCAGACATAGCCAAAACCGGCAGAACAGGACGGAATGGCGATATACAACTGCTTCAGGAAACCAGGCCCCAACTTTGAAAGAAATCCCGTCGATATGGCATCTTGATGTATTCGGGCGATATTCGAAGCGTGTCGAGTTGACATTCGGTATATATACATTTACTTCTGTCAAACATTTAGCAATTCAAACGCCAGTATTGTATATTCTCAAAAAATGTAAATTCAAGGATGGTTAATTTAGGCGGCAATCACCGTTTATGATTTATGTTCAAGGCGCAATCATGCTGTCTACCTCGCTATTGGGTACGTCCATCTCGCCTTCCTGATCGGTATCGTCGTCGCCACTGGCGGCGGTATATACGTTGTCGTTATCTATCCCGACATCGGCACGTTCTGTCCAACTTACGTGTCCATCGGCATAAAGCACGTTCTGGCCTTCTCCGTCATGATTCGGAGAGTTTCCGGCTTCTATTTCGTCATCAGTCAAATCGTTTTTGCCCCAGCCAGTAATAGTCGGAGAATAACTATGCCAGGAGCCATCGCTTTTAACATACGGGCTCATGTCGGCTGCAATTGCCACGCCCGATTCCATTATAGTTGTCCATGCGCCGGGACCCAATCCATCCGCAGATGCCCTACTGTTATACGGCAACTGATATCCGTAACTTAGATGTTTTCTACCACTGAAATCTGAGTATTTTTCACCATCAGATTTAATAGGATCGTCTTCTGATTCATGGCCGGCGGATGGACAAATATAAATATCCAAATCAACATAATCCGCGTACCATAGAAGCCAGAGATTAACACTGTTGCTGCGATGGAGTCTACGCTCAGCATACGGCGAATAACTTCTTGATGGAAAGCCAACCCGTTTGTCGCAATGCCCTCCCTTGGGATCTACAAACGGCCCCCTTTGATTATTGCTCTGGGCATACATCGCCAAGGCGTTTCCTATCCCATCTAAACGTGTGGCGCAAGTGCTTCGTCTTGCCAGTTCCAGCGCCCTGACTGTGCTGGGTGCAAGTATAGACAGCAATATGGCTATTATCGCCACGACTGTAAGCAGCTCAACCAGTGTAAAACCTCTTTTTGCCTCATCTTTCAAACACAATTTATTATCCATGGGTAACTTCTCGTGTTTACTTTACTCTCGCAAAGACGTTCGCGTCAACATCGCCGCCATAACCGGACTGACCGTTGCCCCGTCCTCATATATAGTACGAACGTTTTGCCATGTATCCCCCAACTCCCTATCCAGGTAAGCGATTCTATTGTTTTTATCTACCGATTCTATACGAGCATAAGCAGACTCCCCCCTAGGCCGAAGAGGTATTATCACCGAACCAGCTTGAAGATAATTTTCTTTTCCTGAGGGCACAATTACCTTTTTACCGTTATCCTGGTATGCACAGTTGCCAATGTATTTAATGGAAACATTTGTTGCATTGCGTGCTTTATAAGATATGGTTATTAATTCATAATCGTTCTTACCCGATTCTAAATATCGCCCGAACACGTAAAAGCCAATGCCTGGGTTACCATTGTATTGCAACTGATTTGAATCCTGGATGGAGTTTGATCTGTCACTAAAGTAATCTCGCCAATTCTGACCTTCTGTATGTGTAATATATGTTTTTGCAACAGCAAGGCCATTTCTGCAAATAATCGTCCCCAGCGAGTTATTCATCGCCCGTTCTGTTTCGCTGATACCTACAGGCAGTAGCGCCGCGGCCATGCTCAGGCCGATGCCCATAATGGCAACAGCAAGGAGCAATTCCGCCAGCGTGAAACCCCTCCTGCCCCGCTTGCATCTTTTGGCATGTTCATTTCTGCTCAACATATCACTCACTCCAATTATTATACGGCTTAACATCCGCATCTTCTATATATATTTTAGCCCATATAAACCATATTGACAACTGTTTTTAGTGTACTGTTCGGCCTGCGCATTTTAGACACCAGTGCCAGGACAACTGCCTATTTGACAGTCTGGCAATTTCGCCCCCTCAAATAGATAATACATAAGTCTTTGTTAGAACGTAATTTGTATAGCGGCCGCGCCAATATAATCTGGCACAGCGATTGCATATAATTCTGTTGAGTAGGACGACGGTTAACGTCGTGTGGATGTTCGTTGGAAACCTAATACGCATAGATGAAAAGCATGGAAGGAGGTCTACCATGGATCTGGCACCGTTTAGAGGCAGAACGAACAGGAACCTCACAAGGTTCCAGGACGCCGTGAACGAGCTGTTCGGCCGGTTCTTCGAGGACATGCCCTCCCTGGCGACGGAGTACGCCTGGGCGCCTCTGCTGGACGTGGCCGAGCGGGAAGATGCCGTTGTGGTCAAGGCCGAAGTGCCGGGAGTCAAACCCGACGATATCGACATCTCGGTCCACGGCAACACGCTTACCATCAGCGGCCACAAAAAAGAAGAAACCGACAAGAGCGAAGGCGATTACTATCACGTCGAGCGCCGCCGGGGTGAGTTCCGCAGGAGTGTTACGCTCGCCACTGATGTCGACGCCGACAAGATAGACGCCACGTGCAAGGACGGCGTTCTGACAATCACACTGCCCAAGGCCGAACAGGCAAAGCCGAAAAAAATCAAGGTCAAGCAGCAGTAAGCAAAGATTCGCCTGCAACGATAACGCCCGCATCCCGTATTCCATTGGGGTGCGGGCTATTTTTCATGCTGCCCCCTACTATCCTGCTGAATGATCTCTTCAATTATCGCTTTGCTTCGACAACGAGATATTGTCAGAAGTTGTGGATGACGGGCGCAAAAACGCGGCGTAGCCAAGTTCGCTTATGTCGGCCGATAATATTTCAGCCAAATCGCACGTTCCATACAGACTCGAACATTCCAGGATGGAACAATATCCGGATGCGATTGGTGTAAGTCCGCTTGACTTTGGTGGAGACCAGCAGGACAAGGCCGATGCTTTGCAGATAAGACAGATTGCTGTAGAAGTAGACATACGAGAATGGCTCTGTATGCATCTGCCTGCTGATCTTGCGATATCTGCTGTAAACTGCCTTAACCAGGGGTGATTCTTCCTGAGAAGCAATAGCAGATTTTAATATCAGCAGGTTCCTGTCATTGAGATCAGATAAAACATCCTGGACAATATCCCGTCTTGCGCGATTAAAAAGTATCTTTGTTTCTGCCTGTGGCTCAAGGGCCAGGTAATAGAGTGTCTTGATGGCAACCCTGACATCCGAATTCGTGTTCCTCACTGTAAAGGCAGCTATTTCAGGGATTCTGTTGTAAGGCGGCTTGGCAATACCTGTTCTTGCCCGATTATTCAGGATTTTTTGGATCTCCTTGGCATTATAATTGCCAAAGTGAATCATCTCCGGCTGCAGAGTAGAACGGATGCTCGGGTCTATGCTTCCAAGAAATCTTGGATTATTGCTCAGCAGGACAGCCATGTGATTGCAGGATGAACGGCTGATTAGATAGAGAATGTCCTTGTTGCGGTCCTTGTCTGACAAAAGGTCTACCTCATCGAGTATAAAAACAGTCTTGCCAGGGCAGGTATCCAGAAATCTCTGCCATAATTCATTCAGACTTGTCCCGCGTGGCCTGACCTGCAACAGGTGAGCAAGTATCTTGAAGCTGGTGTTATAATGCCGGCAGTTGGCATAAATAAATCTCACATCATGCTTGTTTTTGAGCAGATTGCTGATATGTCGCACCAAAAGCGTCTTGCCGGAACCTCTGCTGCCGAAGATACACAGGTGATTGGCAATACCTGTAGTGGCGTATCTGAGCATAGCGTCTATCACAGGCCTCAGTTCCTGGCGCATTAACGGCTCTGGAGGCATATAGTTGAAATCAAAGACCTTAAAATCCTTGATCTGCCTGCTGGCCTTGGCCAGATGTCTTTGTTTTTCATGAATATATTCCTTGATATGCACTTTCGCGTTCACCCCCTTGTACGTGTAAACTAATAAGACCTTTTAAGTTTTTCGCATATATCTATGGCTCGCAGAGAGTCTTCAAGCTGATTCAAGCGGTTAATCCATCTGCGGCGTTTTGCCTCTGGAATGCCCAGGCTGGGATTGTTCAGGGCATCTGATATATCCAGGGCTATAGAAATAAATGCTGAATACTCTATTTTCAGATCCTCCTCGATATGGTTGTCTAAGCGAAAAGATGGTGGCTGGTGTGGCTTCCGCTCCTGGCGCTGGAGCTTTGCCCATTCCTGGAGTTCCTCTATCTTCCTGAGTATGGCTGATAACTGGCGTAGTGCCACAGGTATGTTGGATTTCATAAGATATCTACGAATCTGTCACTTATAAACTTTACCCTTCGCATTTACTGCATCGTCATTTTGCTACATGCAGTCGTTGTCATTGAAATAATCTGCATAGCCATAATCACCATTATTCCACTGATGATAATTCTCTTCAGATGCAGAAACATGTTCTTTCAGCAAATCCAGGATATCATCTACATGGTCATCTATAGACCTGACTGTTTTTGCCAGTTCACCCAGGCGGGTATACTCCTTAGGATCTTCAAAATCTTTCTGATTTTCAGTGTATTTATCTTCTGCTGTCATTCTGGAAAGACAACACATCCCATCTATTTAAATCTTTCGGTTTGCCTGACGTGATAACTCATGCGGGTTCGGTTACGTGAATCTGACAGAGATTTGCATCTTGAATTACTGGACTAAAGCGAACTGATACGATAAGCGAAAGCGAAAATCACTCTCTATCGCGCATAGCCCCGGAATCAGACTCATCGACTTTGTCGAGCGTCTCCGCAGCGCCTTCATCTCCCCTATCCCTATTTTCGGCGGGCCTGGTGGCCGGTTCCAGCTGGCCGCTGACCTGGCCGCTGGCGACCATACCGTCCCAGAATATACTGATGGCTTCAAGAAGTTCAGGGCTCTTGGTAACAGAACGGGCCTGTTTGAGCAACTCGGCCGCGTCCTTATGCCTTTCGTTGAACCACCGAAAATACGCCAGCAGCAGAAGCGCCTCCCCGTCTTGGGGATTGTCTCTAACATAATTTTCCAGACGGAATATATGGTCAATATATGTGGTTGGATTTCCGTAAAATTCCCGCGGCTGGAGATTAACCAGTGGCAGTTCCGGAAAATACTCCAGGGCTTTTCGCAGATAGTAACTCGCCCTCGCGTATGAGCCCCTGGAAACAGCGAAACTCGAATGTGCCAGTGATAGCAAGCTTTCCGGATCACGGCCAGCTATGTTGTTGGCCATCTTGAAATAACGGGAAGCGCTGTGATATTTTTCTTCCCTGAAGTGATCGTCGCCAAGTTTCATGTACTTGCGATACATGCCGGGGCGTTCGGGCACAAATGAAGTTATGGGCTCGGATTTGCCCTGTTCGAGATGTTCTGCACCTGCGCCTACATCGGAGGCATATGCCCGCGCGATACCCAATGCAGAGGCGTTCTCTACAGACAGTGCTCTTTGCAGACCACCACCTGCCTGCTTAATAATATTTGTCTGTGAGGATGAAAGGCGCATGCCTTTGGACATAGGCGCAAGATTAGTTCCGAGGGCCGAATTACCGCCCGAGCCACCGCCGGAACGTATCGAATAATTCGGTGCCGAGCCGATCTTGCTGCGCAATACGTTGCCGCCGGGCCCCGGCGATGGACCACTCAATCCGCCAAGGCCATACGAATATGCGTTGAACTGAGAAGTTACACTTGATCGACCAATCTGGCGTAGGGTACCAGGCGTTTTTATCCTGACACGACCTCGCGCATCAGATAATGCTTCACCTACCAAACATAATCCAAGAACCATTGTCCCTATTAAAATGTGGCGATTACTATTCATTTCTATATTATTATAACACTTTCTAATCCAGTTTTTCTACCTATTTTTACGAAATAACTCAATGGTGGAAATTCAGACTGCCCCATTGAAACTTCACGAGATGAAAAACATTGACCTCAATCTCTTTTTCCTCCGTGCTTCAAAAAAACGCTCAAAATATTAAGGCCAAGACCGCAATAAGCATGTGCCTTACTGTTATGCCGCAGGTTACTACGACCGCCCACGGGACCCACCGCTTGATCGGCCGTGTGGAATGTCGCTCAAGACATCCTTGCACTACCATCATCGGCGGGTCCGTGAGCGGTCTCAGGCGGTCATGCAACTTCCCGGCGCGGCTGTTCGACAAACCGCTTAGAACCACGCGGGCCAGCAGCAGCATCAGATACATATCCACCGCCCAAACGGCCACCACCAGCGGAACGGCCAGGATATTGGTGGTGTAAACCACGGCTATATCTTCCTGATCGCACCGGCCAGGTGATGGAAGTGCTTGATCAGCTGCTCCTTCTGGCCGATCCAGCGGTAACGCTTCTTGCCGTTGGGATAGGTCGAGGCGATCTCCCGAAGAATCGGCTCATCGACGTCTTCGGGGCTTCCGCCGATACCGACGCATTCGATTACGGCGTACTCCTTCAGCTTCTTCGCCACATTCCGGGGATTCCTCTCGGTGCTATGCCCGTCCGTCAGAAGGACAACCTGGCAGCTGCGGTCACTGCTGTTGAAGAGCCCCAGGGCGGTTTTTAGGCCAGCGTACATGTTCGTCGAACCGCCCACGCCCGCCCGGTCGATTTCATCGCCAATGTCGTCACAATCCTGAGGCGTTTTCACCACACAGGCGACTTCTGCGTCGAAGGAATAAGAGACCACTGCAACCTCGGAGCCGGGATGTTCTCTCAGGAGACGCCTGGCGTAGGTCGCGGCCGCCTCCTTGGCTGCGTCGAGGCGTGTGGGCTTCCAGTCGTCCTCAAGCATGGAGCCCGATACGTCGATAATCACCGCGCACTGGGCAGCGTCACAGTCCACCGGCGAATCATCACTTTGGGAAGGTGCAACATCTTCTAACAGAAACTCTTTCAAAGCGTCTAATACGGCCATAAAGTAACCGTCAAACCGCTCTGTGAAATCACCCTTTTGCAAACAGGCGATTTCACTCAAATTGTTCCGTATTATGTTCATTTTCTTACTCCTTATATTGAAAGTTATCCGTAAATTACTGCGAATCCTTCGCCGTTTCGTAATCGATCTCCAGATCGGCACTGATCCCGTCGACGGGGTCGTAGGCACTTGCGCTGAGGACGCCGTTGTGGTCGAATCTCAGGCGAATATCCACCCGGTGAGGACGGTCATAGACCGGCGTCATGCCCTCCAGCTCGAAATGCCCTAACTGCAGGCATTCATCGCTGACCGCGCCGTCCCTGCCCTGCAGGATCACAATACGGGCGTCGGTCTGTCCCGGCGCAGCCAGGGCGAAGGGCTCGGTCTGATCCGACGGTATGGGCACACCCTTGTCCAGTATGACCGAGTTGACCAGTTTGCCGTCGCTGCCGTCGGCCAGGGCGGCCACGCCTATCGGGTGGGAGGTTACGTCGCGGGCGCTGAGACTGAGGGGAGGCAACTTCCTCCCGCCAACCTCGAACGACCTGCCCTTCCGCTCTATCTCCAAGCGGCCGGCTATGACACCGCCCAAGGCCACGGCATAATGCGGGTCGGCGTGACAGGTCGGCTTCTTGCCGAAACGCTGCTCGACTGCCTGGCCGATCATCGGCATCTGGGAGGGCCCGCCTACGGATATGATCTCCACGATATCGTCGACCGTTACACCGGCTTCATCCAGGGCCTTACCCACACAATCCATTATCCTCTTGACCTCGTCTGAGGTGAGACGCTCGAAATCCTCACCCGTGACGGTGGTGTTAAACACGTGGCCGTCGCAACTGATCACCAGAGCCGCCTGCTCCCGTGTGCTGAGGGAGTGTTTGACCTGTTCGACACGGTGATACAGGTCCTGGTAGGCCAGGACATGCTTTTTGGGATCCGGCCTGAAACCGTGCTTTTCCTCGAAGCGGTCCAGAGCCAGATTACGCAGCTTTTTGCTGAAATCCTGCCCGCCAAGATTGGGATCGCCAGAGGTGTTCTTGATGGTGATGTTGTTGCCGGACTTTATGCCGACGGAAACGTCCGTGGTGGAACTGCCCACGTCGATAACCAGGCGCAGACCATCAGACCTCTCATGCACACGGTTGCCGAACAATGCCGCCGTCGGCTCGTGTGGCATGCAGATCACGTCGATATCATTGGCCTTTCCCGCCTCTTCCGTTTCCCGCTTTTTCCTGTCGTTATATACGGCCGGCACGGAAATTACGGCGCGGGTCAGTATCTCACCCGTTCTTGCTTCATAGTTCCTGGCAACTTCTCCAACCAAGAGCCGGGCAATATCTCGGGCTTTGTATTCGGTCCCGTCTTCGGATCGGTAAAGCACTTCGTCGGTGCCCATCTTACGCTTCCAGTTAGTCACCAGTCTGTCCGGCTCGGCCAGGCCGAGGTTTATCGCCTCCGTACCGAAAAGGACCGAACCGTCGGCGTTGAAAAACACTGCGCTGGCCAAACACAAGTTCCCGTCTGAAAAAGGCATTGACGTAGGGTTGCCGTTTGCATCGGCAATGGCCGCCTTCAGGCGTCCGTCACCCAAGTCAATAGCAGCTATTCCATTCATGATTTATCTCCTTCTGTTGGGGGTTATCAGAAATCCGCTCGGAATCATCGAAGCGGTATATACTCACCATGGCCGGCCTGAGTACGCGACTGTCGCTGACGTATCCATGCCGGACCACGGACTCGACTGTTTTATCTCTCTGCCCACAATCTGTGGGAGCGAATCGAACCGGCCTCATCACCTTGGGATCGAAGACACTCCCCTGGTCCGCCGAAATCTGCTCGATGCCGTAATTGGCAAGCAGTTCCAGCAAATTCGCCCTGAAAGCTCTACATATGTCGGACTCTTCGTTATTGCCCTGCTGAGCGCCGCCTTTGGAAGACGCCTCATCGACGGTGTCAAGCAACTGCAATATCCGTCGTGCCAGAGGATCGAGAACGTGCTGCTGATAATGCTCCTGCGACAGCAGCGTAAGCCGTTCGCTCGCCTGCTCCATGCAGTTCTGCCTTTGGTAGAACGCTTCCATGTCCGAATTGATTTTCCGGACGGAGCCATCCAGCCGCTGGATATCCCGCCCGTGCATGGCTTGTGTTTTTTCCAGCCGGGCGATTAAATCTCTTTGCTGCTCGATCGATTGCCGTATCTGCTCCAGCACCTGTGGCACGGCGAGCAACTCGGCAATTAATGTTGCGGCGCTGTCCTGCAATTTGTTTTTGTTCCTTTTCATTTTTTATCTCCTTTCCTGTCACTGAGGATTTTTACGATGCCCACGACCGAGGCCAGAAACATGGCCAGGGCCAGCAGGCTGTACGAACGCTGATCCGGATCGCCGCGGATGTCTTCCGGAGGCAATGCCGCAAAAAACTGTCCGATTTCCGGCAAATGCCTCAGGCATACAACCGTGGCAAAAACCGCCAACACTAACGCGAACAAGTTGTTCCACTTAATTTGCATATTCATTCCTTTCGTCTGCGGAAATTCACTGAAACTCCAAACATTCACTTATAAACCTTCACTGTTGGTTTCCTTAACAGGGGGTATTGCTCGGCCTGCCGGGATTTTGAGGCGGTCATACGCCATCGACAGCGAACGTATCCCGGCCGAGCTCATGTCCTGGAACCGGCCGATGGTCAGTACTCTCAGGCGGTTCCTATCGAATTTTCCGGCGTCCCTTAATTTTTTGATGACGGCCTCACAGATGCTTTTGTTCGGGGTCACGACACATACCTCGAGGCCGATACGGCCGGCCTTGTCGACGTTGACCACGACGTTGCGGGGCGTGGTTTCGACCTCGACGGCCAGGATGAACCTGCCGCTAACCCCTATCAGGTCAACATAGCTTCTGCCTCCGCCCAAAAGGCGTACCGGGCATTCGGCGAAGACCTCATAACCGGCTGCAACCAACCTGTTCGCCGCCGTTTGCGTTATGTGGCTGTGCAGGACCTTGCCGCGCATCGTTGGTAACGTATGCTTGATTGTCTTTCCGGTGTTACCGGGCATTTTGATTCTCCTGTGATGCGCAGTCATTGATTGCCTCTGTTCCCTCTGTTGTAACTTCCAGGAGTATGGAACTTCGCCCGCGGCCACTGGCCTGGACGAAGTGCTCACGAAGAAATCCCATCGTCACCAGTCGCCCGCGTAGCCGCCTGGCGGTCTTGTGACTTACTCGCGCGGCCTTGGCGTAGGTGCTGCTTGGCCGCATGGGCGAATCCGCCACCGCCTTTATAAACCGCAGTTCTTTTTCATTAAGCACCGGTTCCCGGTGCGTCGAATTATCTTTTTCCTCGTGCACCTGCTGTCCGCCGGCGGATGCGCCGGGACGAGACTCTTCCGCTTTGGGCGTATTATTTTTCTCGGCGGGCAGTTCGACCGGCCCGCCCCAGTTGCGAAACTCCTCGGCGAATACCGTCGGTAGTGAATCGAGGCGCCTCAGCCCCAGATCGGAATATCCCGCCGCATGGATATTAGGCCACTTCATCTGCGGGACGGTGAAAACAAACGGATGGCGCCAGCCGCCCTGCCCCAGCTGGCACACGAACATGCCGGGCCTTAAGTTCAACTTGCACCACTCGATTTGCTCGGTGGTCAAGCCCATTGACCTGCCGGCGGCCGCGTAGTCGGCGGCGCTGCCGCACCGCCCCATCATTTTCATCGAGCAGTTACTGGGAACCCGGGATGCGAGGTTTTTCATCGAAAGGACAGAAAAGTCCAACCCGATGCCGCTGCCGCGTACCAGCCCCACGAGATCCGAAATCCTCGTGTTGGCCTCGTGGGAGGCCGAACACAGACGGTTCGCCTCGTCGCAGCAGACCCACAGATCCATATTCGGATTCGAAACGCCGCGATCTATACGCGAGGAAAATTCCGAGAAGGTTATGTAAGTGAGCAACAGGTTTATGTCCGCATCGGCCAGGCCGGCGAACTCGAATATCAGGTGCATGGAGGCCATGTCCTGGGGAGACCATCCCTTCCTGTAGGCCAGCACCTCCGGTCCCAGCGAGTTGAGCACCGGCTCCAGACTGTCCAGAACGGCGGGACGGGACTGGGAATGGGCGGCGGTATTGTTCTTGATCGCCGCGAACAGATCGAAAAGGGTGGGATATAATTCCTTCCCGTCCAATATGCCGAATTTTCTGTAAAGCCGTTGTATGGTTGACTGCAGGAGTTTGCTTGCCCGCGGAGGCAGTCCCAGGACCTGGATGAGAATCGATGAAATAGTCGCCGACCAACCGGCGGGATCAACACCCTCTGGAACCTGCAAAGGATTAACCTTTAAGGACCGCCCCGGCACCACGATAAGTTCGATACCCAGGCGCTTAAGGTAATGCCGCAATATACGAAAATCCCGCTTCCTCAAATCCACAGCCCACAATCCCTTTACACGCGGGGCAATCTGCATAATCAGGAAGCGGCTCTTTATGGTCTTGCCGCTGCCGGTATTGGCCACGGTCAGACTGTGAGCGTTCAGATACTGAATGACGCTGGAAACGACATTCCCATCAGTGTCCGTTCCCAGCCGCAAATCGCCCTGGGGCAACTTCGGTGATTTAAACGGCACAAAGCGGAACGCCTGGCGCATTTTTTCCTGCTGCACGCGGCGCCGTATCATACCGGCGATACGATCATCGCAGACGTCTCTTTCGTAGATCCGTAACAACGCCTCGCCCACATCGTCCTCAAAAAGGCCATGTTTGGCGCCGAACAACACGTCGTTGGTCAATTGTGAAAAATCACCTTCGGTCACTGTCATCTCCTCTGAACTTCACAAACGGCTTAAGCAAGAATCGCCCAACGGCCGCCATCTTCTCGCGGCGATTGATCTTGGTATAGCACCGCCGGCAGAAACGGGCGGTTTTGCCCCCGCCAGTGTCCACAAAGACCGAACATTCACGGCAGACAGGCGCGTTACACGCCCGGCAATGGCCGTGGCAGGATTCGCAGCTAAGGGACTTACAGAATACACACCTTCCGGCCGGCGGCTTGAAGCACCCGCATTCGCACGGATAATTTTTGTGAGCGACGAAGGTATCGACCGCCCCCTCGTCGGTGAGCACGTCCACCTCGCGGTGGGAATCGAACACACGTTCCTTGCCCGCTTCACGTCCGTCGGTCATTTCGACTTTCTGTTTATTGCGTATAGGCCTCATTATGGTCTCCTTCTCTCGCGCTCGCGCATTTAGGAAATTCCGTTATCTTCACCAGCTGGAGGCAAATATAGTGCGGTTCAACCATTCCATCAGATGCCAGAGAAACTTCAGCGAAAACCAGACGCTGAAGACGCTCAACAAGATCAGGTTGATCGCCATCGCCGCCCTGCTGAAGTACCGCAACGCCTCGACCAGAACTTCCATTGATTTTTGCTTCCAGCCCATTTCGTTTCTCCTTCGATCGCCGGGCAATATGGCCTGTGCCTAATGCAAGCACCACATTCAGCCAGCGATGACCGTTTACCTTAAAAATAAATTTTCGATTAATTTTTCTGTTTTCCAACTCGCATGTAGCATACCACAAAAATCGCGCCTGTCAATTGTAAATCCTTGCCATATAAGGTTTTATAATTATGCAAATTAATTAGTTTGAAAATTTCGAAATCAGAAACTTGCGAAATTTTAAAATTTATGTAAATTAATAAATATATCGGGCACAAACGAAGGAAAGGGTTATGAGCAAAGAACTTGCGAAAATGCCATACAGCTTTGAAGAACTCCTTGAGAAAGAACGCAGATTATGTCCGCCAAAATATCGCAAGGAGCTTGAGGAATCCGAAATCAAGCAGGGACATCATCGTCTATGGCCCACACAACTGTGCCTGAAGCACCTCATTGTCCCTTTGCTCAAGGAACCTCCCGCGAAAGGTATACATTGCGCGCTTGGCGACAAAGCGGGACTCAATGGTCCCATCGTATCAAGAATGTTCACAGGAAAGTTTGTGGAAGAATATGAACGGTGGGCTGAGAAATTCAAAAACCTTTTCCGAACCCTTTTACTGCACAGAAACATTTATGAATACCGGGAGAACGGAGACCTGAAACTCGAAGACAAGGTTGTAAAGCGCATGGCAGACTACTTCTTCGGAGACTTTACAGAAAGAGGATCTTATTTCGCAATAAACGCAATTGACACCCGGACACCGTGGCGGCTTATCGAGGCCAGGTACGAAATACTCTACGTTGCAGACCTTGTGGCATCAAAAGGCGGCAATGCGCATTTTTTCGTATCCTCCGGCGGTTCCGAATTTGCTCAAGGCAAAGAAAATATCACAACCGATCTTTCAAACGTTACAATAGCCGCCGCAGCGGCGGGCGTTAATTTTTACCTAATCTATCCCTCAGTTAGGATTTCCGGCCAATCAGACGCCGAAAAAAGCGTTAAAAGGTTTTTTGATAAGGTATCATCGGCTCTGGAAGAACAAGATATCGAAAATTATAACGATTACCTGTACGGAATACTGGAAGACCCCTACTGCAACGATAAGTGCAAAAAAAGAATCAAGAAAGGGATCCGCGCAATGCCGGTTAATCCCAACGACGAGGCTCTACCTCGGAAACGGAAAAAAATATTCGCCGGCCAGTTTTTGAACCCCACATTCCGTTATGTGCATTGGGATTGGCAGAATTCCGTTGAGGACGATTCCCATCTGTTCATTTCACGAAGCCAGGATAAGCGCCCGTTCGCATTTTCGGCGGAACAAGACGAAGACAAAATATTCTCAAAATGGCTGAAAAATATGAGAAAAAACAAACGTAATTACATCTCATTAGAGCAGTATGAGGAAGACCCTGACTCCCTCGACGACAGATAGAAAGTATCGGTCAGGTCACGTAAACATATCGGACGAGCTAAAGAGGGTCCGGATCGCGCAAAAAGGTCATATCTGTCCTGTGTCTTACCACAAGGTTTCATGGTAATGACGTGCATCTTGAAGCTAAGGACGTTTTGGGACCTTCTTTACTAAGCCGACGATCGAGTCTATTTAGCCCCGGTCAATGGACGGCCGCTGAAATACCACCACAAGATGTCGGAAACCAATGTTACCATAACATTGCCGATCCAACCTATGAAACCGGCAACAATGATAAGGGCCAGGCCCGCCCCGATACTCGCCCTGCCCATACTTGTGTTGACCAGAACACCCAGCCCAGTCTCCGGCTGAATCAGGGTTTCAACGACCAGCGCAACTATCAAAGCAACCCCCACGCCAATCCGCATGGCGGGCATTATCGCATTCATCAGAATAGGCATCCAGATCGCTTTCCAGAAAGTTCGCCACGGCCCTGCCCCCATAAGTCGCAGCACCTCGATTTGCTCAGATGGTACGTTTCGCATCGCAGTTGCGACATAGTCGGTCAAAAGGATACCTACGGCAAACACCACACACAGCATCCTGGCCCACTCGCCGGAGAGATTCAAACTCAGGAAGATGAGGATAAGCATAAAGGCGGGTATGCTTCTTGCAAACTCCACCAAACCAATCGCCGATCTATAAACAAAGCGTCCGGAGCCTATCAGAACCCCAAGAGGCAAGAAAACAACCAGAGAAAGTCCCAGTCCGCCGTATGCGCGGGTTGCGCTTGCCGCTATATGCTCCCAAATTGAAGGCGACGGTGTGAGGCCAAATCCAGGAGACGGTGGGTTGGCGAACTCCACAAACTCCCCCCACGCCTTCTCAGGGCCGGGCAAGGAGCCACCGGTAATAATCGACGTAAAGGTCCATATCAGGGCAATAACGACGAAGGCCCCTATCCGCCAGCCGAGCATGGAGAGAATATAACGTATCAGTATCCCGGATGGCGACTCTATTGAGAACGGGGAGGTAACTGCCAAGTTTTTTTTGCGTGCACACATTTACCTATGCCTTTTTCACTTCACCGCCGCCGATAAAAAGCTTCTGACCAGCAAGTGCATCGCTCAAACCGCGGTCGTGGGTAGCTATCAGGACCGGACAATTCAGTCCCTTCAGAAACGGCGGCAACTTTTGGATAAAAATATCCCGGCTCTCTTTATCCAGGAAGTTTGTCGGCTCGTCCATCAGTAGTAAATCCACCATCTTGGCCGCCGCCAGGCATCGCGATATTGCCACCATCTGCTTCTGGCCACCGCTTAGCTGATGGTTGCGCTGGCGGTAAGGCGCATCGAAGCCAAAATGACGCATTATTCTCGCGGCAGACAGTAATCGCCGCCAGCGGGAAACGCCGGCTATCCCAAGGAAAGTCGAAGCATCTACAATTGCTTTTCGCCAGGGAAAAACAGCTCCGGTTTGGGGAAGATATGCTATACGGCACCGGCTGGGACTGCTTTGATTAATTGATATGCTGCCCTTGTAAGGATGAATTAATCCGGCCGCGCCTCGTATTATTGTCGATTTGCCGCTGCCGTTTCCTCCTATGAGGGTGGCTACCTGGCCACGCGGCACCTCCAGACTTAATTCTTTAAATACAATGTGAACCCTGCCGCCGAGGCCTTTGGCGCGATAACCAAGGTCCACTTCGGAAAATACCAGACTATAACCATTATAATTCACCGGATGCACCTACTCGTTCGGATACAGGTGATTCAGGATATCACTGGTGGCAGGCACATCTACGTTATTGTCCCTGAGAAATGACATCAGCGGCTCGAAGTGTTGCTGTGTTGCCTCTGTGTAAGGAATGAGAGGAGTGAACGCCAGATGCTTTGAAACATCTTGGCTAAACCCGCCGTAGGCGGGCATCTCAAGCATCGCCACAAGCTGCGGGTCGCGAGGATTGGCCAGGGCTTTGTTGCTGTATCGAAGGATCGTTTCCACAACTTTCTTCGCCTGGCCGGGATTTTGCTCCACCCACCGCTTGCTTATCAGCCCTGCGCCTGCCGGGGCGCGCTTGCCGTTAAATACCCTTCTGGAAGCCGGGCAGTTCTCTAAAACGGCGAATTTATCTTCGGCGGCTTTTGCACGTGCCACATCTGCACCAAGGACGTGTACGGCACCAAAATCTCCTCCCTTCAGTCCCAGAAGCGCATTTTGCGGATTGTAGGGACGAACCGTCATGTCCACCCCAACATCCTTCACGATCGCCTGACCGATCAATGTGTTCTGCTTGGCGGGAATCACGCCCAGCGCCTGATCGGCAAGTGACTGCCATTTAGTTTCACCTGTTTCGGGGCGCTTGGTAACAATAGCGTCAAACTCCGCAGTCGGAGAAAAACATTGGAGAACAAAAATGTAATAATTCGCCTTGCCGGTACGAATGTCTTCCAGCACGGGCTCAAGGGGCATCACAGTGACAAGGTCGACGTTGCCGGCTCTCAATGCCTGCAGCAATACATGGGGCGGCCCGTAACCTCGCGTTTTGGTTTCAACGCCAAATTGCTTGAATGCACCATTCTCGTGAGCCCACAGGGCGCCCATATCTGCCGGCAGGCTTGCCCTGTACCCGATATCTAATTTAACGTGCGCGCCAGTAGTATTATCCTCGTCGTCTTTGGTGCAGCCTTCACACCCGAGTATAAATGCCGTAAAAAGGAGTAATCCTATAATAATAGGACGCATAGTCGTATTACGACGCATAGCCAATCTCCCGTTTGGATAATTTATCTCTGTTACACGAAAAAATGCTTGTTTTTTAAAATCCACATAACACCCGTAGAAAATACGCTTGGCAAACCTTTACGTCAAGTTATCGCTTGCGTTTGATTCAATGTGTCTGCCCCCTATATTAACTTTCTGTCATACGATGAACGGATTCCAGATTACTGATTCGCATGTCCATGCCAGCGGCTACAATGTCGCCTAAAAGCGCATTCCTGCCAAAATGACGCAGTCGCGGGGTGGCATCCGACAGGCGTGGGCGTATAAATCCAACCTCCGGGCGTAAAGTCGCTCATCCCCACCTCGAAAATAGCCCGCGGTTGATTTTCGTCCTCAGGCCATTTTTTACAGGGGTTTATAAAATGATTTTCCTTTTTATCGGCGGCGAATATAACCCGAAAAAATAATGAAAAACAAAAAACAATTCCCTTCCGCCCCACCGAAACCTTTATAAACCACCCTGTCTTTCTGTTCTCACTGGAAAGTTACACCATGGCACTTTACAACCCTTACAAACCATCCGAGAAAGAAGCCGGCCTGGCAGATGACTCAGCATTCACAGCTGACTCTGAGAAATTTCTCAACACATACAATAGGTATCCAGGCCATTGCAGCTTTGACAACTTTTCAGGAGATCCTCACAATAACATCAGGGAAATCTCCCATGATTATGACCTGAACGAATATCTCGTCTCACTTGACCAGACACTCCAGCCGGAGGGCTTTTTCGAATCATCCCGCGACCAGCCGTCGGACCTGCTTGAGAAGATCACATCCAACCTCACGCATCAGCACAGGGTATCCAGCCGGCAACTGGCACAATCAATCATTCACAGAAGGCAACTGGCCGAAAAACACCGCCAGGAGCTCAATGACAGACTGGAGGAACTTATCGGATTTCGCTCCTGGACCAGGATGCTCTCTCCCCCGGACGGAGGTCCACAAGGCCTCTCTATAAACAGGCAGATCATGTCCATTGAAAAGCAAAAAAGAGATATTCAGCTTAAACTGTGGAAAGACACCATCAAGCTGCAGGAAAGGCTGCTGGAAGAAAGAAATCTCTACCAGGCATCACAGAGGAGGGCCTCTCTTTTATCCGGCGGGGACTATCACCATCATAATTATGAAACAAGATCACAACCAGGCCAGGGTCAGGCAGCTCTGCCGCCAGCTGAAGCCTATTATCGGCAAGAAGGCGGATGATGTCTGGCTGGCGTACCTGGCCGAGAATCAGGAAGGGAAAGACCAGCTCCAGGAATACCTGGAGATCATCGCAGCCAGGCATTTCATGGAAAATTTAGACCAGGACCAGGCCGTTCTAGTCCCGCCCGAGGCCGAACAGGCCAGGGGCGAATACACGCTCGGCGATGTTGTCTACAACCAGCAGGAACTGTTTGAGTTCGGCCTGAGAGAAGATGAATGGGTCCAGCACGTGGGGATCTTCGGCAGGTCGGGCGGCGGCAAGACCAATCTGGGCCTCCTTATCACAAAGAAGCTGCTCAAACGCGGCAAGCCCTTCCTTGTCTTTGACTGGAAAAGGAACTACCGCGATCTGCTGACCACGGAAGGATATGAAGATGTGGCAGTCTACACCATAGGCAGGTCCGTTATGCCGTTTTCATTCAATCCCCTGATCCCCCCGCCGCAGACCAATCCCACCACGTGGCTGAAGAAGATCATCGACGTCATAGCACACGCCTACATGCTGGGCAACGGCGTAATATACATGCTCCAGGAGGCCATAGACTCCGCCTACAGAGAAGCCGGAGTATACGACGGTTCCGTCGAAAAATGGCCCACATTCAAGGATATATACCAGAGACTAAAACAAAAGCAGTCCGCCGGCAGGGAGGCCGGGTGGCTGTCTTCGGCGCTGCGGGCCATGGCCAGTCTGTGCTTCGGCGAGATGGACCGGCTGGTCAATCAACGCTCCGCCGACAGTCAAAACATTCAAAAATTACTGGCCAGGCCGGCCATACTCGAACTTGACGCCCTGACTCAGTCGGACAAGGTCCTTTTTGTAAGCGCCCTGCTTCTGTGGATACACCACTTCAGGATGACCGAGTCCGACAGGGAAATTTTCAAGCACGCCATTATCATAGAAGAGGCACATCACATCCTTTCAAATGAGAGGAGAAGTCTGCTGGGCGGCCAGAGCGTCATGGAGATCACATTCAGGGAGATAAGGGAATTCGGCGAGTCGCTTATCATACTGGACCAGCACCCCTCGCAGATATCCATGCCCGCCCTGGGCAACACCTACTGTACTGTATGCTTTAATCTGAAACACAAAACGGATGTCAACGCCATATCGCAGGCCATGTTCCTAAAAGATCAGCAAAAAGACGTTGTGGGCAATCTTCCCATAGGCCAGGCGGTTGTCCGCCTCCAGGGCAGGATCAACGGCCCCTTTGTCGTCAAGGTGCCTGAATTCAATCTCAAAAAGGGCTCCCTGTCCGATGCCGGCCTCATCACACACATGACAAGACTCGGCCTGTACTCGGAAAGGAAACACGCACCTCACTTGAATTATCAGCCGCCAGGCCCGGCCGGCGCCGCTGACATCCACGCTTCCAGTGCGTCAACCTCAAATAACCCATCCCCGGACAGAGAAAGCAAAAGCGCCATGCCGTCACTTAGGGAAAAATTTCTAAAAGACGTCAGTGAACTGCCTGAAAGCGGCATTGCGGCCAGGTATAAGCGCCTCGGAATCAGCGTCAGGCAGGGCCAGAAGATAAAAGACCTCTGCGTCCAGAAGGGCCTGATACGCGAACACCGCGAAATCACAAACAAAGGCCGCAGGAAAGTTATTCGCTTAACCGAAAAAGGCGCCCTTGCATTGTCAAAAGAGGATATCCGAATGGAGGACAGATAGTTTTGATTATTTAAAATCGCTCAAATTTTCGTTTACATGTCGCTGGCGACTATGTCTTGTTTTTCATCGGCAGCACTCCTGCCTATACCTGATGCCAGAGAAATGTCGCGGACGATGCGACAATGCTTGTCTCGTGGGATACCGTGGCCTGTGGGGCCTTGAAAGAATTCAGTCATCGACTACACCTCTCGCATCTCAAAAAGAACCGCCATCAATCAATATTACGTCGGTCTACTTTTTTATTTTAACCCCACGCTGATAAGTAATACTGCCCTGCTCCTGGCAAAAGAGAAAAAAGAGATAAATGAGTAAAGAATTTTGCCAAATATTTTTCCACACGGACTTGACTTAAGTCGTAGATTGAGTCCACTGTATGTGTGCGTTTTTGGGAGATTGAAGTGGACCGCGTAAACATACAAGAGGCACGGCGGCGACTGAGCAAACTGGTGGACGATGCCGAGCGGGGCGAATCGGTGGTCATTACCCGCCATGGCAAGAAAGTGGCGCGCATCGAGCCGGTAAGGAAGGCCGGGGGCAGGACGCTTCCCGATCTGTCGAAATTCCGGCAATCTATAAAAGCCGGCGGCAAGGGGCTGTCCAGAACTGTCATTGAGCGGCGAAGGCGCAACAGACACTGATTACCTGCATAGACATAGGCATAGGCGGCTGTGGCCGGAATGAAGTTGTCGAGAACCGAATTTATATCCTCCTTGAGAGTTATTCGATTAACCGAATAACTCCTCAAAAAATTTTTACACGCCTTTAAATGGCAGTTTTTATACTTCGAGATATATTTCTCTGCCTATGCAAATAAATGCCGCCAGAGGCCCTGAAAACGCCGCTAAAAGCACATCCCGGGCCGCTTGCAGGTGTTTATTTCATGCTGCAAGAAGCGCGTCATTCTTAAACTGCGCGTAAAAAAGAGTGTGTGGAGTTTATGCGTCAGGTTTACCCGATACCCGATAGATATACCTGTCACTGCATCCGTCTGTAGAACCGAATAGATAACCGTGACAACCTGCTATGGCGCACCGGCGGCTGAATCGGATCTGTAAGACAAGGCGGCTTTATAAACCTTTCTCACCACTTCTCAGTGACAACACACAAGGGCCACGGGCACACTTTTTTTGCGGCCTCACGCGTTAACTCCACTATATCTTTAAACATTGCGGAATTATTCCGCCGCAGAATTTATGTTTTTTTACAAGCAACGCCGACAAAAAGTCAAAGTCATTTTGCCCCACAGTCATGCCATGCCTACTAAAACAGGCGGGAGAGCAGGACCGAGGCCCCACTCCCCCGCCGCATCTTGTCTTCGAATTTGCCGGCTCTACATCTCAGCCGACGGGCCGGACCGTCATCTCGCCGGCCAGCAGGTTCACGTTGAGATCCGCCTCCACGGGCAGCCCGCGCAGCCACTTTGCGAACTGAGCCAGCATCAGGCCCGCGGCCGTGTTGGCGCAGTAGATAGTGGTCTTGGCCGTGCAGGCGCCATGGTAGGCCCGGCCGGGCGAAAACAGTGTCCGCGGATAATGCTCCCTGCCGGTGACGTCGCAGGCGGTTATCACGCGGATGACCTCGGCGGTCATGCGGCCGTCGCAGAAAAACGAGCAACGGTCCCGGACGGCCTGCCAGATCAGCCGGCGGGTATCCACCCGGTCGACGCAGCAGAATACCACGTCGCCGATGTCCATGCTCCGCCTGAAACGGTCATTTACCTGGTGCACTTCGAGATGATGATTGATCTGCTGGCACAGGTCCGCAGTCGCCTCGACCTTCGGCCTGCCCAGGTCGTCCTGCAGGAAACCCTGGCTGGCAAGGTTGCTTTCCTCGACAACGTCGAAGTCCACAAGCTCCAGCCACGGGATCCCCATGGCCGCCAGTTGCAGTGCCACCTGCCTTCCCACGGCCCCGGCGCCGATCACGGTGGCCTTTCGGTGGGCCAGCCGCTGCGGCGGCACCAGGTCGCGCTGCCTCGAATATCTCTCAGAATTCCATTTCATCGTATTCATCGCACACCTCGCTTTCTTCCAGTGTCCGGGCCGCCATCTCAAGGTCTTCAAGGACGGCGGACCTTTCTTCGGGCTCCATGGCCTGGAGGTCCTGGAGCCAGTGCTCGGGGACGCCGCAGACGGCCGCTTCGTTTGCCAAATTGCCTCCGTCCCAGGGGTCGTGGAGATCGTCGAAATCGCCGGCGCCGGAGGCCGTCACCAGGCGCTCCTGCTTGATATTGGCCTTATATTCGGCCTCCCACGCCTTGTGATCGCTGGCGGCGAACGGCCGGGCGTAGTCCGCGCGGACAGGCACGGCCACAGAGCCGCCGGGACCGACGTTGAACTGCATCCTGGCGTACGTCCTGCCGGTTTTTCCCAGAACGAACATCACCGCCCAGTCGCATCCGCCGAAGACCCTGTGGAAGGTCTCCTCGTCCACGTTGCTGGGCTGGGGCGATTCGCCGGGATGGGTATGTAGCCAGAGTCTGGCGAACTGCTCCGGCCTCCTGCCGGCATCCACCTGTCTGTCGAAAAAATCCGCCACCGACCCGTCGTCGAACGACACGCTGACGGAAGTGACCTTCTGGGACACGGTCGCCACGTCCGCCACGTATAGCAGGTCGTCCGGCTCCGTGACGGCGAATCCGCCGATCTCCGTCTGGCCGTAGTCGCGGAAGAAAAGAAGTTTCGCCCACGCATACGGCGAGAATCTAAGCACGGGCTGTGCCGGCGTCGGCATCTCACATTCCCGCCTGCGGGCTGGCTGTCGTCGATTGTTAATGTCTGTTTTGGTTTTCATGACAATTCTCCTGTGGTTGAAGATTCCACGGTCTTTTGGGATTCCTGAGGTTTCTGGGATTGCTGCTGGCCTTCCAGTTCCCTTCGCTGTTCGGCGCAGGGGCACTGATCGTCCTGGTGGCACCATATACACAGCCACCTGTCGCACTCCTCGCACATCTTCATGCATTTGGGACAGTACGTGTCCCCGCATGCAGGGCATTCCTCTATGCAGCCCTTGCACACGTATTCCTGGCATCCCTCGCAGAGAGTGATGCACTCGCTGCAGAAATCGTGCTCGCAGAAATGGCAAAAATAACATTCTTCATTTGCCACGTAGCCGCATTCGTAGCAGGGAACGCCGTGCCAGTTCTCCAGGGCCACGTATGGGGACTCCCGGTTGTAGGTCTTCAGCACGGACCCGACCATGGTAAAAAAAT
Source organism: uncultured Planctomycetaceae bacterium (assembly GCA_964472875.1). Lineage (GTDB taxonomy): Bacteria > Planctomycetota > Phycisphaerae > SM23-33 > SM23-33 > CAYYMD01. The sequence goes on from CAYYMD010000023.1 coordinate 23,122, forward strand.
CGCTCACCCTGCCGCCCCGCAGGGCGTTCTCCATGGCCGCGCCGGCGTCGCCCTCGCACAGCGCCTCTTCGCTTACGTGCGGGTGCGTCACGGCGGAGTTTGACGCCGCAGGATGAGGATCCAGCGCTATCACGCGGTATATATCGCTGTGCCGCAGGCTGCATGCGCTCTGGAGAAAGAGTTGTATCTCGAACTGGCCGAGATAGACGTCCTCAAGCCGTATCGCCTCCGTAAAGACAGACAGCGACTTTGACTTGGGATCGTAGGAGACCACGGCGAACTCGTCTTCCAGCTGTCTCAGCTCGGCCACGATCTCGCCGGCGGCGGGAACCCTGACATCCGCACTGCTGTATGATGCGTTTGCCTGGCTGGTGTGATATGACATCTCCGCAAACAGTCTGTCCAGTCTCCTGGCGATCCTGGTGGCGGCCGCCGTCCAGTCCCTGTCGAGGCAGGCGGACAACTGGCGATGCAACTTCGCCACGCCCTCGGTCTGCTGCAGCAGAGATTTCAACCTCTCTGTCAGCTGCCTGTATCGATTGTGGCGGTAACGTCGTATTGCCAGTTGCAGTATGTCGGCGATCCTGAATCGTTGTTTTTCCGTAAGTACCTTGTCTTTCATCTCGATATCCTTTCAATCTCTTAAAATCGTCTCGCCAAATAAAAAAGGCGCCCGCCGCCGAAGCAGCGAGCGCCCGTTCCGCTTCCAGGCCGGGGACCTCTCAGGCGGCGCCTTCAATCTTTGTCGGCGTCACCGTGACGCGGTCGCCTTCCTGAAGGACGTGGTCCCTGGCCACCGGCTGGCGGTTGACGCGTATCAGGTAATCCTCGGCCCTGCCGTGGGGCATTTTTTCAGAGAAAAACTGCTCCACAGTCATTCCCTCGGCTACCTGGATATAGTCCGCAAAACCGCCCCCGCCATTGTTAACATAAAGTATACGCATGATATAAACTCCTTATATTCTAAGATTTACAAAACTCTTCCAAAACTTATCTGTCTCGTTGATTCAAAAATCGTTTGAAAGTTTAACTACTCAACTCTACTTGTTTTGACAGCCGCACGGGGCGGACTGCGCGCGGAGGTTCCTGTGCTGTGCATAATTGGTTCCTTTCATTGGGGATTAACTCGAACGGGCGATTGGGCTACGTGCCGCGATATGGTGACGTTTACAGAAATGCGGATGTGCGAATTTTAAATGACGGTCAGGAAATGCACGGCCGTACCATCACCGCTCAAAGAGCTCGGGCGCTATCTCCCCGAGCGTCTTTGGCTTCCAGTGCATGTCGCGTTCTACGGCCAGTCCCAGGGGGCCTCGGACCTCCTGAAGCTGAGAGAGACTGAAATACCCCATCTCCTTCTCGTGGCCTTCCACCAGGCCGAAGAATATAATGTCATCTGCGACGGAACTGCCCTCGGTGACGTACCAGGTCCAGTTTGAATCCGGCGTGAAAAACTTCACATGAGCCACCGCCTCTGCTCCCTTTCTGTCCTGTGCATAAAGTGCCGGTAATTCCTTCTCGATTTTTTGCGTTATTAATTTCATGGTAATTCTCCTCGTTAAAAAGTTATGACAATAACTCGATTTCTTTACGCCGCCCGTATCCGCCTGGGCCTCTGCCGTCTCTGCATATCAAGGGAGGGATAAGTCTTCGCCCAAAGAGCGGACAACCCGGAAAGATCCGGGATGATCTTATCGGCCGCCTTTGTCGTCCGGTCTCGCCTGGCCGTCCCTGCCCTTTTGGTTCTCTTGATCCTGATCGGCCCGGTCTTTTTGATCTGCCTGCCCCCTGGAATCGTTCGGCGTCCTTGAACTGCTCAACAGGTAGTCGTAGGCCTTCTGCAGCGCCGTCATCGCCTTTGGGATATCGTTGATGCTCAGACTGTTGGTGCCCCTCCAGTTGCCTTCCCTGTCCTTGTACCTGACCTCCAGGACCACCTTCGGCAGACTGATTGACTTTCCGTAGCTCTTGATGGTGTTTCGGAAGATAGAAGCCCTCGCGGCCCCCACCTTGAAAGTGATTTCGGGTTTTGCCATTTTACTTTTTCCGGTTATTCCTTATCGATTTGATTTAGTTATTAGATACGATCGACAAGTAGTAGAGATTTATAAATCTTTCGGTTCTGCAAAAAAGCGGCGCATAACCGCCCGCTTTTTTAAAGTAAGTCCGCTACACCGCGGCCACACACGCTGTCGGAAAAACTGCGGCGGCACTGCCTCAAAGAGGTTCGCCCGGTCATGGCGAAACAATAACAGCGACCGATACACGCACCTCAAAACGGCCGCAAGACGGACCGGCAAAGCGCCCGAAATATGCTCAAATATCCCCCCATAAATTAACTCTCACTTTTTCGCTGCCATAAGCGGCCTTGGTAAATACGGGACGCATTAGTCACTGACAGAAATCTTCAAATCTTGACTTTTTGACGCGGAATATGGTGTTTCCGCGCGGAAACTCCCGGCAGGGCAAACGAATCGGGGGTATATTAACCGGCCACACTTTAGCTTTGCCTTAAGCTATGAAGCGCGGCGAACCCTCGGCTTCGCTCGGCCGGTGGCGATCCTGCAGACGGCCGTTGCGGCTAATCGGCCATAACGGCCGCTGCTGTAAGTCCCTCGGATATTTAAGATTGGACATATCCCTGAACGGGACTTTTGCAACTTGGCGATGGTAATATGCATGTAAAGATACGGAAGTATTTAAATCTTTCGGTCCCGCTTCTTTATGCGCCGGGTGCGGTTTTCACGTCCCCGACAGTCTCACCGTGTGTATGCCCATGCTCTCAAGCAGTCTGTCGGCGCACCGGGGGTGGTTTCGGAGAAAATCTATCGGCAGCCGAAGCGTGTCCACCCTGTCGCAGAATTCCCTGTCCGAGCGAATCTGCTCGAGTGCCTGTGTCAACTGGTAAAGCATTATGCCCTGCCAGGCCAGCAGGCACACCAGGGCGACCGCCATCAACACCACAGCTGTCCTCTCTTTGTTTATATGTTTCATGCAGGCGCTAATAATGGGGAGTTTATAAATATTTCGGTCCCCCGGGCGCATAAAAACAGCGAAGCGGGCGTCCGTGGAAATACCCCCACCGGCTGAAGTGCGGTAAACATGGCATCGGTAAACCGCTCAAATATACTCCGTTATTTCCCCCGCCACCCTTGACTCCACGCGGGGTGAGGTGGAAAATCGGCACTGCACGAAAGGTCCCTAAATACTGCGAGGAATGACATGGCACACAACGATCTAATCGGCGACGTCGTCCGGGCCGCCCAAGAATTCCATTCGCGGCGGCTGTGGGAGCGATTTACGAACTCCGACTGCATCGCCGTCCGCGCCCCCGGCGAAGAACACCCGCTTATGGCAAGCATAATGGGCGACGGCGGCGAACAGTACGGCCTGCACCTGCTTCGCGGCCCCCGGGCGGCGCAGTTCCTGGCCGCCCTGGCTTCCGGCCAGTGGCCAGCGGATGAATCAATCGAGGAGATGGACCTGCTGGGCTTCAGCATGGAGTTATCCAGGGATATACATCCCGAATCGCGGGAATTTTTCCGGCGGGCGAATGTTCACCCGGCTGCGGACGATGTGGTTCCGGAGTTGATTGCCAAACCCCCCAACCGCCGTGTGCGTCCGCCGAACGAATCCGAACTTTTGCTTCTAAAGACAGTAGTCAACGCCCTCACCGAGGCAGACCGCAGGAATATGCTCGAGCCGACCCCGCCGGATGACGAAGAAGGCGTATGCACCGTGGCGGTCGGCAACGGCCCGGCGGACGGGGAAATTTCCGTTACGCGCGAGAAACTTTCCCTCGCTGCCGCGGCCCCCGCCCCCGGCGAACCCCGGGCCGGCGGGCTCGACCTTTCAGGACTGAAACCGATCGACGCCAAGTGGCTGGTGGGCTCGTTTACGCTTCCGGTGGAGATTGAACAGGACGACCGCAGCATGCAACTTCTGCTGGTGGCCGACGACGAGGCCAGCTTTATCATCCAGGCGACGCCTTATTTTTCCGACCGCATAGATGAGGCGGTTGAGGCGGTAATCGAGGCCTTTCGCGGCCGCATGCCGTGGGCGCCGAAAGGTCTGCCCAAGAGCATGGTATTTTCCAGCCGCAAACTGCACGATGCTATGGCGCCGGCCCTGCGGGAGGCGGGCGTGCAGTGCCTCTATCTCAAAACGATTCCCAAACTCCGCAATCTGGCCGACGATTTCATGGACATCTTCGCCGACGGCATGCCACCGCTGGAAGATTTTCTCCAGGAGGACGCCCGGCAACACGTCACGCCCGCACCGGACGATCTGGACGGCTGAAAGCGGGCGGACCTGCTGCTCTCGAGGCGTTTCTCCGATTTTCTCCGGAATGATTATGGCCTATGGACATCACGGCCGGCCAAGCGGTATTTCGGCAGCGAGGATATAGAATACTACTTTCAGCAGCACGATCGGCGAAGCGTGGTGGCGGCCTACGCGAACTGGGGTGTCGTGGATTATCGCCCCACCAGAAAGAGCAAGACCCGGGCAGAGAAAATGCTCGACGAAGGCCTGCCTGAGGCGCAGGCGACTCTGCTGCGGGCCCGCATGGAAAGTTATCCGAGCATCTATCGCGTCAACGGCTATGACCTGGAGGCCGGGACGGTCGACCTGGAAGACGTATTGCTGGGCGGCAGTGTGCGGGTCCACGACCAGATTCTTTGCGAGAGTGTCGAAAATATATCGTTCGTTGTCGCCCGCATATTTGCCGCGGGGCGGTTCCGCTTTCTCGACGCCGCCGGGCCGCCTTTGGGGGCGGCAATGGGCAACGCTGCGGCCGACTATCTCAGAGACTGCGGCCTGGAGTTCACGCCGGAAGGCCTGAAACAAGGCGCAAACCTGTTCGGCCGGCTGTGGGACTGGTGGGAAGACTGGCAGGACAACATTGGGATGCCGGTATTTCGCAACATGGACGGCGACGACATCCTTTATCACATAGCGTCCTTCGTTCTGGACGACCCGGCGGCTGTGGGCAAGGAACTGCTCCGTCGCAGGGACATCGACTACGACGAGGAAAACGACGAGTACGTCTGGACAAAAGATTCCGGCAAGGCCGCCGAAACAATCGGCGGACGGCTGTCGATGGGACGTATCGAAATTGTCGCCGACGAACTCGTGCTGACGACCAACTCCGCCAGGCGGCACGAGGAAGGGCGGACATGGCTGGAAAATATCCCCGGGGTAACTTTCTGCGATGTTATAACCCGGACACTGCATTCGATAAGCGAGAACCCGTCCGCAGACGAACGGATATCGCCGCCCGAGCCGGTCGAAATTACTCCGGACATGGCCGCCGGCCTGCAGGAAATGCTCGAGCAACAGTACATGCAGTGGCTCGACAAACCGCTTCCGGTACTTAACGGCCAAACGCCCCGCCAGGCATGCAAAACGCCGGACGGCCGCCGGCAGGTAGCCACTCTGATTAGAACAATGCCGGACCCGGTGGGAGATGTGCCCATGAAAGTCCCCCGCCAGGCCATGCTGCGAGAACTCGGCCTCGAAGCGGGCAGTGGAACTTCATCGCGCCCCGCCCCGTCGGGCACGGGGCCGGACGAACCGGAGGAGACAAATCAGTTGCATACCGGGCCAAAAATCGGCCGCAACGATCCGTGCCCCTGCGGCAGCGGCAAGAAATACAAAAAATGCTGCGGCCGGTAGGCCCGCCGGCGGGATTTTATTTATACCGCTGATTGACCATTAAAATCTGAAGTTCCAGGAGTCTTGTCGGTAGCGATGGCGCACTAAATCTTCGAGGACATCAAGGTCCCGATGATCCAAATCCAGGCCGCATTCGTCGGCGGGGAAGGCGCGCAGAACCGCCCTTTTGACCGTCTCGGCCTCTGCGTGGAGATTGCCCACGAATTCGCCGTGAGTGCGCTTCCGCCGATAGTGCGGTTCACGCGGGGGATGGGCGAGATATTCCGAAATAATGTCCGCATCCATATCCACAAGAAACGAACCGTGGTGGAGCATGTACCGGCGCTTGCGCACCTGTGCGTTGCCCGAAACCTTCCGCCCCCGCCAGACGAGGTCCGAAAGCCCCCTCTTGTCCAGTTCCAGGCCCTCATCAGCGAATGCATCGCTCAACGCCCCAAGGACGTATTCAAATGATGTATCCACGTTCCGCAGATCCCCGTGCCGGCCGTAATCCAGAACAAGTGAATAATTCACGCAGCCCGGCCCCTGCAAAACGGTCCCCCCGCCGGAAAGCCGTCTTATGATGCCGACGTCGTCGCGGCGGCAATTTTCGATAAAAACTTCCTCGGCCACCCTGCAAATCCGCCCCAGTGCGACAAAATAATCGCTGCTTTGCCAGAACCACACCAGCTCGCCAACCTCACCCGCTTCGGCCTTTCGCAGCAGCAACTCATCACAGGCCACGTACGAGTAAGTGTCGTCGAAAGTGGCGTTCACCTGCTTCATTTAGATGTTCAGCCCAGATCCGCCACGTCAAGGTCCCTGGCGGCCTTTACCTCGTCCACGCGCCCCACCGGCGCGCAGGCAGGGAGTTTTTTGAACGCCTCGGGGTCCCGTTCGGCCAGTTCGGCCAGTTCTTGCATGACCTCGACGAAGCCATCCAGTGTCTGCCTGGATTCGGTCTCGGTGGGCTCAATCATCATTGCCTCTTTGACGATTAGCGGGAAATACACCGTGGGCGGATGCACGCCCCGGTCGATAAGCCCCTTGGCAAGGTCCAGGGCCCGCACGCCGTGTTCGGCCTGCCTCGCGGCCGATACCACAAACTCGTGCAGGCAATCCTTGTCGTAAGGCACGTCGTAGTGGGATTTCAGTTTCTCTTTGAGATAGTTTGCGTTGAGCACGGCCATTTCCGAAACCTCGGTAAGACCCTCCCTGCCCTGCAGCATTATGTAGGCATACGCCCGCAGCAGGACCGCAAAATTCCCGTAAAACGGCGATATATAACCTATTGAATCGGGATAATCGTAATCCAGGGCGAAAGTCCCGTCGCTTCTTTTAACCACGCGGGATATCGGCATGAACCTGGTCAGTCTCTCGCACACGCCCACCGGCCCGGCGCCCGGTCCGCCCCCGCCGTGCGGGGTGGCGAAGGTCTTGTGCAGGTTCAGGTGCACAATGTCGAAGCCAATGTCGCCCGGCCTGACCTTGCCCATTATGGCGTTCAGATTCGCCCCGTCATAATACATAAGGGCGTCCACCTCGTGGGCCAGTTCGGCGACTTCCTTTATACGCCTGTTGAAAACTCCCAGCGTATTTGGGCATGTCAGCATCACGCCGGCGGTTTTGTCGTTCAGCGCCTCGCGATACTTGTCCATGTCCATCACGCCGTTTTCGTCGGAGGGTATCGTATGCACCTCGTATCCGGCGATGGCGGCCGAGGCCGGATTGGTGCCGTGGCCGGAGTCGGGAATGAGTATGTGATCCTTATCGTTGCCCATGGCCTTGTGATAAGCGGCGATAAGCATGACGCCGGTCAGTTCGCCGTGGGCCCCGGCCATCGGCTGGGACGTGAAGGAATGCATGCCGGTTATACGGCACAGGAGCCGCTCGAGGTTGTATATTACCTCCAGTGCGCCCTGTGTCAGCATGCCGCCCTTCATAAGCTGCGGTGCCAGCGGATGCAGCGAGGCGAATTCCTTTTTCCCGGCCAGCGCCTCGGTGAACTTCGGGTTGTACTTCATTGTGCACGAACCCAGCGGATAAAAATTATTGTCCACGTCGAGGTTCATCTTGGCCAGGCGCGTAAAGTGCCGCACGGCCTCCGGCTCGGAGACGCTGGGCAGATTAAGCGGCGTGACCCTTCGGTGCTTTTCGGGCACCTCGCCCTTGGCGGGTATCTCCTCGCGGGGCAGCGCCACGCCCTTTTTGCCTTCCTGTGATATCTCAAAAATCAGGTCCATAGGATTTCCTCCAGGGCCGTGGCGAAATTATCTATCTCCTGCTTCGTTCGTTTTTCGGTAACTGCTATCAGCATATAGTCGCTCATATCCTTGTAATAGCGCCCCAGCGGGAATCCGCCGGCGATGCCCTGCTCGATGAGCCGGCAGACGACTTCGTCGGGGTCCTTGTCGAGCCGGACGGCGAACTCGTTGAACGTGGGGCCGCTCCTGTTCACTTCCACGCCCTTTATCTTATCCAGCTTGGCCTTGGCGTATTCGCACCTGTCGAGGCAGCCGCGGGCCGCCTCTGCGAACCCGTCCTTGCCCAGAAGCGACATGTACGCCACCGCCCTCAGTGCGCAGAGGGCCTCGTTGGAGCAGATGTTGGAGGTGGACTTTTCTCTTCTTATATGCTGCTCCCGCGTCTGGAGCGTCAGCACGAAACTCCTTTTGCCGGCGGCGTCTTCGCTTTTGCCGACAATCCGGCCGGGCATCTTGCGGATGTATTTTCTGCGGGTGGCCATGAACCCCAGGTAAGGCCCGCCGAAACTAAGCGGAATGCCAAGGGACTGGCCTTCGCCGGTGACGATATCCGCGCCCATGCTGCCGGGCGTCTTGAGCAGACCCAGCGAGACGGGATACACGCTCTCGATAACGAGCACGCCCTTCTCGTGGCACTTTTCGATAATATCGGTGTGGTCGTCAACCACGCCGAAGAAGTTGGGGTTCTGCAGTATAACGGCCGCGGTGTCCTCGTCGATGGACTGCAGGATTTTCTCGCGGTCGATACCGAAGTCCACCGCCGGCGTCTCGACGAATTCGATGGAAAGGTTCGACGTGTACGAATACATCATCTTGCGGTAGATGGGGCTGACGCCGCCTTCGGTGATAATCTTGTTCCGCCTGGTTACCCGCATGGCCATCATGGCCGCCTCGTAAAGGGCCGTGCCGCCGTCGTAGAGCGATGCGTTGGCCGCCTCCATGTCCGTCAGGCGGCATATGCAACTCTGGAACTCGTAAGTCGCTTGCAGCGTCCCCTGTGAGGCCTCCGCCTGGTACGGCGTATATGCGGTATAAAACTCCGGCCGGGATGCGATGGCGTCGACGGCCGCCGGAATGAAGTGGTCGTAAAATCCGCCGCCGACGAAATTTATCAGTTCGTCGGTGTTCCTTCCGGCCAGGTGTTCTATGTGCTTTATCACCTCCAGTTCCGAGCGGCCGTGGGGTATGTCAAAATCGGACAGCCGCAAATCATCGGGTATCGCCTCGAACAAACCTTCCACGCCCTCGGCGGCAAGGCCGAGACTCTCGAGCATTTCATTCCGTTCCTTCTGTGAATGTGGAATGTAGCTCACTCGTGGCTCTCCTGCTGAAGAAACTGGTCGTATGCTGCGCTGTCCATGAGGTTGTCCAGTTCGGATTCATCCGTCATCCGGATCCTGCATATCCAGCCGCCTTCATAAGGGGATTGGTTTATAATCTCGGGGGACCCGTCCAGTTCGCTGTTGACTTCCTGAACCTCTCCCGAGACGGGGGCGTAGACGTCGCTGGCCGCCTTTATGGACTCCACCACGGCAAATTCTTCGCCCTGCTTTACCTCTTTGCCGACTTCGGGCAGTTCTACAAAGGTAATATCGCCCAATTGCGACTGGGCATGATCGGTTATGCCTACCACGGCCGTCTCGCCTTCGACCCTGGCCCACTCGTGCTGTTTCGTGTACTTCAGATTTTCCTTTGCCATATTTGCTCCTTATCCTTGTTAAGCGTTTGTATCGTAGAAGGGAATTTCAGCCATATATATCTTTATATTCCTCTTGCCGTCGGTGGCCTGGAATTCTCCCGCAGACGCGGCCGCGTCCCGCCTCAGGTAGCACAGGCCAATGCCTTCTTCCAGCGAAGGCGAATAGCCGGCGCTTGTGACCTCGCCGACCTCCCGGCCGTCGGCCATTACCTTAAAAGACCTGCGGGCGCTGCGCCGCGAGCCGGTTTTAAAGCCCCTAAGTTCGTATTCGCCCCGCTCGGGCAGGGCCTGCTTGCCTATAAAATCCTTATTCGTGTCCACAAACCGCATCAGCCCCGCCTCGACGGGGTTGCGCGTGGTGTCTATGTCGTTGCCGTAGAGAGGGTATCCCATCTCCAGGCGGAGTATATCTCTTGCCCCCAGCCCCGCCGGTTTAACTTCCGGCTGCTGTAAGAAGGCATCCCACAGTTTCGCGATGTCGCCTGCGTTGGAGAATATCTCGAAGCCGCGCTCGCCTGTGTAGCCGGTGCGGCTCAGTAAAACCTGCTCTCCCTCAATAAGCGTATGTACGAAATGGAAACGCTTCAAACCGCGGACCTCCTCTTCGGGAAGGAAGCGCGAAAGCACCTCATCCGCCAAAGGCCCCTGCAGGTCTATCTTGCCTGTGCCGCCGGATATGTCCTCCAGGTTGGTTTCGGAGGAAATATGCTCGCCCACCCACTCCCTGTCCTTCTCGACGCATGCGGCGTTGACCACCAGCATATACTCATCGCGGCCCCTGCGGAAAACAATCAGGTCGTCCAGGAAACACCCCTCCTCGTTGAGCAGAAAGCCGTACCTGGCCGCACCTTCGGCAAGGCCGTCTATATCGGCCGTGAAAAGCCGGCCGAGGTCTTCGCTCGCCTTCGGACCCATCAGCAACAACTCGCCCATGTGGCAGATATCGAACAGCCCTGCCTTGCGGCGCGTGTGAAGATGCTCGCTGATTATGCCGTCTGTGTAACTGACGGGCATCGACCAGCCGGCGAACGGCACCATTTTGGCCTCAAGTTCGCAGTGTCGCGCATAAAGCGGCGTTTTTTTGAGTTCCGTCTTTTCCATGGTCATAGGTATGCCCCTCCTGTGCAGGAAGTTATTTAACGCCAAATGTGGGCCGTTTTCAAGAAAATAATAGACGCCCCTTTTCCCGCGCCGCCGCGGCCGCGAAAATCACATGCCGAAATGAACGAAAAGCAGGTCCTGTATGCAAATGATTCAGTTTGGATAACGACGCGCCATATTACGGCCGCCAGAGCCCAAAATTTGCCTATAAAAAGACGGCCGCGCTATGGCGGCCGCCCTCCCCCTGTTTCTATACGGATTACAGTTTACCGATTACTTCTTTTACGAAGTAAACGTCTATACCTTGCGGCTACGTCGTCTGCGAATCAACATCCCGATACCGCCCAGGCCTATCAGCGACAACGTCGCCGGCTCGGGGACTTCGACAAGGAAGTCCTGGTAATCGGGATGAGTCAACATTCGAAGGTCGGCCTTATCGCCCGTTCCATCCAGACTGTGTAACCATTGATTGGCTGTGGAGGTTTCTGCGACATTCTCGCACCAGAAACCAGGCCCATTGCTCACGTTCCAATCCGACGGAGTAGCAGGAACCGCCTCATAGATGATTTCCCAGACGCAGGCACTGAATGCTTCCGCTTTTGCTCCGGTTGTTTCAGCCGTTTCGGAATAGCGACCCCATAACTCGCGGAGATATTCCTGTTTCAAAGACCCCATCGGTGCGCTGCCCTTGATATAATCAGGGTTCTCCGGGCCACCCTCCGGCATGATAACATCGTACGTCGTATCACCGCTGTTAGGATTCTCAGATATCTCGGCACAATATGCGATGACATGGCCTTTATCCGGATTAGCCGTAATATATTGCCCATCGCCCGTAGCAGGCGGCGATGCAACAAGATACTCCGGATAAATGCCACCCTCCGTGTCGGCATATCCTTGGTTCCCATTATCAAATGTAATCCATATTATCATATTGCCATCAGTAAAGTTCCCGGGATCTGGATAGTGATCGTTTATAGTCACGGTTCCCAAGCTGGTGGCGGCATACACTGTGCTTAAAGATAATGCCAGTAAAACCACTATTGCACAAATTGTTGCTAAGTTTTTCATTTTTTGGCTCCTCAGTCTCATGGTTCAAAATTCTAAATTCGTTATTCGATATACTGTATTTGTTTTTCCGGCATCTCTGCTATTTTCGTTTCATTCCATGTCGCCTTCCTTTCCTGTCCCCGGCCACGGCGGGCGTTTCCCGCCGCAGCCGGGGTTTTTACTCATAATTAATCCGCGTTCATCTGCGTATTCCCTGCTACTTCCGTCGTCTGCGAATCAACATGCCTATTCCACCCAAGCCAATCAGCGATAATGTCGCAGGTTCGGGGACTACTGCAATATCCGGAGCAGTAAACGTTTCGCCACCATAACCTATCTCAAAGCCCCAGTGAGTTTGATTCTGTTCTACGTCTGCGCCGTGTGCCGCCAACAATGTGAAACGATCGTCCCAATAGTCAGAACTATCGTCTTTGATATAATCCCACGGATCAGACTCTGATTCTCGCTCTGCATGCCACCATGAATTGCCACTGAGACCAATAAAACCAACCACGGCATCTCCGGTATCTGTTGTTATTGAGTCATCGCTTTTGATGCCTACAAACCTGGTGCTATCGTACTCAGTGATCTCGATAGGGCCCCAGCCATTGGTGGAATGCCGAGTCTCGCCCCCACCGTCGAAATCCCTATCGTCGAAATACTCTTTGGTTATGCTGTCAAAAGTGACTTCGGCACCGGCATCATCATAGATATGATACACCCAGCTCGCTCGCCCACCATATTCACCAGCAGAGTAGACCCCATTCCAGCTTTCATAGCTGGTAACATATGACTGGATACCTGTAACTTCGGTGGTCTCTTTGAATTCGCCAATACCGCCGCCATAACCATCATAACTACTCAAGCCATTAACCACTGCATGCTGCGCATTGGCCCACAAGGTGTCATAATTGTCACTTCCATAGGCATTTGGCGCGTAGACGCGGGTAAAGTCGACCTGTATATCTGCATTTGCCACACCACTAACCGCGAAAACCATTGTCGCTACCGCACAAATTGTCATTAACTTTTTCATTTTTTGGCTCCTCAGTCTCATTGTTAAAAATTCAAAATTTTTTACTCGACATTCGTTTTTTTGCTTCCCTGCCCTTCGTTTCATCCTTGGTTTACATCTTCTGCTCTTGCCTCCCGGCGGGCTGTGAACTCCGTCGGAAGCCCTCGACAGGCCGCTGCCGCAGTGGCTGCGCCGTTCAATCGCCGGCCTGTGCCCCACTGGGACGCCGGGCGCCTGTCTCCGGCATGGCAACTGAGGTACGCAGCTCTCGGCAGCGGCTTATTTCCCTCTCAATCCATCTTTCATCACCATCCTTTCAGTGCGCGCAGGGACTCTCCGCAAGCGATAAGGTAGTGCTTCGAAAAACCCTCACGCATCCATCATTTTCCCGCGAACCGGCTCACTTCGACTGGCTCAGGGTCGAAGACACGGCCGAAGACATTGCTTCGCCGATCCGCACTCAATTTTTATTTGCTTCTCGACTTACGTTTTTTCTTCTGTTTTCCGCGGGCAAACAAGTCGAGTTGCCCGCCTACAAACTACAAACTTTATCCGCGCAAAAAAATTTTATCATTCTCAATGCGCGCGTCGGCGCCATCGAGTGAATTTATTCAAATCGTGCCGCAGAGCAATTCGGCCGTCCCGAAATTCGGAACCGCCTTAGCGGCCAAGAGTATACTTACCTCCCTGTGCCTATTCACTTTTAAGGACCCGCAGGTCCTGGCGAAGGGCGACAGGAATTCAACCCTCTCACTTTCGACGGCCCGGGCTCGCGGGCCTGTCCCTCACCGGGTATTACCCAATGATGAAGAAGTATTATAACACGGAATCCGAAAGCGTCAATAAAAAAACACCAAATTTTTAAAAAATTTTTTCTGTAAGTATATTATTTTATAAATATTAAGGTGATTATCCTACATACCCCCCCCATTTGTCAAGAGGTATATTTTATTTATGACTGATTTGTTGATACGTTTGTATTACGATTATTTGACTCTATTATGTGACAATTTATTAAGCGCGGCGATATCCGGCCGTGTGACGGCTGCGGTTCGGCCGGCGGAAACTTCTTACGAGACCGTTAAATTGTGCTAAAATTCAAAAAGAACTATTATTCCTGTGTAATCAGAGATGTTGAAGGAACACGTACCCCAACTCGGGCCGGAAAGGATTATATATGAAAGTGGCCGTAACAGGCGCGACCGGCTTCATCGGAAGGGCGCTGTGCAATGACCTGGCCTCCAGGGCCGAAGTTGTGGCCCTGACGCGACGGCCGGAGAAAGCGCGAACCCTGCTGGATAACGCCGTCGACGTTGTCGGATGGGACACCAACTCGCCGGCGGGCTGGGAAAAATGCCTCGAGGGCACGGATACCATAGTTAACCTTGCCGGGGCCAACATCGCATCGGGCAGGTGGACCGGGAAATTCAAGGCCAAAATCCTCGACAGCCGCACAGAGGCGGCCGACGCCCTACTGCGGGCGATTAAGAACCTGCGGGACGGTCCCAAAACCGTGATTTCGGCCTCCGGTGTCGGCTTCTACGGCGACAGGGACGATGAGATACTCGAGGAGGACTCCGCCGGCGGAACAGGATTTTTGCCCGACGTCGCACGGGAGATTGAGCGATGCGCAGGTGAATTCGAGGCGCTTGGGCTAAGGTCCGTCGTGGCGCGCATTGGGATTGTTCTCGGCCCGGGCGGAGGGGCGCTGCCGAAGATGACGATGCCGTTTAAGTTCTATCTCGGCGGGTACTGGGGTTCGGGCAAGCAGTGGATATCGTGGATTAGTCTGGCCGATGAGGTCGCGGCCATCGAATTTTTAATCGAAAACCCCAACCTCTCCGGCGTGTTCAATTTAACGTCGCCGCGGCCGCTGCGGAATCGGCAGTTCTTTAAAATACTGGCCGGCATCCTGAAAAAGCCATGCTGGTTACCTTTGCCCGGGGCGGTGCTGAAGATTATGTTCGGCCGGATGGCGGATGAACTCTTCCTGGCAAGCCAGAGGGTTTACCCCAAAAGACTGATTGAAGCAGGTTTTGAATTTAAATGCCCCGAATTGGAAAACATAAGGAAAGGAAGGACATCATGAAAAAAATGCATAATTCGTTTGTAACTGTGATTCTTTTGGCAAGCACAATCGTCGCGGCCGCAAGCACGATATCGTGCAGTGCTTCGGCGGGCCAAAGTTGGATAATCGACTCGCAGCAAGCGTGGAAAGCCGCCGCCGAGACGAACAACCTCAAGATAAAAGACGGCCTGGCAACCCCCACCGGCAAGGAAGCGACTTACAGAAGCCCAATACAGAAATTCGAGAAAAAACGTTCGGCCAGGTCAATTGTATTCGAGCAGTCAGCGGACTGGCAAAACTGGAAACCAATCGCCGGAGTCGGCCCGTCCAACCTGCGGGACGCCCCGGTATTTTTAGCTCTGGGACCGCATAATTACTGGATGTTCGGCCGCTACGGCAAACTGAAGGGAGCGAAAAATTTCAAGCCGGAAGCCGTCAAACTCGACGGTTTCGATGTAGAACTGCAGACCACGCCCGATCCGCACCAGTTCAACGCTCCCGGCGGCCTAAAGAAGAACATGGGCGGATACCATGCCTGGCAGAGCCGCGACATGGTCAACTGGGTGCATCACGGCAACGTCACCGAAGGATTCTCGCGATGGGTCACCACGGCCGAATACGTGGATGGGAAATTCTATATCTATTACGATTACCCCAACGACCAGGACCCGCACCTCTACATCGACAAGGATCTCACCGACGGCATGCCGGGCAAGAACATGGGAATGGCCTTCAGGGACCCCTCTCACGGCTCCGACTGCGGCGTCATCCGCGACCTTAAGGGCCGGTTCCATATCATCTACGAAGACTGGAGCCCGATTAATGCCCGCCGTCATGCCTGGGATTCGCCCCTTGCCGGCCACGCCGTCGGCGATAACGGCATAAATAACTTCAAAATACTCGACCCGGCGGTGGACGAGCGAACCGAACCGACCGGCAAGGTGGCTACCTACAGGCACCCACACTGGAAACAGCATCCCGACTGGGACACCAACATAGGCAAGTACAATGTCCATGAACCGGAACAGAACGCCTTCGGCGACTGGGCGGCAATTGGCATAGGCGGGCGGTACTACCTGTTCGGCGATTTTCATCCGGCCAAAGGCCACATGGGCGCGGGCTGGTTCACCTCGGAGAGTCTTTACAAGCCGTTTACAAGGTGCGGCAAAATCGGCAGAGGCCATCCCGACCCCGACATCGGTTTTGCCGAAGGCAAATTTTACCTGATTACACAGATGAAAAACGACTTCGTCAGTCCCGGCCCGTGGGTGGAGAAGGTCGAGGCGCGTGTGGGCGTCGATACCGATAACGACGGAAAAATCGATACGTGGACGGACTGGACGGAGGTCAAAGAAACCTACGACTATATCGAGGGCTTCGCCAAGCAGATTAAAAAGACACCGGCCGCCATCGACCTGAGCGACCTGGTCGCCGGATGCGCATATCAGTTCGAGTTCAAGACCACACAAACCACGGACAACGGTGTTTTACCAGTCATGGACAAGGTTACACTGGAGTTTGAAAATTGAGGTTCGTTTATGAGTAGATTGACACGCAGGAGATTTCTGGCCCGCAGCGGGGCAATCGCCGGCGCCGCTGTCGCCCCGGCGTTTCTGCCGGCCGGTGAACAAAAACAAAGCAAGCCGAATGTCATCCTCTGCATGACGGACGACCAGGGATGGGGCGACACCGGTTACAACGGTCACCCGGTGCTCAGGACGCCCTATCTGGACCGGATGTCGAAGGAAGGAATCCGCTTCGACCGTTTCTACTCCGGCGCGCCGGTCTGCTCGCCCACGCGGGGAAGCTGCCTGACCGGCCGACACCCTTATCGATACGGGATTGTGTCCGCAAACAGTGGCCATATGAAGCCACAGGAGATCACACTGGCGGAAGTCCTCAAAGAAGAAGGTTATGCCACGGGGCATTTCGGCAAGTGGCATCTCGGCACCCTGACGACCGAGATAAAAGACTCCAACCGCGGCAGGCCCGGCCGGACGAAACATTACAGCCCGCCGTGGGAGAACGGCTTCGATGAGTGTTTTTCGACCGAAGCAAAGGTGCCGACCTATTGGCGGAAAGACCAGTACGAAAATTACGGCACCTACTATTGGACGGGGCCGGAAGAGAAAGTCCCGGCCGAAAAGGTCAGCGGCGACGATTCACGATTGATTATGGACAGCGCCTTGCCTTTCATTAAGAAATCCGTCGAGCGGGACAGGCCTTTCTTGGCGGTAATCTGGTTCCACGCGCCGCATCTGCCGGTGGATTCGGACGAGCCGTATACGAACGGATATAAAAAACACGAGAAGTATTACGGATGCCTCACCGCCATGGACCGGCAGATGGGTCGGCTGCGGGAGACACTGAGGTCGCTGGGCGTCGAGAAAAACACCATGCTGTGGTTTTGCTCGGACAACGGGCCGGAAAGGGGAACCGCCGGCGTGACAAGCGCGGACCCCGACGGCGACGGAGAATACACAAAACTCCGCGCCCGCAAGCGAAGTCTCTACGAGGGCGGCGTGCGCGTGCCGGGCCTGCTGGTCTGGCCCAACGGCGTCAAAAAGAACCGTGTCGTTAAGATGCCCTGCAGTACAAGCGACTACTTTCCCACCGTACTGGACGTGCTTGGATATCGTCTGCCCGAATCGAAGGCCCGGCCGTACGACGGCGTAAGTCTGTTGCCGCTGATAAACGCAAAGATGTCCGAGCGGCCGCGGCCAATAGGGTTCCAGTCGCGGAACCAGATTTCGCTTACAGGCAACCGCTATAAGATTTACAGCGGCAACCGCGGCAAAAGTTACCAGATGTACGACCTGATTGAAGACCCCTCTGAGACAAATGACGTCTCCGGGCGCCACCCCCAAATCTTCAAAAGTATGAAACAAACAATCGAAGATTGGCGAAAGTCATGCAGACAGAGCGCCAGGGGCGGGGATTATTGACGAATCAGTTTCATAAACGGATGCTTGCAGCGGAGGCAGACCGGCCTATTTGTTCGGGCGCGTGATGCCCGGGCGACGTGCGTAGATGGGCAGGCATTCTCGAAAATCGCTGACCTCCCCCGCCGCCTGCAAATCTCTTGCGGCCCGCCACAGGCCTTCAACCGTCGGCATGTGCGTTTGCTCGGGAGCGATGTTCATATCCCCGGCTGCGATATCATAATGCTCAAGGGCCGGGCCGGTGAGCAAATCCGGCCGGTGGACACCGGCCGGGAGTTTCTCGAGATCCACGATATCCGGCTGCCCCGATAAAATAATCCTCTGGCCTTCGCGCCGGCAGTTTTGCAGATATACGCGGCCGCGTCCAGCGTCGAAGGCCACGCCAAGATTGTCCCACTTCATGTCGCGAACGTTCTGCGCGAGGGCCAGGGCCGTCGGAACCGCCACGCATTCCATGTCAGGGACGGCCTGGGCCAGCGTCCTGGCCGCGGCGATTCCCACGCGCAGGCCCGTAAAGCCGCCGGGGCCGACGGAAACATATACGGCCGAGACATCACCCGGCCGCATGTCGGCGCCGGCCAGAAGTTTCTCCAGGCGGGGTATAAGCTGCGCAGCGTGAGTACCGGCGGCGGTAAACCTGTCGGCTGACAGTATTTCCTCGCCCCTGCCCAGAGCCACTCCTCCGCGGCGGCTGGACGTTTCTATGGCAATGGCGTAATCTCTGCCGGACATAACGGAGGCGGATTTTAAGCACGCAGGCGGCATGCATCCAGTTAAATGTGCCGGCCCTTCATAAAACGCCGCCCGAATGCCGCGCCGGCGGCCAAACTTGTTTGACACGAGGCCACCATGACCGATAGCATAATCGGACTAATTCAATAACTGCACAGCAGGAGAACGGATTTTGATCGCCATAATAAGCGATATTCACAGCAACATAGAGGCACTGGAAGCGGTGCTGGCTGACATAGCCAAGCGCGGGGTGAAGAAAATCCTGTGCCTGGGCGACCTGGTCGGCTACGGACCGAGCCCCAACGAGTGCCTCGATGCGGTGATGAAAAACTCCAAGATAACGCTCCTGGGCAATCACGATTACGCCGTGATATACGAACCCGACCACTTCAACATAGGCGCCGAGGCGGCGTGCTTCTGGACGCGGGAGGTCATCGACACCGAAACCGCATCGGATAAGCGCAAGGCCAGGTGGGATTTTCTGGGCAAACTGGAAGTGAGACACGAGATGGACGACGGCCATGACATCGGCAAGATGACGCTCGTCCACGGCAGCCCCCGCCGCCCTATCAACGAGTACATTTTCCCCGACGACGTGTACAACAATCCGCACAAAATACGCTCCATGTTCGACCGATTCGAAAACATCTGTTTCGTGGGCCATACCCACGTTCCGGGGGTATTTGTGGACACACCGGATTTCTACAGCCCCAAGGAACTGCAGGACGTCTTCGAGATTCCCACAAAGGGCAAGGCCATAATTAACGTCGGTTCGGTGGGCCAGCCCAGAGACCGCGACAACAGGGCCTGCTATGCGATTATCGAGCACCGCGCCGTCCGGTTCGTCCGCGTGCCTTACGACATCGAATCGGTCGTTAAAAAAATTCAGTCAACAAGCGAACTGGACGATTATCTCGGCGAAAGACTCAGGGAAGGACGTTAAAGAGGATCAAGTGTACCGGATGAAAGCAAAATTTTACCCGTTAATTCGAATATTGTTCGCGCCGCTGGCGACGGCAGTTTTGACGCTGGCATTTTGCAGCGGTCAAGCGGCCGCCCGGCAAGGCGCTGCCGCCACCTCCACCGCACCTGCAACCGCGCCCACCCAGCCGGCCCGAAAAGACGACGGGATGGTATGGTTCGGCGCACCGCCGGCCGAAGACCAAAAAATTATCATCGGCTCACCCGACCCCGCCTCCGACTACCTCCACCAGGTCGAAATTGTTAACCGCGGGGCCGCCGTCCAGACGCTGAAACTCTCTAAATATTACGCCACCGTGGCCGACAAGAAACTCGCCAATAAGTACAAGGGCGAGCACGAAAAATACCTGAAAAAGCGTTACGAGAATCCGGAGAAATACAAGGGCCATTACTGCCTGCTCAGCCCCTCCGGCGACCTGAAGGACCGGAGATTCTATCCGGACCAATTCTACCCCCTTGCCACAAAGGCGGTAGAAGTCAGAATCGCAGGCAATGAATCCGCATCGTTGAGTCTGGAAAATCTTCATAAAAAAACATGGCGTCTCGAGAAGAAAACTCAAAACAGCGCTACGTTTTCCTACACCTTTTATCGCGGCCCCAGGGGCAAATGGGAAATCGCCCGGAAAAACCCCGTCCTGAAAATCACAAAGACCTATACGGTCATCAAAAAAGATTATTCCATCAGGATGGATTTGAAACTGGAAAACCTCTCCTCCGTTGAAATTTCCGTCCGCCTCAACCAGGCCGGGCCAACCGGCGTGCCGCGTGAGGATTATCGCGGCGACTTGCGCAAGGCGATGTACGGCGTGCTCGAGGCCGAAAACGGCGCCGTTATGCCCGTAATGAAACCGATCGGCGAACTCGAGGACATCGAACAGAAGCAGAAGGACGACCTGCCCGTTGTGGGCACATCCATTGTAACTCCCGAAGCGCCCAAGCCGACGCTGTGGCTGGGGCACGTAAACAAATTCTTCGGAGCAATGCTGCACCCCATACCCGCATCCGGCGACCAGCTAAACGCCGCCTCGCTGAAGGCGAAGTTTTACGTCCAGGCCGCCCATGAAAGCCCGACATCAAGGACATTCAAGACAGGCGTGGTGATACCCGAAATCCGCCTCGGCCCGGATGAATCCGGGGATGTCAACTTCAGCATGTATGCCGGTCCGAAAAGAACCGACATATTCGACGGCGGTTCGCCGTATTTCAAACCGCTTTACAAAAAACTCAACTACAAGGGCACCATCCAGTTCGGCGGGTGCTGCACGTGGGAGCCGCTGTCGTTCGGTATGATGTGGCTTCTCGACACACTATCGATTGTAACCCTGGGCAACTACGGCCTGGCGATAATCCTCCTGGTGGCGCTGGTCCGCGTGGCGCTTCATCCCCTTACCCGCAGGTCACAGAAGTCCATGGCCAAGATGCAGAAGCTCGGGCCGGAGATGCAGAAGCTCAAGGAAAAACACAAGGACGACAAGGAAACGCTCAACAAGGAGATGATGAAGTTTTACAAGGAGCAGGGAGCATCACCGTTCCTGGGGTGCCTGCCCATGTTCCTGCAGATGCCGATTTGGATAGCCCTGTGGACGGGTATTAACGCCTCGGTTGCGCTGAGGCACGAGGGTCTGCTTCCGGTGTGGATAACCGACCTGGCCGCCCCGGACACGCTCATCGGGCCGTGGCAAACCCAGATTATGTTCATCGGCAACCGATTCAACCTGCTGCCGATACTGCTGGGGATTGCGATGTACATACAGAGCAAGATAAATCCCCAGATGACCGGCCAGTCGTCCGCTACGCCGGAACAGCAGAAACAGCAGCAGATGATGCGGGTGCTTATGCCGGTGATGATGCTGTTTATCTTCTACAGCGCCCCCAGCGGGCTGACGCTTTACATAATGGCCTCCACCTTCGCCGGTGCGGCGGAGATGTACATAATCCGCAAGCACATCAAGGAGAAGGAAGAAATCCAGGCCGCCACCGAAACCACCGTTAAAGCGCCCGGCAAAGCCCCCCGCTCGAAAAGGCCCAAAAAACCCAAGGGACCATACTGGACCAAGCGGGGATAAACGGTCCTTATATCACCGTCGGCGGATTTCTGTTGGCGGGGCGGCGACCTTTAATGCAATCGCCCGCTCCGGCCGAGGCAGTCAATCGGGCGTTGACGAACGCCGCCGCTGCGTTAATATTATCCTTCTTGTTGTATTTAATCAGCCGTAATGCAGGACACTCCCATGACAGATAAGCAAAAGAATAATTACAAAGACACGCTGAACCTTCCCAAGACGGACTTCGGCATGCGGGCGAATCTGCTGAAAAAGGAACCCGCCATCCAGCAGCAGTGGCGCCAGGAAAACATTTACGGACAGATTCGCCAGGCCCGCAGCGGCCGGCAGCGATTCGTCCTCCACGACGGCCCGCCGTACGCCAACGGCAACATCCACATGGGCACGGCCCTGAACAAGATACTCAAGGACATAGTCGTGCGGCACAAGACGATGTGCGGCATGGACGCCCCCTACGTGCCCGGATGGGACTGCCACGGCCTGCCCATCGAGCAGAAGGTCATGGACGAACTCGGCGAAAAGGCGGCCGGCATGGCGGCCATGGACATCCGCCGGCGCTGCCGCAAGTACGCGGACAAATTCGTGACGGTCCAGTCCGAACAGTTTCAGCGCCTGGGCGTGGAGGGACAGTTCGACCGGCCGTATATAACCATGACGCCACAGTATGAATCGGACGTTCTGAACGTCTTTGCGCGACTGGTCGAAAGCGGCGTTGTCTATCGACAACTCAAGCCGGTTCACTGGTCCGTTGCCAACCGCACCGCCCTGGCCGACGCCGAACTGGAATATTACGACCGGCAGGATGACAGCATATACGTCGGCTTCGAGTTGACCGACTCATCCGGTCTTGGCGGCGGCGAAGAAGGAAGCGTGAAACTGCTTATCTGGACAACCACGCCGTGGACGCTGCCTGCGAACCTGGCCGTGGCCGTCCACCCGGACTTTAGATACGTAACCGTCGAACTGGACACCACTGACGGCCCGGCAACATATGTCATCGCCGAGGAGCGCCTCGAACCGCTCCTTCAGGCACTGGAGAAAAACCGCCAGGGCCGGCTCAAATCCCACCGCGTGCTGGGGACTATGAGCGGGCGGGAGCTAATCGATCTTAATCTGCAATACCGCCATCCGCTTGTGGCCGGTAAGGTCTGCCCCGTCGTCCCGGCCGACTACGTCACGCTCGAGGACGGCACGGGCCTGGTGCACACCGCGCCCGGCCACGGCCAGGAGGACTACTCAACCGGCCTGAAGCACCACCTCGAGATTTACTGCCCCGTCGGCGAGAACGGCAAGTTCGACGACACGGCGCCCGACTGGCTGCGCGGCATGAGTGTTTGGGATGCAAACCCGAAGATCGTCGAGCACCTCCAAGAGGTCGGCTCGCTGCTGATGGCCGAGACGATAACGCACTCCTACCCCCACGACTGGCGGTCGAAAACGCCCACCATCTTCCGCGCCACCGAGCAGTGGTTCGTCGCAGTGGACCGTCCGCCGGCCGATGGCAGCCCCTCGCTACGGAAGATGGCCCTGGCGGCGGCGGCCGGAAAAGGCGAGGCCATCGAGTTCATCCCCCGGTGGGGGCGCAACCGCCTGGCCGGCGGTGGTGGTCTGGGCGACCTTCTGGTCGCTCTCGGCCGGGGCCTGGCTCGCGGTGGCGATGCAGGGCGCGCTGATCGCCTGGGACCGGATCATGG
>CAYYMD010000024.1:0-43291 GCA_964472875.1 uncultured Planctomycetaceae bacterium
GGGGTGTGACGGATCCCAACACCTTCGGAACCGACGAGTTCATCCAGTGGTGCCGGCTGGTTGGGTGCGAGCCGTACATCACCGCTAACGCCAACAGAGACCCCAGGGAAATGAAACAGTGGCTCGAATATTGCAATTCGACTGAGGGTGAATATGCCGAGAAGCGCAAGGCGAACGGGCATGAAGAGCCATTCAACGTCAAGTTTTGGAGCATCGGCAACGAGAACTACGGCTTTTGGGAAATCGGAAGATATAATCCCAAATCCTGGGCAGCGAGAGTGAAGAAATGCGCGGATGTCATGCGTTCGGCCAACCTGGGCATCAGGTTGGTGGCTCCGGTCTGGCGGCCGAAAGGCAACTGGTATGGGCCTATGATGAAAGCCGCGGGTGATGATGTTGACTACATCGGCGTGCATCAGTACTGGATAAAGAGTGACGCGAAAAGCCCCTACAACAGGCCTACGGGCTATCAAGAGCGGTCGATTCGCAATGTGATCAGTCTGCTGGAAGCTACCGGCTACCGAGGCAAAGTCAAGATCGCCTTCGACGAATGGAACCTGCGCCGCTGGCATCATCCGCATTTTCCCCGCAAGAGCCCGGTCAGGCCCGACGATCAAAAGGCATTGGAAGCCATTGCCGCACGTTCATATAGTGATCGTCCGGAACCGTACACCATGCTAGACGCTATCTTTAGCGCATGTTTTCTGAACGCCTGCCTGCGAAACTGCGAGGACATTGGCATGGCCAACATTGCGCCGATCGTCAATACACGCGGACCGCTGTACGTCCATCCCGAGGGTATCGTCAAGCGCACCAGTTTTCATACGTTCGCCATGTACGCCAACGATCTCGAAGAGCGAGTAGTCCCGCTCGAAATAGAACAGACGGGCGAGTTAAAGAAAACGAACGAAAAGATCGATGCAATCGCTACTGTTGACAAGGCAGGCAAGCGCTGGGCCATCGCATTGGTCAACCGCGATCCCAATCAGGCCGTTGATTGCGCTGTCAGGCTGGGAGATCGGTTGCTGGACGGTAAATTCGACGCGAAAATGCTTGTCGGCGACTCGCCCGAGGCCTACAACAGCGTCGAGAATCCCGACCGGGTCGTGCCCGAGAAGACGAAAGCGGAATTCAGCGATGGCTTGATAAACCTGCCGCCGCACTCGCTGACGATTGTAAGAGTAGACTGAGATATGCCTGTGCGAGCGCAGATGCGGAGAATATCCATATTTACATATGAAGAAAGGAAGAACTCATGTTCAAAATGTATAGTAACGAAGAAGTCATGTTCAAAATAACTTGCATAGGTATGCTGTTTCTTATGCTCCTGGCCAGTCCGCTGCCGGTCAGCGGCGGCTCGCAGAAAGAGTTGTCGGCGGAGTCGATCATTTCGCAGTATAAGAACAGCACCGACCAGCCCCCGGCCTGGGGGCATTATAAGAAATGGTCTACCGATGCGTTGCTTATGGGCAACGGCGATATGGGTCTGTCCGTGGGGGGCGAAGCGGAATCGCTTCGGTTCTGGATCAATAAGAACGATTTCTGGCGACTGCAGAACCAACATCTCGGCACGCAGCCGAAACTTTTCGGCTGGATCGACATCAAGGCACCCGCGATGCAGGACGCAACCTACAAAATAGAACAGCCGATCTACAATCCTATTACCCATGGCACATTCACCAAAGACGGTACGACCCTGGAGTTCCGTGCTCGCGTGATGGCGACCGCCAATATCGGATGGATTGAACTAGAAGCGAGAGGTAAACCGCTGACAGTTGAGATATCGACGCAATTGACCGACCAGGAACTGCTCATACCGCAAATCGGCATTACAGGATCGCGTCGTCATTCCGGGATTAGCGACGATGTTCTCTGGTTACAAAGACATTATGACGACCATGTGGATATTGAGTCCGGCATGGCCGCGGCAGTCAAGATCATCGACGACAAAGGAGATCGGCTTGCCCCATGGACACCGCTGCCGCTCGTGGAACCGGAACCGGACACGCGTGAACCGCAAAAACCGGGCAGCATCAAATGGACCGAGTCGTTCAGACCCATGCCGGCACTCGGCGCCAGCCAGAAGGTAACCCTGGCTCCCGGCCATCCGGTGACGCTTCTGATTGGTGTGGACAGTCTCTTCAACAGCAGGAAATATCAAGAACAAGCCGTTGCGCTGGTGCGTGATACAACGCAGAAGCGATTGGAAGTCCTGCAAAAGGAGCACGCCGCCTGGTGGGCTGACTATTGGAATAAATCCTGGGTCTCGATTCCCCAGAAGGTGATCGAAAAGGATTACTATAGATCACTCTATGTGCTGGGCAGCGCTTACCGCCTCAGTGAGTTTCCTCCGGGATTATTCGGCATTTGGGTTCTTACGGAAGGTCCCGAATGGAACGGCGATTATCACCTGAACTATAATCATAACGCGCCGACTTACGGTCTCTTTTCGGCCAACCGGATTGAACAGGCCGATGTCGCCACAGAGCCCTATCTTGCTTTTCTGCCCCGTGCCCGGCGTTATGCCAAGGATATTTCTGATGTGGTTGGCATTCTGTTCCCCGTCGGCATGGGCCCCAAGGGGATGGACTCCACATACAATCACCAGGCCCAGGACGGCCGCTATGCTAATAGGCGGAGGTCAATAAAAAAAGTTACGCTGCATGGACAGAAAAGCAACGCTTCGGAATCGTTGACGCCCGTCAATCTGCGCTTTCGTTCAACTTGGGATCCGGATTACGCGAAGAAGTATTATCCGTTTGTGGCTGCCGCCGCCGAATACTGGGTCAATTATCTTGAATTCGAGCCTGCTTCCGTCACAACAAACGCTCCCTTGCCAGGTTCGCTGAGGAAGGCGGGAGAAGGCCGTTACGTGTTGTACGATCACTCGGTTCACGAGGGAAGCGGTCCGGACGTCAATGGTATCGCCGCCTTGGGGCTGATCCGCATGAACTTCAAACTGGCGCTGGAAATGAGTGAATTGCTGGGTGTTGACGAGGACTTGAGGGAAGAGCGCCAACACATCCTCCACCATCTTTCCGGGTATTCAACCTGGAAGATTCCTGAAGATTGGAAAGACTTCAAACGTATTGGCAAACACGTAGGCAAAAAAGTTTTTCGCTATTCCGAGAAGGGCAAGAGCTGGAACGGAAATAACACTTTGGGAATCCAGCACATATTTCCTGCGGGTCAGATCGGATTGGAGTCGGACCCTGAACTGCTCCATCTATCGCGCAAAATGATCGAAGTGATGGATCGCTGGCACGATTTTAACGGCTGCAACAGTTTTTATCCGGCTGCTGTTCGCGTAGGTTATCCTTCATCGGAAATTCTTGCCAACCTGGAAAGATGGGCGGCGGGAAAGACGGCCAACGGCATGAAGCATGGCAGAAATGCGCACGGCATGGAAAGTTGCACGCCTTCGATAGTTACGATCAATATGATGCTCTGCATGGGCCACCAGGGCGTGTTGCGGGTATTCCATGCCTGGCCGAACGAGCTGGATGCTGCGTTTGAGAACCTGCGTGCCTTTGGCGCGTTCCTGGTATCGAGCCGACTGAGCGACGGCAAGGTGGAATACGTCCGCATTGTCAGCGAGCAGGGCAGGCAATGCACGATCCAGAATCCATGGCCGGGCCGGCGGGTAACGGTCACCCGGGGCGACGGCAAGACCGAAACGGCCCAAGGCGGGCGCTTCACCCTCCAGACAAGAATCGGGGAGAAGCTGCGTTTGGTCCCGCAACCGGTCCGTTAAGATCCGGCAACTCCCCACCCGTCCACAAACAAACACCCTATTATGAAACGACGTGCATTCATCAAGACTCGTGCTTGTTTCGACACAAGGAGTATACTCTTATGGCTTTCATGACTGCGAACATTCACGGCCTGTTGGCACTTTACGCCGCACTCGCGGTGGCCGGCGAAGCACTGGTCGCTGACGACGCTGCGGGAGAAGCTCATCAAGATCGGTGCAAAGGTCGTTACGCACGCGCGGTACGTGGTGTTCCAGATGGCCGAGGTGGCGGTGCCGCGTCGGCTGTTCGCGGTGATCCTGGATCGGATACGCCGACTCGCGGCGCTGCTGCCCCGAGCGCCCGTCCCGTCATGAGTTCCGTCGTCCCATTCGGTGTTCCCAATGCTGCGTGTCCCAGGAATCGGTTCGCGCTCATCGGGCTTCGATCCCCGCGAAGCCGCCTCCGGACGCCTGGGATCGCCCCCCAATGGCCCACTGCGAACCCCGAGAGCCCTGCTCGGGGCTGAACTCGCCGGGAATCTCCTTGGCGCAAGCGGGGGGGGCAGTATAATGCGTGTCAAATCGCCCGGCGGGGAGCCGGGCAAGGTCATCCGGGAAATCCCGGATCAGTTCAGTGATCGATGACAGCCCAGAAAGAAGGACACGGCCATGAATCGCTCTGTCGGGATGTGTTTGACCGTCTTCGCAGCCATTCTCTTGCTCGCCTTTCCCGCTCCAGGCCAAGCTGCCGCAAAGCCCACTTGGTGGGTGTCAGGTGCGGTCGTCAAGATTTCCAAGGTGCGAGCGGCGTACAAGATCACAACCCACGTGTTCATCTCTGCCCAGAACGGCAGCGTACTCAAGGGTCTGGCTGAGCGCGGGGTCGAGGTATCGCAAGAGGGCGATGAAGCTGCGAAGGTCCACAAACTGATCAGCTTCACGGATGACGCGAAGTTTGTGTTATTTGACGTGGCAAAGGCCGAGGGAAAGGAGGCGGCGGTTCGGCGGGCTCTGTCGACGAAGTTCCGCCCCAAGGGCACGGCCACATGGCTGAACATCTCAGACTACATCAACGCCCGCACAGAGGACCAGTGGTACTCGCAGAAGTGCACCAAATGCAGTGCCGCAACCCTAAGGATTGGGCACTGCCCGATCTGCAAGGCCAAGGTGAAAGTGCGCATGTCCGCTGACGGGAAGATCCTCGGACCCGTCCGAGCACACGACTCCTTCATAGGCGGGTTGGCAATCTCACCCAAGGGGCTCTGTTTGGCCACTTCTGGAGGCTACGGCACGGTGTGTTTCTGGTCGACCGAAACGGGTCGCAAGCTCGGCGATTCTCAACGGCCAAAGGACACTGATCGCATCAAGTCTCTCCGTTTCACCGATCCACAGTCGCTGCTAGTGCACACCGAGCGGGCCATTCGAGTAGTGACGGTGCCCTCAGGCAAGGTGACGCGCACAATCACTCTCCCCGAAGGGCGCACATTCAGTCGGGCTGCCTTCAGCCCGGACGGCGCAAACGTGATCAGCGGCGATGGGAATCACAAGGACGCAATACTTCTGTCCATCAAGACTGGGAAGCACACGGTCATCCCAGTTGGAGGCTACCCTTGTGCGATGGCTTTCTCGCCGGACGGAAGCTACGTGGCGGTGGCGGGGGGGCACTATACCCAAGGCAAGTCCCAGACCGTGCAAGTCTGGGCCATCGCCAACGGCAAGGAGTATGCAGCCATTGATGTAGGGAAGAAAGCTGCAGATGTGGTCCGTTTCTCTCCCAATGGCCGGTTGCTTGCGATCGGTGGCGGCGATTCATCGGTTCGCCTCTGGTCCGTTCCCGACCGGAAGATCAGCCGCCTCTGCAAAGGGCACCAGTATCGTGTGGAACAGCTGGCTTTCTCTCCCGACGGCCGGGTGCTGGCCTCTTCAGACTGCAAAGACATCCGCCTATGGGGGGTAGATGGCGACGGCGACCGGACGCTGACCGAGGCGTACGGCCGACGCCTTCTGGTCTTCTCCGCCAATGGGCGCTACCTAGCGCACTCGGGGGGCGGCGAGGTATACCTCACACCCACCGGAGACTGGACGCCGAAACCGATTACCCCGTCCGGTTCGGAGATGGCCTTCTGCGAAGCGGTGTTTAGCCCTGACTCAGCTACGCTGGTGACAGGACACATGAAAGGACAGGTGCGCCTTTGGAATCCGGCCACGTTCAAGCAGAAGGTCGAATTGTGCGCCGACTAAGGACAAGGCCTGCATTGACAGTGCCTCACGAGCGGTTAGTCGTGGCAACACGATAAGCACCCCGCCTACGGGGCCCAGCCGACCGCCCACGCGAAATCGAATTTCCTATCAGTCCCTCACGGCCCTGTACGGGCCACCAGCAGAGCATGAAAAGCGAAGCTCTGTGACGGCAACAGGTTACCGACAGTAATAACCCTCATGGACCGGCCTATTTTCAGAGCAGTCTATCACTGAGCAGAACGTCGCCCAATGGGCCAAGCGTGGCCTGCGACTGATTCCGATCCATAGTTCCGGGCTCATGAGCGCCCGCTATACCGGCCCCGGCGGCCCGCCTCTCACCGGCGGCGGCGTGAACAACATCTATGATTGGAAACCCACCTCCGGAGATCGGACACCTTACTCAATAGGCGATTGACGCGAGTGGGAAGCGGCGGGGTCGGCCTTCGCGCAGAAGACCAAGGATGAGATTGTCGATCTGAGCCACGTCCCGCAGATAAACGAAACACCCGAACAGCACAACGCCCGCATGAAGTGGTGGCGCGACGCTAAGTTCGGCATGTTCATCCACTGGGGCCCGTGCTCGGTGGGCAAGAAAGAGATCGGCTGGGGGCGCAACGCCAACCGCCCCTGGGATATCAACAAACACGGCCCGCGCACTTCCGATCCCATTTACGACAACTACTACAAGAAGTTCAACCCGGTAAAATACGACGCCGACGAGTGGGTGACCTTCGCGAAGGAATCCGGGATGAAGTACATGGTGATTATCACCAAGCATCACGACGGCTTCACCATGTTCGACTCGAAGGTGACCGAGTACGACATCATGGAGAGCCCCTACGGGAAGGACATCATCAAGCAGTTCGCCGATGCCTGCCACAATCACGAGATGAGATTCGGATTCTACTATTCCACCCGCGACTGGTATCACCCGGACTATCTGGTCGGCGACAACAAGAAATACGACAAGTTCTACCGCACGCAGATCGAGGAACTGATGATCAACTACGGCGACGTGGACGTCATGTGGTTCGATCACATCGGCGGGCAGGACTGGAGCAAGTGGCGGTTCGACAAACTCTTCGCCATGATATACCGCCTGCAAACGGATATTATTGTCAACAACCGCGGCGCGAAATTTTGCGGCCGCGGAAAGGCTGCCAAACCCAAAGTAAAACCGGTCAGCAAAGAAATTCGTGAAATGACCAGGGGCGACTTCGTCACGCCCGAAGGCCGCATAGGAAGGATGAACCTCAAGGGCGACTGGGAATCCTGCATCCACGTGGGCAGGGGATGGGCGTATCGCGGCGAAAGCGGATTCAAGGGTCCCAAAAAGTGCATCGAGATGCTGGTCAGTTGCACGACAGGGGGCGGAAACCTGCTGTTGAATTTCGGCCCGCGGCCCGACGGAACGTTCACCGACGGCGAGACAAAGGTCGCCGTGGCCATGGGCAACTGGCTGGACAGGTACGGGGCGGCAATATACGGCACTCGCGGCGGACCTTACCAGAACGGCAATTGGGGTGGGAGTTGCCACAAGGACAAGAAACTGTACCTGCACGTTTACAAATTTAAAAAAGAAAAACTCGAACTTCCTGCTCTCGGTAAGAAAGTCCTTTCGGCGAGGATCCTCGGCGGCGAGGAGGTGGCCTGCGAATCTACCGACGACGCACTCGTCGTTACCGTGCCGAAGGAACAGCAGGATTCGCCCGTGACGGTAATCGAACTGACACTGGACGAGCAGATAAAGGATGGAACAGTCATAAAATAAAACTGGTTCTCATCCAAAACACGTGGTTGGATAATGTTAGGTAATTACAGAAATCAAAGATGCGTTTTTTCGCTTTTTTGCCTACGGTAGATTGAAAAACAGGCGGTCTTCCAGCAAGAAAGCCGCCCGTGCCGTATGGCATCGTCGCGGCGCTCGGGTTGCTCGCCAGCGTTGCCCTATCCTCCGCAACGATGGTGAAAAATATATCAGGACATGTCGTTGGCTGTAAAGCGTTAAACGCAATTAGGTTATATTTTAATAAGGCCATTGGAGTCACCACAAAACTTGCAGTGCTATTCGGTTGTTGTATTATTGTTAAAAGGCCGACGGTGATCGTCGGTCAATGGCTAACCGGGAAATCCCGACTAGGTTGTAAAAAGGGAATAATATGAAACGTCGTGAGTTTTTGAAAAGAATGGGTGTTCACGGGGCATTTTTGAGCGCTTTCGGAATGAATGCGTTGGCAGCAACCGGCAAATCAGACCGGCCGCCGAACATCGTGTTCATATTTGCCGATGACTGGGGCTACGGAGATCTCTCTTGCCACGGCAACGAGATGTATTCGACACCGAACATAGATCGTATGGCCACCCAGGGCATAGATTTCAAGCAGTTTACCGTGGCCAACCCTGTCTGTTCGCCAAGCCGCACCGCTGTGATGACCGGCCATTTCCCGGCGCGGAAGTCTGGTATCTGCCACCTTATAGTCCGGGTTTAAACCCTATTGAGAACATGTGGTCGAAGGTCAAACAGGTTCTTCGCTCGATTGCAGCTCGGACTTTCGATGGGCTTGTTGATGCCATTCGCACTGCCCTCAACAAGGTCACCGTCAGTGACCTCATTGGATGGTTTACTCACTGCGGCTATGCGTCAGGATATATGTAAAATACTTTAGGATTATCGGTCCGGCATCAGGAGGTCGATTTCGGCCACGGCAGCCAGAAAGGGGGTCTTGGCAGGCGAAAGGGCGACGAAGCGAATGAAGCGGCCGTTTACAGGGCGGTCGAATTCCACCTTTTGAACCTTTTCGGATTTGTCGAAGCGACCCTTCGCCACAGGCCGCCCCCAATGCTCGCCGTCTTTGCTTGCATAGATCTCATACTCCGCGATGTGCCCCTCGTCTCGCCCCTGTCGCGGAGTGTATAGCAGACCGCCTATTTCCATTACAACGCCGATGTCGATCTGCAGCTCGTGCGGGTACTTGTTCTCGGGCGCCGACCAGACAGTGCTCCAAAAGCTGCTCTTGCGACCGTCTATGGCGTCTTCGGCCCTTCTGCTGGGAGTATTTTGACTGTCTGCAAATATCACTTTCCACCGTTTCTTGGCTATCTTAGCGGCTGGATCCATCTCCGCCAGCTGCTTGCGCACCAATGCGCTGGGAATCGACCGGGACGCGACAGCGCGGGCTTCGATGGCGCCAGCGGCGGCGTGCTGGAAGGGGCCGTCGTATTTGTGTTTCTCCCCGTCGAGCCGATAAACGATGTCCGCTCCCTCGGTTCGGCAGTTCATGTAGATGTAGCCGTTCTTGTTGCGCTCGATCATTGGCGCGGCGACTACCGGCACCTCTGTCCGCCCTAAAGATTCCGGGTCTTCGCCGCTCGATATATGCCGCAGGTTGCAGCAGAAGTTGGTAGGCACGGCCTGCAGTCTGTATTTTTCCAGCGGCGGCGGTCCGCAACTGTCGTTGCCCAGCCCCATATGGGCGACGTCCACGCAGAGCACCACCGCGTCGCGCGGCTCCAGATCTATGCCGTGATCGGCCTCCGCGAAGTCCTCCGCGGTGTTGTGGTGGACGCTCATCGACAGCGGGTTGCCGGGGACGACCATCAAACCCTCTCCTTTGCTGCCGGTCAAAGCCGCCCACCGGACGTCGGTTTTGTTGCCGTTCTCTTGCGGACGCACATAGTCCTGATACTGATCCGCCACCTTGCCGGAGTAGCGGCCGACGTCGGCGCCGGTCTGGCGGTCGCGATAGCTCTCGTGGGGGCCGCGTCCGAGCCAGGTGAAATTGTCCATTCGCCGCGGAAGGAACATCTCCAGCCCTATCTTCGGGAGCAGTTCGATCTCGCCGTACGGTTCGACTGAACTGTCTATGTTCAGCGTTCCGTCTCCGAAGAAGGTGTAGGCGGCCAGATGCTCGAAGCCGACGCCGTTCTTGCCGCGGCAATCGAGCCACACCGCAACTCTAGCCACTGCTTCGGCTATCTTCTCGGTACGAATGGCCGCGACGCGGAACTCGAGGTCGTTGATGCCGGTTCTGCGCACCAGACTCCCCATCTCGCGCTTGTCGTTGTCGACCAGCGCGCGATATAGATTCAGACGGGGGCCTTGACCGGATTCCAGTACGTCCGAGCCGTTGTAGGACAGCGTAGAGAGCATTCCTTTTTTCTTGTCGAAGCGGGCTTGGAAGCTTTCGCCGGAGACTTCGATACTGCCCGCCTGTTCAGAGATCGCTACGGGCGGCATGCCTTTCCAGTCCAGCCGGTCCGCTGCCGGCACATCGTAGGGAACCGCCAGCTGTTTGCTGGCTATGGGGTAGCCCGCTTCGCAGTAGACGGTCTTTTCGGGCACTTTGAGATCGATGTTGAGAAAGTATTCGCGCCCCGCGTGCAAAGAGGGCTGCGCTACGGGGATTGAGACGGTCTTGCTTTCGCCGGGAGCGATGTCCAGAGGACCCATCTCTCCCTGCGCCAGTGTTAGGCCGTCTTCGGAAAGCGTCCATGCGCAGTCGAATTCCTGCAGGTTGCTGAAGAAATACTTGTTGAATATCTCGACCTCTATATTCTCCGAACGCGCTTTTCGCAAATCCGCGTCGAAGTATTGATAGACCCGCTTGACTTCCAGCAGTTTCGGAGTCACGCTGCGGTCCGGCGTTGTCACGCCGTTTATGCAGAAGTTCCCGCCGTTGGGCACGTCTCCGTAGTCGCCGCCGTAGGCGAAGAACCATTCCCTTTCGCCGTCTTCATTGGTTTCGCCGGTGTACTTGCGCAGCCCCTGATCCACCCAATCCCATATGCAGGCGCCGATCAGGCGGGGATATTTCTCGAAGACTTCCCACCATTCTTTCAAATTGCCTGTGGAATTGCCCATGGAGTGGGCGTATTCGCAGACGATAAAAGGCTTCCTCTCGTCCTTGCGGCCCGCCATTATCATCTGTCCGATATTGGGGTACATGATGCTGTCCATATCGGTTACCCACGGCATGCCCTCGTAGTGGACTGGACGTGTCGGATCCAGGGCGTGGACAGCCTTGACGGCGTCGGAGATGTTTTCGCCGCGTCCGGCTTCGTTGCCGAGCGACCAGATCACTATGGACGGATGGTTTTTGTCGCGCTCGACCATGCGCACTATGCGGTCGATGTGGGCCTTCTTCCAACTCGGTTTTTTTGCCAGCGAATCGTCCCCGAAACCCATACCGTGCGATTCGACATTGGCTTCGTCCATAACGTATAGTCCGTAGAGATCGCAGAGGTCGTACCATACGGGCTGGTCGGGGTAATGGGCGGTACGGACGCAGTTCACGTTGTGTCTCTTCATCAGCTCGATGTCGCGGATCATCGTCTCCATCGGCATTGCGTGGCCCGTGTCGGGATCGTGTTCGTGGCGATTGACTCCTTTCAGGAGCACCGGCGTTCCGTTGACGAGGAAGCGTCCGTCGTCCCATTCGATCTCCCGGAAGCCGAAATTGCAGGCTTTCGCCTCCAGCACCTTTCCTTCCGCGGTTTCCAAAGTCAGAGCCAGTTTGTAGAGGCGTGGCTTTTCTGCGGTCCATTTCGCCGGTTCGTCTACATCCATTTCGATATTCACCGAGCCGGCAGCATGTGCAGCCACGGCGACGGGCACCTTTTTGGAAGCCTGCGACACTGGTTTGCCGTTTTGGTCGTAAAGCGTGGTTCCCAGCATGCAGAGGGTGTCGCGACCGGTGTAGTTGCGAACTTTGGCCTCCACGCTCAGCCGGGCGTCGCGGTAGTCGGAGTCCAGATCGCAGGTAGCGAAGAAGTCGTAGATGTCCTGCCGCGAAGTAGAGAAAAGATATACTTGCCGGTATATGCCGCTCAATCTCCAAAAGTCCTGGTCTTCGAGGTAGCTGCCGTCGCTCCAGCGGTAGACTTCGACGGCCAGCGTGTTCTCGCCAGCTTTGAGGTAGGGGGTGATGTTGAACTCTGCCGGTGTGCGGCTGCCCTGGCTGTAGCCGACCTTTTCGCCGTTGATCCACAAGTAGAATGCCGACTCGACGCCATCGAAATGGATGAACACTTGGCGGTCGTCCCATTCGGCAGGCACTTTGAAGGAATGCCGATAGGAGCCGACCGGATTGCGGGCCTCGTAGGCCGTGAAATTCTCAGGAACTTGCGACATGATGCGAGGCGGGTCCTTTGCGTGCGGGTACTGCCTGTTGACGTAGATCGGCGTTCCGTAGCCTTGCAGCTGCCAGTTGGAGGGCACCGTTATGGAATCCCAGTCGCCGACATCGAAGCCGGGCTTGTAAAAATCGGTCGGCCGTTCGTCGGGGCGCTTGGACCAATGGAATTTCCATTTCCCGTTCAGCGATTTGCAGAACGGCGTGTCGAGGCGTGCTTTCCGCAATCCGGCGGGGGCGTGGGCGGACAGGCTCGCCACGGCGGATTCGGCATCGGGAAAGGGCAGGCCTGTGCAATGTGGCGCCTCCTTGCCGATCCCGATGATTTCCTCGTCCTCCCAGTCGTTAGCTGCCTGGGCGCTGCCGTTCACGGAACAGCAGGCCGCCAGAAACACTGCGCAACATATCATTCTCTTCATTGGTCTTTCTCTTTTTAAGCGTGAACGACAAAAGTCGCTTTTCGTTGGCCGCCCTGCAATCAACGAAAAACTGGACCTGGTCGTTGGGATATTCATTGTCATTCAAATCGAAATCGCTATCGGGATCCAAATCGATTCCTGTTCCCTTCTGCGACATTCAGCGAGATCGACTGACTGTCTCGCAGCCATTGGTCCCGAGCAGAACGGTCAATTCCGTTGAGACCGTCCACCTTTTCGTAAATCTAAACGTAACTACTCAGGCATCACCACCATGGCACTACCAATTGCCACGAAGCTAATGCATTCCACCCGCTATTACAAACGAAAAAAAACTCGGATTTCATGCTGAACTCGAACGGCGCAATCCTATACATTACCGGCCATGGAACAGAGCATGGTCATTCAGGGACAGCGTATCGCGACCGACGAGATCGCGTTCATCCGCGGTTTGATGGCGGAGCACCCGGACTGGGTGCGTACCCGCCTGAGCGAAGAACTGTGCCGCCGCTGGAACTGGCGCAACGTCCGGGGCCGCATGAAGGACATGGCGGCACGCACGCTGCTGAAGACCATCGGCGAGGCCTGTCTGGCGGTGGCAAAAGAGAGTCTTTCCCAAACGATTCATTGAATATTGGACAGAATCGAGAGTGATCATTGGAGCCTTATCCGCGTGGAGAAGGCATTAAACCTTGCTTAAAATGGATTCATAATAATTTGCAAAAGTTCAGATGTGTACTAACAATAATTACTTCAGAGCCGCAGTCTATGTTTTGATTACCATCACGTTTTGTGTCAACTCCACCTCATTTGCAGCAGAGCCGTTGGTGGGAACATCCGGTTTTTATGCGTATTACACCAGAGAGGACTATGACCTGCCCCTGCGGGTAGTCTCCATGAACACCTCTGATATTTTCGGCCTGAACCCGACCGACGTTCCGGCGGGAGAGAAAAAGTCGCCGGGGACGGAGGGCCGCCATGTCGAACGCAAACAGATAACGGGAAAATACGCCGACGTAATTGTGAGCGTGAACAAGGGGCTGCAGATTGTGTTCGGCCGTAAAACCGGTTATCTGCCGTATCTCAAAACGGCCAAAGGCGAGTTTTCTTTCAAACGGTTGGTGGAATGCAGAAAAGATCCGATGTGCCTGTGCTCGTGCGCGAGGATAATAGAAAACGGACCCGATAAAATAATCGTTCACTGGC
This sequence comes from uncultured Planctomycetaceae bacterium, assembly GCA_964472875.1. GTDB lineage: Bacteria > Planctomycetota > Phycisphaerae > SM23-33 > SM23-33 > CAYYMD01. Next base: position 13,728 of record CAYYMD010000024.1, read on the forward strand.
GCCATGTTCCCGATCCGCACAGTATTGTGATGACGGAAGTCATACATGAACTTTTCACCATTACGCCGGGCGGCAGGGTCATGCGGCAGGTGAGGTTGGGCACGCCGAGTCTGGATGATTTCAGCGATCCTGGTAACGTAACGGTTCAGAAGATGAAGTTAACGGCCGACGGTATCCGCGAATTGTCTCTGTCAAAAGGAAAATTGTCGCGCAAGCCGGGCGCGAGCATCGACGGTGCGCCAATCAGGAAAAACGACGTTGGACCGCCTGCGGCCTGGTTCGGATTCGACGAAGGATTGAAACCGAACGGCGATAAAACCGCTGAACGCGTCAGCGGCACAGTCTGTGCGGTAGCGGGAAACAAAACGCTCTGGAAAAAGGGAGTTTCAGGAACGGCATTGGCGTTTGACGGTTATTTTTCCAGGGTAACACTTCCCTGGAAAAAAGCCCCGGAAATAGAGGATGAACTGACCCTCGAAGCATGGGTGGCGCTCGGCGCGTATCCCTGGAACGATGCGGGTATCGTGCATCAGTCATCGGGGGAACCAATAGGCAGACTGGAATACAAACACGGTTACCAGGACCCTTACACATATCAACCCTGGAAATTGAAGGGGTTTATGCTCGGCATAGACCCATACGGTCGGCCGATCTTCAAGGTAAACGGAAAACAGGTCGGCGGCGGCGTGGTGAAACACGAACAAACGCCGGATAAAAAGGATGTTCTACCCACCTACAGGTGGATTCATCTTGCGGGCACTTATGGCGAAGGAAAGATGTCGCTTTATGTGAATGGACGGTGTGTCGCATCGCGACCGGCCTCCGGCGAAATCAGACTGCCCCGCAGGGATGTGCTCATTGGTCTCAACGGGGACAGGCAAAGGGTGTCCGATCCTGTCTCGCACAGCCGGTTCGCGGTCAACAACAATCTTCCCATAATATACGGCATTGAGGGACTCATCGACGAGGTTAGGATATACAATACGGCATTATGCTCCAGGGATGTGAAAGAATCTTTTGAAAGCTTCCGCCCGGACGATAAAACCGTCGCCAATCCCGATCTGGAAAAGAGAATCCTGCCGGGCGAAGTTACGCAGAAGCCGGCGAAGAAGTTTGGCGCCAGTTACAAAACCCTTAAATACCACGAATTGTGGGACAATTTATGGCGACCGGGCAAGTATCGCGACATCGTTGTCAGGTTCGATACTATGCCGGCGAATGTGGTGTTCTGGCAGGGGACTAATTTCAGTTCCAACTGGGTCGTGGAGAATAACAAGTGGATGTCCGACCAGAGTTGTGAGATAGGCGGACCGCACGGCTGCGCCGAACATATGGCCGACAAGCGCGGGCGGTTCTGCCGCGCAAGAATTATCGAGAATACCAACGCCCGCGTAGTTGTTCACTGGCGCTATCCGTCCGTAGATGTGGGATATGTGTTTCCGTATCCCGATGTCTGGGCCGATGAGTACTACACTATCTATCCCGACGGCGCCGGAGTTCGCCATGTGGCAAGGGGGAAGGGTGGCTGGCATGACATCCAGTTCCTGAATGCCCCGGGCACGTCGTGTCTGGACAACATGAACCTGACCGCCTATACGCTGGCGAATCTAAGCGGCGAAAGCGTCGACCTGAGATGGCGCCGGCCGAACCATGTGCCCGGCAATCCTCTTGCCGACGCCTGCATAAAATTGATCCACTTCAAGTCAAAATACAAAGTGTTCGCCATTTACAGGGACGGAGCAAAAATCGGCCAGTGGGGCTCGAGAGAGCAGTCGAAGCACACTACCGATCCTTTTGCCGGCCCCTGGGATCATTGGCCGGTCGGACTTCAACCTTCGGACGGCAGGTACGCCGTAGCAGATGATCGCGTATCAAGTGCGGCTTTGGGCGGGGCCCGCAAAACGGGGGATTTCATCATGTACGGCTTTACAGACGAGCCGGTTACGTCGCTTATTCCGCTGGCGAGGTCCTGGAACAATCCGCCTGCGATTACCGATACGACAGGATGCGGATTCGATGGATATAAGCAGGAGCAGCGTGCATACCACCTTACCGCCGGTTCAGGCAAAATGTCATTCAGCGTGAACGCTTCTGAGAAATCGCCGCTCTGCAATCCGTGTTTTGTTATCAGCAACTGGGGGGGTGGGCGAACGGCCCAGGTTAAGATAAACGGGCGGTTGCCGGCCGAAACGGACATTCGTCAGGGCGTGGTGTGGCGAACCGACGGCGTCGAGACGCTGGTAGTCTGGATGCAGAAGACCGCTACCGAAGAAATAACCGTCGAACTTTCACGGTGAATCGGGCTTGCCGTCGCAGAACCAGCAAACTCATCGCTCGGACCGCTCAGCACACCGGCGCGATTGCCAAAGATGTAATTTTGGCGTGTCCCGAAGGGACAATAAGAAGGCATAGGCGCACTGTAGCAAGCGTCAAATAATCAAACCGAACTGAAAATTACCGAAACTGTACTTCGACGCGGTTTTTACAATCGTCCCAAAAGTACTTGCCGACCACACTGTGCTTTTATCCGTGATTTCCCAGGTAATATCAGTACTGTCCGGTTAAAAGTCGAATAATGACAGTTGGTTACAACAACCTTGTTCTGAGTTTTGAAGGTCGAATTTTGTAAGTACTCTATGCATAGGCACTTTCTCAAAAAGAGTAATGGAGAGAATCTGCAGGATTTCGCCCAAACTGCGGTCGATATCGAGTTCTTTTTTCAAGATGGCCACCAGGACATAAACGCTGATCGCAATCCAAATCTGGGTCTTGACCGCATTGGCCGAGGTTCCATAAAACGATTTTATCCGCAAGTGTTGCTTTATCCACTTGAAGAACAGTTCCACCTGCCACCGGCACTTGTACAATTCGGCGATAATCAGAGCCGGCAACGCAAAGTTGTTGGTCAGAAAAACAAATCGAGTGTTCGTCTCCGCGTCGAAGTAGCTCACACGACGAACAGGAGCGGGATACTTTTGGCAGGTGAGCGGTCCGGTCAGGATAATAGTCTGATCGCTCCGCAAGCCGGTCGCTTTGTCTACTCGCCGGGAAGAAACCCGACGATGGATCAGTTTTTCTTTGGATCGGATGACGAAGTATGCGGCGGCGGTGGCCAATGTGTAAAGACGAGCAAAATCGATGTATCCCCGGTCCATGATATAGATAGCGCCCGGTTCCAGCGGAAGTTCGTCCAACATACTGCAATCCGCCCTTCGCCCGCTTGTAACCCGCACGAAACAAGGGATATTCCCTCTCAGGTCCATCAGCGTATGAAGTTTGACGGCGCTTTTGTGACGCCGAAATTGAGCCCAGGGAAACAGTGTCAGGCACAAGTCTATGGTAGTAGAGTCGAACACGTAAGCCGTCTGATCCAGCGCTACGCCAAAGTCGTCTCCGGCGTACAACCTTCTGGCGATGCCTATAAGCACACCGGCGAAGTCGGCGTAGATGCGCCAATCTCTGGTCCGGTTGGCGTCGGCCAGGGTGCTTCGGGAAATTTTTCCGCTGATGCCGGCGTGATAGAGTTTGGGCCTCATGGCGTTGAGGCAGATCTGTATGTCCCTGAGACTCTGGCGATAGGTAAGTTGAGCAAAAGCCATGACTTTGAACTGGTTCAGGCACGAAAAAGACCGCACCCGTCGTTGTCCGTTGTAGCGTTTTTCCGCAGGTGTGGAAACGATGTAGAGGCAACCAACGCATGAGTTGCGAGAAGACAATCTGGCCGTTGTGCATAGTGCTCTCCTGATTTTGACGATCGAGCATATACTACAACCAGATTGAAATCGATGCAGGTCATGAATTTTGGTAACAACTTATAATTCTGTAAGTTAAAATAAAAGTCTAACGAGTTAACCGGACAGTACTGATTCGAATTTTGTATTTTGATACTCTCCCACCCGGCCGTTCGCCTGCGTTTGTAAGCCCCCGCTGTCAAGCGGGGGATAGTTTTTCCATATTCAGCGTTATTATCCCCGCATTCACACGCGGCTCGTTTGGCCGGGAAGTTGAAAAAGCATATTGATGAAGTGTTACCACTTGTTTTGGGACTATCCGGCATGCATATCCCGGGTCATTATACCCTTTGCTTGAGTGCCGTGACGTATTTGTCGGGCAAGTCAGGAGTGGCTCCCGGTTGGGAGCAGACGAAGGCTGCTATCCGGTTGGCATTTGTGTTGATTTCCTCGATATCGTGGCCGCTGAGGATGCCGATTGTCATCGCGGCAGTGAATGCATCGCCGGCGCCGACGGTATCACCAACTCCACCTTCGGTCATGGAAAGGTCGGCCGGATCGAAACCGGGGCAGTCCGAGACGCACTGCGAGTTCACCATGACGCTTCCGCGGGGGCCTCTGGTTACCGCTATCCACTTAAGTGCGTATTTGTCCCTGAGTGTGCTTAACTGGTCGTTCATATGAGGTGGCAGGCCCAGAATACGGGCCATCATCTCCAATTCTTCTTCACTGAGTTTCAGAACATTAGCAAGTTCCAGCGAATCGGAGACAATTTCTTCGTTGTAGAAAACCTGCCTGAAATTCACATCTAGTACCCGAAGGCATTCCGGCGGCGTCGAGGCGATAAAATCGTGAATAGTATTCATGCTCACATCGCATCGCTGCGCAAGCGTACCGAAACACGCTGCATCGCACTTGCGGGCAAGTTGGCGAAGTTCCTCTGTCCATCTGATGTTGTCCCATGCTACATTTTCGTGAATGACGTAGGATGGAACGCCGTTCTCATCAAGATGAACCGTGACTGTGCCGGTGGGATGCTGCTGATCGATCTGTACGAACTTCCTGTTAACCGGCATAGATTCAAGTCGCCGGAGAATATCCGACCCATCCCTGTCATCGCCGACTGCGCTTATAAGGTAAGCGTCGGTGTTCATCTTGCCTGCATGACAGACAAAATTGGCGGGCGCACCTCCCATTTGTCTGCTGTCCGGCAGAATATCCCAAAGAAGTTCACCTACCCCTGCTATTAGGTATTTCTCGTCCATTTTATATCCTTTTAACTATGTATTTGTAATATCTCACTGAATAATCCATATTTTGTGTAACATTGTAAACGGCCTGTTCCTTAATTGCCACTCATGGCCGCTATAAAAATTCGCGACGTCTGATCTTTTTCGGTTGCTGATAAATAAAAGTGCCAATAATCAGCTTTATTGGAGAGGCAGCAGAAAGCATTATATATACATACGATTATTAAGAGCTCCTAACAAAATACTGTTGGCTTCGGTCGGCTGCAATACCGAGATGCGGCGTCGAACCTGCCCTCCTCCTGTTTTTTCAAGGATGGCAGGCGGGCTGTATCGGCGATGCTTCGGCGTAGCATGCTTCGTTCTCCCTGCCTGGCGGCGTTTCGCTCTACCTCGGGCCGACACAGACGTTTTGTTAGAGTCTCTAAGTGAGGTGCGAATCGACCCATGAACTAAATAAATCTACATGCAGGTTTGAAATTTAAAATTTACCATTTAAAATAAAACACTCATTCTTCGGGCGCGTAGCTCAGGTGGCCAGAGCGCTTCCCTTACAAGGAAGAAGTCGCAGGTTCAAGTCCTGCCGTGCCCATTATTTTTTTGAAATGGGGATTTGCAAGCTGAGAAGTAAATAATTACAAAACAGGATGATGGCGAAACATGGACTATTTCGAGTACAGGCAGGGTGAACTTTATTGCGAAGGCGTACGTGCGGCCGACGTGGCTGAAAAATACGGCACGCCGGCTTACATATACTCTGGCGCGACGTTGCTGCATCATTACCGTGCTCTGGCCGAGGCATTCGCGGCCGTTTCGCCGACGATATGCTTTTCCATAAAGTCACTGGCAAACGTTCACGTGCTTCGACTGCTGGCGGTTGAAGGCAGTGGATTCGACGTTGTCTCCGGCGGGGAACTCGCGCGCGCCCGATCTGCGGGGGCGGACATGGAAAAAATCGTCTTCGCCGGAGTGGGTAAGACAGACCGTGAAATCGCCGAGGCAATCGAGGCAGGCATAGGACTATTTAACGTGGAATCTGAGGCGGAGTTCGAGAACCTTTCGGCCCTGGCCGCATCGGCCGGGAAGAAAGTCCGAGCTGCTCTTCGTGTCAATCCCGATGTTGATCCAAAAACTCACCGGCACACAACCACCGGAAAAAAAGAAACGAAGTTTGGCGTGGACCTCGACCGCGCAGAGAAGTTCTTCCAAAAATATGGGCGGGACGGTGATATCCGTCTCGACGCGCTGCATCTGCACATCGGTTCGCCGGTGTATTCTACACAGCCATACGTTGATGCGATAAACAAGACGCTGGGGCTTATTAAACGACTGCGGCAGCGGGGTATGGATATAAATACGCTGGACATCGGCGGCGGGTTTGGCGCCGATTATATCGAGGGCCAGTCACCGCTGGCCGTAGACTATGCCGAGCAAATCGTGCCGCTGCTGAAGGATGCCGACTTGGAGATTATAATTGAACCGGGCAGACAGATTGCATGCAATGCCGGCATCCTTCTGACAAAGGTTCTGTACGTCAAGAAGGGCGGCGACCGTAACTTCGTGGTGGTTGACGCGGCCATGACGGACCTGCTCCGCCCGGCCCTATATGATGCAGAACACTTTGTGTACCCGGCCCGGTTGGCGCAGGATGCGGCGGCGCCGCAAAGGCGGGCGGATTACGTGCCGCCGGATTCGGTGAAGGTGGACGTGGTCGGCGGCGTGTGTGAGACGGCCGACTTTCTGGCAAAAGACCGCATGTTACCGCCGGTGGGGCGGGGCGATCTTGTGGCGGTATATTCGGCGGGGGCTTACGGGTTCGTGATGTCGAGCCAGTATAATTCCCGACCGCGGGTGCCGGAGGTGCTAATCGAGGGTGACTCCGCAAGAATTATACGCCGTCGCGAAACGTATAATGATCTTATCGAACCAGAGCAGAATCCGGGCATATAATTGCCTGCGTTCATACCCTCTCGATTTTATTTTTCGGCATGTTTAATCTTTCCAATTATCTGCTGTAATATGCCTGTAAGCAGTCATCGATAAAATATTATAGACGGATGCCGGTTGATACAATCTGCAAAAGAGGTAAACTCGTTATATACGTCGCCGATTAGTAAACTTCCAAAGCGACAAGAGCGAGATTGATTAAGGTGAAAATAGCCCTGGCACAATTTAACCCGGTTGTCGGTAATATCTGCGGAAACGTTCGCAGGATGGAGGAGCTCATCCTACGCGCCAAAAGCAAGGGTGCGGAACTGGTAGTTTTCAGTGAGTTATCTGTAACGGGTTACCCGCCCAAGGATCTGCTGCGTAAAAGCGGCTTCGTGGCCGACAGCACTGCGGCAGTCGAGTCGCTGGGGCGAAGCTGCCGTGGTGTGGCCGCGCTGGTCGGGTTTGTCCGTCCTACGCCGCAGCAGGAGGGCAGGGCCCTTCAGAACGCCGCGGCACTTCTGGCCGACGGCGAAGTAAAACACGTCCACGTCAAAACACTTTTACCGACGTACGACGTTTTCGACGAGACACGGTATTTTCAGCCGGGTACTCAAATCGAGCCGGTGGAAATCGCGGGCCGGCGCGTGGGCATAAGCATCTGCGAAGACCTGTGGGATGCCGAGTCGCTTGGAAGACAGCTTTACGGAGGAGATCCGATAGGCCGACTTGCCGATGCCGGCGCCGAAATAATAGTGAACATGGCGGCCAGCCCTTATGAGCAGAATAAAGCCCGAAGACGTGAGGAATTGTTCGCCCGCAGGGCAGACGATGCAAACGCGCCGATAGTTTTTGTTAACCAGGTTGGCGGTAACGATGAACTCATATTTGACGGGGCAAGCTGTCTGACGATGCCGGGGGAGGGTGTGGTTTCTCGTGCCGGGTCGTTTGGGGAGGATTTGCTCGTAGTGGAGTCGGATTCGGCCAACGGCCGATGCGAGCCGCTGGGCGATAAACTGCCGGGCCTGTGGGAAGCTCTTAAACTTGGCCTGCGTGATTATGTGAAAAAATGCGGTTTCGGGTCGGTGGTGCTGGGGTTGTCGGGCGGCATTGATTCTTCGGTTGTGGCTGCGCTGGCGGCCGATGCGATAGGTTCTGAAAACGTTCACACCCTTGCAATGCCGGGGCGATACAGTTCGCCGCAGAGTTTGCAGGATGCCCGCACGCTGGCGGAGAACCTGGGGGTGAATTTTGAGGTTGTCTCCATAGACGATGTGCATCAGTCTTATGAGCAGGGGGCGGGATGGATTTTTAACGCGGAAGGCGCCCAGACAGCTCAGGAGAATATTCAGGCCAGGATCCGCGGCAACATGGTAATGGCCGCTGCCAATGCGTTCGGTTACTTGGCCTTGGCGACGGGAAACAAATCTGAGCTCTCGGTCGGTTATTGTACACTGTACGGAGACATGGCCGGGGCGGTTTCGCCTATCGGAGATGTACTCAAGACGACGGTCTACGAACTGGCCGGGTGGCTCAATCGGCAGGCCGGCGGCCAGCGGATACCGGAGCGGATAATTTCGCGTCCGCCCACGGCTGAGCTTAAACCTCAGCAGAAGGATGAGGACAAACTCGGTCCGTATGAGCGGCTGGATGAGATTCTCAAACGATACGTAGAAAAAGACCAAACCGCAGCGGACATTATTGCCGAAGGATTCAGTAACGACGAGGTGACAAAGGTCACGCAAATGGTGGACTCCGCGGAGTTCAAGCGACGCCAGGCGCCGCTGGTGTTGAAGGTTTCACAGCGGGCGTTCGGGTCGGGCAGAAGGATGCCCATCGCACAGCGGTACCGCCGCGAAGAAGGTTAAATACAAATGCAGTTAATATGCGGACAATGTCGTCGATGGTTCAGCGTCCCGGATGACGTCGAGGAAGCCGAAGGCGCCTGTCCGCATTGCGGCCACACTTTCCAATTTAAGTCTGAAGAACCATACGCCGAAGGTGAGCTTTTACGGCTCGGCGTGCGGGATGACATATGGCCTGAGCAGGAGGAAGGATTCGCCGTTGACGCCAGGCAGTCGCTCGGTAAAAAGATAGACGTCAAGTGCGAGCACTGCGGCAGGGAGTTCACAGCAGGCGCCAGATATTCGGGCAAGAGGGCACTGTGCCCTTCATGCGGTAAGGCCGTGCCGATTCCATATATCGAGCAGGAGCACGAAGAGGACGCCACGGCCAACGTGCTTCGCGATGAGAGCGAGATGCAGCGACTCGACCTTGTCTCGGCCCTACAGTCTGTTTCTACAACAGTAACTGCAAGCCCTACTGACATTCCCACGGTTCGTCACAGACGAAGACGCAGGCGGAAAAAGCCATATTTGCGTCTCGGGGTGGGGGCGGTCTTGGCGGCGGTGGCTTTGTTGTTGGTGGCATATTTTTGGCCTACCCTCAGGCGGTCGTTAGACGGAGATATAAATGGACAACAGGACAGTGATGTGCCGGTAGTCATAGACGAAGGTAGCCAGCAACAGCCGGAAGTTCCACCCGAGCAGAAAAATAATGTTCCGGTAACTCCTCAAGAGAAAGTTCCCAAGCATCCCGAGTGCCGCCTTGTGGATGTTCGAACCACTATCTTCGCCGCCGACGGATACCTGCCCGCTGCGCCGCGGAGCGTTTACTGGAAACCCACCGTCCGGGTCCGGGCCGGCGATAAGCCGCTGACGTTCAACTCCCGGGATGACGTAGTCTTTCAAGCAGGCAGCGATAAATTCAATTCCTTCGGCCTCGATGCGGCCGGAGTCGGATTGCCGGTCAAGGGTCGCAGGACCACAATAAAAATTGCCCCCGGTACTTCGAAGGCACTTAGGTTCGTTTTCGAAGCGCCGCTGGCTGTACGGAGCGGGAAGTTGAAAATCAGCGGTCTGGACGAGGTGAGCGTGGAATTGTCCGGGCCGCCGGTAGCGGCGGTCTCCGATGACGTTTTGGGTGAATACACGGAATCGCCTCCCAGGACGCTCAAGCCACTTTTGGCCGGGGCGGTAATGTCGGCTATACAGGACGCCGGCAGACATCGCCTTATCATTAAGCCCGGAAAGTCCGGCAGCAAAATGGTTCTTTCGATACCCGAAGCTCAGGTCGCCGGGCGACTCGCGGCCGCCGACCGGCATTTGTACAGGGTCGTCCTGCAACACGGCGGCGAGCGGCTTAATTGCCTGCTCCGGAGGATAGGCAAAGACGGCCTGGTATTGTATCTTTCCGAGAGTCCGTTTCATCAGTTGAAATATCAAAGGGGCAAGGCAGTCCCCACGCAGGTCACTCACGGCAATGATGCCGGTGAACAAGAAGCAAATAATCCACCCGCCCCGAAAGCCGAGCCGGAAGAAAAAGAAAATGCCGGCGAGGCCTCAAAAGAACCATCACGCAAAGATCCTCATGCTCCAAGATTCTTCGGGATATAGTTCCATATCACCGTAATATCATGCTATAAAGTTAGTTACATGTATTCGCGAGGATCAGTTATATGGCCGGTTACTGCGCTGGCCGCGGCAGTCAAGGGGCTGGCCAGGTAAATTTGCGCATCCTTGTGACCCATGCGGCCGGGGAAATTACGGTTGGTCGTGGACACTACGGTCAGCGGCTCGTTGGCCCGTCCGAAGGTATCCACCGGCCCGCCGAGGCACGCGGCGCAGCTTGCCGGTCCGACGTTGCAGCCGGAGGCGACGAATATCTCCCGTAAAGTTTTGCCGTCGATTTTGTGACGGTCCAGGTCGGCGTCGACTTCCGTGGTGGCGGGCACGATAAAAGTCTCGGCGGCGACCTTTCGCCCGGCCAGTATTTTCGCCGCCGCGATGAAGTCGGTCGTCTTGCCGCCGGTGCACGAGCCGACGTAACTGCGGTCCACGTTCACCTCTCCGAGTTCCCGCGCAAGCGCACGGTTGCCCGGCGAATGCGGCGTGGCCAGGGTCGGCTCCAGTTGAGAGGCGTCCCAGCGGAACTCGGCCGCGTATTTTGCATCTCCATCTGAGGCAACCGGTTCGAACGGCCTGTCCGTGCGGCTGCGGACGAACTCGGCCGTTACATCGTCGGCGGCGATGATGCCGTTCTTGCCGCCGGCCTCGATGGCCATGTTGCACACCGTCATCCGCTCGTCGATGTTCATCGCCTCTATCGCCTTGCCGGCGAATTCCATGGCCCGGTAAGTCGCGCCGTCGGCGCCTATCTCGCCGATGGCGTGCAGTATCACATCCTTGGCCATAACGTACTGAGGCAGCCGGCCGTCGAAGACGAACTTCATCGACTCCGGCACGCGCAGCCACAGTTTGCCCGTGGCCATGGCGAACGCCCCGTCGGTGCTGCCTATGCCCGTGGCGAACATTCCGAACGCACCGTGCGTGCAGGTGTGGCTGTCTGTGCCCAGCAGCAACTCGCCGGGGCGGGTGTGGCCCTTCTGAGGCAGCGTCACGTGGCACACGCCCATGTAACTGGTTGACTTAGGGTCGGCGTACGGCGGCGGACAGCCCTCGAAGCCGGGCGGCAGAAAATCCGTATCGTAGTAGTGGGGCAGGTCGTGCCGGCGGACGAAGTCGCGCATTATCTCGATGTTGCGGTGGGCCCTGGGGTCGGCGGTGAATATGTAATGGTCCGGTATGAAAACGACCTTGTCGCGGTCCCAAACCTCGGCGTCCCGGCCGGCCTGTTCCTCGAAAACGCCTATCATCTGAGGTGCGATGACGTCGTTTGTCATCAGAACGTCGATGTCGCACCAAATCGTCTGGCCCGGGCTCACGCGGTCCTTTCCGGCGTGGGCCGCGAGTATCTTCTCTGTTATTGTCATCGCCATGGTTAATGCTCCGAATTTCGTTTCCTGTGAATCCGCCAGTATATAAAATCCCGCCGCCGATGCGAATAAAACGTTTTGTATTTGGTAATCAGTAAGAATAACCGGTTCCGGTCCGCCGGGATGAAGACGGGTGAATTGAGAATTATATTTATTCGTGTTCATCGGCGTTCACTTGCCTGCTTGGCGCAGTTAGGCAGGCAAATCCCGCTTGCGGTGCGGTATGTAATAGTTTATTAAGAGATAAAGGTCTGTTGCTGTTTTTACAGAATGGAAAATTATGAAAATAACACAGGTGTTAATCGGGTTATTATCGCTCTCATCGGTCGTTGCGCCACGGGCGATTGCTGAGGTGCCGTTCGCTAATCCGAAGGCGGTTCCTCCACCGCCGAAAGAATCTCCGGGCTATCCTTCGAAGGACACTGATGTTGACCTCATTTCAGATTTCAAAAACCCTCCGCCGGGCTATGGCGAAGTGCCATTCTGGTGGTGGACAGGCGACCCGCTGGACAAGGATCGCCTGAAGTGGCAGATTGAAAAACTACACGAGAAGGGCATATCCGGAATGCAGGTTAACTATGCCCACCAAGACACCCACGGCTGGCCGACGTATCCGGCCGAGCCGCCCATTTTCTCCGATGAGTGGTGGGATATCTGGCAGTTCGTCGCGGCCCAGTGTGCAAAACGCAACATGGGCATCGGCCTGAGCGGGTACACGCTGGACTGGCCCAACAACGAGAGTCTTATCAGCAGGACCGTTTACAGCGATCCGGAAATACAGGGGCGTAAGATACACATTGCACAGAAAAAACGCATAAATGGCGGAGAGGCGGTAAAGCAAAAACTGCCAGAGAATACCATCGCTGTTCGGGCCTATCCCGCCGGCAAAAATGGTATAAAAACCAAAAGTCTCAACCTGGCGGACTTTGTCGAGGATAACCGGCTGGAATGGACACCCGAGAAGGGACAATGGCAGGTGTGGATATATACCTGCCAGCGCAAGGCGGGCACACTCAATCCGATCCATCCGCTGGCGGGCAAACGTGTAATCGAAAAATTCTTTCAGCGCTTCCAGGATCACGCACCGAACCGGTCGTCGAGAGGCCTTAATTACTTCTTCCACGATGAGTTAAAATTCGGCGTGGGCGACCGTATATGGACAGAGGACCTGCCTGAGCAATTCAGGCAAAGGAAGGAGTACAATCTTTTTGAGGCCTTGCCGGCCATGTTCCAGGATGTGGGGACAAAGACGGTCAAGTATCGGCTCGATTTTATGGATGTAAAAATGCAACTGGCCCAGGAGCGATATTTTATACCTATATTCAAATGGCACTGGAGCAGGGGGATGATCTACGGCTGCGACCAGGGAAGCCGCGGCCGGAATCCCATGGAGTTCGGCGACTATTTCAGCGCGGTCCGCTGGTACACGGCCCCGGGCCACGACACTCCGGGCGGCAAGGCGGACCTTATCAAGGGCAAGGTGTCCAGCTCCATAGCCCACCTCTACAACCGGCCGCGGGTATGGCTGGAGGGCTACCATAGTCTGGGCTGGGACGCCACGCCGGAAAGACTGATGTCCGCCACCTGCAAAAACTACATCTACGGGTGCAACCTGCTCAATTTGCACGGCCTGTACTACACGACCCATGGCGGATACTGGGGGTGGGCCCCGCCCTCATATCATTTCCGCATGCCGTACTGGGAACACATGGGGGCCTTCCTGAAATACTTCGAGCGGTTGTCTTACCTGATGAGCCAGGGCATCCACCAGGCCGATATTGCGGTGATGTACCCGGTCTCACCCGGCCAGGCCAAACTGGGGGGAGGCAAGGCGCCAGGATGCGCATTCAATGCAGGCAGTTTGCTATTTAATCACGGCTACGATTTTGTTTTTATGGATTTCGAATCGCTCGCTCGCGCCAAGGTGCGAAACGGCCGTCTGCATGTGGCCGATACTTCTTACCGGGTGCTGGTGCTGCCGGCAATGCGGGCGGTGCGGTGGTCAACCCTGCAAAAGGCCATGGAGTTCTACCGCAAGGGCGGTGTAGTGATTGCCCTGGAGGCGTTGCCCGAAGCGAGCGACCGCGCCGGCGCCGACGACCCCCAACTCGAGGCAGCGGTGAGAGAAATATTCGCAGCGACGGCGGCGGATGCAAAGGACGGAGCAAAACCTGAAATGCAAACCAGCGCCGCCGGCGGGAAGGGAATTGCATTGCCGGGAAACTACAGGAAACCCTTGTTGCACAGGATCTCCGAATTGCTGACGCAAGATGTAAGGGGCCATAGAATCAAGGCGCACCATCGCAAGGTCGGGCCACGCGATGTCTATCTTGTCATGGGCGCGAAAAAGGGCACTATTTGCACATTTGGCGCTACCGGCCGGGCCGAAATATGGGATCCCTGGACAGGCAAAATCCGTCCGCTGAGAGTAGTATCGCGGATGGAAAAACAAACCACCATCCGCATGCCGTTGAAATCCCACCAGGCGCAGGTAATTGTCTTTACACCCGGCAACGAACAACCCGCCGTTGGTAAAACCACGCTGGAAGAGATTACCCGTATCGATACGAAAGGCGATATAACAATTTCCGGTTATTCCGCCGGACCGGGCCAACAGACTGCAAATGTGAGACTGAATGACAAAGAGATAACCCTCCGCGGCAATGCGCCTGAGAAATTGCCGCCTGTGACGGTTGAAGGTCTGTGGGAATGTGAATTCATACCGACCATGGACAACCGCTGGGGGGATTTCCGATTACCGGTCAACGATAAGATTATCGGCCCCGAAGCACGCATCTTTCGCTATTCACGCGCAGCCGGTCCCAAACCTCAATGGAAAGAGCCGGATTTCGATGATTCCCAGTGGTCGAAGGCCACCTACGGATATGGTCTTAAATTCTGGAAACTGGGGCCGTTGCCAAAAAACCAAAATACAGCCGCTGTCGGTGCACGGCTTGCAGACGTTAAAGTCCTTGATCCGGACAAGGTAATTGAGATTGATGGTAAGCAATACAAGTGGTCGCCATATAAATTTTCATGGCGGTGGGGAAGAGAGGGCGTTCCCGGCCACCAGGGATTCCACGGTTTAAAAGAAAAGATATCGGACGATTTCATTCGTCTCGGCAAAGAAGTCGTTCACTGGACCGGAAAAACTCACTACAAGGAAGAAACGGCCGGAAGCCGCTATTATCTGTGGACCAGCGCAAGGCCAGAGCAAGCGGCCCGGGTAAAGATAGTTACGGGCGGCGGCATCACACCGGATGCAATCTACCTCAATGGTCAAGAGGTTAAAAACACCAACGGTGAATATGAACTGCAAGCGGGACCGAATCCTCTGCTCATCCGTTACGACAGGCCGGGTGCGGGCCATTGCGTTGTCCTTGCAGCCGACAGCAAGGTCAGGCAGGAGCGTACGCCACTGTCGATGACATGGTACGACCATACGGGACTCGTGCCATTGGATGCCCTTGCGGGTGAACGGCGGATGATGGGCTGGTATCGATTCGAGGCGCCACCCGGACTGAGTGCTATGACAGTGACAACTCCTGGTTACGTTGAGGCCTGGGTTGATGGTAAACAAATGGAGATGAAAACCGCCGGCAAGAGCCGCAACGGGACCGAACGATATCGTTTTTACTCGGAAAAACCCATCAAAAAAGAGTCTCGGGTGGCACTGAGCATACAAATGCCTTCGGGATGTTATGGAGGTTCCGCGATGACTTTACCGGTCAAGTTACATTGTGAAAAGGGTCTGATTGAACTGGGCGACTGGTCACGGCAGAATCTGTCTCTTAAGTGCTACTCTGGCGGCATACGGTACGGCAAAACCATCTCATTGAGCCGCCGGCAGGCCGGCAGGCGCGTGATTATCGATTTGGGCGGTGTTGTCGCCACGGCGGAGGTGCGGGTCAACGACCAAAAGGCGGGAGTTCGCGTGGCGCCGCCATGGACACTGGATATAAGTGATTTAGTCAGGGCCGGAGAAAACCGTATCGAGGTAATCGTTTACAATACGCTTGCAAACCATTACACGACAATTCCGACCAACTACAGAGGCAGCCGGAAATCCGGCCTGATGGGGCCGGTTCGCCTGAGGTTCGACAGCGAGGTGACGCTCACGCAAAAAGGCGTAGATTAATCAGCGTCTTCCTTTCAAATTATAAAAACATTTAGATCTCGGAATTACACAAAGGAATTTGCAGATGGCCCAGACAATGAAAGCGCTGGTCAAGGCCAGGCCCGAAGAGGGCCTGTGGCTCGAGGATGTTCCGGTGCCCCGGTATGGCATCAACGACGTGCTGATTCGCGTGCTGAAGACGGGCATCTGCGGCACGGACCTTCACATCTATAAATGGAACACATGGGCACGGCAGAATGTTCCGGTGCCGATGGTCGTGGGGCACGAGTTTGTCGGCGAGGTCGCGGCCGTCGGCGAGAACGTCAACGATTATCAACCGGGCATGATTGTCAGCGGCGAGGGCCACATTGTCTGCGGGCGGTGCCGCAACTGCATGGCCGGCCGGCGCCACCTGTGCCCGCACACGCGGGGCATCGGCGTCAACAGACCCGGCGCGTTCGCCGAGTACATCGCCATCCCCAACGCCAACGTGTGGGAGCATTTCGAGGGAATCGACCTCGAAATCGCAAGCATTTTCGATCCGTTCGGTAATGCGGTTCACACCGCGCTGCAGTGGGACCTTCTGGGCGAGGATGTGCTGATAACCGGGGCGGGTCCAATCGGCGCCATGGCCGCGGCCGTCTGCAAGCACGCCGGTGCCCGTTTCGTGGTGATAACCGATAAAAACCCCTGGCGGCTGGAACTGGCTAAAAAACTCGGCGCCACGCGGGCGGTGGATGTGGGAAAGGAAAATCTCACCGACGTGCAGAAAGAACTTGGCATGTCCGAGGGCTTCGACGTCGGCCTGGAGATGTCCGGGGCCACCGGGGCGGTCGCGGATATAATCGACAACATGTGCCACGGCGGGAAAGTATCCGTTCTCGGCATCCCCGAGGGGCAGATGACGCTGGACTGGAGCAAGTTCATTTTGAACATGCTGACTATAAAGGGCATTTACGGCCGGCAGATTTTCGAGACGTGGTACAAGATGTCGGTAATGCTCCAGAGCGGCCTGGATATCCGTCCGGTTATCA
Source organism: uncultured Planctomycetaceae bacterium (assembly GCA_964472875.1). Classification (GTDB taxonomy): domain Bacteria; phylum Planctomycetota; class Phycisphaerae; order SM23-33; family SM23-33; genus CAYYMD01. The sequence goes on from CAYYMD010000024.1 coordinate 30,620, forward strand.
CGCACCGCTTCGGCTTCGAGGATTTCCGGAAGGGCTTCGACGCCATGCTCGACGGCGACTGCGGGAAGGTCGTGCTGACCTGGAGCGAACTGTAACGCCGGTTTTTGAGCGAATAATTACTAGTAAAACATGACGGGATACTGACCATGATTAACGCATTTCAAAAACATGCTGAAAAGCAGATTGAAGAAATTCAAAACGCGGGGCTGTTCAAGTCCGAGCGGGTGATTACGACGCCGCAAAGTGCGCACATCGGCGTGACCGGCCGGGAAGACGTACTGAACATGTGCGCCAATAACTATCTCGGACTGGCCGACCACCCCGACGTCATCGCCGCCGCACACGAGGCGCTGGAGCGGTGGGGCTACGGGCTGGCGTCTGTGAGATTCATATGCGGCACGCAGCAACTGCACAAGCAACTCGAAGACGCCATCAGCGATTTTTTCGGCACGGATGACACCATCCTCTACACCAGTTGCTTCGACGCCAACGGCGGGCTGTTCGAAACGCTGCTTACCGACGAGGACGCGGTCATCAGCGATCAGTTGAATCACGCCTCCATCATCGACGGCATCCGCCTGTGCAAGGCCAAACGCTACCGCTTCGCCAACAGGGACATGGCCGATCTGGAGGCGAAACTCAAACAGGCGGACGCCGACGGAGCCAGGTTCAAAATGATAGCCACCGACGGCGTGTTTTCCATGGACGGCTATATGGCCAAACTCGACGAAATCTGCGACCTGGCCGAGAGTTACCGGGCCATGGTGATGGTGGATGACTCGCACGCCACGGGCTTCATCGGCCCCACCGGCCGCGGCACGCCGGAACATTACGGCGTTCCGGACAGGGTGGACGTGGTAACCTCCACGCTGGGCAAGGCGCTGGGCGGGGCGTCAGGCGGGTTCGCCACCGGCCGCAAGGCGATTGTAGACCTTCTTCGACAGCGAAGCCGGCCTTACTTGTTTTCAAACACACTCGCCCCGCCGATAGTGGGGGCGTCGCTGAAGACTCTGGAACTGCTCAAGACGACCGACGACCTTCGTGAAAAACTCCGCACCAATACGAAAATGTTCCGCGAGGGCATGACAGCCCGCGGATTTGACATCCTGCCCGGCGAGCATCCCATCGTGCCTATTATGTTTTACGAGGCGGCCGCGGCGGGGCGGTTCGCCGAGGCGCTGCTGGCCAAAGGCATATACGTGATACCGTTCAGTTACCCCGTCGTGCCGAAGGGGCAGGCCCGGATTCGAGTGCAGATTTCCGCCGCACACAGCCGGGAAGACCTTTCCTTCGCCCTGGACGCATTCGCCTCGGCCGCGAAGGAACTTGACGTGTCGTAATGCGGCGGGATATTCATTCGGGCGCGACTTTTACGCCGATTTTCGTTGGGGCGGGGCGGAGTTGGTATGGTCGGCCGATTTAACACAATCCCTTCCGGCCTCCTTGGCTGCATAGACGGCGTCGTCGGCGGCCTCGGCCAGAGATTTCGGCGAATCGCAGTCGTTTGCGTCGGCGACGCCGAAACTCATTGTGATTTCGATGATGCCCTTATCGGTATCGCACGGTGTATTACGCAATCTCTGCCGCAGACGTTCGGCCAGTGCGGCCGCGCCTTCGGAGTTCTCCCTGGCGCAAATTACGGCGAATTCCTCGCCTCCGTAGCGGGCGGGCGTGTCGTATTTTCGGCATCCGGCCCGGAGAACGTCGGCCACGTAGCGCAGCACTAAGTCGCCGATGCCGTGGCCGTGGGTGTCGTTGACCTTCTTGAATAAATCTATGTCGGACATTATCAGCGCCAGGTTGTCCTCGTGTCGCCTGGCCTGTTCCCATTGCTCGTCAAGATGCTTGTCGAACGCCCGGCGATTGGCCAGGCCTGTCAGCGGGTCGATGCTGGCCTTGGCGACGAGCATGTCCTGAAGGCGTTTGGTCCGCAGGGCAGCACGAACGCGGGCACGCAACTCGAACGGGTCGAACGGCTTGGTCACGTAGTCCACGGCGCCCAGGTCCAGCCCCTTGACCTTATCTCTGGCGCCGGTGGATGCGGTTAGGAATATCACGGGAACAAGGTTGGTCTGAGGGTTGGATTTCAACTCGCGGCACACGTCAAAGCCCGACATATCCGGCAAATCAATGTCCAGAAGCACCAGGTCCGGGTTTTCCTTGCTCACCTTGTGGAGTCCCTCCCGGCCGTCTTTGGCGCATATAATATCCAGGTTCTCCTTTTTCAGCCGGGCCGCGGCCACCCTCAACGTATCGGGACAGTCCTCTACAATTAACAGTTTCATGCTTCATTCCTTCTTGATGTAACTTCACACTCGTGGCCGGAGATTACGCGTCGGCAGAGATTTTTGAGTTTGTTCAGTTGCAGCCGCGACGCCTCGGCGTCGGATGCCTTGGCCGCCTGCTCCAGTTCCTTGGCCTGCTCCGTCAGACACGTGTAGCCGTAACTGCCGCCGGCGCCTTTGGTCTGATGTGCGCAGCGCCGCAGTGTCTTATAATCATTGTGTTTCAGGGCATCCTCCATGTCATTTATCCGCTGCGGCAGGCCGGAGACGAACTGGTCTATAATTTCGGACATGTCGGGGTCATCGGCGAATTCAGAACGGATAGGAGCGTTCTCGGCATTTTTATCGCTGGTATTTTCGTCGTCGGATGTGAATCCCTTATCCGTGGCGGATTCTTTTATATTGTTGCTCTGGGATAAGTTCCTCAAAATGGCTTCTATCAGTTCGGCCCGTTTCACCGGTTTTGAAATGTGGTCATCGCAACCGGCGTCGATACTCTTTTTCCTGTCGGCGGCCATTGCGTGGGCCGTCAACGCCAGTATGGGCAGTCTGTATCTCCGCCGTCGCAGTTTGCGGGCGGCCTGATAGCCGTCCATCTCAGGCATCTGCATGTCCATAAGCACCACGTCGAACGGGGCGGACTGTTCGGCCTTCTCGACGGCCTCGCGCCCGTTTTCGACTATCTCGACTTGGGCGCCGGCCTTTTTCAGCACTGTTTTGATGAGCAGTTGGTTGTCCGGCCCGTCCTCGGCCAGCAGGACGCGGACACCCTCGAGCGTCTTTGTGGCCGCGGTCGTCCCATGATATCCTTCGCCGTCGCCGTTGACGGCCTCTGCCGGCTCGTCCAGCATCTCCACGCCATCCAGCGGGCCGGTGGGGAGGGTCAGCGTAAATGTGCTGCCCTCGCCTTCGGTGCTGGAGGCGGTCAACTCGCCGCCGAGCAGTTCGGCGATGTGGTTGGTTATCGCCAGCCCAAGTCCCGTGCCCCCGTATTTGCGGGATGTGGATGCGTCGGCCTGAACGAACGAATCAAAAAGCGTTTCGAGTTTATCCTCGGGGATGCCGATGCCGGTGTCTGCAACCTTTAGCCGTATGCCCGGATTTCCGTTGAATACATCGGGAAGGAATTCGGCGACGATTTTCACGCTTCCTTCCTCCGTAAACTTGACGGCGTTGCCGGCCAGGTTCACCATCGCTTGCCTCAGTCGCGACGGGTCGGTCTCGATGGTCTCGGGCAGTTGGCCGGCGTATTCGACCGAGAACGTTATTCCCTTCTCCTCGGCCCTGATTCTCATCATGCTTGCCACGTCGGACAATATCGAAGGTATGCTCGTGGGGGTCTTTTCGACGGTCATACGTCCGGCCTCGATTTTCGAGAGGTCCAGCACGTCGTTTATAAGGTCCAGCAGGTGTTCCCCGTTGCGATGGATAACAGTCAGGTAATTGTCTCTGTCGCTGGGGCTCAACTCAGGGTCCCACAACTGCTCAGTGAAGCCGAGGATGGCCGTCATCGGTGTGCGTATCTCGTGCGACATGTTGGCCAGGAACTCGCTCTTTGTCTTGTTGGCCGCCTCGGCCTGTTCCTTTGCGCGGATTGACTGCTGCTCGGCCTGTTTCAGGTCGCCGATGTCGCGGCCGGTGCCGCATACGGCAATGGGCCGACCATCGGGGTCCCTGAGCAGTCTGCCGTTCAATTCGTATGGCCTGTAGCCGCCCTTGGTGCGGAATCTGGCCTCGACTCTTGCCGAATCCTTCCGCCAGACTTCCGCAATTGCTTCTTTAACGCTGGGAACGTCATCTTTATGGAAAAAATCCAGTGGGTGTGCCTTCCGCATCATCTCATCGGTGTAGCCGCTGATTTGCTTAATTGCGTCATTCCATCGCAAATATCTGCCGTCACGGTCGAATACGTAAAATATGTCGTGTAAGTTGTCCAGGGCCGTATTGATAAACCTTCTTTCGGCCGCGAGTTTTTCCTCGGCCCGTTTGCGCTTTGTTATATCCATTGCGACACCGACCATCCCAGTGATGCGGCCACGGTCATTTCGCACAGGGGCCATTCTCACGGCTGCGTGAATGGTTTGCCCGTCACGCAGGGGTATCGGCTCGGATTTGGTGACAACATGGCTTTCCTCCATAACCTCCCTGTCCTCGCGGTCGAATTTATTCGCCAGGCGCGGGGGGAAGAAGTCGCTGTCGTGGCCGCCGATCGGGTCGGTAACCTCGGGCGGTAAAAACTGCATATAGGCCTTGTTGACGGCCGTGTACCTGCCCCGGCGGTCCTTAAGAAACATGTAGGCGGGAACGTTGTCCATAATCGCCTGGAGTCTCTGAAGCAGCCGCTTGCGCTCCTGTTCGGCCCGCTTGCGGTCCGTGATGTCGACAATAACGGATCTCAGTCCGACCGGTTTGCCATCCTGCATAATCGGTGTGCTGTAGGCCAGGGCAGGGAACCGGCTGCCGTCCTTGCGAACCATGGTGTATTCGTTAGGAGTGTGCGTTCGGCCGTTGAGGCGCTCCTTGATGTTGGCCCGGACCTTGTCGTGATCTTCAGGAGCAATAACGTCCATAATATTTACGCCGCATTTGTAATCCTTTTCTTCGTAGCCGAACATCTCCAGGCCGACCTTGTTGACGTAGTTGTAATTGCCGTCCAGGTCGAACTCGGCGTAACTCTGAGGCATTAGACTAACCATGTCGCGGAATTTCGCCTCGCTGCGACGGATTTTATCCTCGGCGAGTTTGCGCTCGGTTATGTCGATGAAACTTTCCAGCAGGACCGGCTCGCCACCCAGTTCGGTTTCGATGACGGTCTTAAGGATGGGGATTTTTCTGCCGTCGTGGCGGAGGAGGATTCGTTCGGAGTTGTCGAGTTCCTGATTTTTGTCCAGTATAGGACACTCATTCTGATCGGCCGGGCAAAGATACTCTCCGCATTCCCGCCCGCACAGCCGCTCCGCATCTTCCACTCCCGCCAGTTCGCATGCGTATTTATTTGCCCACCGGATTTTACGGTCCCTGCCTATGACCACTACGCCGAAGGGACTGCGGGAGAGAATATTTTTCAGTTTGTCGTGTGCTCTTACCGCCTTCTTCTGTGCCTGTTTGCGTTCTGCGGCCTCCTTCTGAAGTTTTTCGTTGGCCTCTCTCAGGTTCTCTGTCTGGTCTTTAACACGCTGTTCCAGAGAGGTCTGGGATTCGTGAAGGCGGCCAATCATTGTATTAAAACTGCGTGCCAAAGCGCTTATTTCATCATTCCCACGAACGTCTATCGGCCGCATGTTGGCAGTAGTAGATTCGGTTGCGATCTGCTCGAAATGCGCCTTCATCCGTGACAGGCGGCGGGATACGATGAACTGAAACATCAGGACTAAAATGGCAATAAGCAGGGCAATTCCTATTACCATGAATAAAGTATGTCGGGTAATTCCGGCCATTACGGCTGCCTCGGTTTTATCCAGCGGTATGGCTACCGTATCAAGCGCAACCACTTCGCCCAACGGACGGTTAAAGCCGGCTTTTGAGCCGTAACGCTCGACAAGCGATGCGGGGGCGTCGTCCGGATTGCCGTGGCATCGCAGGCAACTTTCCTTCATCCTGCGGGCACTGAACCGGGCAAGGTGCGAATGTCCGTTAATGTCGATTTGCCCGCTCCAGGTTTGGACATCGGGATTCTCGTTAAAATAACGAATCATCCGCATTTCATCGGGTCCTGCCTGGTTGGCCGGGTTCCGGGGATTATCGGAAGAGAATTTTATAGTGTAGTCGGGAAAGTCCCGGCGTACCTTCTTGAAGATATTACGAGCCACAAAAGAAGTGGACATCGTCTCCGGGTGAAATTCGCCCGATTCGGTCCTCTTTTCCATAGCAGGACGAATTTCCTCCTTTACGTACTCGCGTATCGCAAGGTCAAAGGCCAGTGTCAGGGCGGCCTTGCTGTTCATCTCTTCCAGAACTTCCTGCCTGGTTACGGAATACGAATGATATACGTCTACAGCGACGAACAGACCGGCCAACAGTGTTACCAGAAGGATAAATTTTGTCGCAATTTTTTTAATGGGTTTGCCTCCCGGTCGGATGAGGCCTGAAAGATTATTGCGTCCGTTACGATGCATCCTTAGCCCATGCCTTTATGAGACGCCCCGACCCATAAAAGACGCTGAATACGACTATATGGATATGGTCGTCAGGATACTGCCCGGCCTTGATTAATAGATTTTACCTACACGCAAAGTGGTTGGCCGTTCTGACAAACCGACGCAATCACGGCTATAGGAGATTAAAGAGCAACATTAAGCTAATTCAATTATTTACGCGTCAATAAGTATATAATAAAAAGCGCCATGGCGAGTAAATGTGAGACATTCGATCATCCGGCCGACGTGGGCCTTGAGGCCACGGCCGACACGCCGGAGGAGTTGTTCTCGGCACTGGCCGAGGCGGCCGCGGGCATAATCGTATCCGGCCGGACGGTCACGGCCGCCGGCAGGCGGGCCCTGCACGTGGACGGCGACGACATGGAAGACCTGGTGGTGGACTTCCTCAACGTAATAGTCGAACTTATCCAGGGCGAGAGGTTCGCCGTAAAGCATGTGAAGGTGTCGCAGGTCGTCGAAGGCGAAGTAAGGGCCGAGGCCGTCGGCGAGCCGCTGGATACGGACCGTCACGAAATGCTGACGGAAGTGAAGGCGGCCACGTATCATGAATTAGAGGTCAATAAGTCTCCCGACGGCAAGTGGTCGGCCAGGGTTATTCTGGATATTTGAACAAAGTTAATCGGTGAATCGGTACGTCGATAAATCAGGTTATCGTAAATTAGATATTTTTCCTGGTCGTTGCTTGAGACAAAATGAAAATTGCAAATTTCAACCGGCCGTAACCAATCAACCAAGCGTTGAATCAACCAGAGGTTTTTATGAGTAAAGGTTTCCAGGGAAAAATCGAGCAGATTGACGCCAACCGGTGGCGGATACCGGCCGAGTCCGTGGACTACATGCGGGTGGACGGTGTTATCTACTCCGGCGAAAAGTTGATCGACGAGGTAATCTCCGGGGGCGGGCCCAGGCAGGTGGCCAACGTCGCGGCCCTGCCGGGCATAGTGAAGGCCTCGCTTGCCATGCCGGACATCCACTGGGGCTACGGCTTCTGCATCGGCGGCGTGGCGGCCATGGACATATCGGCCGGCGGTGTGGTTTCACCCGGCGGCGTGGGCTATGACATAAACTGCGGCGTTCGCCTGCTGCGAAGCGACATTCCCGCCGACGACGTCCGGCCGCGGATAAAGCAACTGACGGCACAACTGCTGCGCGACCTGCCGGTGGGTGTGGGCGTCGGCGGGCCAATCAAGTTCACGAAGAAGGAACTGGCCCGCATCATGACCGAGGGCGTGCCGTTCCTCGTCGAACGCGGCCTGGCCGACGGGGCGGACCTTGCAGCGACGGAATCCTGCGGCCGCATACCCGACGCCGACGCCTCGGCCGTGTCGGACCAGGCCTTCAAGCGAGGCGCCGACCAGTGCGGCACGCTCGGCTCGGGCAACCACTTTGCCGAGGTGCAGTACGTCGAGCAGGTTTACGACCGTCCGGCCGCCGAGGCGATGGGGCTGGCCGAGGGGGATGTTACGTTCATGATTCACACCGGCTCACGCGGGCTGGGCCACCAGGTATGCCAGGATTACATCAAGTTTCTGCGGCGGTCGCCGGAGAAGTTCGGCATATCGCTTCCGGACAGGCAACTGGTTTGCGCCCCGGCCGACAGCAGCGAGGGCCGGCAGTACCTGCGGGCCATGCGGGCGGCGGCGAACTTCGCATTCTGCAACCGGCAACTGCTGGCCACGCAGGTGCGCAAGACGCTGGAGAAATTCTTCGCCCGGACGTACTCGGACCTGGGCCTGCGGCAGGTTTACGACGTGGCCCACAATATCGCCAAGATGGAGACGCACAAGGTCGGCGGCCGCGACGTCGAACTGTGTGTCCACCGCAAGGGCGCCACGCGGGCATTCCCGCCGGGGCATCCGGACCTGCCGGAGATTTACCGGACCGTCGGACAGCCGGTGATTATCCCCGGCAACATGGGCACGGCCAGTTACGTCCTGGTGGGTACGCAGGCGGCCATGGAGCAAACTTTCGGCAGCACCTGCCACGGGGCCGGAAGGGTGTGGTCACGCAAGCAGGCCGTGCGAGAGGCGCAGGGGCGGAACATCGAAAGGGAGATGGCCGACGCCGGCGTGATTGCAAAGGCAAAGAGCAAAAAGGGCCTGGCCGAGGAACAGCCGGCCGCATACAAGGACGTGGACGACGTGGTCGAATGCGTCACGGCCGCGGGACTGTCGAAAAAAGTCGCCCGCCTGCGACCCATGGGCGTGATCAAAGGATGAGGCCAGGGGCGCGGAGGCAGCAGTTAAGCGAGTGCGGGAGAATCATTATGCCGACAGGGGAGATTTCGCCCGGACGCTGGTGTCCGCAGATTCCTGAAATTGTTCGACCTTTACATTTCGTTTATTTTTGCTTCATTTAACTTTGGCGTACCACGCTTGCCATTTTTTAACCAGTGTTTTTAGTTGCTGCGGCTTCTCTTTAGCCAAATCGTTTTTCTCATTGCGGTCTTCGGACAGGTCATATAATTCCCAATCCCGGTTTCTGCCCCAGAAGACGGCTTTCATGTCGCCTTCGCGTACGGCCCCACCGATGGACCACTTCCAGAACAGTGGTTCTTTTCGCTTAACGGACCGGCCTTGCAGGGCTGGTAGAATGCTTACACCCTGCATGGGCGTCACGCTTTGGCCGTTGTGTTTCGAGGGATATTCGGCGCCGGCGATATCCACGAGCGTGGGCATGATATCTATGAAATGGACCGGCCGGCGGCAGAAGCCGCCGGGCTCGCTTATTTTACCCGGCCAGTGGACGACCAGGGGAGTGCAGATTCCGCCTTCGTGGCTCCAGTTCTTGTATTTTCGCAGCGGCGTGTCCTGGACCTCGGCCCAGTTAATGCCCCTGGTCAGGTAAGTGTTTATTTTCCCGTAGTCCTCGATTTTGCCGGATGCGTACTTCGCACGAGCCCCTTCGGCGCATGCGCCGTTGTCGGAGGCGAACATAATGAGGGTGTTTTCCAGTCGGCCCTGCTTGCGAAGTTTGTCGAGCAGACGGCCGACGTTCTGGTCCATCCTGTCGACCATGGCCGCGTAAATCTGCATCTTCAGGGTTTCGCTTTTGCGCCTGTCACCCTTGATATTATTCCAGTCATCGGGACGGTCGCACTTCGGCAAAGGGGTGGTTTGGGGATTGATGAGCCCCATATCAATCTGCCGCCGGTGACGGGCTTTCTGTATTTTCTGATACCCCTTGTCATAAACGCCTTCGTACTTTGCGATATCCTCCGGCCAGGCCTGGAGCGGGTAGTGGGGAGCGGTATAGGCCAGATACAGGAAGAACGGCTTTTCTTTTGTCTCGGGCTCGTCCAGCCATTTCAGGGCCTTGTCGGTGAAGGCGTCGGTAGTGTAAAAGTCCCTGTCCCCGGGCGTATAGGGATGATAGTGCTTTTCGTCGTCGCACCAGTGGCGGGTTCTCTTGCGGGCCGGTTTGGGTTCGCCCTCGCGCTGAGTGCCGGGGTTCCAGTAATTGCAGCAGCCGTCACGGAGGCCGTAATAGTGATCGAATCCGCGATGGTACAAATTTTCCGTGCCGTGATGCTTTCCGGAAGCAAGTGTGCGGTATCCGGCAGTCCTCAGAACCTCGCCGAGCGTGACGGCGTTTTTGATTTTAGCGGGTCCGCCGTCCATGTCGCACTGCTGGGCGTAGACACCGGTCAGCAAACATGCCCGCGAGGGGAAGCACTTGGCCGTGTTGTAGCATTGCGTAAAACGCATGCCGCCACGCGCCAGTTTATCGATGTTCGGCGTGTGGATTTCGCCGCCGTAACAGCCCAAATCGGACCAGCCCATATCGTCCACGAGTATGAATATGATATTAGGTTTGCTTCGCTCATCGGCAACAAGGGACGGCAAGCCGCCCATGCCCATAGCCGCCGACGCACAGCCGATCCTGTTTAGAAATTCTCTTCGATCCATATAATATAATTCCTGATTAGAGGATTTTTGAAGGCGAAATATCTTTACTTTTCTCCGGGATTTCACGGTTAACTACCGGCCGGTGACCGCAATCGGTCTTTCAACGATAATATAACAACCAAATAGCACTACGGGTTTCGTCCTATTAATTTTCTCGCTGCCAATCGCATTTATTTGAGCCAAGCGGACAATGCCGGCATGGCGTTGGCTTCCGCCTCAGAGACGAGCGGCCCGGGATCGGGCATTTTGGCGTGCGGGCGCTGCTCGCGCTCGATGGTTTCGTTCCATGTATGGAATTGCTCTTTCAATTCGCGTAGTTTCTCCGGGTGTTGATCGGCAACATTGTTCTTCTCCCCGATGTCCTTTTCGAGATCGTAAAGCTTGTTGTCGACCATCTTCCATTTGCCTTCTCTGCAAACTGCGTGTCGCCCTAAGTGCCCTGTGTGCATCACATGTTCATGGGGGGATTTGGCCGTTTCAGGGTGCAGGAACATGTCGGAGATATCCCTGCCGTCTATTTTGTTGTCCGACAGCTTCCCGCCGCATAGTTTTGCAAAGGTCGGCAGCAGATCGGAAGTGATGCCGATTTCGCGACATACCGCGCCCGCGGGAATGGTTTCCGGCCACCAGGCGAGAAACGGCGTTCGAATGCCGCCCTCGTATTGCGAGCCCTTGCCGCCCCGCAGCGGCCCCATGCTGGTGCCTCCCGATCCTCCGTTGTCGGACATGAAAAGGACGATGGTGTTCTTCTCGATCCCTAAATCCTCCAAGGTCTTGAACACCTCTCCGACCGCCCAGTCCAGCTCCTCGATCTGGGCTTCGAGATGATTTTTCCCATCGAGGAAATCGGGGTGCCCAACGCGAGGATGATGCACCGCCGCGTAGGGCAGGTATGCGAAGAAAGGTCGCTTTTTGGCGCCCTCTTCCCGAATGAACTTCAGTGCCGCCCGGGTAGTCGCCTGTGTCAGCCAGCCCTGGTCTGTCTTGTTCTTGACTACGGCAACCGGTTCGCCGTCGACAAGCCAGGGAAGCGGGACGTGCCATCCTCTGATTTTCCATTTCTTGTTTTTCGGGTCGTATGGGGCCCACATGTCGTTCGAGTAGGGAATGCCCTGATAGACATCGAAGCCCTGGTCGTTGGGCAGGTATCCCTCGCGGTGTCCGAGATGCCATTTGCCGAAACAACCTGTGGCGTATCCCGCGTCCTTGAACATCTCGGCCATAGTGTATTCGCTTGGTTGCAGCGCCTTGGCCTTTTTGGGAAAGCAGACCTTGCCGTGCATTCCTACGCGCTTGGCGTAGCAGCCGGTCATCAGGGCCGCCCGGGAGGGCGAACATTGCGTGGAGGCGACGTAGAAGTCGGTGAATTTCGCCCCCTCTTCCGCCATCCGGTTCAGGTTCGGCGTTTTGTTTCTTTTGGAACCAAACGGTTCGATATCGCCGTATCCCATGTCGTCGATGAAGATTACGACAAAGTTGGGTTTTCTTTTCGCCTTCGTCGCCCCGGCCAGCCACGGCGCAACGCCCAGCGAACACGCGGCCGCGGATGCATTCTTAATAAAATCCCGTCTGTCCATAATCAAATCTCCCATATTTGCCTGTTAGTTACTTACCCGATCCCGGCGCGGGCCGGGAACGTCGGTCTTTCAACGATAATATAACAACCAAACATCTATTCACGTTTCGTTTTTTTTATTTTTTTCCCGACGATGCGAAAATACAGGAGTAGCCCACGGGGCGAAGAAGGGTTCGAATTTCGTATTTCAGATTTGCTTTGTTATTCGTTCATTCGTCATTGATTCGACATTGTAAATCCCGGCGCGCCGGGATTCACAATGTCCAATGCCCTTATAAAAAACGCCGCCACGGTAAGCCCCGCATGTCAATGCGGGGATAATTACGCTTCTATATAGAGGGACGCCGAAAAACTATCCCCCGCTTGACAGCGGGGGCTTACAAAAATCACAAACGCCACCACGGTAAGCCCCGCATGTGAATGCGGGGATAATAATGCTGCTATATAGCGGGACGCCGAAAAACTATCCCCCGCTTGACAGCGGGGGCTTACTAAAATCACAAACGCTGCCACGGCAAGCCCCGCATGTCAATGCGGGGATAATAACGCCGTATATAGGCGTAGGGCGTGTCCCGATTCATCGGGATTGCACGCGGGGATAATAACGCTGCTATATAGAGGGATGCCGAAAAACTATCCCCCGCTTGACAGCGGGGGCTTACTAACGCGGCCGGATGGGCAAAATCCGCAATCCGAATTCCGGAATCCCTGCTGATTTGCGCGCGCAGTTTGTCCGCCGAAGCGGC
>CAYYMD010000025.1:0-39609 GCA_964472875.1 uncultured Planctomycetaceae bacterium
TCCCCGCATTCACATGCGGGGCTTGCCGCGGCGGCGTTTTGGGCATTTGAGATTTCGTGCTTGTTTCGCATTTCGTGCTTCGTGTTTCGTATTTGTTTCGTATTTCGATATTAGAATTTCGTATTTTTTTATTCATATTCCGAAATCCCGACGGGACCTTTGGGCCCGGAGGGGCCGTCGGTCCGAAATCATAAATCCGAAATTAATTGCCCTCCATACTTGGACGAAACAACACCTTTGCGCGCGCAAACCGCGCCCGGCGGGCGTATCCGGAATTCGTAACCCACGGCCGTGAGAGCACATAAAAATTTTTATTTTTTCCCCGCCTTTATCTGATTCCGCGGACAAACTGCGCGCGCAATAGAGGGCGAGCGGGATCGTCTGCCGGTAATAAATAAAAATATCAGAAATTGCGGTCCTATTAATACGTTGTATAATCATAGAATATCTACGAAGGCCATTGGCCGATGGATATAATGGGCTAACATATGTTTAAATCTTCATACAAGCGCAAAGAAGACGCTGAAGATATGGCGTAGGAGATGGTGGATATGAATCGAGCCGTCGGCAGAAACGTGACCGGGACGCGGACTGCGACCATCATCTACACCATCGGTCATTCCAACCACCCGATTGACAAGTTTATCGGGCTACTCAAGCAGCACGGCATCTCGGCCGTCGCGGATGTTCGGTCTTCTCCATACAGCCGGCACAACCCGCAGTTCAACACGAAAATATTGACAGCAGCGCTTCGGAGAACGGGCATCGCCTATGTCTTTCTGGGTGAGGAATTAGGCGCACGGCCGAAAAATCCGGACTGCTACGATAACGGACGAGTGGATTTCGTCCGTCTCGCTGCCCGCGAGGAGTTCAATCGTGGCATTGAGCGTGTTCTCAAGGGCGGTAAAAAATACCGATTGGCACTGATGTGTGCCGAAAAGGAACCGTTGGACTGCCACCGCACAATCTTAATATGCCACTATCTGCGCCGGCTGGGTATCGGCATCAAGCACATCTTGGCCGATGGAACCGTTGAAGACCACAGGCAGACGGAATCGCGGCTGCTAAAGGTTGCCGGGCTTACGTCAACTTTATTCATTCCCGACGACGATGATTCAAACGCGCTTGATCAGGCATACGCCCGGCGGGCCGGGGAAATAGCTTACAAATCCGGAAAGTAACAAAAGACGTATGAATGCGAATAATTACATGGCGCAGAACGGAATTACAGTTTTCACTATCGGATTTGCCAAGAAGTCGGCGCGTGAGTTCTTTGAGATTCTGCGGCGGGAAGGGGTAAGAAAGGTTGTGGATATTCGCCTGAACAACGTATCGCAATTGGCGGGTTTTACCAAGAAAGGCGATCTCGAATATTTTCTTCGAGAAATTGCCGGAATTGATTACAGGCATCTTCCTGAAATGGCGCCCACAAAAGAAATATTGGATGGTTATAAAAAGAAAGCTATCGGTTGGGAAGAATACGAAAAGCGTTTCTCAAAAAGTATGGCCGATCGACAAATTGAAAAACTCGTGAATCGCGAAGAATTGGACCATGCCTGTTTGCTATGCAGCGAGCCAAAACCAGACAAGTGCCACCGGCGGCTGGTGGCCGAATATATAAGGTCGAAGTGGGATAATGTGAAAATTCGACATTTGTAAGATGGGAGATAACACATGGAACGGGGTATTATTATTTTGGCGAATTCCATTCGTCCAGGGGGGCGATGCGTTGCAGGAATTTGTCCTGATACTGGTGAATGGATTCGACCAGTGCCCAACAATCCTTCACGAGCCATTCCAAATATTCCTTCAATAAGCCGTATTAACTTGTTAGATATAGTCGAGATTCCATTTACAGGGGACCAGCCGGATCCTCCCGATCCATACCAACGGGAAAATTGGTTCGTTGATTCATGGGACTGGGATGTTATCAGTCGTTGCGCCGTGGAAGATGCATTGGCTTTAGCCGAAAATTCGGACTTGGTGTTGCATACGTATGGCGACCATATAGAGCCGTCCTATTTAAACTCGTTGCCGTCCTCAAAGTGGAAATCCCTGCAATTTATCAAAGCAAATGTGGAATTCGTCCAAGATTCGTGGGATAGAAATCGCTGGTGTGCTCATTTCAAAGACAACCAAGACAACATGCATAGTATGAAGATTACTGACACCGACTTTTGTACAAAATTAACACGTGGAGAGGAAGTCAGTCAAAAATGTTTACTTACAGTTAGTTTGGCTGGACCATGGGCACCGCCGGACGGCTCGCAACCCAAGCGCTGTTATAAATTGGTCGCGGGAGTGATTGAATTATGAGCTTTGAGAATCCTGGAAATATCCCATTACTCGAACACCATAGTGGAAAATTTTAATTTCCGCCACTTAAGGGCTTGGTAGTGTGGATAGGTGACGTTGACAATGCTACTGGTGAATTGTTTCCGTTGTCGCCATAACCTGTTGCATACCGATGAAGTGTTACAATTTGAAAAATCCTGCATTCCATGGAGTGATGGCTTATGGGACTTTTATTTAGATTATTTCGTGTTTTCTCGAGCAAAATCACGGTGTCGGATAATTTTGAGTACATTGCACTCAATATGGTTCTCTTCCGATATGTTTTGGAAGAGGATTATGCAGACAGGTTCGAAGATGAGGACTCCCTGATAATTACGTGTGGTATCTTGGACACTCTTATTCATATTAGTGAAGGCCACTTTACCACAAAAGATGTAAAGGATGCGTTACTTTCTGCAAAGGTCGGACAATGCTCGCTCCTATCATCCAGCAGAAGCATCGACACTACAAAACAAGAAAGTATGCAAAGGTTGCTTACCGGGCGTTATGATAAATTCCTCGATTTTACGCTGAACATAGAGGCAATGTGCTTTTATGCGATAGAACGCTATGTTGACCCTTACGGTATGTCGCCAGAAGATATTATACTCGCTGTTCTGGGCAAAAAAGCCGACATAAAAAGAGTGCTTTATACGCCTAAGAAGAAACTTTCGCGAAGCAGTTTGGTAATGAGTGTTCGTCATATCGTGTCCGCTTTCATGGATTCTCCGGATTATGCTCAACTTCGCATTGAGGCAGGGCTGGAATGAGTAGTGGATTGAGAGTACACACAGGAGGGTTTATCAGCGCTTTTGGGGGAGGTGATTGACGAGGTCTACGAAGCGGCGGCCGCGGTGTTCGTAGTTTATGAACATGTCGTAACTGGCGCATGCGGGCGACAGGAGGACGGCATCGCCGTCGTCGGCAAGGTCGAACGCGGCGCGGACGGCGGAGTCGAAGTCCCCGGCCGGGATTACGCGCGGCGACGGGCCGCTGCGGTGTTTTTCGACGGCGGCAGTGATTTTGGCCTGCGTGGCGCCGATGGCCACGGCCGCCTTCGCGCGGTCGGCGACGGCCCGGCCCAGTTCGTCGAAACTCACCTTCTTGTCGTATCCGCCGAGGATTATCACCGACCGTCGCGGCTCGAAGGCCTCCAGCGCCAGAATCGCCCCGGCCGGCGTCGTGCACTTGGAATCGTTGTAGAACGCCACGCCGCCGCGCCACGCCACCAGTTCAAGCCGGTGCGGCAGCGCGGAGTAATTTTTCAGCGCCTCGGCGGCCTGCCGGCGTGAGATGCCGAACTGCCCGGCCGCCGCCCACGCCGCCTGCGCGTTTGCCTGGTTGTGCCTGCCCGGCACGGCCAGTTCGAACGGCTCGCCTTCCGACTCGAACGTGTCGCACCGGCCGGGCGCCTCGTCGGCCCAGCGGCTGACGGCCTCGTCGCGTGCGTTGACCACCAGCACGTCGTCGGGCCCCTGGAACGCGAAGATGTTTTTCTTGGCGGCCGCGTACGCATCCATCGTCCCGTGGCGGTCGAGGTGGTTGGGCATCAGGTTCGTAACGACGGCCACGTGCGGGCTGGTGCGGATTTGCGGCAGGTATTCCAGCTGGAAACTCGACAACTCCAGCACGACAACGTGGCCGGGCCGGATTTGCGGCAGGTCCTCCAGCAGAGATTTTCCGATGTTGCCGCCCAGGTGCGTTTTGAATTTTCGCCCCAGCACCGCCGCGGCCATCGCGGCCGTGGTCGACTTGCCCACGCTGCCGGTGACGCCCACTATCGGCGCGGCGCAGCGGACCATGAACAGGTTTATCTCGGTGGTGACGGGCACGCCCGCCTCGCGTGCGGCGGCCAGTTGCGGCAGGTCCGGCGGCACGGCCGGGTTGGCGACGATAAGGTCGGCGGCGGTGAAGTCGTGCTCGTCGTGTCCGCCAAGGTGCAGAGTCGGCTCGTGCGGGGCAAGCGCGGCCACGGAGTCGGCCAGTTCCTCGGGCGGGGACTTGTCGGTGACGGTTACATCCGCCCCGCGCCCGCACAGCCAGCGTGTGACGCCCACGCCGCCGCCGAATCGCCCCAGGCCCACGACGGTGACCTTCATGCCGGCGGGGTCGCGCCGCGGGTCGAACGGGCGGGATTGCGGGCGTTGAGTCATAGTTTGTCGTTGGGGCCCAGCAGCAGCGTGGTGTTTGCGGCCAGGTCGTACCAGCGGGCGACGTCCGTCACCTCGCCGGCGCTTACGTCGAGCACCTGGGCCAGTTCCTGCTTCAGCGAGAGGTATTCCCGCCGGTACACCCAGTTGAAGCCGACGGCGGTCAGCCGGCCCATGGGCAGTTCGCCCTTTAGCGTGGCGGCGGAGGCGATTTTATTTTTGGCGGCCTGAAGTTCGTCCTCGGTGGGGCCTTGGGCCACGAACTTTTTTATCTCGTCCATGGCTATCCGGTAGGCCTGCGACGCCCGCGCCGGATCGGCCGAGATGAACGTGAATATCATCCCTGCCTGGTCGTGCGGGGCGTAGGAGGTATGGGCCTCATCCGCTATGGCCGGTTCGGTCAGGGCGTAGTACAGCCGCGAGCCGGTGACGTCGCCGAGTATCGTGGCCAGCAGTTGTGCGGCGTAGCGGCTGGAGTCCTGGCAGGGCGGCCCGGCCGAGGCGATGCCGATGTGCTGCCGCATGACGTTGGCGTCGGTGATGATTTTGGTTTTGCCCTTCACTTCGGGGTTGCCGGGGCGGTCGCGCTGCGGCGTGTGCTGCGGCCAGTCGGCGCAGAGTTCGCCGATTTTGCCCGCAAGTTCGTCGAAGTCCAGGTTCCCCACGCCGACGGCGGTTATGTTGGCGGGCGAATACCGGCGGCTGAAGTATTCCAGCATCTGCTCGCGCTTAAGCCCGCGGACGGATTCGGGCGTGCCCAGCACGCTTCGTCCCAGCGGATGGCCGTCGAAATGCTCTGCCATCATCTTCTCGTAGACCCTGAATGTGGGCATGTCCTGGTAGCGGGCGATTTCGTCGACGATGACGTTCTTCTCCAGGTCGAAGTCTTCCTGCCGCAGCGACGGGCGGAGCAGTTCGGCCAGAAGTTCGGCCATGCGGTTCTGGAACTCCGGCAGGACCGCGCCGTAGTAGAACGTGTTTTCCTCGGACGTTGCGGCGTTGTAGCGGGCGCCGATTTCGTCGAACTCGCGGCTGACGTCCATGGCGCTTTGGCGCCGGTTGCCCTTGAACATCATGTGCTCGAGGAAGTGGCTCACGCCGGCGATTTCGTCGGTCTCGTCGCGGCTGCCGGTACTTACGAAGAAGCCCGTGGCCATCGACGCGGCGGCGGGGTTGACCTCGGCGATGACGTTCAGCCCGTTGTCGAGTTCCTTGTGTTCGAATCTGATGTTGTCGGAATTTTTATGCATCTTGTGCCTCTACCTTCCGCGGTCCGATGGTCAGGATGGTGAAGTTTTCGGCGGGGTGTTTCTCGGTGAAGGCCGTGACCTGCCCGGCGGATACGTTCTGCACGGCCTCGGTGATTTCTTCCAGCGGCCGCAGCCGGCCGAGGTGGTACCAGTCGCCGGCGATTGCGTCGGCGCGGGCCGAGCTCGACTCGCCCTGCATGACCAGTGCGCTTTTTAGTTGCGTCTTGGCGCGGTCCAGTTCCTCCGCCCGGACCCCCTCGCCCAGCCGCTGCAGTTCATCCGCCGTCACGCGGAAAGTCTCCTGCGTTTTATCAGGGACGGTAGCGGCGTAAGTGAGCATGCCGGCGTGCTGCTTGAGACTGTGGTATTTCGTGGAGACGTGGTAGACCAGGCCGCGCTTCTCGCGGACCTCGGTGAACAGGCGGCTGCTCATGCCGCCCGAGAGGACCGTCTGGGCGACGCGGGCGGGGTAATATTGCTCGTCGCTTATGACCGGGGCCTCGTGGGCCAGGCCGATGTGGACCTGGGCGGAGTCTTTGTGTATGTGGTGCGTCGACGGCGGCTGCGGTTTGGTCTCGACCGGCGCCGGCGGCGGGGCGGACCAGTCGCCGAAGTGCCGCTCGGCCTGGTCGGCGAACTCGTCCCAGTTTATATCGCCGGCCACGGCCAGTATCGTCCCGTGCGGCGTGAAGGATTTTTCGGCGTGGTCGCGGACCTTCTCGGCCGTCATGGCCGCCAGTGTCTCGGCCGTGCCGTAAACGCTGCGGCCGAGCGGGTGCGGGTAGAACCGCTCGCGCAGCAGCATGTTGCACTTGCGGCCGGGCTCGTCCTCGAGGACCTGCAAATCCTGGGCGATGAGCGAGCGGCACGACTCGAACGCCTCCGGCGTGAACTGCGGGCGGCGGATGATGTCGGCGTAAATCTCCAGCACCGCCGGCAGGTTCGCGCTCATCTGCGAGGCGGCCAGGTGCACGTGCTCGCTGTGTGCGGTTTCGCTGTGCCGGCAGCCGAGCGAATCCAGCGCGTCGTTGAGCCGGCGCGTGTCGCGGTCGCCCGCGCCGCGCAGCGACCACTCGGCGATGACCGACGCCGCGCCGGCCAGGTCGTCCGGGTCGTGCGAGGCGCCGGCGGGAATGAGAATCGTCATCGCCGCCGACGATACGCCCTTCATCCGCTCGCCCAGCAGCGTCATGCCGTTGGGCAGTTCCTTTACGTGAAATTTATCTGTCATAAATAATCCTTTTTAAGAACCTTCCTGAGAAAAATCATTTTAATGAATATTTTCGGGCGGGCAACCTTGCGGGTTTAGTTTATGCGCCGCGATGGGTACACATATCGCAATCATTGAGTTCAAAGATAGTTTAGCGGTCCGCGTTAACGTGCTTCCGCACAGTGGTCTGGACATTTTCCGCGGCTGCGGATAATTTCATTACTATGCAAGAGACGCAAAAAGCGGCAATAGTAGGCGATGGGGCGATGGGCACGGTTTGCGCGATTATCCTGGCCGAGAACGGCTGCGACGTGCGGCTGTGGTCGGCGTTTGCCGACGCCGCCGAGGAACTTCGGCGGACGCGGGAGAACAGGCGCTTCCTGCCCGGCCATAAACTGCCCGAAAACGTGGAGGTCACCGGCGACGACGCGGCCGCGTTCGGCGGGGCGGACATAATCATCTCGGCCGTGCCTACGCAGTTCATACGCGACGTTTGGCAGCGTCTGCGGCCGCATTACACCACAGCCGCGCCGATATGCTCGGTGGCCAAGGGCATCGAGAACCGGACGCTCCTTCGCCCCACGCAGGTAATAGGCGACGTGCTGAGCGAGAATCCCCCCGCCGACCTGGCCGCGCTGTCCGGGCCGTCCATAGCCCCGGAGGTCGCCGACCGACTGCCCGCAACGGTCACCGTCGCCGGCGTCAGCGAGGAATTTGCCGAACAAATTCAGCGGCTGATGAGTTGCGCTCACTTCCGCGTTTACACCAATCCGGACATCACTGGCGTGGAGATAGCCGGGGCGACCAAGAACGTCATCGCCATCGCGGCGGGCATTCTCGACGGCCTTGAAGCCGGCTGCAACGCCAAGGCCGCCCTGCTGACGCGAGGCCTGGCGGAAATCCGCCGGCTCGGCGTGGCGATGGGCGCCCGCAGCGAGACTTTCTACGGCCTGGCGGGGGCGGGCGATTTGGTGACCACCTGCATTTCGCCGGTGGGAAGGAACCGATCGTTCGGCGAGGCGGTGGGCAGGGGCACGCCGCCCGCCGATGCGCTGGCCGCCACCGACTCCGTCGTAGAGGGCGTGGCCACGACCAGGTCGGTGATGGCGCTGGCGGAGGAGCACAAGGTCGAGATGCCGATAACCGCCGCCGTGCACGATGTGCTTTTTGCGGGCAAGCCCCCGGCCGGGGCCATCGAAGACCTTATGTCCCGTCCGCTCAAGGCGGAAGCGTGATGTTGAAACCGCGGAGAACTCCGTGGTTAAACGATTTACCCTGACCACCCGACGAGGTTGCGATGATTCCGACGGATGTTCATTTCCGTAGCCCATGGGCGCTTGCGGGGCTGGTGCTGCTGGCGCCGGTGATTTTTTTGAACCTGCGGCGGCGCGGCGGTGTTGGTGTGCTTTCTGTATTTCTCCAGTGCCTGGCAGTTGCGCTGGTCGTGGCGGCGCTGTCGGATGTTCGTGTTCGCCTGGGCGAGGCCGCCCGCATGCCTTACCTCGTCTTTCAGGATGTATCGGCCTCCACGCGGGGGCAGGAAAAGTTAACGGCTTTGAACAGGAACATGGACTGGCCGGTCGATGCGCCCGTCGAGGTTTACGACTTTGCCGCTTCCGCCACGAGAGCGGCCGGCCGGCCGGATGAATCTGCCACGAATCTCGTGCCTGCTGTTCAGGTAGCGCTGGCCCGCGGCGGCGGGGCGGCGGGTTTTATTTTCCAGACCGACGGGCGGTTTCAGGACAAGTGGCGGCCTTACGCCGAAGAACTCTCCGGGCGAGCCCGTGACGTGCTGATTCTGCCTATGACTTCGCCGCCGCCGGATGCCCGCATCGGAGAGTTGACCGCCCGGCGGACGGTCGGTGACGAGGTGCGGCTGCGGCTGACGGTAACTTCCAACGCTATGCAGCGGCGCGGCGTGCGGGTATATCGCGAGGATGCTCCGGATGAGCCGCTTTTTGAAAAGACGCTGAACCTGCTAATGGACGATGCGGCCACATTCCGCATCACGGACCGGGCGGCGCCTGCCGATGAGGCGGTGGTTTACCGGGCGGAGCTGCTCGAGGCCGATGCGTTCGAGCGGAACGATGCGGCCGAGATAGTCCTGCCGCCCGCGGCCCGCCGCGTGGCGGTGGTGGGTCCGCCGCGGACTTCTGTTAATCTGCCCGCCGAAATCGGCGCGGCCGTGGAAAAAATAAATCCCGCCGGCGCGCCGCGCGACGCCGCCGGCTGGATGAACTTCTCCGCCGTGGTGCTTTTCGACCCGCGGGGCGATTTGCTCGACAGGCAGCGGCGGGCGTCGCTTGGAGATTACGTTGCCGCCGGCGGCGGACTCGTGCAGGTGGGGGCAGGGCCCTCGGCCGGGCCGGGCGATGAGGCGGACCCGCTGAACCGCGTGGCGGCGCTGGTGGCCAATCCGTACCGGCGGAAAAAGATGAACGTCACCGTCGTGCTCGACGCTTCCGGCTCCATGGGCGAGACGGCCGGGACGTCGCGGCGGAAGTTCGACCGCGCCCGCGAGGCGGTCCTGGCGCTTCAGGAGTATCTCGGGCCGTCGGATTCGCTGGCGGTGGTGATATTTTCCGACCGCCCGCGAGTCGTCTACAGAAGCGGGGCCGGCGGTGTGGATT
The DNA here is from genome assembly GCA_964472875.1 of uncultured Planctomycetaceae bacterium. GTDB lineage: Bacteria > Planctomycetota > Phycisphaerae > SM23-33 > SM23-33 > CAYYMD01. The sequence continues at coordinate 9,575 of CAYYMD010000025.1, forward strand.
TTTCCGCACTCGAGCAGGCGATGGGCGAAGTTGCGCCGGCCGGGCCGACCGACGTGGCCCCGGCGCTGAAACTGGCGGCGAAGAACCGCCCGTCCGGCCAAAGGCAGGGCCTGGTCATCGTCGTCAGCGACCTGCGGACACGGCCGTTCGACCCGACCGAGGTCGCCGAAATGTTCGCACCGGATAACCTTTCGCTGGCGGTGGTGGCGGTCCGCTCCGGCGAAGACGGCGGCGGCGGGGACCTGCGCGAACTGGCCGACATGCTCGATGCGGAAATGCTCACCAGCAGGACGCTGGCGGACCTGGCGGAGATATTCGCCGGCTTTGTCCGCAAGGCCCGCGGCGGCAGGGTGCGCGAGGGGAAGTTCGCGGCAGAACTGGCCCGTCCGGCGTTCGGCATAAATCCGGACCAGTGGCCGCCATTGGATGCGTACATACTCGCCGCGCCTCGCGAGAACGCCGAGGTCATTGTTCGCGCGGCCGACGATCCCATACTGGCCAGGCGCGTGGCGGGCATGGGCCGCTCTGTTACACTGGCGGTTCCCGTCGGCGCCGAGAGCAACGAAGGTCTGGTGCGTTCCGGGGCATTCGGGGAGTTTCTCGCCTCGGCCGTGCGGTGGGCGATGCGGGGCGAATCGGACAGCCGCTTCACGGCGGAGTTGGAAGATACCGGCGGGAAACTGAAAATCACGGTAAATGCCGAGGACGCCGACGGGCCTATGAACTTTCTGGACCTCACCGCCGCTGTCAGCGGATTCGACGCAGCAGGCAGGGCTCACGGAAACGATACCCCGCGTGCAGAACCCCCCTATCGGCAGAACCTGCACGCCCTACCGTCCGGCCGATTTGTCGAGACGCCTCTTGCGCAGGTCGGACCCGGGCGGTACAGCGGGCAGGTAAATCTGCCCGGCAGGCCCGCGGCCGTTGAGGTCCGCGACAAATCGGGCCGGACTGTCTGGACGGGGACGGTCGCGCGCACGGCCGGGGCGGAATATTCCGCCGTCGGCCCCGACTGGAAAAATCTGCGGCGGCTGGCGGAGTTGACCGGCGGCGAAATTATCGATGCCCGCCAACTGCCGCGCGCCGTGCGGGCCATGCGCCGGCGCGACTTTGTGCCGCTGTGGCCGTGGCTGCTGGCGGCGGCCGTGGCGGTTATGCTGGCCGACTGGCTCATCGGCCGAATGGTCGCGAGGCGCGTGGTGGAATAAAGCCACGGACGTGAGCGAGTGAGCAAAAGATTCCGAAGAAATTCGAACTTACATATAATTATTGGCGGCGCAAACGTGGAACTTATATTGAGAGGGTGTATGGACTTTATCGTATTAGACAGATTTTCGCTGGAGGCGGCGGATTTTGGGCAGCGGCCCCACATTATTATTTCAATTTCCAATCCGGGTTCGCCGCCGGTGGACGTCCCGCAGGGGGCGGGCTGCCGGGGCGTGTTGCGGCTGGAGTTTGACGACATCGAACCGCCGCCGGTGATGGAGGATGACAAGTTGATGACGCCCGCACAGGCCGGGCGCATCTGCCGGTTCGTGGCCGGGCATCGCGACGAGGTGGAACTCATCGTCTGCCAGTGCGAGGCGGGCCAGAGCCGCAGCCCGGGCGTCGCGGCCGCGTTGGCAAGCGCGCTTGGCGCCGATGACAGGCAGTTCTTCCACCGCTACTTCCCCAACCGCCATGTCTATCGCCTTGTTCTCCGGGCCGCCGAAGGCACACTCACGCCGGCGCAGCAATAGCGGCTTTGGAAATGTTTTATCCCCTCCATCCCTGCTAATCACACGCGGAGTTCGGCATCGCCGCCGAGCAGGTCGGCGTGGCGTTTGCGGATGGGTTCGACCCAGCCGGCGATGAACTCATCCACCTGCTGCGGCGCCCGGCCGACGTAATCGGCGGCGTTGAGCGGCTGTTTAAGTTTCACCGCGGCGAATGCCTCGTCTGCGGCGATTCTGTCCAGCAGTTCCCGCCCGCGCTGCTGCGGGTCGATGGTTTTTATCGCCTCCAGCGCATACCGGCGGATTTTCTCGTGCAATTCCTGGCGGTCGCCGCCGGCGCGGACCGCGGCCATCATGATATTTTCCGTGGCCACGAACGGCAGTTCGTCGCGGACGGCGGCCTCGATGGCTTCCTCGTTTATCGTCATACCCGATGCGACGTTGTTGACGATGAGCAGGATGGCGTCGGCGGCCAGGAACGCCTCGGGTATCGCCACGCGCCGGTTGGCCGAGTCGTCCAGCGTCCGCTCGAGCCATTGCTGGGCCGCGGTGTGCAGCGGGCTCTGTGCGACGTCCATCAGGTAACGCGCCAGGGCGGTCGCCCGCTCGCACCGCATCGGGTTGCGCTTGTACGGCATGGCGCTTGAGCCGACCTGCTTCGCCCCGAACGGCTCGAACATCTCCCGCCGGTGCGCCAGCAGGCGCATGTCGTTGCAGAATTTCTGCACGGCCGCGCCGATGCCCGCCAGCGTCTGCGCCACGGCCGCGTCGGTTTTGCGGCTGTAGGTCTGCCCGGTCACCGGCGATATCCGGTCGAAGCCCATCTTCCCGGCCACGAATTCTTCCAGCCGCTTCACCTTTTCCCCGTCGCCGTCGAACAGGGCAAGGAAACTCGCCTGCGTGCCGGTTGCGCCCTTGATGGAGCGGAACGCCAGGTTCTCCAGGCGGTATTCGACATCGTTGAGGTCGGATACGAAATCCGCGCACCAGGTTGCGGCCCGCTTGCCCACCGTGGTCGGCTGGGCCGATTGAAAGTGCGTAAAGCCCAGCGTGGGCGTGTCGCGGTGCTCGGCGGCGAATTTGGCCAGCGCGTCGATGACGTTTACCAGGCGGGCGCGGATGATTTTCATCGCCTCGCGGATGAGGATGAGGTCGGTGTTGTCCACGACGAACTGGCTGGTGGCCCCGAGGTGGATGATGCCGCGTGCCTGCGGTGCGGCGTCGCCGAAGGTGTGAATGTGGGCCATCACGTCATGGCGGAATTTTTTCTCGTATCGCGCGGCCAGGTCGAAGTCGATATCGTCCAGGTGCTGCGACATCGCCCGGATCTGCTCGTCGGTGATGTCCAGCCCCAGTTGCTTCTCGCCCTCTGCCAGGGCAAGCCACAACCGCCGCCAGGTGGAAAATTTCTTCTGCCGCCCGAACAGCCGGGCCATCTCATCCCCGGCGTAACGGGCGACCAGCGGATTCGAATATTTGTCGTTCATCTCGGCCATAGCGCCGAGAGTCTATCACGTTTGGCCCGGCGTGTCACCTGTCTGGCCTCGTCGAAAATTACCCGCCGCAAAAGTGCGCATCGGCGCGCGCAGATTGACGGGGTAAATGCCAAATACCGCCAAAAAAATAAAAAAATTTTTAATCGCGGCCGCGCATGGGGTTAGCGATTTCGCCGCTGCTTTCCAGGCGCGGTTTGCGCGCGCAAGGGTGATGTTTCGTCCAAGGGTGAGGAGATACATATGGCATTTGACCTGACGAAATTTAACGATGCGGCCCTCGAGACCGACTACGTCGTCCACCTCGTCGAGGACGTGTGGAGCGACAATCACAGGCGGCTTTCGCGGCTGTGGGATTATTTCAGCAACCCGATGACAGACGCCGCGGGATTGTCGGCCGCGGCGGTCAACGCCAACTCCCGCCCGTATTTTCAGGCGCAGGAGGCGGGGCTGCCGGCCCGCATAACCGGCATCTCGCGCGTCGCCGGCGGGCAGCAGCCGACCGACATTTCCCGCAAGGAGGTGGTCATAGAAAACGACATCGCCTGGCGGATTCAGACGATGACGGATTTTCTCTTCCCCGCCGCGCCCGCCATCCGCTCGGCTGCGGGCGACCGCCGGCTGGGCGAGGCCGTCGAGCGCATCATCGCCGCGGTCCTCGAGGCCAACGGCGGCTTGTCGTTCATGCACGAGTTGAGTCTGTTCGGCTCGGTCTACGGCTTCGCGGACGTCGCCCTTCGCATTCCATCGGACATTTCACTTACCCCTCTGCCGAGGCGGACACCCGCATCCGCCGGCTCAAACAAACAGGACCCGGGGCAGACCCGGTCTAAACCCGATTACGAACGGGCCGTCGAACTGGCCCGGAAAATTCACCTGGAGACAATTGAGGCGCCCCGGGTCCTGCCAATTCTCGCCGACGACGATTACCGAAGAGTCCGCTACTGGATACAGCGGTTCCACAAGCACCCGCCGCGTATGCAGAGGTCCGCGCGGTCCTGGCTGCCGTGGCAGAGGGGCAAATCCGCGCGGCCGGCGTCTGTCGAGGTGGTGGAGATAATCGGCCCGCGGTGGTGGCAGCATTACCGGGACCGCCAACTCGTCGCCGAAGGCCCCAACCCGCTGGGTCGGGCGCCGGTGGTGCACATTCAGAACATCGCCCTTCCCGGCTGCTACGGCGGCGCCGGCGACGTCGCACCGCTGGTGGGCCTGCAGGACGAACTTAACACGCGCCTATCGGACAGGGCCAACCGCATAACTTACCAGTCGTTCAAGATGTACCTGGGCAAGGGGATTGACGATTTTCTCGAGCGGCCGGTCGGCCCGGGGCAGATGTGGGCCACGAACAATCTGCAGGCGGGCATCGAGGAGTTCGGCTCGGACCCGGGCTCGCCGTCGGAGGAGGCGCACATCGAGCAGGTCCGCCAGGCGATGGACAAGGTCTCCGGCGTAACGCCGCTGGCGGCGGGTCTCATCCGCGGCGGCGTGGGCAACCTCACCAGCGCCACCGCGCTGAAGGTCGTCCTGGCCGGGCTGCTGGCAAAGACCCGGAAAAAGCGCCTCACCTACGGCGCCGGCCTGGAGCGGATTGCGACACTCGTGCTGGAATGGCTCGACCTTGCCGGCGTCCTTAAGACCCGCCCGAGAGACAGAGAAATCGAAATAACCTGGCCGGATGCGATGCCCCTCGATCAGGGCGAGCAACTGCGTAACGCGCGCATCAAGGCCCAACTCGGCGTGCCCGCGCAGAGGATACTGGCCGAACTCGGCTACGACCGCCGGGCACTGAAGGATGACAACCAATGAGCGAAAACAAGACGAACGCAACCGAAGCGACGACCCAGCAGGGACAGGACCAGTCGGAGCCGGAAATCGGCGGCGCAGAAGACCGGCAGCAGGGCCGGATGGTCCCGGTCGGCGAGTCCATAAAGTACCGCCGCCGGGCGCAACAGGCAGAGCAGCGGCTCGAAGAACTCGACCGAAGATATCAGCAACTCAACGAACAGTTCGCCCGCGCCGAGGCACAGCGCGACGAGGCGCAGGCGCGCCTCGCGGAGGCGCAGAACCGCGCGGCCGCTGAACGCATGCTCGCCGAGGCGGGCGTGGTGGACATAGAGGCGGCCTCGCTGCTGCTTTGCCGGCGGCTGGATCTGGCCGGCGAACTCGACACGGAGGCAATCGCCGACGGCGTGGAGCGCTTGCTGATTGACAAGCCGTTTCTGGCGGGCGGGCAAAAGGCGACGGCTTCGCTGCCGCCGAGCACGGCCTCGGCCCGCGCAGGCGAGCCGACGGCCGCGGCGCAACTGAGCCGGGCCGCACAACGCGCCGCCGGCAGCGGCGGCAGGAAAGAAATCGCCGAGTATCTGCGGCTGCGGCGGCAGGCGGCGAACCATCGAAACCATTAACGGCCGGCGGGCCCGAACTGCCCGCGCGGCGCATGAAGGAGAAAACAAATGGCATTCACGGGAAAAGCGACGTACCTGGCCGGCGCGGATTTGCCGGAAATAGCGGAAGACGTATCGGACATCGTTTCAATCGTCTCGCCCTACGAGACGCCGTTTCTGGACCACCTGGGCGAGCCGCCCCGCCCGGCCACGAGCACGTATCACGAGTGGCTGGAGGATGAGCTTCTGCCCAACACCGACGCCATCAACGATGCCTCGTGGTCGGACCCGCTGGCGGATGAGACCTTCGGCGTGGACAACGCCGACAGGTTCCGCATCGGCGACCAGGTCCGCCCCGCCGGCAGCGGCGAACTCATGCTGGTGACGGCGGTGGACACCGGCGCGGGGACTATCACCGTCTCCCGCGGCTACGGCGGCACCACGCCCGAAGTGCTGAACGACGACCAGGTTCTGCACATTTTGGGCAACGCGGCACTGGAGGGCGACGACGCGCCGTCGGTACGGTTCACCAACCGCCGGCGCAAGGGCAACTGGACGCAGATTTTCACCGCCGCCCTGCGCGTCAGCGGAAGCGACCTGGCTGCCCGCAAGGTCGCCGTCGCCGACGAACTGGACTACCAGAAGCAGGAGCGCCTCCGCGAACTTCTGCGCGACCTGGAGAGCACCGTCATAAACGGGACCGCCCCGGCCGCCGACCCGCAGGGCTCGGCCGGCGTCCGCAGGACGATGAAGGGCGTGATTCCAACGCTGGCCACGAACGTGTTCATACCCAACCAGGACGGTTTCCCCGAGGGCACCGAACTGACCGAGGAGCAGTTGAACGCGGCGCTGCGGCTGATATGGGAGCAGGCCTCCAGCCGCATCGACACCATCGTGGTAAACGGCTACCAGAAGCGGCGGATAAACTCGTTCATCACCTCCTCCCGTTCGTACGCGGCCGGGGATGTCACCTACCGCGACCTGGTCAGCGTTTACGAGAGCGATTTCGGCGTCTGCCGGGTGGTCCTGTGCCGGGCAGTGCCGCCCGATAAGGTGCTGCTGCTGGACAGCGGCAGGATTAACGTCGTCCCGCTGGCGGGGCGGTCTTTCCACTACAAGCCGCTGGCGGCCACCGGCGACTACCAGGCGGGCGAGGTCATCGGCGAGTACACGCTGGAACTCCGCAACGAGAACGCACACGGGATGATAACCGACCTGGACGCTTCGTAGCAGGCAAGCCGGCGCTTTTCGAAGCGCCGGCCCCGGTTCGCGGGCGCGGGCCGGGCCCGGCGTTTGGCGGCGCCTCCGAGGAGACCGACATGAACACGTTTTGCACGGACAGAGATTTGCTGGGAATCGAGCCGGTGGTATTCCTGTCGGGCGGCTTTCCGGCCCAGGATATAATCGCCGGCGCGGACGGGGTGATTTCCGCCACGACCTTCACGTCGGCCGGCAGCGATTTCAGCGCGGCCGGCGTCGCGGCCGGAAACGTACTGAGCGTTTACCCGCCCGGGGCTGCCCCCTCCGAGGGAAGCGCGTATGAAATCGTTTCGGTCGATTCCGCCACGTCGATGACTGTATCCGTCCTCCGCGCCGAGGCCGACTCCGAGCCGGTCGCGCCGCCTGCGGGGCAGGATTTGCATTTTTACGTGCGGACATTCGCGCCGCAAATACGGGCCATATCCCGGGCGCTGGGCGAGAAACTTCGCCAGATGGCGGAGTTGTCGGGGATTGACGCAGCGGACTTTGCCGACTCGAGCCAGTTGCAAACGGCTGCGGCCAACGGCGTGCTGTCGGCGGTATTCATCGCCCGCGCGCAAACGGCCGGAGCGGGCGACACAAACTGGATTAAATCGCAGCACTACCGCAAAGAGTTCGGCCGGTGTCAGCTTCAACTCCGCCTCAGCGCCGACGCCGACGGCGACGGCCGGGCCGACAAAACCCGCACGCTCGGCCACATCACGCTAAAGAGGACATGACGATGTCATCACCGGTTAACGATATCCTCGATAACATCATCTCGGCCCTGCGGACGTCGGGCCACTTCGCCGAGGTAACTCTTGGTCCGCCGCCGGCGGGCGTGGCAGTGCCGCGGGCGTGGGTGGTTTACCGCGGCCTGGATACGTTCCGCCCCGACGATACCGCCGCATCGTGTTGGCGTCGTCTGCGCGGGCAAGTCGTAATTCGCACGCGCAGCGACAGGCGGCATGAAGGCGTCATGCGCGCCGAGCAGTTGTGCCGCCTGGCGGCCGATGCGCTGCTGGCGGACATTTACCGCGGGGGGTTGTGCTGCGATTTGCCGATAGGCCGGGCCACGCAGATCGGCCGGCGCGAGCCGAAAGCCTCCGCGCCGCATCCGCAGGTGGAGATGACCTGCGATTTCCGCTGCCACTTCGAACAGCAGGGAGGCCAGTGATGGGCCGATATCTTCAGATAATTTCCGCACAGTTCGCCCAGGCGCCGCTGCCGCTTCCGGTATCCGCCCGCGTGGTTCGTCGGGTGGAAGTCCATCCCGCCGCCGGCTGCGATTCTTACGTAACTTCCGTGCAGACATCGGCTGGCGCGGTGGAGATTCACCTCCGCATTCGCGACACGGCCGCGGCCGAAAACTTAACGCCCGGCCAGGACGGCGAACTGAAACTGACCGTCGCCGCCACCGATGCCGGCCGGGCGGCACGGGAAATAACCGTATCCGCCGCGGTGCTGACGGCGGTAGAACTTTCGTATCGGCAAACCGACCCGGCCGAGGCGACGCTCAGGTTCCTCGCCCAGGCCGACGACGGCGGACAATCACCCTTCGCCGCGGAGGATGAACAATGATTACGCTCGACGGTGAAAACCTCTTCGGCACCGGCCCGCACACGATAGTGCCCGCCTCGTGGCGGCGTGCGACGGACCGGCGGGCGTTTGCCGGCCTGGACGGCGAGATAATCGTCGACATGGGCCTTCGCTCGCGCGACGTACACCAGCGCGGCCGGCTACAGGCCGACACCGCGCAGGCGCTGGCCGGAGTTATAGAACAAATCAACGCCCGCATGGACGGGCTTCTGCACACGCTGAGCGACGAGCACGGCACGGTGTTCTATCCGGTCGTCATCGAGGAATTCCGCCCCGACACGCCGGTCCGCCACGGCCGGGGTTACTGGTGCGATTACCACATCCGATATCGCCAACTGCCATGATTAATTTCACCACGGACAACATCGAAATACTTCGGGCCGTCCCCTGGGGCGGGGCCGGGCGATGGCTGATTGCATTCGGCAGCCGAAACGCCGGCATGCATCACCAGTTGTACGTCGACGGCCGCCTGGCCGACTGGAGCGACTCGCCCGGGCAGCGCGAGTTCTGCGTTGATTCCGCTTCGGCGCCGCGCAGCATCGTCATTGCCGCCGTGACGGCCGTATGCCGTTGCGTGGATATGTCCGGGTTTTTGGGCGGGGAGTTCCGGCCGGCGTGGATTTACCGCGCTTCGGTCGTTCCCGATACACGCGGCGGCGACGGTGATAAGTTGGAAATCTTCGACGATCACGCCACGGGCGAGTTTGATACGACGCCGGATTTGGTCGCGGACGCCTGGTCGGCGGGCGTTGCGCGGTGGGCGTGGGGGCAGGATGAGTTCGGCCGGGGTGGATTCGGTTATGACGGCTCGGCCGCGCCCGGGCTGGGGAAGGGCGGCTTCGGCGCGGGCATGTTCGGCCTGGACATTCTCCTCGTGGATATTTCGCTGCCCGCGGCCGAGGAAGGGTTGCACAGGATAAAGATTCGCACAATCGGCCCCGACGGCCAATCCGCCGACGCCGACTTGCAGCAGTTCGAAGCACACCCGCCGCCCGCGCCGCCGGCGGACCTGGCGGCGGAAAGTTACGATTGTCAAACCCACACACTTACGCTGGTTTGGACCAGGTCCCTTTGATTACGCACAGAGCGGAATAAACATATTAACGAGGTAACGACATGACGGAACAATTTCCAACAGATGCGGAGCTGAACGCCCTTTCGGGAACCGCCGACAGCCGGCAGGAGGTGCCGTACCCGGCCATCGGCGAGTCGCCGTATTACACCAGTTTCTACAGGATGCTTTACCGCCTGCTGGACGTCGCGCGGCGGGCGGGCGACCTGCGCGTTTACAAGGACGGCGATTTGACCTTCGGCGTCCGCGCGGGCAGGTTCGCCGACGGCGACACGACGGTGGAATACGCCGGCTCAACAGGCAACGCGCTTACCAACAACGCAACGAATTACATTTATCTCACGGCCGACAGCACGCCGGCTGTGAACATCACCGGCTTTCCCGACCCCTCGGCCACGCCGCACGTGCCTCTTGCGACGATTGCCACGGCAGCGGGCGGCTACGGCCTCGACGACATAACCGACTGTCGCGGGGCGGCGATCGTCGCGCTTCTGCGTGGCGCCTCGTGCAGATGGCGGGGGCAAAACTCCGCGGACCCGGATAATCCCATCGGAGGCGATATCTATCTGAACACCACCGATTCCGCGGTTTATCTCTACGACGGTTCGCAGTGGACGGCTCTGACTTAACGCTCGGCCGTGCTTCGGCCATGAAACAACCATGCTATTACACTACATAGACAACGAGGTTCCGTCATTTGCCGAGTGGACGGCTGTCACGGAGCAGGGCTCATCCACCGTGGCAAGGTCAACAGCGGCGTCCTTCCCCGACCGCGGCTCTTACGGCCTGCGGTTCACCTGCGACGGAAGCAATAACGACGCATACGTCTATATTGACAGCATAGGCCACACGCTGAGCACAACATGCGCGGTGGGGTTCTGGATAAACGTCCGCGAACTCAACGCCGGGAACGTAAAGACACTTTACCTGTCAAACTCATCGTCGGAATACACCGTCCTGCTGGCCATACGCACGGGCGATATCCGGCTCTACGGCTGGGACAATTCCGGCACACTGCATTACACCGACGACGGGCCGGCACTGGAAGACAAGGGCTGGAACTACGTCCAGGTCGTCCTCCACACAGACTCGTCGGCCGGTTACGTCAAGGCCTACGTTAACGGGCTGGAGGAAGTGGCCGTTACGGGACTGGCCAACAACACGCGTGCAGCGGACCTTGACCGCGTGGACATCGGCATGGTGTCCAACCCCGCCGACGGGCAGATTCTCGACATAGACGAGATAAAAATAGGCGCCGCCCTTGCCGACGTGGAACCGTACTCGCCGACGCCCGCCGACGATTACGTATCCGCCCGGCGGACGGTGCTTATAGTGCCCGAGACGGCCGACGGCCACGAGTTCGCCGATTACGTGTGCGGCCAGTGCTCGCTGCCGTATGCTAACCGGCTGTTCCTGCCGACGGTTACCGGCGAGTCGCTGGCGGACTACGCCACCTTCCAGAGCGAGGTCGAGGATGTTCTCGACGCGTTCCTCGCCAACTTCACAGGCGTTGCGGGCAACTGCTGCGCGTTCCTTGTCGGCTACGACGCGCAGGGCTACTTCACATCCGGCGGCGTGAAGCACTCGGCCACTTCGCGGCTGATGAACTACTCCAACGCCTTCAGCAGTCAGACGGCCAACCCGCTTTACCGCTCAAGCGGCCTGCCGACAAGCCGAATAACGGCGACGGAACTGGCCGCGGCGGGCGTTTACGCTTGCTCCCGCGTGGACGCCGACACGCTGGCAAATGCCAAGGCGATTGTAGATGCGGCGGTGGCCGCGGCGGCGCTTTCGTCGCTGGCGGAGACGGACAAGCTTTTCAGCGACGATTCGACATTCAAATCTTCGCTGGGCTGTCAACATTTGCGGATAGAGACGGCGGCGCTTGCATCCTGCGCCAACGACGCTTTCGTATGGGGCGATACGGGCAGTCCGACCTTCGGCGATGCGGGCTCGCGGATTTGCTTTACGGACGACTCCGCCGATTCTGCCGACACGCAGACGGCCACCAGCGAAATATTCGACGCTACCGTCACCAACGGTTACGCGGCTGGCCTTGGCTTTGGGGACACCGCGGGCACTCTGCAGCCGGGGCCGTTCTTTGAGATTCTGCGGCTGGGCGGGACGCTGGCCGAGGCGGCCATGGAGGCGATTAACTACTTGGATTACACGGCTGTTCTTATCGGCCTGCCGTGGATGACGGTGAACTTCCGCAGGGATGGCTACAACGTTTACGCCGGCGCAGGCGGCGCGGAGGACATCGACTGGGCCTCGCCCGTGGCCTACGCGCGCGGCGGCGTCGAAACCGCCGCGGTCCCGCTGGAGATGTCGCCGGGGCGAAAGTACGCGCTTGGCCTGCGGGCCGTCTCCGCCGCCGGCGTGGAGGAGCGGAACGCGCACGTCTTTGCGTTAATGGAAACCGATGCCCAGGGCGATCTCCTGCCGGTTCTTCCGGTGCCTTATGACGTTACGGCCGAGGCCTGCGGCGGCAGCGTGGGCGTCGGCTTCACGTGCGACACGCCGCCCGGGCACGCCTCGCCGGAAAAATTCGAGGTCTTCTGCGACGGCGGGACGGGAAGTTTCAATCTCGACGAACCGGACGCGGTGATTGAGGACATCAGGGCGGGGCAGAGGGAATTCGAGGCGGCACTGACAGGACAGACGCTCCCGTCGCGTTTCGCCGTTCGGGCCTGTGCGGCCGGACACGCCGGACCGCTGAGCCCGGCCGTGGAAGTTGCAACCCGACAGCCGGCGGCGCCGGTCATTTTAACCGGATCGAGTCTATGACAGGCATGCTTACCATTCCAAAGGCGACGAACACCAGCGGCATAATCCGCTGCGAACCGGCGCGTGTGTACGTAGCGGGCCGACGCCGCCGGGACCTCGAGGTGCTCTCGTGGCGGTCGCTTAGCGGCTATCCGTTCGCCGATGCGGTCATCGCAAAGCGCCTGCCGCGCATCCTCGCAGGCGGCGCGCGCATGGAGGATGTGTCATCCCTACCGGCCGTGGGCGATTCGGTTTTGATACGGGCAGCGACCGACTTCGGTGCGGGCGGATTCCCGGCGAGGGTGGTCGCCCATCGCAGCGAATTCAGCCGGGACGCCGAGCGATTGGTTGCCGTTGTGGAACACGCCCTGGCCGCCGCGCTCGACGAGGCCGTTGGCCATCGTTGGCAGTTGGGTGATGTCGGGCCGGTGAAGGCCACCGGTGCACAGGTGCGCTTTAATGCCTCCGGGCAACTATGGGCCTCGGCCCAGACGCACAGCATCAACGGCAGACAATGCCGCGTTTTCTCCGCCGGCGCCGACGCAATCCGCTGGACAGTGGCCGATGCGCTGGCGTACCTGATGGCGGCGTATGTGCCGGCCGACGTGGAAACGCCCGGCCCGGAGGAACTCGACTCGCTCGCCGGCGACGTGGATGTGGGCGAGATGAGCGTTACTCACCTGGCGGCGTGGGAAGCGCTGGCAAAGGTCGCCCGCGCCGGCGGCCTGGCGATGACACACGCCCGCAGCGGGCTCGGCGTGGTTTTCTACCGCCCGGGCATTCAGGGCAGGCCGCGTCGTGTCCGCCTGCAGTGTGCGGGCGCGACGGCGACATCCGGAGAGTCCAACCTGTGGCGCGGCAGCATCGTTGTCCGCCGCCGGCCTTCCAATCCGCCGGTTCTGGCGCTGGGGCGACACAAGCGTTACGAATCGACGTTTAATCTGCAACCCGGCTGGTACGACGGCGACGAAACTTCCCGCTGGCGCGATTTCGTCCGCGGCGAGGGCGACTACTGGCCCGGCAACCGCAACGTCTATCGCAAGTGGGTGCTCAACGAGCACGACTGGTACGGCGGCTCGCCGTGGTTCATGGATGTCCACGATTTTTCCGATATCTCCGCGGATGATTTTCACCTCCGCGTGCCTCGCAGTTTCGAGCCGTGCCTCTCGGCCGACGGCGCCGGCAAATCCTACGGCGTTTTCGTCCAGTTCCGTTGCAGCCAGGATGATGACTGGCGCGCATGGGGCGGGCCCGTGGAAGTGGCGAGGGATGAATGCGCGATTTACCTCGGCGGCGACGGCCTGCCTGGCGAGTACTTCCGGGCGGCCGTCGAGGGAACCGCCGAGGTCCGCGTGACCGCTACGGTAGAAGCGGATTCGCGAATAACCGCCGAGATTCCCGGTTCGGCGAACCTGCCGCGGCGGATAATAGACCTTTCCGCAAACGCCGACTGGGCGCAGGTGCACTCGTCGAGCACATTTTACCAGCAAGGCGTCGCCGCCGGCGAGCGCGACGATACGGACAAACTGCTCGCCTGCGCGCAGCGTTACGCGCAGAACGCGGCGGGCGCGATGGAGGCCGAACTGACACTTCCCTGGCCGGATACATCCTACGGCGTGGGCGACCTAATAGAGCGCATCGACGGGCGCGGGCTGGACCTTCGCACATCGCCGCTGACTGCGCCGCACGTCCGTTCGGTGCGGCACGAGTTCGGCGAATCGCAGACAACCACACTTGTCGTGAGCGGATAAACATGTCACAGGAAACACCATTTCGGGACGGGATAGGGCGGCTCGCCCAGGCCGGCGCGGCCGCGGGCGTCATGCTTGTGAGGATAACCGCAATCGAAGAGCACAACCGCTACACCGCGCGGGCGATAGAGTTCGACGCCGACGGGCATACGCAGTTCGCAACCGATCGGACGGTTACGGTGACGAACCTGGCCGAGCCCGCGGATGCGCCCGGTGAGGTTCCGGCCGGGACCGAGGCCGTCGCGGTGGACGTCGAGGGCAGGTGGGTGATTTTTATTCGACGCACGCCGGCGGCGTTTTTTGCCAGGATAGTTTCGTCGCAGGGCGGTGCGGCATACACGGTGCGCGAGCAGGTGGCTACCGGACCGGGGCAGTTCCAGGACAAGGACGGAGCCGGGGACATAACCGCGCACAACCTGGCGGAACTGTCGCTTGGCCCCGGCGGGGCCGTGGACGAGGAGGCCATCGTCGTGGTCCATTCCGCCACCGACACCGGTCAGCCGCCGGCGACGCGTTACATCTTCGACCATCCCGCATACGCAAAGTACCTGGATTAGCCATGACATACACAGCCACGTGGACAAACGCCAACCAGCAGGGCCGACTCGACGCCGGTGAACACTTCGTCGCGCTGGCAGATGGAACGGAACTGGCCGCAGCGATAAACCGCAGGCGTCTGCTGACATATCAGAGCGGGCAGGATTACTCTTCGCACCTGTATTCCGCCGCGCCGGTTCGTGAGGTTACGCTCGACTCGGCCGCCGCGCCGCCGTGCGATAACTTCCGCGATGCGCTGGCGGAGGGAATCATAAATGCCCCGACGGGCTCGATGGGCGGCGACCCCGCCACGCCGGCGGCGGTGGACTGGCTCTGGCCGGTGGCCGACGACGACGAGAACAAGGTCATCGTCACCGGCTCGCCGGGCGCGGGCGAGGTTAACCTGTTTGCGAAACTAAACAGCGGGGCATACTGGACGGATGGCGACCTTCTCGCCGGCCGGGCCAACGTGCGGGCGGCGCATTTCAACGAACTGCGGCAGGCGGTTGAGTGGCTGCGGCGTGGCAGATGGCGGCTGCCGATTTATTTCTCCGCGGGCATATTCTCCGTCCTGCCCGACACGCCGTGGATAGGCGAAGCGGTGGCCAACAACGGCTCGAGCGAACTGCGGGGCCTCGGCTTCGCCGTTATCCGCACCGACGATAATCCGCCGCTTGGCCTGGCCGACGTAACAACCCGTCCGGCCTGCAGAATCGAAATCACCGCCGACGCCGACTGCACCGTAGAGATTTACCGCTGCATGCGGGAGATTGACTTCGCGGCCGACCCGCCCACGTGGAACTGTTACGACCCGAGCGCCCCGGCCGCGTGGGATGCGCCCGGCGGGACCGGCGCGGGCGATGCGGTGCTTGTCGGCACGGTCGAACTGACGGCCGGCCAGGAGGGCGCACTTACCGGCCAGGCCGTCGCCGACGCATTCGAGGCGATGATTAACGGCGCGCCGCAGAATTTACTCATCCGCCGCGCCGACACCGGCGTCGAGACCATCGAAATCACCTCGGCCGAGGCGATTATCGAATTCGACCTGAACAGCCCGCCCAACTGAACGGAGAAAATTATGTCAATTATAGGCGTGATATCGGACCTGGCGAGTTTCGGGGCCGCGGGATTGATGGGAGCGATGTGGCTGTGGGAGCGGCGGCTCAGCCGCGTGCGTGAGGCGCAACTGACCGACGCCCACCAGAGGATCATCCGCGACGAGCAGCGGCTGGGCAAACTCACCGACGTCGTCCAGCGGAACTCAGAGACCATCGCCCGCTTCACCGAGACTCAGAGGCAGGTCGTCGAAGCAATCAGGGACCTAACCAAGGAGTTGCATCATGATACGACACGTTAGAAGGATGTCTGCCGTGTCGGCGCTTGCGTTTGTGCTCGGCGGCTGCGGGGCCGGACCGGCCGCGCTGGACCTCATCGCCGAGGCGCGGAAGGGGCTGGACATGGCGCGGCAGGCGCAGCAGGCACAGCACGAGCGGATAGTGGCGCAGACTAAGGCGCAGGCGGCCGCGCTGGACGAGGCGTTCGACCGCGATGTGCGGATGGCCGAGGCGGGGCAGATTACGGACACCGCGGGCCAGCCGGTGGAGTTCACAGCCGAGTGGGTGATATCGGCCCGGCGGGGCTACGCGGCCGCGCGAGATATGTTGCACGAGCAGTTGGCCCGCCAACGCGCTGCGCACGCCGCCGACGCTGACAATCTCGACGCGGCCGACAAGGCGCTGGAGATGGCCGCCGAACTCATCGTTTACCGCTCATCGCTGACCGGGCGGCTCAAGCGGCATCTTTTGGACATTTACGGGAGAATGACCGATGGCCAATAAAAATGAAAAAATTCAGCAGATTGTCGAACTTGCCGTAGGACGCGTATACGACGCGTGGGCGGCCGAGCACCCATCCCTTGCGGCCGTGATTGACCGTATCAAACTCACCGAGCGAACGGTGCAGAGCCTGCGTGAAACACCGCAGTATAAGCAGGCCGTGCGGCAATATCACGAGGCGCGAAACGAACTGCAACTGCTCGAGACGCTGGCCAATCTGGCCGGGCCTGCCATCAACGCCGTCCTGGCGGGGTCGTAGGGCGTGCACGTTGATGCACGCTGGTTTTTCATAATCCCCGTGTGCAATCCCGATGCGAATCGGGACACACCGTTCCACAATTCGTAAACCCGTGTGCAACGAGTTGCACACCCTACATTTACAGGAGAAAAATCATGCGTTCATTTTTGCAGAGGATAACGTCGCGGAAGTTTCTGACCGCCCTGGCCGTGCAGATCGCCGCCGTGGCCGCGCTGTTCTGGCCCGAGCACCAATCCGCCATCGCCGACGCCGCCGTCAAAATCGCCGCCCTGGCCGCCCTCCTCCTTGCCGCACTTGGCTACGGAAAAATTGAAGCCGGCGTGGATGCCGCTTCAGCAAATACCGACGATTCATCGTCCCGATGAGTTGCTCACATCGCGTTTTGTCTCGCCCGGCGATTCCGGCGGGGCGACTTCAACTTTTTCTTACCAGGCGGCTTCTCGGGTGGTTTATGGGGTTGCGGCCGCGGTTTTCTTGGCAGGCCTGGTCTTGCTCTTTGGCTTATCCACGCCCCACAGTCGGCGGAGGAGTTTGTACATCTTCGGGTCGTGCCGCCTCAGTTCGCCGCGGACGAAGGGGTAGAAGTCGTTGGTGCCGAACAAGGCCTCGGTGGATTCGGCGAAGTATTCCTTGTGGTCGGTCAGCGCGTAATGACGTGTTTCACGGCCGTCCCAGAATGTTACCTTTTCGTAAATGCCGGCCTTTTTCATGCGTTTGTAGGCCTCTATCACTTCGGCGTTATCGAAGCCCAGTTCGCGATGGTGATAGGCGTGGGCCAGTTCGTGCAGCATAACGCACGGCTGGCGGATAGTGGAAGAGATGAAACCCCGCGCGTTGGGCAGGTCCACGCAGCGTTGCTTGGCGGTGTTGACTCGATGGTTCTTCAGCCACCAGTGGCTGGGATGGTACTGGCAGTTATGCAGAAAAGGGTGATCGTACTGGACCCATATTTTTACTTTCTGAAGTTTTTCCACTGCCGCAGCGGGCACGACCCGCTTGATGCGGAACAGTTGGTTGGAGATTATCCGCAGCGTTTTCTCACTTAGTTCGGGATGTTCGGCCGTGAACTTTTTCTCCACCATCACGGTCCAGCCCTCGATGTTTTGCTCGTGGAACTCTTCGACCTTCATATATGGCTGGCCGGGACTTTCTTTACCGTCGTGCTTCGACTTATTTTCCGGGCTCGTATCGGTTATGGCCGCGGCCGCGACCAGCATGACTGAGAACGTAATTACAACTGTGTATTTGTACATATTTTTGTCCTTAATTAATTTCGTTGGTTTGTCCGCGTGCATCATTATAGAGCATATTACACGGGCCGCGCTTGGAAGGGGTAAAATTTTACATCGTTTTTAGCAAAGGGCAAAGCATGATTGCCGCCGTAAGGAAAATGTACGAGAATCCTCACGCTGTCGGCACGCGCCCGACCGTCGTTGTTTTGTTGAGAGGCGTCGACCGTGACTGGTATAATGTTTTCGTGCTTTATTGAACAGCACGTAGTAAGCGGCAAAGCGAACAGGCGATGGCTAAGAACGCATCTTCAACATCCGAAAACTCGGCCGCGTCCTCAGAACAGGAGATAAGGCGCTTCGTCGATTCACTGGAGCAACTCTCCGGCCGGGGCATTGTCGCGGATATGAATCTCATCGGCGTGCTTCAGGAAATCCAGGAGCGATTCGGCTACCTGCCGCCCGAGGCCCTGGACGAGGTCACCGCCAAGACGGGCACGCCGCTCAGTAAAATTTACGGGGTGGTGAGTTTCTACTCGCAGTTTTACACCGAGCCGCGCGGCCGGCACACCATCCGCTGCTGCCGCGGAACCGCCTGTCACGTCAAGGGCGCCTCGAGGGTGCTCGATGCGGTCAAAAAAACACTGGGCATCGAGGAAGGGCAGACAACCGACGACATGCAGTTTTACCTCGAGACGGTGGCGTGCCTGGGCGCGTGCTTCCTGGCGCCGGTGATGATGATAGACAACCAGTATTACGGCCGGCTCACGCCCCAGCGTGTGGCGAGTATATTGAAAAGTTACCGAACGGACGTGTCATGAAGAAACTGTCAGGCATCGAAGATTTGCGCGTCGTCGCCGAAGAACTCGCTCGCCGCGATGCCGCAGGGACGGTCATCCGCGTATGTTCGACCGGATGCCGGGCGATGGGGGCGATGGAAGTCTGCGACGCGCTGGAGGCCGAAATAGAAAAACGCGACCTCGGCCAGAAGGCCCGCGTCGCGCGGGTCGGCTGCCATGGCCTGTGCGCCGGGGCGGTGACGCTGGTAATCGACCCGGCGGGAATCTTTTACCGGCAGGTTACGCCCGAGGACGCCGCGGAAATAGTCGAAACCACCGTCGTCGGCGGTGAGGTTATCCCCCGCCTGTGCTTTGCGGGCGAAGACGGGCCGGTCGCGCGAAAGGATGAAATTTCCTTCTACAGGCACCAGGTGCGGCGCGTGCTGCGTAATTGCGGCGTGGTGGACCCGGCCAGCATCGAAGACGCCGTGGCCCACGGCGCATACGCCGCGGCAGCTTCTGCCCTTTCGCAAAAGTTGCCCGAGCAGGTCATAGACGAGGTTCTGGCGGCGGACCTTCGCGGCCGCGGCGGCGCGGGCTTCCCCACCGGCAAAAAGTGGCAGTTCGCACGTGCGGCCGCGGGCGAGCCCAGGTACATAATCTGCAACGCCGACGAAGGCGACCCCGGTGCGTTTATGGACCGGGCGCTTCTGGAGGGCGACCCGCACCTGGTCATCGAGGGCATGATAATCGGCGCCTACGCAATCGGCGCCGCCCGCGGCTACATCTACGTCCGCGCCGAGTATCCCATTGCCATCGAACATACGGAAATCGCACTCGACGAGGCCCGCCGGGCCGGGCTGCTGGGCGAGAATATCCTGGGCACGGGCTTCGACTTCGACATAGAAATCCGCAAGGGCGCCGGCGCTTTCGTATGCGGCGAGGAGACGGCGCTTATCGCATCCATAACGGGGCAGCGCGGAATGCCCCGCCCGCGGCCACCTTTCCCGGCCTCCAGCGGCCTTTTCGACAAGCCAACCAACATCAACAACGTGGAGACCTGGGCCAACGTTCCGCGAATCATGGAACTGGGCGCGGCCGAGTACGCTTCCGTCGGCACCGAAAACTCGAAGGGCACCAAAATATTCGCACTGGCCGGGAAGGTGGACTACACCGGCCTGGTCGAAGTTCCCATGGGCGCCACGCTGCGGCGGATAGTTTATGACATCGGAGGAGGCATCCCGCGCGGGCGGAAGTTCAAGGCCGCACAAATGGGCGGACCCTCCGGCGGGTGCGTGCCGGCCAGGTTCCTCGACACGCCCATCGATTATGACTCCGTCGAGCAGATTGGTGCGATTATGGGCTCCGGCGGAATGATAGTTATGGACGAGGCCACGTGCATGGTGGACATCGCGAGGTTCTTCACCGATTTCTGCCGCCAGGAGTCCTGCGGAAAGTGCGTCCCCTGCCGTATCGGGACGAAGCGCATGAGCGAGATACTGCAGCGCATCACGAGCGGTCGGGGCGAGTTATCGGACATAGAGAAGCTGGAGGAACTCGGCGGCGTGATAAAAGAGGCCTCGCTTTGCGGTCTGGGCCAGACGGCGCCGAACCCGGTGCTCTCGACGCTGTGGTACTTCCGCGACGAATACGAGGCGCATATCGTCGAGCGCCGCTGCCCGGCGCACGCGTGCGAGGCGATGATAACCACAACGTGCTCCGATGCTTGCCCGGCTCACGTAAACGTGCCCGAGTACGTCGCGCTCATAGCAGACGGGCGCTTCGCCGCATCGCTGGAGGTCATACGCCGGCGAAACCCGTTCGCCTCGGTCTGCGGACGGGCCTGCGACCACCCCTGCCAGACCTTCTGCCGCCGCGGCGACCTGGACGAGCCGGTATCCATACGCCACCTGAAGCGATACGTCACCGACATAGAGGACGAACTGCCCGATAGGCCTTCGCTGGCCTGGCGAGGTCCGCGGCACGGTAAGGTCGCCGTCGTCGGCTCCGGACCGGGGGGCCTTACGGCCGCGTATTTCTTGGCGCTGGCCGGGCGGCAGGTGACGGTATTCGAGGCGACAGATGAGCCCGGCGGCGTGCTGCGGACCGGGATACCGGCGTATCGTCTGCCGCCGGAAGCGCTGGACCGCGACATCGAATACATACGTCGCTGCGGTGTGGAGATAGTTACCGGCCGGCGGATAGAGTCGCTTCAGGAATTGCGCGACAACGGGTACGACGCAATTTTCCTGGCCGTCGGCGCGCACAAGGGTCGCAAACTCGACGTGCCCGGCGGCGACAAGGAAGGCGTGGTGGATGCTCTTGCGTTTCTGCGGGAAGTAAAGACCGGCCGGTTGCAGCGGTTGTCCGGCCCGGCCGTGGTCATCGGCGGGGGCAACGCCGCCATAGACGCCGCGCGCACGGCGCTTCGCCTGGGCGCAGAGCCGGTCACGCTGCTTTACCGCCGCGGCCGCGAGGAAATGCCCGCGATTCGCGAGGAAATCGAAATGGCCGAGATGGAGGGCGTGCAGATGCATTTTCTGTTGTCGCCCATCGCAATCGAGGGCGACCGGCGGGTCGGCGGCGTTGTCTGCGCGAAAATGAGACTGGGCGCCGCCGGCGAAGACGGCAGACGTCGCCCCGAGCCCATCGAAGGTAGCGAGGTTCGTTACGAGGCCGCACACGTGCTGGTTGCCATCGGCCAGAGCGCGGACCTGGAGCTGGCGGAAGTGGACGACAAACTGATAATCCGCCGCGGCTGGGTTGAGGTTGACCCCGTCACTCACCGCAGCGGCGCAGGCGACGTGTTCGCCGGCGGCGACGTGGTGACGGGACCATCGACCATCGTCGAGGCCGTCGGCGCGGGCCAGCGGGCGGCGATGGCCATCGATCGTTATCTGGGCGGTCGGGGCGAACTGCCGCCCGACCACGGCTGGGCGCCGCCGTGCAAACCCACCGACGAAGAAGCCGCCGTGCCGCACCAGTCGGTGCCCCGGGCCGTTAAGGAGCCAGGTGAAGGTAACTTCGATGAAGTTTTGCAGGGCTACACGCGGCAGGCGGCCGTCAACGAGGCCCGCCGCTGCCTGAGGTGCGACCTGGAATAAAAAATTGAAACATGGCTGAGGAACTGAAACTGACGATCGACGGGCGGCAGGTAACCTGCGGCGAAGGCGCGACGATACTCGAGGCCGCCCTCGCCGCGGGCATAGAGATTCCGCATCTGTGTTACGACCCGTCGTGGGAACTGGCCCCGACCAGTTCCTGCCGACTGTGCCTGGTGGAGATCGAGGGCGCAAAGGCGCCCGTGCCTTCGTGCTCCCAGCGGGCGCGGGAGGGCATGGTCGTCCGCAGCGACACCGAGAAACTTCGCCACATGCGCCGGATGATTGTCGAACTCATCCTTTCGGATCATCCGCACGACTGCCTCACATGCGATAAGTCCGGCGCGTGCCGGCTGGAAAAATATGCCTACGAACTGGGCGTAAAGGATTCCAGATTTGAATCCGGCGTGGAGCCCAATCCCGTCCGGGACGGCCCGGCCATCGTGTACGACCGCAGCAAATGTATCCTGTGCGGGCGGTGCGTGCAGGTCTGCCACGACGTGCAGGTCCACCGCGCGATTGATTTCCAGGGGCGGGGATACGACACGACCATAGGCCTGCCGCCCGACCGCAGCCGGGATGAATCCGTCTGCGCAGAGTGCGGTGCGTGCGTGGACGTATGCCCCACCGGCGCGATGGCCTACGCCGGGGCTATAGGCGCCGGGCGCCAGTGGGAAATGAGCCGCACCTCCACCATCTGCCCTTACTGCGGCTGCGGCTGCACCATCACGCTTAACGTCCGCGACAACCGCATCGTCAGCGTCAGCGGCGAGCCGAACACCGGCGTCAGCGACGGTATGCTGTGCGTGAAGGGCAAGTTCGGCTTCGATTTCGTCTCGGACCCGGCCCGGCTTAAGACGCCGCTCATCCGTCGAGACGGCGAACTGAAACCGGCCGGTTGGGACGAGGCGCTGGATTTGGTCGCCCGGCGGCTGGGTGAAATAAAGGAAGCCCACGGCCCGGAGGCCGTCGCGTCGCTTTCTTCGGCCAAGTGCACCAACGAGGAAAACTACATTATCCAGAAGTTCCAGCGTGCGGCCGTCGGCTCCAACAACGTGGACCACTGCGCCCGCCTGTGCCATGCCTCCACGGTGGCGGGACTGGCCAGGGCCTTCGGCAGCGGGGCTATGACCAACTCCATAAGGGACTTCGATGTGGCGGACTGCGTATTCGTCATCGGCTCGAACACCACCGAGTGCCACCCGATTATCGGCTCTGCCATCAAGCGGTCGGTCGTCCGGCGGGGCATGCCGCTTATCGTGGCCGACCCGCGGGCGATCGAACTGACCGAGTTCGCCGAAATTCACATGCAGCAAAGGGGCGGCACGGATGTGGCGCTTATAAACGCGATGATGCACGTGATTATCGCCGAAGGCCTTCACGACGAGCGGTTCATCGCCGACCGTACCGAGGGCTTCGAGGATTTGAAAGGTGCGGTCGAGCCCTATACGCCCGAGATGGCCGAGAAGATAACCGGCGTTCCCGCCGAATTGATCGCCCGCGCCGCGCGGATGTACGCCTCGGCCGGGGCCGCCTCAATTGTTTATTCCATGGGCATCACACAGCACACCACCGGCACGGACAACGTCCTGTCGCTTGCCAACCTGGCGATGCTGACCGGCAACGTCGGAAAGGCGGGCGCCGGCGTCAATCCGCTGCGCGGGCAGAACAACGTCCAGGGCGCCTGCGACTTAGGCGCTCTGCCGAACGTCTACCCCGGGTATCAGAAAGTGGATGACCCGGACCTCCGCGCGAAATTCCAGGATGCCTGGGAAGCGGATTTGTCCGACAAACCGGGCCTGACCGTGGTGGAGATTATCAACGCCGCGGCCGCCGGCGACTTAAAGGCCATCTACGTTATGGGCGAGAATCCGATGATATCCGACCCGGACGTCAATCACGTAGAGGAGGCGCTTAAGAACCTCGACTTCCTCGTCGTGCAGGACATTTTCCTCAGCGAAACGGCGCAACTGGCCGACGTCGTTCTCCCGGCCGCGTCGTTCGCCGAGAAGGACGGCACTTTCACCAACACCGAGCGGCGGGTGCAGCGGCTGAGAAAGGCGCTGGATGCCCCGGGCGAAGCCCGCCTGGACTGGCGAATTACCTGCGAACTGGCCCGGCGCATGGGCTGCGATATGTCCTATCCCGATGCCGCCGCCATACAGGATGAAATCGCCTCCCTGACGCCCATCTACGGCGGGATAACCTACGACCGGCTCAAGGCCGGCTCGCTTCAGTGGCCGTGTACGGATGCCGAGCATCCCGGCACGCCGTTTTTACACGGCGGCAAGTTCACACGCGGGCTGGGCAAGTTCCACGCCGTGGAATTCGTGGCCGCCAGGGAACTGCCGGACCGGGCGTACCCGCTGCTGCTTAGCACAGGCAGAATCCTTCAGCACTTTCATACCGGCACGATGAGCCGACGGGCCGAGGTGCTCGACCGGCTCGTTTCCGTCGGGGCTATCGAGGTCAACCCCGCCGATGCCGAGCGGCTGGGCCTGACCGACGGCGCGCCGGCACAGGTCACATCGCGGCGGGGACAGATAGAAATTCCCGTTCGCATCACGCCACGCGTGGCGGAGGGGTCGGTGTTCCTGGCGTTCCACTATCGCGAAGCGCCCGCCAACCGTCTGACCATCGCCGCGCTGGACCCCATCGCAAAGATTCCCGAGTTTAAGGTCTGCGCCGTCCGCATCGAACCGGCGCGACAAGAGAGTTAACGATTGAGTTGATTGGGCGTGTTGACGTTACGCCACGCGGGGGCAAGGTGAGAGGGTATCTCGGCCGTGTGTGTTTTTGGATGAGCGGCCAGGGCTGAAAGTTTGAACTCGCCAATCCGCGCGTGGCGCTCCAGATGGCCCCGCAGGCGGAAGTCGTAATATGCGCACAAAGGTTCGACCCGGCCGCCGCCGGGCGGTTTGCCCATAATCGCCCATCTGCCCGGTGCACGTCGGCCAAGCAGCCATTGCAGCGCCTCCGGCGAGATATCCGGCATGTCGCACGCGGCCACAAGCCACGACGCCAGCGGCGCCCACCGCATGGCCGACAGCAGCCCCGCCAGCGGGCCTTCGGCCTCAGGGGCGTCGGGCAGTTGCGCATAAACGTCGAGCGAGTTCGGAATCTGGCCGCTTCCGGCGATGACGATTTTTTGACATGAATTTTCCAAGACGCGGCAGGTGCGCTCCAGCAGTGTTACGCCGCCGATTTTGATGAGATGCTTCGGCTCGCCCATCCGTCGGCTGGCCCCGCCGATGAGTACGCAGCCGTAAACGGGCGCGGCGGCCAGTCGCTCGTCGAGGAATTTTTCGACAATTGACGCGAACGCTTCATCCCTGCCTTCGCCCGGAGGCAGCATTGCGATTACATTTTCCAGCCCCGGCAGGGGCGGTTCTTTGCCTTCCAGCCAGACCTTGGAATATGGCGACGATTTGTGCCCCTCGACGAGAACGATATCGCAACGACAGGCAAGCGCCTCCGGCGACTCGTGCGCTTTTTCGTCGTGGCTGCGGAAAACACTCTCGGCAGGCCCCTCCAGCAGCACCTCCGCGCCGGCGCGGAAGAAGCGGTCGCTGTCCGTGCCGGCGGTGTCGAGATGGATTTCGCCGGCGTGCTTGACGGCCGCTACGTCCAGCCCCGCCTCGCGCAGCCGTATAATCGCGCGCTCGATGAGCGTGGTCTTTCCGCTGCTCTTGCGGCCGCATACGCACAGTATGGGAAGTTGTTTGCGAATCATGTTTTATACGAACCCGCCGGCCAATCAATACTGCCCAGGATTCTAACGGCATTAGATGTGGTTATCATTATTCTATTTTCCAACAGCCGATCATGCGGGGATTAAATGAATTTAGAATTAATTTTATTCCGGTTTCGGCCGTGGATTCGGCCGAACGGCACGCAGGCGGAAATTCAGTATTTACCAATCCCACGCTGACGTCAGGACAGGTACCGGCAATATTCGTTTACTATCCTGGCCAGTTTTTTGCCGGCCGGGCCTCCCTTGCGCAGGAGATTCGTCAAATCATCGAAATCCACGTCGCTGACGTACCGGCCGGAAAAATAATCGCCCAGCACTTCGTTTACCTTATCCCCGTCGGGATGGCCGTTGACATAGAGCCATTCGAAGTAGGGGCCGTTGCCGTCGTCGCTGATGGAAAACCTGAGGGCGTCTCTGAGATCACTTTCATACTGCTGGTCGTTTTGAGAATCTTCCATGATAATTTCCTCACTCCCCGACCAAACTCGATTCGCCGTACAGCACCTGTTAAGTTCCTACATATATTATAGCTCGAATTGACAGGCCACTATTACTGCAAATATCGCTTTGCAAGATGCGTATTTACATTTCTTTCTTAATGTATGCATGCTATGTCCTCGTATGGTCATATTCTTATTTTGACTTAAAGTTTCCGACCAGCAGATTTGCCACTCGCTCGTCCATCGCCTTCTGGTCTGTGGCGAAACTGTGTATCGCGGCCAGGTTCATAAGTGCATCGAGGCCGGCTTGGCCGCTTGCCAGCACATCCCGCCAGTTTTCCAGACTGGGAATCTTGCCTTTTTCGGCGCTGGTTTCGTGCTGCTGCTTGGTCCACCGCGGGAACAGGTCGCCAAAGCCGCGTGCGGCCATGAAATCGGCAAGGTCATCCGGCGAGAATTCATCGAGATTTTCGCCGGCCAGGTCTTCTACGGCGCGGATGAATTCATCCGGCACATCCCACAGCGTATCCAGCCGCACGGCCTCGGGGTTCACGCCCTCGGCCAGCGGCGGCCGATAATCCCTCCCCGTGCAGTCGACGATTTCCTCCGGCGAGATATCCATGTCCCTGAAGGGTTCGGCCGCCTTTGCGGGCATGGTCATCACCTCCACGCCGGCAAGGTCGCGGACCTGCCGGCCGTTGCGGAGACTGGCGGCTATCTGGCGGGTTTGGCCCCCCTGTTCTCCTTGCAGCTGCCGCACGATTTTCTGCGAGGCCAGCGTCGCCCGTTCGCCCACGTACGCGCCGTCACCGAGGTCGTTATCGGCCACGAAACTGTTAAGCCGGCCAAGGAACACGTTCACGAATTTCGGGCGGGCTATTCGGGTGATAAGGTAATTCTGCCGGGCCGAGAAACCCAGCGTATGATTGACCGGAACGCCTTCGGCGGCCAGTTTCCGCGTGGCCAGAACCCCGGCCGGACTGAGCGGCAGTTTCACGAAGAACCGCTCGGGGCAGATGTCATAATACCGCCGGGCGTATTCCACGGCCGCATCCGTGTCGTTGGCCAAGTCGGTGTGCTCCTCGACGGATACGTAGGCGTCGAACTTCTCCACCAGCCGCAGTGCGTGGTAGGCGTTGAGTATGAAAGCCAGCTCCAGCCGCCGCTGCTGTGGAGTCAATTCGCCCAGGTCATTCAGCATCCGGGCCGCCTCGGGGATAAGTTCGTCGTAGATTCCCTTCTGCACCTGCCTGTTCAGCAGCGTGTTGTTGGTCGTAAGGGCGGTGAACTCGCGCGTCCACAAATCTCTGATTTCCTCCGGGTCGCCGGTGTCCAGCCACAGTTCGCTGCCCACCTCGTTCATCCGCCGCCACTTCGGCTCCCAGCAGAAGGCATCCTGCAACTGTCCGTAGTGGGGGGTGAAGTCTTTGCGGATGTAGTTCCGCACCACCTCGGCCTCTTTTGTTTTGGCTTTCCATTCAGCCATGATTTTTCCTTTCTGCCGAATTGTAGACATCCCCCCGCTGGTTTCACACCCGCCCGCCGACATGGTCGATGCAGCCGCATCACGCCCGGCGAACTGGAGAAAATCAAAAAGCAGCTTCCGCCGGAACTGCTGGAAATCTGGCCGGCGGACTGACCCCGCCGGGGGTAAAATTCCCGAAGCCCACCGGCGGGGCGGCGGCTATTTCTCCATCCGCCAGCGGTCGCCGGCGCCGGAGACAAGCAGGACGTTGCCCCAGGCCGTGAAATCGCCGGTGCGGATAATCGTTTTTACGCCGCCGCTGCGCTGCTTCAGTTCCGCGTGGTCTATGGTTTCGACCTCCACGTTTTCGCCGAACGCCTCGGGCACCCGAGCAAAGTGCGTCGGATTGTGCTGCTGCGTATCCCGGGCCATGACGATTTTTTCCACGGAGTGATACTTGGCGATTTCCGCCAGCACCTCCAGCACCGATGGCTTGTCCTCGGCCAGTGCGATGTCTATCAGCTCCACGTGGTCCGGACACGGGAACCCCGCATCGACGACCATCATCTCGTCCATGTGTCCCTGGCGGTTCAGGGCGGAGTCTATCCGGCCGTTAATCATTCCCACTTCTTTCATGACCCGCTCCTGTAGGTGGTTTCCATCCACACCTTGTGGTGCGCCTGCCACGATTTTTTAAACCGCTGGTAATCGGCGCGCGTCTCGAATATCTGGCTGTCGTTCCAAAGGATGCGCCAGTCGCCGTCGGCCTCGGGCCACAGGAACACCTGCCCCCATATCAGCCGGTTGTTGGCGTCTATGCCCGGCTGTTCCTCCGTGCCGTCGCCGGAGATGCGCAGCATCTGCTCATCCGAGAGCAGGTCCTCTGTGGCCGCGGCGAGATTGTCGCGAATCCAGTCCGAGCGGGTCGCCATGGCCACGTAGCCGCCGCTCTTGTTCATTCGCTGGTAGGCCCAGTTCAGGCACACACGCGCCGGCGAAACGCCCAGTTCCCGCGCGATGTCCTGTATGACAGGGTCTTCCATGTCGGCGCGGTGCTCCTTGAACGTGTCGCGGGCGGGGCGGTTCGGCGAGCCAAGCGACATGTATCCGGTGCACACAACGCCCTGCGACTCGAAGAAGCGGCGCAACTCGGTCTGCTGGAACAGCGGGTGCATCTCCATCTGGTTGACCACCGGCCGCTCGTCGGCGCCGACGTCGCGCATCAGCAGTTCCATCTGGGCGCGGGTGTGGTTGGAAGTGCCGATGTTGACGACCTTGCCGGCCTTTTTGAGTTTGACTATCTCTCCCCAGGTTTTCATGAAATCCTCGTGTATGTAGGGCACGGCGTTGGGATTGCGGTGCTCGCCGCCGCAGCCGGGCTCGTGCACATTGGGCACGGGCCAGTGGTTCAGGTACATGTCGATCTTGTCCACGCCAAGGGCCTTGAGTGTGCCGTCAAGCGCCGGGGCGACGTCCCTGGGGTCCATGTGCCCGTTCCACAACTTGCCCGTGATGAACAGTTCGTCGGCCGAGTCGATGTACCCTTCGCGGATGGCCTTGCCGATGGCCTCGCCGACAACATCCTCGTTCTCGTAGGCGCGGGCGGTGTCTATGTGCCGCCAGCCCAGGCGGATGGCCTCGGCCGTGGCGTCCAGTATGTAGTCCTGTGCCCAGTCGGAATGGAACGTGCCGAACGCCGCCGCGGGCATCATCACGCCGCCGGGCAGTTCAATCTTGCCCACTGCGGCCGGATCGATGCCTTCGATGCTCGTGTCAATTTTCACCTGTTCGCTGACTGATGCGTTTTTTGTCATTGCTTGCTCCTGACATTCATGTACATGATGTTCGAAGAAATTCCTCTTTACCGCCGCCCGGCGCCATACCGAACGGTCTGTGAAATTATACCGCCGAGTGTCCGGCCGGCCCCCGCACACCGGCCGCTGCGGGTTTAATCTAATACTTGTGGCCTCCCGCGCCAAGTGTTCGAACGGAATGCAGTATGGATGCAGCAGTTTCACACACCCATCGGCCGCGGAGCCGCCAATCCTGCCGGCCGGCGGCTCATTTTGTGCACAGCCGTTCCACGTTATTTCAGAAATTGCCGGTTTTTTCCGCGTTGTGCCGGGCTGTTGCAGGTTTTTAGCCCTTTTTGCGCGATATTGCGCGTTTTTTACCCTTGACAGGAATTCATAAGTGTATGTATTGCAGTGGTTAAGCATCATTTTGCCCCGCCGTCCGCCCGGAAGCGACCTTTTTTTGAGGTGTAAGGTGAAAGGGGAAAAGATATTTCGGAA
Source organism: uncultured Planctomycetaceae bacterium (assembly GCA_964472875.1). Taxonomy (GTDB): domain Bacteria; phylum Planctomycetota; class Phycisphaerae; order SM23-33; family SM23-33; genus CAYYMD01. The sequence goes on from CAYYMD010000025.1 coordinate 39,287, forward strand.
TTCGGATTGCGGATTGCGGATTTAGGAATTCGGATTGCGGATTTCGGATTCCGCCCTTCGGCCGGCCGTCCGTTCGCCTGCGTTTGTAAGCCCCCGCTGTCAAGCGGGGGATATTATTCCGATAAGCGGCGTTATTATCCCCGCATTCACATGCGGGGCTTGCCGTGGCGGCGTTTTGGGCATTTGAGATTTCGTGCTTGTTTCGCATTTCGTGCTTCGTGTTTCGTATTTGTTTCGTATTTCGATATTAGAATTTCGTATTTTTTTATTCATATTCCGAAATCCCGACGGGACCTTTGGGCCCGGAGGGGCCGTCGGTCCGA
>CAYYMD010000026.1:0-39548 GCA_964472875.1 uncultured Planctomycetaceae bacterium
ATACTAATCAAAGATGCGCTGACGGATTTGTCTGCGGGCGCGAAGCTGATTATTTGCGGATGGGTGCGGACAGTGCGCGTATCCAAGGGGGGCTTCAGTTTTATCGTCCTCAACGACGGCTCGTCGCAGGCGGGCATACAGGTCGTGGCCGATGAAAAGCTCCCCAACTACGAATCCGAAATTAAGCATCTCACGGCCGGTTGCTCCGTGCGTGTAGAGGGCGAACTGGTCGAAAGTCCGGCAAAGGGTCAGAAGGTCGAAGTGCACGCATCCAAAGTGCAGGTTATCGGCTGGGCTGACGCTGAGAAATATCCGATTCAGCCGAAGAAGCACACGTTCGAATTTCTGCGCAGCCAGGCGCACATGCGGGCGAGGACGAACACTTTCGGCGCGGTTATGCGCGTAAGAAGCGCACTTTCGGCGGCCATCCACGAATTTTTCCGCGCCCGCGGATTTATTTACCTGCATACTCCGATTATCACGCCCAGCGACTGCGAAGGCGCGGGCGAATTATTCCGCGTCACTACGGTCGGGCAGGGCGAATCGGCAGAAGGCGGGCAGGATAGCGAAGATTTTTTCTCCCGCCCGACGTATCTGACGGTTTCGGGTCAGTTGGAGGCGGAGGCGTACGCATGTGCGCTGGGCAGGGTTTATACGTTCGGGCCGACGTTCCGTGCGGAGAATTCGAATACGCCGCGGCACCTGGCCGAGTTTTGGATGGTCGAGCCGGAGATGGCGTTTTGCGACCTGGCCGGCGATGCGGACCTGGCCGAGGAATTCGTCAAAGAAATATTGACCGCAGTGTTGAACGATTGCCCCGACGAGATGGCATTTTTCGCCAAACGTATAGATGAAACGGCCACGGAACGTCTCCGGCACGTAGCGGAAACGCCATTTGAGCGCATAACATACACCGAGGCGGTGGAAATACTCCAGGCCGCCGGCCGCAAGTGGCAGTATCCGCCACGGTGGGGCAACGATTTACAGACCGAGCACGAGAGGTATATTACCGAGGAAAAATTTAAAAGTCCGGTGATCGTCACGGATTACCCCGCCGAGATAAAACCGTTTTACATGCGTGTGAGCGACGACGGCAAGACCGTCGCTGCCATGGATGTGCTTGTGCCGAAAATCGGCGAAATTATCGGCGGCTCACAGCGTGAAGATCGCCTGGATGTGCTGGTCGGCAGGATGAAGCAAAGCGGCATAAACCCCGATGATTACTGGTGGTACCTGGATCTCCGTATATACGGAAGCGTCCCGCACGCCGGCTTCGGCCTCGGGCTGGAAAGGACCGTTCAGTTCATCACCGGCATGGCGAATATCCGCGATGTAATTCCCTTCCCGCGGACGCCCGGTTCGGCCGAATTTTAGTATCCGCCGAGGCGGCATATAAAAAAACTTGTTGATTTTGGCTTGTAATGGTATATTATGATTTCGACAAAAGATGAAAAGAAGGAATGGACGATTAGTCTATAGATAGAGTTTTTATGGAAAACAGGAGAATTACTGCGGAAAAGAGGCAGCAGACAGGCGTAGGATAATGATTGCAGTAGAAGAAAAACAAAAGATAGTTGCGGAACATCGGCGGCACGACGGTGACACGGGTTCGCCAGAGGTGCAGATCGCGTTGCTTACAGCACGGATTAATGACCTAACCGAACACCTCAGGACCCACAAGAAGGATCACACCTCGCGTCGCGGATTGTTGAAGATGGTAGGCAAGAGAAGCAGTCTGTTGAAATATTTGGCCGGAATCGACGCGGACCGCTACAGGCAGGTAATAGGCAAACTCGGGCTGCGCAAGTAACCTTTGGCCTGTTCTCTCGGCCCGCCCCGGCCAGGAAAAGGGGCAGTGGATTGAGCCATCTCTGTAAAGATAGATCTTTTTTACGGGTTGTATCAAAACTGTCCCGGTATATATTCAGTACATTAACTCGATAGTTGTTTAATTGCATTGTGAATGCGAAGAAAGGAAGAAAGTAAGATGTCAGTTATGAAAGTAGAAAGAGAAATTGCAGGACGAACACTTAGTTTGGAAACAGGTAAATTGGCAAAACAGGCCCACGGGTCGGTCACGGCCCGCTACGGGGATACCGTTGTTCTGGCCACGGCGCTAACCGCCCCATGCACAAGGGATATAGATTATTTCCCGCTTTTCGTGGAATACCGCGAGATGCAGTATGCGGCCGGAAAGGTCCCCGGTGGCTTTTTTAAGCGCGAAGGCAGACCCTCCTCCAAGGAGGTTTTGACCTGCCGTAAGATAGACAGGCCGGTAAGGCCTCTGTTCCCGGATGATTTCCGCGACGAGGTCCAGGTTCACTGCATCGTTTTAAGCAGCGACCAGGAGAATGACCCGGACCTGGTGGCTATGATAGGGGCCTCGGCCGCGCTTTCGCTGAGCCCGGCCCCGTTCCAGGGACCCATAGGCGCTGTTAGAATGGGCTACGTGGAGGGACAATATGTTATCAATCCCACACACGCGGAACTGAATCTCAGCGATATGGATCTCATGGTTGTCGGCAACAGCGACGGCGTGAACATGATCGAACTCGGCGGTAAAGAGGTCTCCGAAGACATCGTGGCCGAAGGAGTCGAAAAGGGCTTTGAGGTCTGTAAAAATGTCATAGACATGATAAATGAATTGGTCGGACATTATCAGATAGAGAAGAATTACACGCCGAACCCCATACCCGAAGAAGTAAAGCAGATCGTCTCGGACAAGTGTGCCGACCGCATCCGCCAGGCCAAGAAACTGCCCACCAAGGCGGAGCGAATGGCAGAGATTGACAAAATTGCCGAGGAAATTCTGGCCGAACTGTGCCCCGAAGGCGAGGAAGAGCCAAAATACGACCCCGACCAGGTCAAGAAGGCCGTTTACAAACTGGAAGGAAGCCTCCAGCGTGAGATGATATTATCCGGCACGCGTCCGGATGGCAGAGCCATGGACGAGGTGCGGCCGCTTGAAATCGAAGTGGGTGTGCTGCCCCGCACGCATGGCTCGGCACTGTTCAGCCGCGGCGAAACGCAGGCGCTGTCCACTACGACGCTTGGCACCATGCGGGATGAGCAGGTTGTGGATGGTTTGTTGGAGGAATACTCCAAAAAGTTCCTTCTGCATTATAATTTCCCTCCGTTCAGCGTGGGCGAGATACGCCCCGTCCGCGGCCCGGGCCGACGCGAAATCGGCCACGGCGCACTGGCGGAAAAAGCCGTCGAGGCCGTTCTGCCGCTGAAGGATTCGTTCCCCTATACCATTCGCGTGGTCAGCGATATGCTCGGATCGAACGGTTCAACCTCGATGGCCACGGTATGTGGCGCATCATTGTCTCTGATGGACGCAGGCGTGCCTGTAAAGTCGCCTGTGGCCGGCATCAGCATCGGAATGGTTTCCGACGAAGACAGGTATGTCCTTTTGACCGACATAATGGGCGAAGAGGACTTCCACGGCGATATGGATTTCAAGGTGGCCGGCACTGAAACCGGTATAACCGGGATTCAGCTGGACATGAAGCGACGCTTCATTACCCAGCAGCACGTGGTGGAGGCCCTCGAGCAGGCCAAGAAGGCCCGCTCCTTTATCCTGACCCAGATGAACAAGGTCATATCCGGTCCGCGCGAAGAACTCAGCACATACGCTCCCAGAATGCTTACGGTGAGCATTAATCCTGAGAAAATCGGCAAGGTTATAGGACCGGGCGGCAAGACCATTAACCGCATACAGGACGAGACCGGCGCAACCATCGATATCGAAGATGACGGCACCGTGTTCATTGCGTGCATAAATTCCGAAGGCGCAGAGAAGGCCAAGAAAGCGGTCGAGGACCTGACCGAAGAAGTCGAGATGGGCAAGATTTACGAAGGTAAAGTTGTTTCCATTCGAGACTTCGGAGCGTTTATAGAAATTCTGCCCGGCCAGGACGGCCTGTGCCACGTCAGCGAACTCGAGGACAGGTACGTCAAGAACGTCACAGACGTTGTCAACGTAGGTGACATAGTGTCGGCCAAGGTTATCGCTATAGACGATCAGGGTCGGGTCAAACTGTCCAGAAAAGCGGCCTTAAAGGAAAAGGAAAGCGACAAGAAATAAGCCCGCGTTGTCCGATATATGCCTTGGTAAATGTCGCGAAATTTTTCGCGGTTAGAAATGAAAAATAGGAAAATTCTTTCTTTTGGCGATATCTAAGTTATAGTTTATATATAATTTATGGACCTTTCACGTTTGAGGTTTGGCATGTTGGAACCGGACAGGCCATACCATATATTACGCCCGTCGCAGTTTTCATTTTTCGGGAGGTGGGTAAATGGCTACAGGTACGGTAAAGTGGTTCGACCCAAAGAAAGGTTATGGGTTCATTGTAGGCGATGAGGGTCAGGACGTCTTCGTGCATTACACGGCGATTATGGGCGACGGCTTTCGCACCCTCAAAGACGGCGAGCAGGTGGACTATGAAGTAGTCCAAGGTGATAAAGGCCTGCAAGCCAAGAATGTTTCCCAAAACCAGGCCATGGAAGGCGGACAAGGCGCCTAAGGCACAATTAAATGCACCGGAGGCATGATTTTGTCAACCGGTGATGATTACGGCATAACCCGACGTAAGTCGTGGGCGGATATTGTTTAATTACATGCTTGATGGACAGGGTGCATAGCGGTTGATGAAGAAGGGTAATTAATGGGTTCGTTATTGTGGTTTGCAGTCGGCGGCTGTGCGGGTATTCTGACAGGGCTGATTTTAGTGGGATGGCTCATTCTGCGCGGCCGAAAGCAAAACAGCGAACAACGGAATACTTCCGGGGAAAATTCTCAGCTGATAGAGTTGGGGCAGTTGGCAGGGGGTCTCGCCCACGAGATTAAAAATCCGCTTTCCACCATAAACGTTAATATAAAGCTCCTTATAGAGGACCTGCAAAAACAGGACGATCCTGAGAGCAGGCGATTACTAAGACGGCTTAAAAATGTACAGACAGAATCCGACCGGCTGAAAAACATTCTGAATGATTTCCTCCGTTATACGGGCAAGCACGAACTGGACGTCGCCAAGGTGGACCTTCGGGAGGCCATCTCGCAAATAATAGATTTTTTCGCGCCGCAGACGGATGCGGCCGGCGTCACCATGCGGCCTATGCTTCCGGATTACCCGGTTGAGGTTATGGTGGATGTGGGGCTTTTCAAGCAGGCCTTGTTTAATCTTATGATAAACGCCGTGGAGGCCATGTCCGACGGCGGGGAATTGTTGGTTAAGCTCGATAAACAAGATCAGTCGGCAATAGTCGAGGTAATCGACACCGGATGCGGCATGAACGCGGAGCAACTTGACAAACTGTTCCAGGCCTATTACTCGACCAAGTCCGGCGGAAGCGGGCTTGGCCTGCCGACAACCCGAAGAATAATCAACGAGCACGGCGGGAGCATTCATGCCGAATCCGAAGAGGGCAGGGGCACGCGATTTGTGGTTGAACTGCCGCTGGCGGTACAAAAGGCCGAAAGCGAATGATACGCCGATTCAATATGAACCATAACGAAAAATAAAATCTCAGGACGCTTTACATACAGAATCGTAAAATTATGGGGGAGTTAATGTTGCGTTAATGTTTCCTTTAATCCTTGACCTGAATGCGGATGAGATATAATATCAATATAATATTTGAAAAGCGTGGCCGCGGATTGTAGGCGGCTGATGGAAAGCCGCGCCGCGGATCGGTCCCGTATGGAAAAGGGACGAGTTTGCAGTGTATGCAGAAGACGGTGCGTAATTAATGGGAAAAACTGACCACATTCAATAAGGAAGGGTCACCAGCCGCACTTCGATCGGGCGTACATCACTATCTGCCTATGCAGGGCAGGTTATGCAAATCCACGAGAGAATAAATGCCCGCATTAGAGCGGGTGCCAAGAGGAAGGAAAAGCAATGGCCAACGGTACAGTAAAATGGTTCAACGATTCGAAGGGCTTTGGATTCATAGCCGCCGAGGATGGAACGGATGCTTTCGTGCATCATAGCGATATTAACGGCGAGGGCTACAAGACTCTCGAAGAAGGCGCTAACGTTACCTTCGAGTTAGTCCAGGCGGAAAAAGGCCCAAGGGCGGTCAACGTATCCGTCGAGTAAATCATTTACCCTGTTTCATAGGGGGTGATGATATAATTGAATAGGGGGTGTTTAACGATGATATATCGTCGATATCGTCATGTGCGCATTGCGCATGGAGATTTTAACTTATCAATGTTGATTCACTGATGAACATGCACAGTGGATAAGAGTTATTTTGAAACCTCTATCGAAAGGAACTAAATGCCTGACGCGAAACAAGGAGATACGGTAAAAGTTCATTACACCGGAAAACTCAAAGACGGCACAGTCTTCGACACTTCCGAACAGCGCGAACCGCTGGAGTTCAAGATTGGCGAGGGCCAGGTAATACCCGGCTTCGAGCAGGCGGTTGTCGGCATGAGCCCCGGCGAGAGCAAGAACACCGAAGTATCGGCCGACGAGGCCTACGGACAGCACCGCGAGGAACTCGTGCAGGAAGTCGAGCGCAATCAGTTGCCCGACGACCTGGAGCCGCAGGAAGGTCAGTATCTACAGGCCACACGCCCGCAGGACGGCCAGAAGATTAACCTTCTTGTCACAGGTGTAAAAGACAGCAGCGTTACTCTCGATGCCAATCATCCTCTGGCCGGAGAAGATTTGTCTTTCGACATTCGGCTGGTTGAAATCGAGTAAAAATAATTCGATTCCGTAGTAGCGGCGGGTGCGTCGCAGCCGGTATTAGTGGGGATGGCGGTATTTCTGTATCTTTGAGAAATTGTGCTGTGCGCTTTTTGGTTCTTATCTGCGCGAGGCGGGTTTGACACCATTTGTGCGATAAGATAGTTTTATAGCCCATGGAATCGAACCCCAAAGCAGTCGCTGAAATACTTATAGTCGAGGATGAACCCGCCCATGCCGAGGCGATAGAAGAAGGTCTGTCGCGCATGGGGCACAGTTGCGATGTCGCCAACGACGGGGCGGAGGGTATTGCGCGGCTCAAGAGCAGGCATTTCGATATTATAGTGACGGACCTTGTTCTCGGCGGCGAAGAGGACGGGCTGGCCGTTTTGAACGCGGCCATGGAACACTCTCCGGGCACCAAGGTTATTCTTATAACGGCCCATTCATCGGTCCAGACGTGCAGAACCGCGTTGCAGGAGGGCGCCTTCGATTATATCGAAAAGCCGCTCGACGTGGATGAGCTTCGTACCGTTGTGGCCCGGGCCGCGCGGGACACTGCGCAGCAGCGGGTGATTAAGGAACTGCGTCAGCGGCTGGACGAGAAATACGGGTTTGAGAATATAGTCGCACACTCGCCGGCAATGCTGGAAATTCTCGAGACGGTACAGCGGGTTGCGCCGTCGGATTTGCCCGTGCTTATCCTCGGCGAGTCGGGCACGGGCAAGGAGCTGCTGGCCGGGGCGATCCACCAGAATTCACGGCGGGCCGGTGAGCGGTTCGTCACAATAAACTGCGCCGGCCTGAGCGAAACCCTGCTGGAGGACGAACTTTTCGGACACGTCAAGGGGGCCTATACGGGCGCCGGTTCGGATCGGCCGGGACGCTTCGAGCATGCCGACGGCGGAACTATGTTCCTTGACGAAATAGGAGACATGTCATCGGCTATGCAGGCGAAACTTCTGCGGGTGCTGGAAAACGGCGAAGTCGTCCGCGTAGGTTCCAACGAGTCCAAGCAGGTTGACGTCCGCATAATAAGCGCCACCAACTCGGACCTTGCCAGACGTGTCGAGGAAGGCAAATTCCGCGAGGATCTTTACTTTCGGATAAAAGGTGCAACTATCAATATACCGCCGCTGCGTCAGAGAAGACAGGATATACCCCTGTTGATCGACAGTTTCATCCGGCGTGCCGCAGAGGAACACGGGGTGGAGGTCGAAGGCATCACACCAGATGCCCAGAGGGTGCTGACCGCTTACGACTGGCCCGGAAACGTGCGGCAGTTGCGTAACGTAATCGAGAACATGGTGGTGCTTTCGGGCGGGAAGAAACTGACCGTGGAGGACCTTCCGGAGGAAATACTCGGCCGTGACGGGCGAGAAGGCGGCTCGACCGGTCAACTGGCGGGCATCAGTCTCGAACAGGCCGAGAAAGAACTCATCAGAAACACGCTCCAGATGGTGGATGGCAACCGCCAGCAGGCGGCCAAAATGCTCGGCATCGGAGAACGCACGCTCTACCGTAAAATCAAGGAATACGGCCTGAAGGAATAAGCGGCCGCAGGAAAACCCGTCATTTTGCCGCTTGTCGCTTACGCATAGATGGATATAAAATATACGTAGAGGAAGCCCGGCATGGTTGGACAGGAAAAAATTAGCCGCGCGGTAGAGTTATTGCGCGAGGCGGCAAAGCCGAAAAAGATTATATTGTTCGGTTCATATGTGGAAGGTAAGCAGGGTGAACAGAGCGACGTCGACTTGATGGTGGTTGAAGAAGGGATATCGGACGTTGTGAAAGAAATGGTGCGTTTGCGTCGTTTGCTGAGCCCTTTAAGGATACCGGTGGATCTTATCGTCGTTCCAGCAGACCATTACGAGTACTGGTCAGACACTCCCGGCAATATTATGTATGAGGCGGCATATCACGGGGAAACACTCTATGAAGCGGCATGAGCAGGCAACTACTCTTCTTAGAAAGGCAATGGCAGACCAGAAGCTTGTCGAGAAAGTACTTCAGGCAAGCGATATTGCTGATGAGATAATCGGATTTCATTGTCAGCAGGCAATAGAGAAGTGTCTCAAGGCGGTACTTTCTCAGAAAGATATCGCATATCGGAAAACACACGATATTCGCGAACTGATGGGATTGCTTGAAGATAACGAAACAGGCGTTCCCGAAGAATTTGAAGATATTGATTTTTTAACGCCTTATGCGGCATTGATGCGTTACGAAGCGGATTTACCAACCGAAGCATTAAACAGGCAGGACGCACTTGAAAAGGTCAAAGCAGTTCGACATTGAGCGGAAGACATAGTTAAGGGTTAGCCATTTGGCCGGGGCAATGATGAGATTGATAATATTAAGTGTGATACTCGGCGTTGATTGCGACGTATTCGGCCGAGAGGTCGCAGGTGAGGGCGGTGTATGAGGCCCGGCCGAGTTTCAGACATTGAGCGGAAGACATAGTTAAGGGTTAGCCATTTAGTCGGGGCAATGATCAGATTGATAATATTAAGTGTGATACTCGGCGTTGATTGCGATGTATTCGGCCGAGAGGTCGCAGGTGAGGGCGGTGTATGAGGCCCGGCCGAGTTTCAGGTCACATACGATTTTCACTTCCTTGCCCGCAAGATGCTTGCTCGCCTTTTTGACATCAAATTTTCGGGGTCGACCGGCCGAGAAGACCAGTTGCCCGCCGATGCGGATGGCGAGTTTATCCGGGTTTACCTTTGCGGAGGATTTGCCCACCGAGGCGGCGATTCGTCCCCAGTTAGGATCGCGGCCGTGTATCGCACATTTTACCAGCGGCGAGTTTGTAACCGACTTGGCGGCGGACTTGGCGTCGGCATCGCTTCGGGCGCCTTTTACGGTCATCTCGACCAGTCGCGTTGCGCCTTCGCCATCAGCCGCTATCTGCCGCGCAAGTGATGTGCAAACATGCCGTAACGCGGCCGCAAACTTCTTGTAGCCCGGCTTGCCGGCCGACAGGCGGCGATTGCCTGCAGCCCCGGACGCCATAGCTATCACCATGTCCGACGTGGACGTGTCGGAATCCACTGTTACAGCGTTGAACGACACCTCGGCCGCTGCGGCCAGCATTTTGTGCAGGGCGGCGGGTGTAACGGCCGCGTCGGTGGTTATAACGGCTATCATCGTCGCCAGCGACGGCGCTATCATCCCTGCGCCCTTGGCAATGCCATAGATATTAATATCTATTCCGGCGATGCGGATTTTCTCGGCCGCGGACTTGGGCTTTGTGTCGGTAGTCATTATCGCCTGGGCGGCGTCGTTTACACCATTTGTCGAAAGTGAGCGGCTCGCTTCTTTGATGCCCGAGCGTATCTTATCAATGGGCAGATAATGTCCGATTATACCCGTTGAGGCGACCAGGACTTTCTCATCATCGGCGTCGATTTGCCCGGCCAGCAGTTTGGCCATCGAATCCGCGTCTCGCAGGCCGCGCTTGCCGGTACAAACATTAGCATTGCCGGCGTTGACGATTACCGCTCGGGCCTTGCCGTAGCCGCGGGGCATAATTCGCCGGCTGCGAATCACAGGCGCACCGACAACCTGGTTGCTTGTCGTCAGCACGGCTGCGGCACAGTCCTTTTCCGCAGCAACGACCGCAAGGTCACGTTGTCCCCTTGCCTTCAGGCCGCATTTAACACCTGCTGCACGAAAGCCGGCCGGTAGATTTATATTCTTTTTCGAAGCCATTTATATTTCGCTAATCCGCTCAATATAGTCCCGTGGTTTCATCCATGCCGAACATGATATTCATGTTCTGTACGGCCTGGCCGGAGGCGCCCTTTATGAGATTGTCCAGAGCACCGAACAGCACAACTCTGCCCTTGACTGCCCGAGCTGCTACATCGCAGAAATTGGTGTATGCGACGTATTTCGTGGCCGGCAGTATATCCGTTCGCACGCGAACGAAAGGTGCATCTTTGTAGGTCTTTGCGAGAGCATCGGTCAGCTCCTCGGTGGATGTCTCTTTAGCCGGGGTGGCGTATATCGTGCTAATAATTCCGCGGTCCATGGGGCACAGGTGTGGGGCAAACAGGGCGGACACGTTGCTTCCTGTAATTTTATTCAGGGTCTGCTCGATTTCCGGCATGTGTCGGTGCGCGCCCACGGCGTACGGCTCAAAGTTCTCGTTCCGTTCGGGGAAATGATTCATTAATTTGGGCTTTCGCCCGGCTCCGCTGACACCGCTTATGGAGTTGACCACGATGCTGTCGGATTTGATGAAGCCGCCGGCCAGAATCGGCGCCAGTGGTAATATCGCGCTGGTCGGATAGCATCCTGGATTCGCTACAAGATTGGCGTCTTCGATTTGATCTGTGAAATACTCCGGCAGGCCGTAAACCGCCTCCGCAAGACGTGACGCGTCGGTATGCGGGCAGTACCATTTTTCGTATATGTCCGCATCGTCGAATCGATAGTCGGCGGACCAGTCTATAACACGCAGCCCCGCCTCCAGCAGCGACGGAACGTAGGTCATCGCCACCTTGTGAGGAACAGCGAGCATGGCCAGGTCGGCATTCAGGCCTTTGATTTTGTCGATGTCGAAGAGTTCCTGTTTCAGCGGCGTTTGCTTGGTCAGCAGGGGGAAGAACTCATCCATTGGCCCCAGTTCGCTTTCAGGGCCGAATATGCCTGCCAGTTCCGCCAGAGGGTGGCGAATCAGCAAGCGAATAGCTTCGAAGCCGGCATATCCGCTGCCGCCGATGAGAACTACTTTGATTTTATCGTGCTGTTTCTTGGACATTTAAATTTCCTTTGGGATTATTGTTGTAAAAAGCCCCGGCACATTCAACTGCCGGGGCTTAAAAATCTCATGGTTATCAGTTTGTCAACGTTTCGAGTACTGGAAGCGTCTGCGCGCGCCCGGCTGGCCGTACTTCTTCCTTTCTTTCATCCTCGGGTCTCTGGTGAGAAGTCCGGCGTTTCGCAGTTTTGATTCCAGCTCAGGCATGGCATGGACCAGGGCTCTGGCCAGTCCCAGCAGAATTGCACCTGACTGACCGGTGAATCCGCCGCCCTGAACGTTAACCCAAACGTCCCATGATTTGAGCATGTTAACTACTTTAAGCGGTGACAGTACCGCCTGGCGGTCCTTTTCCTCGGTGAAATATTCGTCCAATGAATAAATTTTGTTTATCTGGATGTTTCCATCTCCGGGACGAATGCGCACCCTCGCTACGGAGGATTTCCGCCGGCCGGTCCCCCAGATAAATTGCGTGCCTTCCGGCAGGGGGGGAGGTGTTAAGGCAGCTTCCTGTGGTGCGGGAGTGTCCTTTGTTTTTGCATCCGCCGGTTTCTCAGCAGTTGCAACGGCGCCCTGCTGTTTGGGCTGTTCCGACTGCTCATTGCTTTTATTTTGTTTTTCTTTGTCTTCGGGCATAGTTTTAATCACCGGTTAAATTTCGAGGTTTTCTGGCTGCTGGGCCTGATGGGGATGTTCGGGGCCTGTATAGACCTTGAGTTTGCCGAGCATGACCCGGCCGAGTTTGGTTTTGGGAAGCATTCTTCTGACAGCTTCGCGAACCACCTTTTCGGGATTCTTCTGCATCATTTCGGCCATCGTTGTGGTTTTGAGGCCGTCGGGATATCCGCTGTAACTATGGTACTGCCGCTGAAAAGGTTTTGTCTGGCTGGTGAGGCGGATCTTTTCGGCGTTTATTATTACAACAAAATCGCCGGTATCAGTGTGCGGCGTGTACTGCGGACGATGTTTGCCCATCAGTATGGTGGCGATTTTTGTGGCGGCTCGGCCAAGTACCTTGTCCGCCACGTCAGCGACATACCATTTCGTATCGATTTCGCCTTTTTTGGCCATGTAAGTTTTCATAATAATCTTCTTTCGGCTTTTGGTAATTATATACGCGGCAAACGATATGCCGTTCGGGGGGAGCGTTATTATGACATATCGCGTGGCGAAGTCAACAGTAAAATATGCATCTCATGCAGAAATCGTCGTCATCGCGGTTTTGATGGTGCTACAGCAACATCATATTATTGCGGTGGATGACTTCCTGATAGGGGGCGTCGTGCAGTATTTTGCCTATCTGTGAGGTGTTTTTGCCCATAATTTTTCGCACTTCATCGGATGAATAATTAGTCAGCCCGCGTGCGATTTGCGTTCCTTTGTCGTCGACTATGGTGATTGTCGCGCCTTTGCCGAAGTTGCCCGAAAGATCGGTTATGCCCGAAGGCAGCAGCGACTTGCCGCGCTTTCTAAGCGCGGCCGCGGCGCCGCTGTCTATATATATTCTGCCGGCGGGCCGTGAGGCCTGGCCTATCCATCGCCTCCGCGGGGAGAGGCGTTTTTGGCCCGGCAGAAAGACTGTGCCGATTTTTTTGCCGGCCAGAATTTTATCCAGGACGTTCGGGCTGCGTGCGTTGGCGATAACGACCGTCTCGCCGGCTCTGGTGACCATGCCCGCGGCGGCGAGTTTTGTGGTCAGCCCGCCCGAGCCGAATTTGCTTCCGGTGCCGCTGTCGAGCTTTTGCGATGCCTTTTCGGCTTCTTCTATGAAATCGACCACCTCGCCGGCTCTCATGACGCCGTCCACGTTGCTCAACAGCACCAGAACTTCGGCTGATATCATGTTAGCCAGGTGGGCGGCGATGATATCGTTGTCGCCGTAACGAATCTCTTCCACCGCGACGGCGTCGTTTTCGTTAATGATTGGCACGGCGCCTATGTCATTCATGGCTGCCAGAGTGTTGCGTATGTTCAAGTAACGCGTGCGGTTCTCGAAGTCCTCCCGGCTCAGGAGCACTTGCCCTACCCGGACGCCGCGCCGTGCGAATGTATCGTGGAAAATGCGCATTAACTGCCCCTGCCCCACGGCCGCGCAGGCCTGGAGTTGTGGCAGATTTTTAGGCCGTCGGGGCATGTCGAGTTCGCCCAGGCCCGCACCGATGGCGCCGCTGGTGACCAACACGAATTGCCTGCCCTGACCGAGGTGCTTTGCAATCTGCCCCGCCAGACGGGAGATAACACGGCGCTCCGGCCTGCCCGCCGAGTCGCATATTGCGTTGGTTCCTACTTTTACCACTATGCGGCGGGCGTCGCAGATAACATTCTGACGTATTTGCGAGGAGGGCATTTTATTGCTCCCGGTTAATCCTGTCTGTTGCGATAGCGCCTCTGGCAAGTGGAGGGCGGCGGCCGAGAATGTGACACATCATTTCCACGTTACGCCGCGTGGCTCCCTGCTGCGAGTGGACGTATCGGCGCGCATTTTGGGAGTCCTGACTGGCCCGCTGTGGATTGCTGAGCCAGTAGTCTACCTGCTTTCTCAGTTTTCGGGCATTGGGTACACGGGCACAGCCGTGAGTGGACAGGGTATTGGCCTGGGGGAAATTATGCGTATGCGGTCCGAACGCCACCGGCTTGCCCAGCGCGGCGGCCTCGATCATGTCCGAGCCGCCCATAGGTACCAGCGACCTGCCGACAAAAATCACCGTCGCGAGGGAGTAAAACTTCCGCAACTCGCCCATAGTGTCGCCCAGTATAACAGCATCAGTGCTGCTTTGGCATTTTTTGCCGTCCGGATTTTCGGAACGGCGTATAAACTCCATGCCGGTGGACTTTATGAGTTTTGCCACCTCGTCAAATCGCTCGGGTTTGCGAGGCACTATCGCCAGGCGAAGGTCGGTATATTTATTTTTCAGGTCTTTATATACATCGAGGAGAATTTTTTCTTCACCCGGGCCGGTACCGCCGGCGACGAGTAATTTGTCATCTTTGCCGATTCCCATTGCTGCCGCGAGTTTATCCTGTCCGGTAATTCGGTCGGTTATTTCGGCAGTGTCAAATTTCATCATGCCGGTTACGTGAAGTATATCGTCATTGGCGCCAAGATGGCGGAGGCGTTCGGCATAAATCTCATCCTGTACGCCGACAGCGGACAGGCGATTGAACAGGCGCCCCGCCAGGGACCCGAGCATACGCCACCGCTTGTAGCCCTTATCGGCGCTGAGGCGGCCGTTGACTATTACCGCCGGTATGTTACGCCGGTTGCACTCGGCGAGAAAATTCGGCCATGCCTCGCCTTCGATAAGCACAACCATAGCCGGATGCATACGTTTAAGTGCTCGTTTGACCGCCAGTGTAAAGTCCATGGGCCAGTGGAAAACTAAGTGGTCCGGTTCGAAATTTTTCTTCGCGGCCACCATGCCCGTATCCGTAGTGGAGGATATCACCACGCGGAAATCCGGCAGTTGCCGGTGGATTTCCTGCACCAGAGTCTTTGCGGCGTTAATTTCGCCCACGGATACGCCGTGAATCCATATCAACGGCTGCAGGCCGTAACTTACCGGCACGGCTCCGAGCCGTTGACGCCAGCCCGTGCGATATCGGCCGTGACGTATCATACGATAAATCCACAACGGCGATGCGGCCACCAACCCGCATGTATACGCAATGTCAAGAAATATACCCATTATATCGCCAGTATCGTTTTGTTGAGGTGCTTAGTCAACATTTGACGGTATTCTTTGAAGGAATGGAGCGAAAATAATAATGTAATAATCCGACACATTACACCTTGGCCGATGTTAAAATGTTTGGAATTTAAAATAACAGGAGATGATTATGAATAATTTGACACGACGTGGATTTATCAAGAGTTCCCTGGCGGCGGGGACGCTTGCAGTTTTGCCGACGAGCAACGTTCTTGGAGCAAACGATAGGATTAATCTCGGTGTAGTAGGCCTCGGCGGCCGGGGCAGCGGTCACTGCGGGTGGTTCGGAAGAATTGGCGGTGTTCAAATTGCCGCACTGGCAGAACCGGATAAAAGCCGCTTGAATCGCGCAAAAAAGAAAAACAAGGGCGCCAAGGCCTACACAGATGTACGTGAGATGCTCGACGACAAAGATATAGATGCCGTGGCTATCGCCACCTGCAACCACTGGCATTGTCTGGCGGCGATTTGGGCGTGCCAGGCGGGCAAGGATGTCTATGTAGAGAAGCCGCTGGGGCACAATAACTTTGAACAGGAACAACTTATCGCGGCCGCCCGCAAGTACAACCGCATAGTACAGGTCGGCAACCAGCAGCGGTCCGATCCTTTACAGAAGAAAATAAAGGATTTTCTGGACACCGGCAAACTCGGACAAATGAAATGGGTCCATGCCAATCGCTACGGCAGGCGAGGGTCTATCGGAAAGCGTGAAAAACCGATGGATTTTCCCGAAAATATCGTTAAAGACTTGTGGCTCGGTCCGGCCGCTGATGAACCTGTCTATCGCAAAAATCTTCAGTATGATTGGCACTGGGACTGGAACACCGGCAACGGTGAGATGGGCAACTGGGGTCCGCACATTATTGACGATGTTCGCAACACCGCTCTGCGGGACAAGGGCGGACTGCCTCAGCGAATAATTGCCGGAGGCGGACGCGTGGTGTGGAAAGATGCGGGCGAAACGCCAAATGTGCATTTCATCTATTACGACACCAGAATCGTGCCGGTGGTGTTCGGCCTCAGCAATATACCGGTCAAGCCGGGCGTGCGCCGCTCCCCGCAATATAAAGGCACCCGCAGCGGTTACGTTATAGAGTGCGAGAACGGGTGGTACGCCGGCGGGCGGGGCGGCGGAGCCGCCTTCGACACCAACGGCAAAAAGATCAAAGGCCTTGGCGGTAACGCCGGCGGCGGCCACGCCGCAAACTTTATTGAGGCGGTCCGAAAGCAGGACCGCAGTATATTGAACTGTGAGGTCGAGGTCGGCGCCTGTTCAACGGCATGGTGCAATCTGGGCAATATCGCATATCGGCTGGGCGGAGAATATTCCCGCGATGAGGCGATGGAGATAAACAAGGGCTATAAGCCCTGGGCGGACCTGCTGGACGAGATGAAGGAAATGCTTGATGCACACGGTATAGACATTGAATCCTCGCAGATTAAGCTGAGCCCCATCCTTGAGATGGACAACAAAACGCAGCGCTTCACCGGTCCAAACGCCAAAGAAGCCAATAAGCTGATTAAACGCGAGTACCGCAAAAAAGAATACACGGTTCCGGAAAAGGTCTAAGACATCTCTCTTCCGTAAACCGTGCCTGCTATTTAGCGCGGCGGCGTAAGAAAACGCCGCCGCGCTTACGTTAACAGCGGTTTATATCATTTAAATCCTTCTCTTCCGCGGACGGTGTATTTTTCGATGGCCTTTTCAAGGTCCACGTCGTTGATGTTCGCCAGAGTGCAAAGCCAAGCGAATACGTCGGCAAATTCGTCGACTTTGTTTTGCTGGTCGTCGCCGGCCAGCGCGGTGGAAAGTTCCCCCACCTCCTCGATAAACCACATGAACGTTGCTGGTGTGCCGCGCTGCGAATCGCGATGGTAATAGTCGCGTCGTATGAAATCCTGAAATTCGCTTATTTTCATCCCGGTATCTCCGTTTCGCTCGGTTCAATTTTTTCAATCGCCCGGTTAATCTGCTCCAGAAGGATTTTACTCCGCCCGCCGGGGGCCAGTTCCAGGGCTTTTTGAGCCGCCTCGCGGGCTTTTAACAACAGGTCTTTTTTATTCCAATGCAAGCCGGCACGATACAGCACAGCAGCCAGGGTGAAATGTGCTGTAGGAGAAGATTTGCTCAGCAGGCACAGGTTCTCGGCGGCCCGGCGCGCTTCTTCGTAACGTTCCAACTGGACGTATAGCGAAGCCATCGCCCGATATGCACCTGCATCGTAAGGGTCAATATGCGTGATTTCGCGGAAGTACTTGGCCGCCTGTTCGTATTTGCCCGCCGACCGGGCTGCCTCGGCGACCTGGCGAGCGTACTTGGTTTCACGCATGGTACGACGATGCAGTTCGATAAGGTTCGGCAGGGCTTTCTCGGGTCGGCCGAGCTGCATGTAGAGTTTGGCCAGTTCTTCATAGGCGTAAGGTTCGACCGGCCGCCGCATTTTTAGTTTCTCCAGGGACTCGATGGCTTTGGCCCATTTTCGCTCAGCCATGTGGCATTTTGACAGGACTCGCGGAGCAGCAGTGGAGGATAGGTCGAGTTTGTTCAGCCGTCGAGCGTATTCGGCCGCTTCGTCATATTTCTTTTCACCAAGCAGAACCTTGGCCATCACAGCGAGTGCATCGGTACTTTGTTCGTCGAGTTTGAGGGCCTTCTCGGCGGCCAGTCGGGCTTCTTTTCGTTTTCCGCGGATATAAAGTGCTACGGCGTGTGCCGCGTGTGCCGCGGAATTAGCGGGGTCTTTTTTTATGTTTTTAGCGGTCTGGGACGGATTTGGCAGAGGGTCGGCATTGAAGCCCCATTTCTGTACCTGTTCCTTCGCCCAGGCAGCAAAAGACTTGTCGAAATCGGCCTGGTCCGTTTCAAGGATGGTATCGAACACCTGCTGTTGGTTCAGGCCATTGCGGTATCCTTCGAGCATTTTGATAATGGTGTCGTAATCGTATTTGTCGACGATGTATTCGAAAATCCATTCGGCCTGTGCATAGGCCAGCGAGCGCTCGCCTCGCCGCCGCGGCCGGATGAAAGACCAGTCCATTTTTTCCACCGGCAGCAGTTGTCCGGATCGTGTGGCCGAAACAAGCAGTTTAACCGCATCATAGTTACGGCGGTCCGGCTGCTCCCAAACCGCGCAGGCCTCGGTGAACCAGTGTGGAATGCGGTTGCCGGTGGCCGAAAGGGTGACCGTGTGCGTGAATTCGTGTCGCAGCACAACAGGCCAGTTGAACGACCCAAAGCGGCTGCGGGCCTTGTCCGGTGCGGTAAGTGCGATTACCCGGCCGGTGCATGCGCCTACGGTGCCAATCCAGCCCTTGCCGGTGATGCGCACGGAAAAAGACGGGTGGTCGGGGAGTATCTCGATAATGGTTTTTTCTTCCGGCTCGTGGGAGAAATCGCCGCAGACCTGCGGGTAAATTTCCTCGAGTATTTCCGCGACGCTGTCCAGCAACACGACGTCGCGATCGCCGTCCAGTTTTATTATGAAGTGCTCAGTTTCGCGGATGACATAATCTTCCAGCCGGTCGAGCAGGCGAAGATAATTAACCACATCCGCGCGATAATCATCTATGTTATGCGCCTTTTCGAGAACCTTTTTGGCCTCCGCCTCCTGCCCGGTCTGCATGTAAAGCAGACCCAGGTCCGTCAGGGGGTCGGCCTTTTCCGGCGCGAGTTCGACGGCCCGCTTGTAATACTTTTCTGCTCGGTCAAACTGCCGGGCTGCGGCAAGCCAGTGACCGATTGTAGCCGGCAGATCCGCACAGTGAGGATTTATCTCTTTGACGCGGGCGGAATATTTATTTGCTTCCTCTTCACAGCCCAGGCGGATTTGCAGTGCCGCATACAGAGACAGCGCCTGGAGGTTATTCGGATTCGTCTTAAGTACCTTGTTTAGTTCCGGCGCGACCTTTTTGAATTTGCGCCACTGCATGTAACAAAGCGCTTTAAGCAACAGGGCGTCGGAGCTGTGGGGATTAATTTTCAGCGCTTTGTCGGCCATGGACAGACATTTCTCGAATTGCCAGTTTCGCAGTTGGATAATGCCCATGCCCACATAGGCCGAGGGTATTTGGGAATTAATTTTTGTCGCGAGTTTAAACTCCTCGGCCGCCTGTTTGGGGCGGTGCTTTTCAAGCAGCAATTCGCCGGCCGCTATATGAGCGGGCCAGTATTGCTCGTCCACCTTCTGGTATGCCTCCTGAAAATAATTGTGCAGAATGTTCGCCGCCTGCTCAGAGGCCTTTCTGCCGGTAAGGACAGCGTGACGGTTGAGAATTTTTCCCAGGGCTACCAGTGATTGCGCATCGCGCTTGTATTCGCCGCTTTCGAGACTTTCGGCCATGGTGCGGTAGACTTCTATGGCCTTTTTCTTGCGCCCGAGGGTTTCCAGCACGCGCCCGTGGATGAGTATCGCCGGGGCCCATTCGCCGAGGATGCGGTTTGCTTTTTCGGCGCAGGCGAGGCAATTTTCATACCGGCCGAGTTCGTGCAGCATCTTAGCCGAGGCGACTAACCAACGTGGATTGTCCTTGGCTTGTTCTGTAACGGATTCCAGCGTTTCAAGGGCCTTTTTGTATTCACCGCGGATAGCTAATACCTCGGACAGGCCTACGGCGGGCCCTGCTCGGGTCTGGTCGCCACAAAGAAGTTTGTCGTACCCCTTTTGCGCGGCCGCATAGTTTCCCTTTACGTATAAACGGTGATACTTATCAAGCCCGCTGCTGGCGGGATTGTCGTCACGGTCTTTATTTTCACCACTCTCAACATTGTCGGAGAGATTTGTTTTCCCCCTTGTTGCGGTTCTTGTGACAGTTTCCGCCGATGAGCGCGGCGCCTCGCCGGCGAGGACCATCACAAGGATGGCCGAAGCAAAAACTTTACAAATCCAAAATGTTATCGATTTTGACCTGTTCATTTCATTTGTTTGCAATTGTTTAGTCGATACATTCTACCATTTGTTCGGACGTTTCGCAGGATTGATGCAATTTTTTGGTGCGGCGCACAGAAAACCGCCGCCCGCATGTGCAGGCGGCGGTTTTATAAAAGATCGTGGCGCGGTTATTATTCTTCCACGATGGCGCCTACGGGACATTCTTCCACGCACGCACCGCATTCTATGCAGAGATCCTGGTCTATTTCGTATTTTTCCTCGCCCTCATTGATGGCATCGGAGGGGCAGGCGTCCATGCATGTACCGCATGCTGTGCATTCATCTGTAATTTTGTACGGCATAATCAACTCCTTACGGTTACAAGTAATTTATACTGTCTGCGGCCGAATATCGGCCACCCGCCTGAAATAAAAATATATACGGCAAATTATACCGGGAGTTCAAGTCGGAATTTGATAAAGTTGATTTTTGCCAAATAACGGGAATTCGGGCTAAACTGAATTTTGTCGGATGTTCACGGAGAAGATGCCATGGAAAGAAAGTGCATAGATTTTCACACTCACAGCACCGCATCGGACGGTTCGCATCCGCCGGCGGATTTGATTCGCCTGGCCGATGAAGCGGAACTGGCCGCCGTGGCTCTCACTGACCATGACACTGTAGAAGGCCTGGCGCCGGCGGCCGATGCGGCTGAGGGTTATCGACATCTGCGGTTTGTGCCCGGTGTGGAACTCTCGGCCAGGTTTTCCACCGGCACGATGCACATGCTGGGGCTGTGTATAAATCCGCAATCGCCGCGGTTGCTTGAGGTTACTAAATGGCTGAGGGATGCCCGAAACCGGCGAAATCCGCAGATTCTTAATAAACTATCCGAGATAGACCTGCCTGTAACAATGGAAGAGGTTATTGCCGCCGCCCGTGGTGAGCAGGGCGGTGCCGAAGACAGCCAAATTATTTCGCGTATCCATATCGCCGAAGCCATGAGGCGCAGAGGGTATGTAGAAAGCGTTGAGAAAGCATTCCAGCGGTATATCAGCCCGGGCGGCCCGGCGTGGGTTGATAAGGACCGGTTAGAGCCGGCCGAGACTATTGAGGTGATACATGATGCCGGCGGACTGGCCGTCCTTGCACACCCGGTGCAGTTGAATTGCCAAACCGACCGACAAGTCAGGGAATTAATAGAACGTTTGGCTGGTGATGGTCTGGACGGGATAGAGGTCTGGCACAGCGACCACGACAAGCGGCTGAGCAAATATTACGAGTCAATAGCGGAGGAATTTAATCTTTCCATGGCGGGCGGATCGGATTTCCACGGCGCTGTCAAACCGGGGGTTCGGCTTGGTTACCCCCGCGTTACTTTAGACCAAGTGTCGGGGCGGCTGGCGGAATATATATCAGCATAAGTATTTGAAAATCATAGAGCATATGTGTCAATATTAATATTTTTCAAAAATAGTGGTCGGACACTTAGTTTAAGCTAGAATTCATATGGCTCTGGACTGCCTGGAGCGGCGGCAACCAATATATGAAAAGGAGAGCGGTGATATCGCTCAACACTGCGCTAGGCCGCATGGCCGATCTCCACGTCGTAATTACAATTATTGGGTACGCTTCAATTTGTGCTTAGAAGGCGTGCATGACAAGTGCTGAATTTCGATGAAAAGGTATTTGGCGATGCGGCTCGGCGCGTCAATATTGACTCGAATATGTCGGTGGCTCAGGGGCGGTAGCCGGTATGCAAGTCTTTGTTCATTGACACGGCCGGGAAAGAGATACTGGGAAACATTTTATTCGCTTCAATTCAAACCAGCCCCGAATGTAAAGGAGCAAGTTATGAATAAGTCAAGATATGTAGGATGGTTGGTGTGCGCGTTGACGCTGCTCTTTGCATCTTACGCCGGCGCCGCGCCGGGAAATCTGATTCTGAATGTCCCGGACTGGAACCAGCCCGACAACTACGCGGCTGGCACAGCGGGACTGAATGTTGGCGATTATCCGGGATGGTGCTCGCCGACGGCGGGAGGCAATCTGATGGGTTATTGGGAAGATGTAATGGGCTGTAGTGGTTTGACGGATCAGCAGGCGTACAACAGCAGCACGGCCTATCCGGGCACGGCCGGGACGTGGCAGCAGGGTCTATACCATGACGGAATGATAGAGATGGGCTGGTACATGGATACGGGCACTTGGCAGAGCGCGTCGCGTCCCTTCCCGCCGGGAATGGGGATGACGACTTCGGCGAATATTCTTAACGGGCTCTTGGCATATGCCCACAACGGATGGACGGACAACGATTACGTCGGCGGCGGCGGAACCGGAACAGGAATCGCGAAGACAGCATATCCCAGTGCAGCCGGATTCACCGAAAATATGACCATGGTCGGCAACGGTGCCATTACGCTACAGCAGATGTGGACGACTTATTGCGGAGAAATAGACGTCGCACGGCCCGTAGAATGCACGTTCGACCATTGGGTTGATCCTACCGTCTACAGCGGGCCAATGACAATAGACAACTTTCCCAACCAGACTTGTGAGACATACCCTTGGGATACGAACATTGATCCGCACTCGGTAGTAGGCGTGGGATATATCGATAAAACGCAGGGCTTTCAGAACGACGGAACTGATGAGTGGTTCGTTTGCCAGGATGGCTGGCCCGGCCCCGGCGCTGGCGCCGGAGGTACGGGGCAGTATGTGGCTGTGCCGCTGGATACGAACTGGCAACAGAACGATTACATCACCGACGTCCCCGAGCCGGCGACGATGGCGATACTCGGCGTCGGTGGTGTGGGAATGCTGCTGCGCAGAAGGCGCAAGTGAGACGGCGGAACAGTCCGATGTTTAAAGCCCCCGATTCCGATTAGGGGGCTTTTTTTAAAGTTTCCGCACCACGCCGATGACGATGCCTTGTATTTTCACGTCCTTGGCGTAAATAGGTTTGTGTTGTGGATTGGCGGGAGCAAGGCGTATTCGGTTTTTTTCGCGGTAAAACTTTTTGAGCGTGGCCTCGTCGTCGCCCAGAAGGGCAACGACCGTCTGGCCGTTTTGGGCATTGTCGGCCTTGCGGCAGATAACGTAATCCCCGTCGCGGATTTGCTCATCTATCATGCTGCTGCCGGTTACCTGCAGTGCGAATATCTTACCGTTGCCGTTGAACATATTACGGAAATCCACTGCGAGATTATCCTCGACCGCCTCTATGGGGGAACCGGCGGCGATTTTGCCGGCAAGAGGGATTGTATCGGAAGATTCGCCCGGGAAGCGGAATTCAGGGTTGATTTGCAAACAGCGGGCAGTGTGTTTGCCGCCGCGGATTACGATGCCTTTTCGCTCCAGAGCTCCGACGTGTTCGAACACGGTTACTTTTGTCAGGCCCAGCCGATCGCCTATCTCCTGGAATGTTGGGGAATAACCGAGGTTGTCCTGATATTCGCGTATAACCTGGAGTATCTGAAGTTGTCTTGGCGTGGGACCTTGCATTAACCTGCTCCGTATAATCATATTGCGGAGTCAATTGCGACCGCCGCTCAACTTGCTTTCTGCAGACCGTTCCCGTGGCGACGATACCATCTTTCCAGTCGCGGAATCGGTCTTTCTGCCGGGCGCCGGCGGGCGTTGGCCAGTACCGCCTGAAGTCGCCGCCGGGTCCGAATATGCACAATGGTATATCTGACACTATAGCACCGTAATAGTCAATGGAGTTCAATGCTGCTATGTTGTGGTTATCCGTATGCTTTTATACGTCTGGTGTACCTAACATCGGACAAACCATGCCGATTACATGAATCTTTTTACAAGTACCGCTGAGTGTGGAAGTTGCACGCGAAGATTATTTTTCAATCGCGGTAGGGGCCCAGTGGTTTGAATGAGATTTTGCTGCCGGTGGGGATTCGCCCCTCTTCGCTGAAGAGCATCAGTTCGTTGTCGTCTTCTTTCAGCCAGCATTCCGGCAGATAGTAATCCTGCTGAGGTCCGACGGTCCAGAATCGTCCGAGGTTGTGACCGTTGAGGAATATCTGTCCTTTCTTTGCGCCGATTATGTGCACAAACAGCGGCTGATCCTGGGGTTTGTATTTGAAGCCGGTGACATACCATGCCGGCTGATTCTTGCCGACCACCCTGCCTTCCTCCACGGGCGGCGTCCACAGTCTGTATGACAGTTTAGCACCCTGTGTTATGGCGTCGCTGAGCGTATGGAATTTTATATTGTCGAGCTCCTGCGGCTCTGCATTGTCCTCCGGCCAGAGGTACAGGATTATCTTATTGGCGCCTTTTTTGAGTTCCGAGCCGAAAGTTACTTCGCCGAAATTTGTATTTTCCGTGGGCCAGAATAACCCGGATGTGCGATTATTGCATGTTACTGCTATGGGGCAGGGGATATCGTCGAAGGCCATGTGTAGGGGGGCAACCTTTTTCAGCGGAATGCTGACCTCGGCGATCCATACCGGGCGGTTTTCAAGTTTATCCGCGAGGTGTCCCATTGACCGAGGGACAATTCGCCGTGCGAATCCATCGGCTTCCTTTACTCGAAACTTGCGGGTTTTCAATTGCTGGGCGGCATAAATATTGTTTGTGAGACCTTTTTGCTCTCCCAGGCGAGGTCCTGCTGAGAATCTGCCCAGATTATCGGCAAGAAGGACCAGTAAATTACGGCCGCGCTTGAAAGAGGCGCTTATCGGTTTACGTGAAGCGCCTTCGCCTGCGCCCCAGGTTCCGATGACAGAGCCGTTCAGGTATATCGTCGCTCGGTCACGGCATTCGGGCAGCATAAGGCGACATTTTTTGGCCCGCGGCATTTCCTTTTCGATTCTGTACCACACGTATCCGGTGTGTACTCCGATTCGGTCGACGTCTCTGGGGCGGTCCAGTTTTTCCCATTGGAGTTCATCGTCGTCGACGGGCTCGGTACATACATGTATACGGGACCAGCTCTTAAGGCGTGGTTTGGATCTTCCGCCGGCGTCATCGTGCTTGTATTTTTTATGGCTTAGTTCGCCGTCGGCCGAAATTATCGCATATTGTTTAGCGCGCGGATGCGGAGTGATTGCATCGGCGTCTTCACCGACATAATCCGGTCCGAAAATAAGCATTTCATCGACGTACCAGCAGCGCTGGGCCAGTTCGCTGTTTACAAGCACGATTTTTAATTCCTCGTGTTCTATAATAACTGGTTCATCCTTGTCGGGAACCTTTTGGCGGTATTCACTACCGTCAATACAGAACTGTCCTTCCCATCCTGCCGGACCGTGCAAAACAAGTATCTTTTCGCCGAAGAAGCCAAGCGGCATGAGATTGGTGTATTGCAGCTGATTATTGTCTTTCAGTTGCAGGTTAACCGGCACGGCCGTGGCCCCCAGCGGCTCCAGCGGCACAGTGAGACGGTGTGCGTGGGGAAGCGATATTTTCGCGGTGGTTATTTCCTCCCGTCCGTTGTTGGTGATTACCGCCCACTGGCCCGAAGGGCTGTAAATGTTCAGCACATCCGTGCTGTCATGGATGTTGACGCCGGGCTCCTCATTGTATGCTTCGGCGAAGAACGGCCCCATGTGATTGGCCAGCATGTTGACCAGTCGGGACAAATAATATTTCTGACTCAATCCGCCGCCCTCGGCAACCGGTGCATCGCAATCGTATGTTGTAGTGCGGTATGCTTCGGGGCTCTCATTACCTCGGCCGGCGAGAAAACCAAAGTTAGTTCCGCCGCAGAAGGGGTATAAGTTGTACTGGGCGCCCCAGCCCAGCGCTTCAAGCGCGTGTCTGGCTATCTCGTGCGCGCCGGAATGACGATGTTCTCCCGACCAGCAGTCCGGTGTGCCGGTTGGCAGTTGACTTACGATAAGCGGGGCGTTTTGCTGGTGTAGGCGGAGTTGTTTGAGTTTAGCCACAAGCGCCTGTCCGGCGATTAGGCATTCGATTGTGTCTTCCTGTGGTTTTTGAGGCGATGAGCTGCTTGTTATAACGGGTATATCGAAGCCCGCCCGACGGATGAGTTGGCCGATAAACTGCAGATATTTCACCCTGTCGGAGGAGTCCATGGTGTAGTCATTTTCGCTTTGAATAAGCACAATATTGCCGCCGCGGGTAATCTGATGCTCGGCCAGCGGGGGCAGAATTTTGGTGAGATATTTATCGTAGTAATGCGTGTATGCTGCGTTTGAATTACGATACGAAATGCCGCTTTTGGTCGTCAGCCAACCGGGCAGACCCCCGAAGTCCAAATCGCCGCCAACGTAGGGGCCGGGCTTGAGAATGACATACAAACCCAGTTCGCCGGCCAGACGTACGTATGCCGAAACGTCCTTCTCATCGGCTATCTCCCACTGGCCCTCGACTGGTTCGTGATAGTTCCAGGGTATAAACGTGCTTATGCAATTCAGGCCGGCGCGTTTGGCCTTGAGGAGTCGGTCGCGCCACAAGTCAGCCGGAATGCGAAAATAATGGACGGACCCGCTGACTAACCATATACGCTGGCCGTCCAGTATGAGGGAGCCATCATCATATTTTATTTCGGCCATATGTATATTCCTCGGCCTGAGTATAATATTCGGATACAACTCGCCTAATCCACGTAAACAGTTTAATTACTTGGACAAAGCATGCAACAAAAACCCTTGCCATAAGGGCATAATCAAATTTACGGAGTCGATGCAATTAACACAGGAATTAAAATTATAAACCATTAATAAATAAAGAGATGTGAGTAATTTTATTAGATTTGAGACTGGTTATAATAGTCCGAGAATATAATTATAAATTCCATAATATTATTATATATAGTTATATATAGCAGTAAGTTATAAAAATATTTGTGGAAATGGAAGGAATTTTCGCAAAATTATGCATATTTATAGTTGTAAACTACTATGAAAACGGGTGTAACGGTCAATTTTTGACATTTTCACCGATATTCCCAGACCGGGTTCCCGGAGGGCTTTTAGCCGGCCGCCGTAGCCGAAACGCAAAGATTTATCTGTAACATCACTGCTCATAAGAAAGCGGCCGTAGTTGCCTTCCACGAATTGCGGGGATGGTATCAACTGCAGAAGTCTTCTCTGTGCGGCCGAGAGAATGCTGCTTTCGCCGACCATGCAACCTATTGTGAATTTAATACCTTTACCGGCAGCCATGCGGGCCAGCCGTGCCGCGCGCGATAAGCCGCCGTTTTTGCTGATGCGAATATTCCACCAAACGCGCCGGGGCTCGGACAGCAGTGTAGCGGCGTTGTCTTCGCTGATTAAGGATTCATCGGCCATGAGTGGCAAACCGCACTTGCCAGCCAATTCCACTAATTCACCGGCAGAACACTTGCTCGGTTGCTCAACTGCACAAACGCCGTAATTTTGCAGTTCCTGCACCCGGCCGGGCACAATCTCGTATTCCCATGCGCCGTTTACATCGACGCGCAGTGTGTATTTGCCTTTTTTAATGCCGTGGGATAATTGTTTTTGGACAGTCCGCAGATTCTTGGCATCAATGTCTTCGCCAAGGCCGAGTTTGAGCTTAAAATCCCGCAGGCCGAACAGGCGCATGAGTCTAAGGCGATTGGCGATGGATGAAGGATTTTTCCCGCCGAGAACGCCGGATACACGAGTGATGATGCGTTTATTTAATGCAGAGGTTTCCAGAACTGATTTCATTGCTTCATTATTTGCCAACGTCCACCTCATAGCGGCGAGTTCTGCCGCACAGGCGGCGGCGTTTATACATCGGCCGCCGGCGGAGGTTGGCGTAATCTGAGGCAGAAACGCCGCATCGATTTGCGGATTTTGCCGCCAGGCGGGAATAATAATATTTTCGAGGTCGCCTATTACGCTGTCCAGCGTCTCGCCGGTGACGTAATCGCGGGGTAGTGTTTCGCCCCATCCTTCGTTGCCGTCACTGCATTGCAGGCGGATAATCACACTCTCGGCTTTGGCGCGCGACGCCGTGGCGTGCTCGAACCGTCGCATAGGTATCGAGGTGCGGTATATGTCGATTCGCGTGGGCCTGACAGGCATATATCCTGCTCCAGTAATCAGCCGGGCACCTTCACGCCCGTCCAGAACATGACATTGTCGTGGCCGGGGATGATAATCTCTGCAAGTTCGAGGATGTCGCCAAGACTTCGCATGGCGGCCTGTGTATCGGCACAGCCGGACCATACCTGTCCTCTAAGAACGTGGTCGGCGGTTATCGCGGCGTCTCCGGCGATAACAGCAGTGCGGTTGGGCGGAGTCAGCAGCAGGCCGGCAGAGCCCGCCGAAGGTCCGGGCAGTGCGAAAACGTTTACCTGCGGTGTGAGTTTTTCCTTTGCGGGCTTGAATTTTTCCAGCAGTTGCTGTTCGTCGCGGACCTGGTGGGCCTCTTCTTCACGAAGGCGTGACGGATCCTTGGACAAATCTTCGAGATGCCGGCCGTAATTATCCAATTCCATTTCACTCGTCCACCATTCGGCGTGCTCGAAGGCGTTAATGCTCCTTCGGTGCACCGGCCGAAGCGTCGTACAGAATACATCGGTAACGTCCTGTATGTCCCTGCCTGTGCGCTCGTTGAACCTTGCCGCCAGGGCCTGCGCCGGCAGCGACGGGTCGACCAGTATTCGCCTCTGTCCGGCTTCGACATACGTGGTGGTCGCGTGCGCGGTGCGGACTGCCTGCTTCTCGCCCCAGAGGGGATTATGGGAGAGTGTTCCTATGCTTATTATACGGTATTCGATGCTCATGACATTCCTGTCTAATCAAAAGAGATTTCTGCGATGATTCTTTCCGTGGTCTCTTCGGGCGGTTCATCTGCGGCCAGGTCGAACCACCTGACATTTTTAAACCTTCGCTGCCACGTTCGCTGCTTCTTTGCCAGTTGGCGGGTATTAATCTTTATCTGTTCGAGCGCGCGGTCAAGAGTAATCTCGCCGCGGAGGTGTTCTATCATCTCGCTGTAGCCGACCGCCTGGGTGGCGGTGGGGGACAAACCCATGGGATGCTCCTGCAGCGATGCGACCTCCTCGGCCAGACCGGCTTCCACCATGCGCTTGGCCCGGACGTTAATTCTGTGATTCAAATCTGACTTCTCGCGGCGCAGTCCTATAAACGTGCAATCGTAGCGTTGGGATTTTGCATCCCACTGCTGCTGGAGGTTGCTTATCGGCTGCCCCGAGGCATGATAAACCTCCAGCGCCCTGATTATCCGCTTCTTGTCGTTGGGATGGATTCGATCCGCCGCGTCGGGATCCACCTGTGAGAGTTCCTGATGCAGGGCGTCGAGACCATACCGATCAGCTTTTTCATGGAGCGAATTACGAAGGTTTTTATCGCCGGAAGGCGCTTCAAACAATCCTTCGGTTAATGCCTTTATGTACAGACTCGTGCCGCCGACGACGAGCGGCTTTGCCCCGGCCGAGCGTATTTTCGCAATTGCTTCATGCGCGTGTTCGACATACTGAGCGACGGAAAAATTCTCCCACGGTTCGACTATATCTATGCACCAGTGGGGGATACGCCGGCGCGCCTCGGCGGAGGGCTTGGCCGTGCCTATATCCATGCGGCGATAAACCTTCATCGAATCGGCGCTTACAATCTGTCCGCCGAGGCGATGGGCCAGTTGCCTGCCCACGGCGCCTTTGCCTACAGCCGTACACCCTATAATGAGCCAAATCTTTTCCACGAGGTGATTGTCACCCTCAATACGGCCTGATGTCAACCTGCCACAAGAAATTACTCATTATCCTGCTGCATATTTTCCAGTCGTTGCAGGCCGACGACCGAACGTACCTTCGATACCATGTGGTACAACGCCACGTAGAGCGTGGGCACCACTATAAGAGTCAGTATCGTCGCGAAGGACAGGCCGAATATTACCGCGATTGCCATGGATCGCCACCATTCGCTCGATTCGCTGCGTGTGAACCATTCGAATGTATGGAAATCGAATCCAACGCCTGTGGCCATAGGCATCAGGCCAAGTATGGTTGTAACTGCCGTCAGGAGCACCGGTCGCAGACGGACCACACCGGCCTGGATGGCGGCGTCTACCACCTCCAGCCCATCGCTTTGGAGTTGCCGCGTGTATGCCAGCAAAACGATGGCATTGTTGACCACTACGCCGGCCAGCGAAATCACGCCTATGCCGGTCATTATTACACCGAACGGTATCTGGTTAATCAGTAGACCGATGAGCACACCGATGAGCGATAGAATGACGGTCGTCATAATGACTATCGGCACCCTCAGTGAGTTGAACTGCATCACGAGAATCAGGACGATGAGCATGAGGGCAAACATGAATGCGCGTTTGAGGAAGGCCGCGGATTCATCCTGTTTTTCCTTCTGGCCGGCGTATTTGATTTTGTAACCCTGTGGAAGTTCCAGGTTTTTCTTAAGCGTTTCCTGCACATCAGCCAGTACGTCGGCATCAAGACGTCCCTCGGCCGAGGCAGTTAAAGTTACCACCCGATCGCGGTCGACACGGTGGATATTGCCCAGGCCCGGAGCATATTCGAAATCGCCCAGCGAACTAAGCGGTACGGCTTTGCCGGTGGCATTCGGCACGCGCAGGCGGAAAAGGTCGTCTATGCTCGTCCGCTGTTCCTCGGGCAGGCGGACTGTAATGTCATATTCGTCGTTGTACTCGCGGAAAGTGCTGACTTCCCGGCCGAATATTGCCATCTTAAGAAATTGCCCTACCAGCCGTGTGTTTACTTTAAGCAGGGCGGCCTTTCTGCGGTCGGAGCGGAATTTCAACTCCGGCCGCTTGGCCTCGAGGTCGCTGCGAAGGTTCACAAGCCCCCGAACTTTACGCATCAGTTTTTTGGCCTTGTCGTTGAGGTGCTCCAGCACCTCGAGATCTTCGCCGATAATCCTGACGGTTACCGGTTCGCCGGTGGGCGGGCCTGCTTCCTGTTTTTCTACCTTGATTTCGGCGCCGGCTATGTCGCCCAGGTCGTCGCGTATATCGGCCACAACTTCAGCGGAGGGGCGCTTGCGTTCCTCGTAATCGTGGAAAATAAGGGTGAGGTTGGCCATATGAGGCCCGCCGGTAGTGCCGAACATGGTTCCTTTGCCCCCGGCTGAACCAACATTTGTCACAAGGTGCTCAAGGCGCTTCTGATATTTATTGACTCTGTCCTCGACCTCATGCGCAAGGTTGTCGGTGTGTTCTATATTGGTGCCCTGAGGGCAGCGGATATTGATTATGCCGCGCTTGGGGTCCAGGTCCGGGAAAAATTCTATGCCCAGGGCCATTTTGTTGTATGTAATCACCAGTCCCGCCAGCAGCAGCACAACGGTGGCGAGCGTGGCGATTCTGTGATTAAGTGCGGTCGTGAGGAACCGCCTGTAAGCTCCCACGAAGCGTCCCTGTTTGTGAGGTGATTTGGTTTTCCCCGCCTTTACGAAAACGGATGCTATCGTCGGGCTTATAACAAGGGCCACGAAAAGCGAGCTGCTCAGAGTCACGATAAGCGTAATAGGCAGATAAGACATGAATTTACCGACGATGTCAGGCCAGAACAGCAACGGCAGGAATGCCGCCAGCGTTGTGGCTGTAGATGTAATAACAGGCCAGGCGACTTCGCCGGCTCCGACCATCGCAGCGTGGATGCTGCCTTTGCCCTCTTCCATGTGGCGGTAGGTGTTTTCCACGATGACAATTGCATTGTCCACAAGCATGCCCAGGGCAAGTATGAGACTGAAAAGCACTATCATGTTCAGCGTGTAGCCCAATGCAAAAAGAACGGCGACACTTATAAGCATGCTCAGTGGTATGGCGGTGGCGACTATCAAGCTGCTCCGCAGCCCCAGAAACAGCATCAGCACTATCAGCACCAGCACAAAGCCGGTCATGACGTTGTTTTCCAGGTCCTTGACCATGCGACGTATGTCATCGGACCTGTCCAGCACAACGTCTATCTTTACTCCCGCCGGCGCCTGGCTTTCCGCCTCGTCGAGTTTTTGTTTGACGGATTCGACCAGTTCGATGATGTTGGCGCCGGTTCTTTTCTGAACTGATAGCGTTATGCTCTTTCGCCCGTCCAGTCGCGCATAACTGCTGCGATCTTTGAAGGTGTCGCGCACCTCGGCCACATCCGTAAGGTATATCGGTCTACCGTTGCGGACTGTCAGCAGCAGGTCGCGGGCTTCTTCGGGTTTGACGAACTCGGCCGGAACACGAATGTTGAATTTCATGGGGGTGGTTTCCAGGCCGCCCGCCGAGACGTTGACGTTCTCGGAAGGGATGAGTTCGACGATTTCAGGAATAGTGAGATTGTAGGCGGCCACACGGTCCTGGTCCATTTCCAGGCGGATTTCCCGCTCGGGCGCGCCGAGAACATCGACATTCAACACGCCGCCGAGTTCCTCGATGGCATCCTCCAGGTCATCCGCCATCGCCTTCAGTCGCACTACTGAAATATTGCCGGAGATATTCACGATCATCACGGGGAACTGTTCTGAAGATATCTCCTGTATTATCGGCTCTTCCGCCTCTTGCGGCAGTTCGCCCCGCGCCAGGTCGACCTTGTCTCGCACGCGCTGGAGCGCATCTTCCGTATCCACGTCCGGGTTGAACTCGACCTGTATCAGCGAGAGGCCTTCGGTGCTGGTTGATGTTACCTCCTCCATATTCTCCAGGCCGGTCAGTTCCTTTTCCAGTTCGTTTGTTACCAGGGTTTCCATGTCCTCGGGCGAGACGCCCTCGTTAATGGTGGTCACCATTATGAGCGGGAACTCCACCTCAGGGAACGCTTCCCGTGGCACAGTAACGTAGCTGTAAATGCCGCCGACAAGGATGAGAACCACCAGCACGAACACCGTCGTGCGGTTCTTTATGGCTGTGTTGGAAATAATCATACAGAGCCGTTTTCTGCCTCGATTATCCTCACATTCTGCCCGGGCGAAACATATCGCACGCCACGGGTAATCAGCAATTGACCCGGCTTAAGCCCCTCGAGCACCTGGACGTCCGTGCCGCGAATGATACCGAGCTTGACCTCGTGGCGGACGGCCTTGCCGTTTTCGACGGTGTAGGCCGTATAGCCGTGTTCGGTAGGCACAATGTTCTCAAGCGGCACTACCAAAGCGTTGTTTATGGTTCGCTTGGTAAGTTCTGCCCGGACGATCTGTCCGCTGTTGAGCTTGTTGTCGGGGTTGGGCACCGTAATTTCAACGCGAGTGGTGTGGGTCTGCTCGTCGGCGAGTTTGCCTATTAAGGTTATCTTGCCGGTTATGGTGTGGGGATTTTCGCCGTCGACGAGGATTTTCTCTTTCTGTCCCGGTTTGATGTAACCTATGTTCCGCTGCGAAACCTGAACTATAACCTTGACCGGATTCATCTGGACAATATTCGCCACGGGCACGCCGGGAGAAAGATATTCGCCGACCTCCACCGGCAGTTTGTCGATGAGGCCGGAAATTGGCGCCACTATGCTGGCGCGATCGAGTCTGGCCCTGGCTCTTTCCAGAGCCGCCTTGCTCGCTTCTGCCTTTGTTCGGGCGCTGTCCACCTCGGCGGTGGTGGCTGCTCCGCGTTTGCTCAGTTTCAACATGCGCTGGTATTCACGCTGGTCGTATTGTGCCTGTGCTCGGGCCTGGTTGTACTCGGCCTGGAGAAGGTCGGTGTTAAGCCGGACCAGGGGCTTGCCGGTTTCGATAAATTCACCCTCTTCAGCGGCTATGCTCTCTATGCGGGCCGAAACTTCGGCCGAGACAGTCACAACCTGTTTCGGTTCGACGATGCCCGGGAGGCGAAAAGTATCGACCAGGCGGTCAACCGGTTCGAGTTTCATGGTTTTTACGTTAACGGGACGCGCGGAGACTTCGCCTTTAACAGCGGGCCTTTTAGGCATACTGGCGACCCCAGCAACAAATCCCGCAGCGGCCAGAACCATCAGGCCGGCCAGCAATGTTGAAAACAGCTTTTTTTTGTTCATGTTTTTATCACCTGATGAATTATAATTTTTCTCATTCATGCCGTATGCTGCCGCCGTGCATTTCATTTTTATTATTTGAATTGCCGGCAATATTGCCTCTTGCACTCAGAGCCATTCGGACTGCACGTTTGATAGAGGCGGCGAGTTCCTCGTTCACATCCACACCCAAATCGAGAATTATCTGGACGATTATCCCGTTTAGCATGCCCATAAGCAGTGCCGCGGCGGTAGTAGGGGAGATTTCTGACCTGAATTCCCCACTTCGGATACCCTGTTCTATAATCTTTGCAATATGCTCCTTCATTTCCGCATGTGTTTTGTCCAGAGTTTTGCTGGTTCTGCCGGGCCTGTTGCGGCGGGCGGACGCGGCCCAGAACTCGAGAACCAGGGCCCCGATTTGCTTATAATTATCCAGGCGTGAATACCACCGCTCAAGCAGACGATCGATTTTCTCAGTAGGGGACAGGTCCTGGTCGACAAGATTTTCGACGACGTGATAGTCCGGTCCGACCGCCTCGGAAAATATCTGGCGAAACAGGTCTTCCTTGTTCTGGAAGTAATTGTATATGCTTCCCTTCGATACGCCGGCGCGCCGGGACACTTCGTCCATAGTGGTTGCGGAGTAGCCATCGGCATTGAACGCCTCTGCGGCGGCGGCCAGTATTGTGCGGTATTTATCTGATTTGTGTTCCTCAGCAGCCATCGCGTAACTCGTTTTCCATCGGATTGTGACCATATATTAATGTATATACCCTAAACAGTTTATTTATGACTGACCAGTCAGTCAATGAATTATAGCATCATATGCTTAGTCACGGCAAATAAAATTGATATATTTTTAGCAGGAAATTGTTTTGTTGATTTGTTTGGTATTTCAGAGTTGGAATTTATTGAAAATATGGATAGCGACATTTTTAATACCGGAGATAATAAAATAAAGCGAAAGGATTATAATGTGCGGCAGATATACCATACATACGCAGCCGGATGAACTGGCAGATCATTTCGGCTTTCAGGACCGGGCGGAATTATCACCACGCTACAACGTTGCTCCCACTCAGGACGTGCCGACGGTCGTGGTTGTTACAGGAGACAGAAAGTGCATATTGATGCGATGGGGACTCATTCCGCACTGGGCGGACGACGAGAAAATAGGCAATCGCATGATAAACGCACGGGCCGAGACGATTGACAAGAAGCCCGCCTTTAGGGAACCGTTTCAAAACCACAGGTGTTTGGTTATGGCAGATGGCTTTTATGAATGGCAGAAAGGCGACGCCGGCAAGCGGCCATATTACATCACGCGAAAAGATGGTGCGCCGTTCGCCTTCGCCGGACTGTGGGACCACTGGAGTTCGCCGGACGCTGAAGGTATTAAATCGTGCACGATAATCACTACGGATGCCAACGAGCTGATCGCACCTCTGCATAACCGAATGCCCGTGATAATCTCGACACAAGATTACGGAATCTGGCTTGATACCGACATTGCCGACACCGGCCGGCTCAAACACATGCTCGGGCCATATCCTTCGGAAGAATTGAAGGCATATCCGGTTGGTAAAACCGTCAACAGTCCCGCCCATGAAACCCCAAAATGTATTGATCCACAGTAGAATCCGCCCATCCGGCAACCGACCGGCAAACGTGCGCTGCATTATAAAAAACACGCGCGGCAGGACTCGAACCTGCAACCTTCGGTTCCGTAGACCGATGCTCTATCCATTGAGCTACGCGCGCAATCACATTATTGGCTAAGAGTCTCTAACAAAACGACTGTGTCGGCCGAAGCCAACAGCGTTTTGTTAGAGGATCTAAGATACTCTATCTAATATCCAAAGTCTTCGCAAAGCAACAACTATGCTTTGCGCTGATCATGGTATTGTTTCATAAAAAATGTATCTTCTAAATCGGTTGACGTCAAGTCAATCATCGAATGCCAGCCGGTGTTAACCTTTGTCCATCCTTCCCGTTACTGTCGTTTTGCTGTGGGTTTTTCCATTCCGGATACAATTTTCCATTCCGGATACAATACGATAAGCGAGCCACGAAATAATTCGCAAGAATATCATTCATTTTATTGCTTGACCGGCCTGGTCGAAGAAGATAAAATCATAGTGTTACGTGAAACACGGCAATTATTGAAGTTTGAATGGTTAAATAAACTCGAAAGCAGCCACTTTAGCCCTAAATGTTGGATTTACGGCAGATATCAAAGTTTATTTAGTCGTTCAAAGATAAATAAGGATTGTTCAAATGAATGATCTATATGAAGAGCATGTCAGCGGGCGTAGTCAAGGAGACGGTATTGATTCCAGGCGAGGACAGCGCCGACATTCCGCATTCACACTGATTGAACTGCTTGTGGTCGTGGCCATCATCGCTCTTCTTCTGTCTATTCTCGTTCCGTCTTTTAACAGCGTTCTGGCACTGGCGCGTGGGTTGCAGTGCCGCAGCAACCTTGAACAACAGGGTATGGGGATGCAGGGATATATCTCTGTTTTTCAGCATTATCCCGGCCATTGCAGTAGAGTTCGTCATAGTTTTGCTTATGCCGTCTGGCCTACGCGCATACGCCATTATGCCGACGGCGAACGTGAAATATTTTACTCTCCCAATAGGCCAGAAGGCTTCAAGTGGCAGATGGTGAAGGGCCATCCAGGGGGCAATTACGCAACCGAGCAGGATGCCAGGGAATGGTTCTACAAGGTCGGCGAGAAAATGCTCAACGTGCACAAAGTGCCGTTCAGTTATGCATATAACGACTGGGGCCGCTGGAATTGTCGAACAAATCCGCAACGCGGACTTGGCGGCGACATGAGATCCATGATCGCCGTAGAAGAACTTACGGCGTCGATGGTGGCCAATCCCGCAGAAATGATCGCAATCGGCGAATCAACCACGGATGGTAGATGGGACTTCAATATGGATCCCACCCAGTGGTGGGAATATCCGGGCAAGGTCAACAACGGCGGGAGCAATATACTGTTTTGCGACGGTCACGTTGAATGGTACTCGCAGGATGAACTTACCAATGTCAACCTCAATACGGCCGAGGGACGCAGAATGTCCCGAATGTGGAACAATCACAACAGAGCGAATTACAAATAAATATGGCTAAGAATCAAAAAGTGATAGCGTTTGTTCTGGGGACCCTGATAGTTGTCTGTGTGGCGATCATTGCATTCAACATGGTTTCCACGCCGGAGAACAGCCCTGAATTTCCCGAGGGCACGTTCTGGATATGCAAGGACTGCGGCCACAAGTTTAATGTCAGCATAAAAGAACTTGGCGAGCATCACGAAAAACACTGGGGCGAGTCGTATCCTTGTCCCGAATGCGGAGGCGATAACGTTGACCGCGCAATGCGCTGTCCGCATTGCGGCGAAATATTTCCGATGCCGCCCAGAAATGTCGAACAAATTACCTGCCCGAAATGCGAAAAGAGCATAGGACCTCCGGGCAAATGAAAAATGCAGTATTCATAAATTCCATTTTCATTACGCCGAGTGGCTTACTGTTTTAAGGTACGTTGCTATTTAAATATTTTTTTGGGGAATTCGGGGTATTTGCCGCCTCTTTGTATCGGCTTGGGGCCTTTTTTGGCCAGGTACCTTCGCCAGCCGGCCAGTATCTCCTCCCACTGCTCAAGCGTTCGGGTGGGGTACTCCGCCGGCCAGCCGCCCTTGCGGAATTCCTCGGTTACGCCCTTGTCGTTGACCTTTTCGCGCCATTCCTGCAATTGCGATTTCAGCCGCTGTTTCACCTCGGCGTAGTCCGGGTCGCCGGCGAGGTTTTTCGTCTCGTGCGGGTCTTTTTGTAGGTCGTAGAGTTCTTCGGGCGGCTTCCTGGCGGCCATGAAACGATCCTGCGCCTCGTTTAACTGGCCGGTCATGTGCATCACGTTCAGCAGCGCCAGCGTGGGGTACTGCCGCTCCTTGTAGGCGTTGAACTGGCAGTACGCCCGCTCGGGCATGAGGTTGAGGATGTACTTGTATTTCTTCGACCTTATCATCCTCATGGCGTCGTGGGTGTTGTCCATCTTGTCGCGCGCGGCGAAAATATATTTCCGCGGCTCGGCGTTCCCATCCAGCAGACTTCGCCCGTGCATCCATGAGGGGATATCGACTCCGGCGACATCCAGCACCGTGGCGGTAACGTCAACGCCGCTGGCCAGTTCTTCGTTGACCTGTCCCGGCTTGATTGCCGCCGGCCACCTCATGATAAGCGGGACATGCAGGCCGCCGTCGTAGAGGAACTGCTTTCCGCGAGGCATGCAGCGCCCGTGGTCGCCGATGAATATAACCAGTGTGTTTTCGGACAGGCCTTTTTCGTCCAGCCATTTCAGCGTCCTGCCGACCTGCTTGTCCATGTCCTCTATGGTGTGGAGGTAGTTGCCCCAGTCGCGCCGAACCAGCGGAACGTCCGGGTAATATGGGGGGATGTCCAACTGTCCTTTTTCAATCTCGCCGACCTGGCGGTGGAAACTCCTGTGCGTGTCGTGGATGGTTTGCTGCTGGAAGAAGGGTCTGTCGGACTTACCGCCCTTGACACCCTTTACGTTGGAGAGGTTGCCGTGTTTGAAGTTCAGGTCCGTCTTGCCCTTTACGTGGACGTCGTACCCGGTCTTTTGCAGAAGGACGGGGAACGGCCTGACCTGTTCGGGCAGCGGCTTCTTATTTGGCGTGCGGTGCTGGTTTGCGCCGATGAAATTCTGATGGCAACCGGTCATCATCGCCGACCGCGATGGCGAACACACCGGGGCGGTCGTGTATGCTCGGGTGTAACGGATACCCTGCGAGGCGAGTTTGTCCAGGTTGGGCGTGTTCACGCCCTTGACGCCGTAGCACGACAAATCAGGACAAATGTCTTCTGCGAATATCCACAGTATATTCGGGCGATTCGGCTGCTTGTTTATCGCCAGGGCTTTTGACAATACAGAGGCGCTTCCGGCAATTGCGGCGTATTTGAAAAATTGTCGTCTCTTCATGTTTTATTCTCCGTGCAAATTTAACAGCTGGCGTCGATTATCTTTAGTATCGCCTGTTATTGTACCGTCACCCGGAAAATATGAAAGTGGAATTGCCGCACGGAGCGGTCTAAATGCGGGCGCAGCACAGCGATAGGTTACGGGAATACTCCCAGAACAGGGTTTTATGCGGTTTCCTCAATCGTGTAAAAATGCCGTGCGCTCCGCGTCGAACTTTCCCATCGGGGTCCTGCACACGGAACGGCTCGGGCCAGGTTGCCCTCCGGCACACACCGCTGCACGCTTATGGCTGCTTCCTTCCGGACCTGACCAGGTTCGCGGCGCGGCGTTGCAGAGGATCCGGCCGTCAACACCGTCCGAACGCAGGATTGTCCCAACGGAACAAGCCCTCGGCGGAGTATTCAGCCCCGCTGTAGCGGATTGCGGGTCATCCCGATAAATCGGGAATCAGGGCACCGCTAGCGCCCCGCTTAGCACGGCAATGGTAATGATACATTAATTACGGCCTGAAGACAAACGGTTGCGTTGGCTAATCGGTTCATATGTGCATTAATTGATAAGTTATCAGGAAGAAATTG
>CAYYMD010000027.1:0-38989 GCA_964472875.1 uncultured Planctomycetaceae bacterium
GACATCCCCCATTGTCTAACAGAACAAAACCCATAGCGCCAGTTAAAATAGGTAATTTTTCAAAAATATTTTAACACGCTAAACAGGTACAAAACCCGTAGCATTGCTGCTTCGGGCTTCGCCCGTCCGCCTTCGGCGGTTGACTTCATCTACGGGTTGAAACCCATAGAATTACGCAGGAATATTAAATTAATTCAGACGGCAAACATAAATTTTTATTGGACGACACCTGCGTAAATGAAAGCGGTTCAATTGTTTGCTGATTAATGGCATGATGATATAATGTGTCGACAGACTGTATTGGAGCAGGACGCGATTACATTCCCGAAAACCTGAACTAAAGAGGTGCAATTATGAAACGATATGCCATTTTGATGATTACCCTGATTGGTTTGCTGGCTGTTCTTGTAACCCCCCTGCCTACCATGGCTGAAAAGTCGGACAAGGATGGGGAGAAAATCAGCGTGCTGATTATCGACGGCCATAACAATCATAACTGGAAAGCCACCACGCCGGTGATGAAGAAGATACTTGAGAACAGCGGCTTGTTCACCGTTGAGGTGGCCACCGCTAAGGATGTATCCAAGTTTCACCCGGAGTTCAAAAATTACGACGTACTGCTGTCGAATTACAACGGCCCAACGTGGCCGGAACAAACGCGCAAAGACTTCCTCGACTACATGCGCAACGGCGGCGGACTCGTCATCGTTCACGCGGCCGATAATTCCTTCGGCAAGTGGAAAGAATACAACGAGATTATTGGCGTTGGCGGCTGGGGCGGTCGTAATGAAAAAAGCGGCCCCTGGGTTTACATTAACGACGACGGTGAGATAGTCCGTGACACCAGCAAGGGGCGCGGCGGAGGTCACGGCCGTCAGCATGAATATATCGTTAAAGCGCGGATTCCGGATCATCCCGTCATGAAGGGAGTGCCCGAGGAATGGCTGCATGTAAGCGACGAGTTGTACCACAAGCTGCGCGGCCCGGCCAAGAATATGAAAATCCTCGCCACTGCTTATTCCGACCCCAAGACCGGCGGAACGGGCAAGCACGAGCCGGCACTGATGGCCATCTCCTGGGGCAAGGGGCGGTGTTTTCACACCATTCTCGGCCATGACGCCGCTCAGATGAACGGCGTGGGTTTCCAGGAGAGTCTCATCCGCGGAACGGAATGGGCGGCCACCGGCGAGGTTACCCGTGGAGCCGTTTCCGGTGTTGAACTTCCCTCAGACCATGCCGCTACGCGGGACCCGGTCGATATCGAACCGATTCCCTCATCTGATAAGGAAGCGGCCGCATGTGATGGTCAATGGATAGAACTGTTTGACGGAAAAACGCTCGAAGGATGGACGCAGCACAACGGCACCGCGACCTACCGTGTCGAAGACGGGGCTATCGTCGGAAAGACAACCAAGGGCAGCCCCAATTCATTCCTCTGCACGGATGAAGGATACGCCGATTTTGAGTTGAAGTTTGAGGTAAAGGTCGATCCCCGGCTGAACTCAGGCGTGCAGATACGCTCCAAGACACGCGGCGGGCCCAAAGGCCGAGTCAACGGACCGCAGGTCGAGATTGAGGCCAGCGGCTCACGCGGCGCCGAGGCCGGCTACCTCTACGCTGAGGCGGCCGGCGGCTGGATGACACCAGGGTCTAAGCGCAAACCGCATAAACACTTCAAGGACGGCCAGTGGAACTCTTACCGCGTGCTCGCCGTGGGACCGAATATCAAGGTCTGGCTCAACGGTGTGAAAGTGTCGGACCTTACTGATAAGAAGATTTATAAGACCCATTCCAAGGGCTTCATCGGCCTGCAGGTTCACGGTGTGGGCAACCGCGGCCCGTTTGAAGTTGCCTGGCGCAACATCAAACTTCGCCGCATCGAATAACGGCAAATATTGAATCGGGTTTTCTAACATTGGAGGGTTTTGTTATGGGAAATAAAATAAATTTTCGAGGCACCCTCGACGGAAAAGTGTGTTAAAAATCTCAAACGTTAAAGACGAAACCAATTTTATGTGAAGAGACAACGAACAAAAGGATATAAAAATGAGCAAGATTTCAAGACGCGACTTTTTCAAAGCGGCCACGGCAACAGTAGCGGTTCCGAGTATTATCACTTCCAAGGCCCTGGGCGCCGCCGACGGCACTCCGCCGGCCAGCGAACGTATTACGCTGGGCGGGGTCGGCGTTGGTGGTCAGGGATCGAGCGATATTCGTAACATAAGCCGAGACAGGCGTGTTCAGGTTGTAGCTGCCTGTGACGTAAAAGAAGATGCCCTGAGAAGATGGGCAGGCAAGAAAGGGATAGACGGTTACGTCGATTACCGCGAACTCATCGCCCGCGACGACATCGACATGATAGTGTGCGGTACGCCCGATCACTGGCACGCACAGGTAACCATCGACGCCATGAAGGCGGGCAAGGATATCTACTGCGAGAAACCGCTGTCGCTGACCATAACCGAGGGGCGGAAAATGGTTCAGACCGCCCGCGCGTACGGAAGGATATTTTCCTGCGGTAGCCAGAGGGTGATAGGCGATTACGGTCAACTTGCCTGCGCCGCGCGGAGCGGAAGGTACGGAAAGATACTTCGCGCCCACGCCACTCCACCCGGCGGTCCTCTCCCGGGCGGACCGCCCCGGATGTGCTATCTTCCTCAAAAGGGCGACCCCGAACAAGATGGTGTTAACTGGGACATGTGGCTTGGCCCGGCCCCGTGGGCGCCTTATCACCCGTACCGTCACGGGCGGGCTTACGGTTTGAGCGGAAAGGGCTTCCGCACGTGGTACGATTACTCCGGCGGCATGATGACCGACTGGGGCGGACACAAGTTCGGTGGCGCCATGCACGGTATGGGTGTGGATGACACCGGTCCCACCGACATCATTTATCCCGGCAGTCAGGGCAACAAGCACCTGACCTATAAATTCGCCAATGGAATGGAACTCGTTGTAGGTGGCGGCCAAAAATATGTATGTGAGAAGGGTGTGGCTAAACCGTTTTCCGGCATGCCTGTTCCGCCTCCGGGACTTCGGTGGTACGAAGACGGCGCCCGCTCGCCTTACGACGATATTGTCAAATGCATAATAGACAGAAGGCGGCCGTTCCGCGATGTGGAATACGCTCACAGGGTCGCAACAGTCTGCCATCTCGGAAATATCTGCTACCGTCTAAAGCGAGACCTCAAGTGGGACCCGGACAAAGAGGTCTTCGTAGGCGACGAGGAAGCCAATCGCCTGGTAGACAGGCCGAGACGCGGTCCCTGGCAGATATAAGTCGGCACCAAGAGGAAAACCCCGAAACATTAAGCACCAACAAGCAAAGGAACAGCGATGATAAAAAGAACGATAGCGGTATTAATAGTATGTTGTGTAATGGCGCCCATATCCCGGGGCGACATGTGGGAAGACTTCGCAAATTACCATTATAACGGTAAAGCCACCAGCGACGACCACGTGGCCAAAAAGGTCGAAATACTCGTTCAGGAGACTCCGGTCGAAAAGTACGGTCAACTGGAGCAAAAACTTATTGCCGTAGTCTCTTCAGGCGAGTCCACACAGACTGCCAAGGCCCTATCCTGCCGCTTCCTTCAACAGGTGGGGTCCCAAAAATGCATACCGGCGGTATCGCAACTGTTAACGGATGAGGTGCTCTCGCATTATGCGCGCCTTACGCTGGAGCGACTTAAATGCGAAGAGGCCGACAGGGAACTCAGGGAAGCGCTGCCGAAGGCGCCCGATCAGGTCAAGCCGGGCATAATGAACAGTGTCGGCAATCGTGGGGACGAAAAGGCCGTCACGGCCGTGAGCAAACTCGCCAAAAGCGATAACTCTTCCGTCGCATCCGCCGCTATAAAGGCGCTTGGAATGATAGGTGGAAAGCAGGCGGCCGACGCACTTGTTGCCCTGTCGCCGAGCAAGGACCTGATACCGGTAAAAATGCAGGCGATGGCCAAATGCGCCGAGACTCTCGAAGGCGACGAGGCCGTCTCACTTTGCCAGAAGGTTCTGGACGGCGGTTACAATCCTCCCCGCATAGCGGCGATAACAATACTGGCCGAGAAGGATGCCTCCAAGGCGTATCCGGTAATCGCCGGTGCGATAAAGGGTGAAGATGCCGGACTTCGTAAGGGAGTTCTTGGAATTATTGCAAGCACCGAGGGCGCGGAGTTGACCAAGCGTTTGACGGGTTTGCTCGAGGATCTTCCGCAGGCGCCGAAATCACAATTGGTGCGTGCACTGGGGTCAAGGGGTGACAAGGCAGCCCTGCCGGGCATAACAGAACTAATCAAGAGCGATCAGGACGTTGTCCGCGAGGCATCTATAGACGCTCTTGGCAAACTGGGTGACGGTTCAACGGTAAAGGTCCTGCTTGGCATGGCCGATTCGCCAAAACTCAAAGAAAGCGTCGCAAAGGCGATAACCGGCATGACCGGAGACGACATAGACCATGCCCTTATTGAAGCACTCGGAAACAGCAAAATAAGAAAGCCGGCCATTAATGTTCTGGTTGCTCGCGGAACCGGTGCTGCGGTTCCCGAATTGCTGAAGCTGACCAGCGCGAACGATGCGGATATCAGGCAACTGGCCTGGGATGCCGTAGGAAATCTGGGCAGAGGCGGTGACATTGAACCCATGATCAAGGCAATAACCGGTTTAAA
This sequence comes from uncultured Planctomycetaceae bacterium, assembly GCA_964472875.1. GTDB lineage: Bacteria > Planctomycetota > Phycisphaerae > SM23-33 > SM23-33 > CAYYMD01. Next base: position 4,662 of record CAYYMD010000027.1, read on the forward strand.
GAACAAAGCCGATCTGGGGAATGCCGGTTCGGCGCTTAGGAAGGTCTTTGCCCGGGCCGAAGGAAAGGACAAGAACTTCCAAATTATTGCGGGTTATTATGAGAAAGTCCCCGGCGGGATAAAGAACGTTATCATTGAGCTGGGACCGGTTGCCGGCGGGGAAGAAGCTCTGGCTATGGAAAGAAAGGTTCTCAAATCCGGGCAGGAAGAGCAGGCGGACAAGGCCCTGCGGGCGATTGCGAAGTGGCCCAACAAGTTGGCCGCGCCGGACCTGCTTGAGCTTGCCAAAAGTGCATCCGATAAGACGGACAGGATTTTGGCGCTGAGGGGATATATCCGCATCGCCGGCCTGGAAGATGCGAAGTTGACCGGTGAAGAGCGCGTGGAAATGTTCAAAAAGGCGATGAAGGTTGCTGACCGAACGGCTGAAAAGAAGCGTATTGTCAGCGGCCTGCGCAGCGCCAAGAGCATCGAATCGCTGGATATGCTGGCCGAATTGATGGAAAACCCCGAACTGGCGACCGAGGCCGAGATGTCGGCAGCGAACCTGGTTTGGGAACTCCGCATGCATAATGCCCAACGCGCAAAGGCCATGGCGGAGAAACTCAAAGACAGCAAAAATAAAATTGTTGCTAAAAAGGCAAAAGAAACCCTCGCAGACCTGGCCGAAAGTCAGGCCTATATACGTGACTGGTCGGTGTCCGACGTCTACGAAGACGGCAATATGAAGGCCGTTTTCGAGAAGTTGTACCCGCCTGAAAAAGACGACAAAAAAGCAACCTGGAAACCCCTTGTAAAAGGCGTCAACAAAAAAGAAATCGATTTGAACAAAGCAGTTGGGGCTAATGGCAACTGCTGCGTGTACGTTAAGACAACACTGGACTGCCCGCAATCGCAGGAAGTCCGGCTGGAGTTAGGCAGCGACGACGCTATAAAGGTCTGGCTCAACGGCAAACTCGTCCATGCGAACTTCGTTACGCGTGGTGTAAAGCCCGGCCAGGACAAGGTGGCTGCCGGTCTCAAGAAAGGCAAAAATACGCTCATGATGAAGATTGTCCAGGGAAACGGCGGCTGGGGATTCTCCTGCCGCATCAAGGACAAGGACGGCATGCCCGTCGATGGCCTGAAGGTGTCGAACTGAGAAGGATTCGGATTCCTTCAAAAAAACCCGGAATAAGGTCGCTATGACTTATATAGACACCCGGTGCTAAGCGCATCGCAAGGCGGCCATGTTACGTTTAGAGTTTCACAGCAGGCCTAATGCGAAATTTCGAAACGATAATAAAAAAGGTTGCATAAATGCGACGGCGTGATTTTTTAAAAAATGCAGGGGTATTGGCGACTGCATCAGTGTTTTCCCCTGCATTGGCGAAAGCGGCCGAAACCGTAAAGCGAGCGCGAAATTTTGTCATTATTTTTCTCGATGATTCGGGATGGGCGGATTTCGAACCTTTCGGGAACCCTGAATATGAAACACCCAACGTAGAGAAACTCGCATCCCAGGGATGTCGCTTTAATAATTTCCATGTGCTCCAGGCAGTCTGTTCCGCTTCGCGTGCTGCCCTGTTGACCGGCTGTTACCCTGGCAGGACAAAAGTCTTTGGCGCGCATGCACCCAGGGCGAAGGGGCTGGACCCCAAATGGGCCACCATCGGCGAAGTGCTCAAAAAGAGAGGTTACTCCACGGGGGTGTTCGGCAAATGGCACATCGGCGACAGGCCGGAAACCCGTCCGCCGGCACGCGGATTCGACGAATCCTGTGGTTTGATGTATTCCAACGACATGTGGAAGCACCATCCGACCAATCCGAAATTCTGGGGTAAATATCCTCTTCAGTATTGGGAGAACGGAAAAGTCACCATCGAACCCGTAACGGCCGAACACCAGGCCATGCTGACCACCTGGTACACGGAGCATGCGGTGGACTTTATAAAACGACACAAAGAAAAACCTTTCTTCCTGTATGTGCCCCACAGCATGCCGCATGTGCCGATTTTCTGCAGCGAGAAGTTCAAGGGCAAGTCAGGCGCCGGTCTTTACGGGGATGTTATCATGGAGCTCGACTGGTCTGTCGGCTGCATTACGGAGGCACTGAAAGAAAACGGTCTCGAGGACGACACACTCGTGATATTTATTAGTTCTGACAACGGCCCCTGGATATCGTACGGCAATCATGCCGGCAGGACTCCTTTCCGCGAAGCGAAGGGAACGAGTTTCGAAGGCGGAACCCGCAACGCCTGCATCATGAAATATCCCGGGGCGATAAAACCCGGAACAGGTTCCAACAAGATGCTCTGCAGCGTGGATATCATGCCCACCATAACGAATCTGGCCGGGGCGGAATTGCCGGATAATACCATAGATGGCAGGAACTTGTGGGATCTGATTATCAACAAGCCCGGAGCAAAAAATCCTCACGATTATTATCCTTTTTCCACCGGGTCTTCGTTTGAAGGGGTTATGACCGGTGACGGTAAATGGAAACTCCATCTACCTCACAGATACCGCACTCTGGCAAGAGCGGGGAAAGACGGCCAACCGGGCAAATACCAGAGAAAAAAAATAGGACTTACTCTTTTCGACATGGAAAATGATCCTTATGAAACAACCAACGTTATAGATAAGTATCCCAAAGTTGCTCAAAGACTCAGGAAAATCGCTGAAAAGCACAAAAATAAGTTTTACGTTTAACCGGAATATAATGAGGGCAAGTCTGCATGTTAAGAGCTCTAACAAAACATCTGTGTCGGCCTGAGGTAGAGTGAAACACCGCCAGGCAAGGAGAATGAAGCAGGCGATGCTGAAGTATCGTCGATGCAGTCCGCTTGCCATCCTTAAAAAAACAGAAGGCGGGCAGGTTCGACGCCGCATCTCGGCGTTGGGGCCGACCGAAGTCAACGGCGTTTTGTTAGGGGCTCTTAATATCGTGCGGTTTAGCCATTATTTGTAAGACATAAACCTTTGCTAACAAAGACTTACGAATTAAAGTCAACTTGCCTCCAGAGGCGCGAGTTGTCCGAAATAGGGTTAGTTTCGTCTAATTCTGGCTTTTGACGAGGGCAAAATGGCTAAAGTGCACAATATCGTAAATCGGTGTGTTCAATAAGGCCGGATTTCATCAATAAAAACCACAATTAATTACACCACTTTACACCACTGGCCTGCGCGTATGGTCTTTCGGCGGACCTCTGCCCGTCACCATATATTTATAAATGGCGGCGGGTTCCACGGCTCCGAGGTTACTTCAGACACCGGATTGCTGTCCTGTCGCGAACTCGATGATACATCCGGCCCGACCGGCCGATTGCAATGACAACGGCGCGGCACGGCCGAAAAACTGATAAAGAAAAGGAAGGAAAGAATATGTTCAAATGAACGCACCTGCGCTGCCGCAACTTTGCGGGCAATCCCTGCGCACGACGGTTTTTCGACCGGTTCATGACCGGTCTTCTTTCACTTACATGCGGATTTCGCCTCCCGCCGGAAAAATAAAATACGGAACTTGCAGTGCTATTGGGTTGTTATATTATTGTTGGAAGGCCGACGGCCCAGACGCGCCGGGGTCGGTTATCGGCTAACCGCGAAATACCGGCTTATATGAGAAACTTTAGCATATAGTTTGTGAAATCCATGAATATTGAAAATTTTAAGAAATGCGGGCGCCGTGACTTTTTGCGATATACAGGCGGCGGAGTGGCTTCTTTAATAGCGACGGGTTGTGTAAACACCCGCCTTGAATCGTCATCGGCCACGGAGCGAAGTAAATTTGTGAGCCGATGGAATCGGATGCACAATCGCATCTGGATTGGCAGGGAATGCTGGGCAAATCCTATGGAAGACTGGTGTGTTGACGACGGCTCACTTGTCTGCACGAGCACGGATGTCGACAGAAATGTTCACGTACTATCCCGCCAATTGAGTAAAAAGACCGGAACGTTGCAGATGTCGGTGCGGTTGAAGGTTATTGAGAAACATAACAGTGGTTCGGCCGGTTTCAGTATCGGCATACACGATGATATAAATGATTGGCGGGGAAATCTATTATGGGGCAAAGGCGTGGATGCGGGAGTAGGCACAGACGGTCAAATCTTTATAGACAAGAAAGTAAAAAATTTTGCCCCGGGAACATTTGACGATGTTGTTCTGAAACTTGCCGCCAGACCGTCCGACACAAAATACAATATTATTCTCAGAGCCGTAGAACCGAACACAAAAAAGGTATTGGCAAAAATCGAAAACAGTCTGCCCGCCGATAACTTACTCGGCAACCTTGCCTTGGTTAACAATTTCCGGCAGATATCAAATAATCGGGGATCGCGTTATTCGTTCTCAAAATGGCTTATAGACGGCACTAAATTGGCGGCGAATGAAAGCCATTGTTTCGGCCCCGTACTTTGGGCCATGCATACCCTCAGTGATTCACGCGGGGCTGACGGATATGTAATGAAGATGACCGCCCAGATGCCTCCTCTGGGCAAAGACGACAATGATAACATTGAACTGCAGATAAAGCAGAAGGGTGTATGGAAGACCCTTGGCACCGAGAAAATTCATGCCGACTCCCGCACGGCTACATTCAAAATAACCGAATGGGATGCGAGTCAGGATATTGATTATCGGCTGGTTTACACGGAAACAGACGGGAAAGGAGCACCAAATAAATATTACTGGAGCGGAACAGTCCGTAAAGACCCAACGGATAAAGAGAAAGTGATTTTTGCTCCGATGACGTGTCAGTATCATTACGGTTTTCCTTATACTAATGTGGTCAACAACCTGGAAGCCGCCGATCCGGACCTGCTATATTTCAGCGGTGACCAGATATACGAGGCAAACGGACATTACGGTATTATCAGAAAACCCTCACATCGGGCCATATTGAATTTCCTGCGTAAATGGTATCTTTTCGGCTGGGCATTTGGAAATCTAATGCGGGACAGGCCTGTGCTGTGCACACCCGATGACCATGATGTATACCACGGCAATCTCTGGGGCGATGGGGGTAAAGTAATGAAAAATAAAAAGAGCAATAAAGATGATACGAGCGGATACATCCAGCCGGTTTCAATGGTTAACGTAGTGCACAAGGTTAATTGCAGCCATCACCCTGACTTCTACGACCCCACGCCGGTCGATAATGGCATAAGCGTATGGTACGGCGATATGGTTTACGGCCGAATTAGTTTCGCCATAGTATCCGACAGAATGTTTAAGTCCGGCCCCAAAAAGGTTAGCAATTGGAAAGGCAGATCCGATCATGTGCCGCCCGGTTACGATGTCACCAAACTGGATAATCCTGACTTGAAGTTACTCGGGGACAGACAGATAAAGTTTTTGCAAGAGTGGATTGAGGACTGGCGAGGGGCCGACATGAAAATCCTTCTGAGTCAAAGCGTCTTTTCCGGCATTGCCACGCACCATGGCGGAAGCAATAACTACCTTGAAGCCGATTTGGACAGCAATGGCTGGCCTCAGTCCGCCCGGAACAGAGCAATCCGGCTCCTGAGAAAAAGCTTTGCCCTCCATGTTTCGGGAGATCAGCATCTGACTACACTCAGCCAGTACGGCGTCGACCAGCAGCGCGACAGTTGCTGGAGTTTATGTGTTCCGGCCATATGTGTCGGATATCAACGCTGGTGGCGGGCCGATGAAATGGGGTTCGAATATAAAAACAGACCCGAACACGGACTGCCTGATACAGGCGAATACGAAGACACGCTCAATAATAAAATATATATTTATGCCGTGGGCAACCCATGGGGCAGCCGTCATTCCAACCGCTATACCAAGGCACTAATCAAAGCATCGGGGTTCTCTATCGTGGACATCGATAAACGCCGGCGAACTTATACGTGTAAGTCATATAAATGGTCTGCAAACTTAAGCAAAAACGAGAAATCGGGTTTGTTCCCCGGGTTTGGCCGAACAATATCGCAACAGGAAAATTACGGGCGCAAACGGTTCGGATATCTTGACGAGGTCATTTATGAAAAATGTGCCCGACCCGTTCTCAAGGTTTATAAATCTGACGGGAAACTGGAATATGCTATACGACTTACAGAGAAAAGGGTGCGGCCCTGGGTATTCGAGGACGGTGAATATACGGTCAAAATAGGCGACCCTGAAAAGGATAAATGGAAGGTCTTGAAAGGAATGACCGTTACCGCTACCGCAAAGACCTCAGAATCTAAGAGCCCCTAACAAAACGTCTGTGTCGGCCCGAGGTCGAGCGAAACGCCGCCAGGCGATGCTTCAGCATCGTCGATGCAGCTCGCCTGTCATCCTTAAAAAAACAGGAGGCGGGCAGGTTCGACGCCGCATCTCGATGTTGGGGCCGACCGAAGTCAACAGCGTTTTGTTAGGGGCTCTAAGTTGGTTTGGGAAGAAAAGAAGAATCGATGAAAAGACTTCTAACTCTGATCCTTTCGATTGGATTTGTTATATTCAGCGCCTCGGCGGGCGAAGACAATAATGCCTCTTCCGACACGGGAAAGGGATTTGTCTGGAAGTCACAGGTTCCCGCCGCCTGCCCGTTCGAACAGTCGAAAACTCTGACCGGAATCTATTTCACGGGGCGACACAGCGATTATCACTGCGGCGACACATGGTATCCATCCTGGGCGACTAACGGCAACCTGTACTCACCCTGGACGGATGGGAAGACCGATGGGGTGAAATGTGGTTCCGGAGAAAAGCCGCGAAGGGAGAAGGCGGCTCGCACAGGTCATGCCGTGATGATTGGAGAAGATCCGGTGAATTTAAAGATAAAGAACACATCACCGCCCAAGAGTGCATCCGCGAAGCCCTACCTTGGGAGGTATCCCTGCGGTTCGCTGGTCTATAACGGAGTTTGGTACTACGGGACGTATTGCCTCGGCCCGGCCGGCCGCTACCAACATAAAGGATTCATGTGGAACTGGCCAAACCTCGGTCCTATGCCGGGTTTCCAGATTTCCTATGACCTCGGCAAGACCTGGGAACCCTCTCCGCATTCGCCGGCCGAGCCGTTGTTTCCTGAGCCGGACAAGTATCTCGGTCCGGTGAAAATGGGAGCGCCGCACTTTGTGGATTTCGGCAAGAACATGGAGCACTCGCCGGACGGCAAGGCCTATCTGCTGGGAATGGGCGCGGTGGAGAACGATCTCAAACCTCGTCCGTGTATTAGGCCTGCGCCGGGCGGTGGGGTCGAGGTTCAGGAATGTGATTCGGATTTCGACCATGCAAATCTTAGTTGGATTACCGCCGACCAGATTTACCTGGCGCGCGTAAAGCCCTCACCTGAGACTATTAACGATATCAACGCCTACGAGTTTTATGCCGGGCGCGACAAAAATGGCAGGCCCGTTTGGACGGGGAATTTTGACAAGATAAAGCCGCTGCTCGAGTGGAATAACCATATGGGCTGCGTAACCGCCACGTACGTGCCGGGATTGAAAAAGTATCTCATGTGCATCACCGATGGCTGGCCCACCGTCGCAACGATGGATTCTTACATTCTCGTGGCCGACGCCATAACCGGGCCGTGGCAGATTGTTACCTACATGAAAGACTTCGGTGAGCAGGCCTATTTCCTGAATTTTCCCAGCAAGTTCATCAGCGATGACGGGAGGACCCTGTGGCTGTGCTACTCGGCAAACTTCTCACGTGGTTGGAACGGCGTCAAACTGGAGTTCAACCCACCTGGTGGTCGTTACGGCCTATGCCTGCATGAAATTAATCTGCTCGGTGCCAAACGCGATTGACCTATCACCCGCATGCGACGTTCCTGACCGTTGTATTTTTTTCTTTACTCTTGCATTGTTCGAGCAACAGCGTCGATGAATGCGGTCACCCTGAACAGGTCCTTTTGGCCGGGTGAAGATTCCACTCCGGAGGCCACGTCCACGGCGTGGGGGCGGACGGTTTTAATCGCTTCTGCCACGCAGTCCGGTCCCAGTCCGCCGGCCAGGATGATCGGCGGCAGGTTGTCCATGCGCCCGGCCGCGCGGGCCTCGGCGACCATGTTCCAGTTAAATTTTTTACCCGTTCCGCCGTAGGCCGATTTGTCATAGGCGTCAAGCACTATCCCCCCCAGGGGCGCACCGCCCAGGGCGTTCAGCCAGGCGCCTACCTGATTTATCCACCCCTCGTCGCGTATACGGAATGCCTTGAGACACTTGGCGTTTATGTGGTCGATAACCTGCGGGCCTTCATCACCGTGGAGTTGAACGTACTCGATTCCGGTGGCCGCAACAGTTTCGTTGATTCGTTGCGGCGATTCGTTCACGAACACACCCACGGTCGCCACAAACGGCGGCAGGGCGGCGATTATCACGGCCGCCTGCTCCGGCGTTACCCGTCGCGGGGAGTCGGCAAATACGAATCCCACCGCATCGGCCCCCAGCCGAACGACCTCAAGTGCGGTTTGCACATCCTGCATTCCTTCGATTTTAACGCGTACGCGAGGCATAGGATTAACTTTAATGCCATGGTGGAGATGTTGCAATGTTTTGCAAAGAACATATACTGCGATAAACAGAGATTAGTAAACGAAAATAACGAAAGGCATAAGATGAGCAAGATACGCATCGGAATCGTAGGATTGGGTAATGTCGGCGCCGCGCACGCTGAGAATATCCACGCATCAAACAGCCGGGATTTCAAACTCGCGGCCGTGAGCGATGCGGACGAGGAAAAAGCAAAAACTATAAGCGAGAAATATGGCGTACCCCATTTCGCGCCTCCCCAGAAAATGTACGATTCCGGTCTGTGCGACGCGGTAATCGTGGCCACGCCGCATTTTTGGCATCCGCCGCTGGTGATACGCGCCGCAAGGGCGGGCCTTCACGTATTGTGCGAAAAGCCGCTGGCATCAACGATAGGGCCGGCCCGGGCGATGGTGAAAGAATGCAAAAAACGCCACAAGGCCCTCGGCGTGGTGTTCCACCATCGCACCCGCTCGATAATGCTGAAGATGAAGCAAATGGTGGATAAGGGCGTTATCGGGGAAGTTTTCCGCATACAGCTTATCTGCTCCAACTGGCTTCGCCTGCAGTCGTATTTCGACAGCGGGGCGTGGAGGGGAACATGGGACGGCGAGGGCGGCGGCGTGCTGCTGAACCAGGCCCCACACCACCTGGATCTGTTTCAATGGATAGGCGGCATGCCGAAGCGGATTATGGGGCTGCTGTCGACACGCATGCATAATATCGAGGTGGAAGACACCGCCAACTTCCTGCTGGATTACGGCGACGGAAAGGTTGGATACATCTATGCCACTACCGCCGAAGAGCCCGGGTACGAGCAGATGATGATATGCGGCGACAAGGGAACGCTTATCTGCGAGAATGACAAAATCAAGCACGCCAAACTTAAAGTTCCGATTTCCGAGCATATATTCAGCGGCGAGAGCCAGGATGTCATCTCGAAGGCATCGGGCGGACAGAAAGTCACGTGGAAGGAAGTGCCCCTTCCCAAGAATCCCGGTGGAAAGCACATTCTCGTTGTGCGCAATTTTGTCCGGCACCTGCTGGGCAAGGGGCAGATAGACGCCACAGGCGAAGACGCACTGAACCAGCTTGAGCTGACAAACGGCATGTATGTGGCCGGTTACAAAAACAAAACCGTTACACTGCCGCTCGACAAGCGCGAGGTCGAGCGTCTCGTAGCCAAACTTATAAAAGAACGTTCAACCGGCAAAGGCGGCGACATGCGCAGCCGGGCCATGAGAGACTATCGGCGTTTAGTTCGGTCTGGCAAATAACGCCTATGGGGATGTTATGCGGATATTATGCTTCGCATGGGCTGAAAAAATGATATAATGATTTGTTGCGGAGGTAGCAACAAGAGCATAGAACCATGATAGGTTCAAAGCGCATAATTATTTCGGTTGTGTTTGTGTTGGCGGTTTTGACGCCTTTCGCCGCCGCCGACAGGGTAATCCTCACCGACGGCAGGATATTCGAGGGGACAGCCACAGTTCAGGACGACGTGGTCACCATCGAAATGTCCTATGGAACCATATCCTTCAGCCGGCAGAAGGTTCTTCGCATCGAAATTCGGGACACTCCCGCCCAGCAACTCCAGAAGAAATTGGACAGTCTGAAATACGGAGACACCGACGCCATGATGGAGGTGGTCCGCTGGGCCCGTCAAAACGGACTCCGTGAACAGGCGGATGAAATTTGCCGGGATATAATCGAACTGGACGAGGATCACGCCGCCGCCAGGCGGGCCCTGGGGCATATCAAAATAGACAAACAATGGCGGACATTTGACCAGGCAGTGGAACTGGCCCAAAACAAATTTTACGCCGAGCAGTTCAGTCAACTGGTTAACGATGTCCTGCCTGAACTCCTTGTAGCAGCCCAGTCCGAAGAGGAAGAACTTATAACCAGGCGCCTCCTGGCCAGGTCATTGCTGCGGGCGGGCAAATTTTCGCGCGCCGCAGAGGAGTATAACAACCTGGCGGAAAACACCGATAAGTTCGAGGCAACGCGGTATGGCGTCATCGCCGAGATCCTGGGTCAGAATGACGACGGCATGTACGTGTTGAGGGAATTTTATCCGCCGGCCACGGGGCTGCTGGGCAGGGAGCAGCCCGGACAGAGGACACTTGAGCCCGGACCGGCGTCGCTGTCGGACCCCCTGGTTCTTAAAGCGGCTTTGCGTGATAGGGCGAAGAAGATGATTCAATCCGGCCGTGAATCCATGGAAGAAGCGGCCAAAATCGAATCTTCCAATGAGACCGGCGCACGCGCCCTGTACGCCAAGGCAGAAAAAGCATTCGACCGGGCCGACGCCCTTGTCGACGGCATATCTCGCAGTTACCGCATTGAAATCGCCCGCCGGCGCATTGCTTCGCTGCGGAAAATAGTGGAAACAAACGCCGGAAAATTCGACGAAGCAAAAGAAAAACTTGGCAGGAAAAATATGACCCCAAGCGGCTACACCGACGCCATTCTGGGGATGAACCACTACCTTAATAATGTTCGCGAGCATCTGGAAAAAATCATCGAACTGGCAAAACCATATCCGGAGGAACTGGTGCTGGAAATAAAATGGGCCCAGGCGGATCTGGAAAAAATTGACGAAATGCAGGAAGTGCTGGTGGCGGAACTGGATGACAGCAACTAAGGCAAAACTCGTTTTGTTCGTACTGTCCGGGGCATGCCTCGCTCTGGCCGCACCCGAGAAACAGGACGATGCTTACGGATACCGGTCGCAGATACAGTCGGCATTGGAGCGGCTGGAAAAGGGGCGGTACCGGCAGGCCGAACAACTCGCTCTGGACCTTGCGGTGGGCCGGGAGGGTGTATCACCGAATAACAGGGCGTGGCTAATTGCGGCCGCGGCCCGGCGGAGGTCCGGCAGATACGAACAGGCCCGGCAGGCGTACAAGATGTACCTGGCTTCGTGCACCAGTGCAGAGCTGCGTGATTACGCCTTGAGACAGATGGAGGCATGCAGGGGAGAACCGGAACAACCCGGTCCCGCCCCAGCCCGCTCGCCCGATGAAGAATTGACCAAACAACATTGCAAGCGGCTGGCGGAAACAGACCTGCATCTTCATACCGAATACAGTGAGCATTTTGTCATTTATGCGAAGAACGCGGAACTGGCCGAACTTGTCTCCAAAAAGGCCGAAGAAGCCCTGAAGCGCATATGCCGGGTGATCCTGGCCGGGCAGGAATACCCCCATACAGTGGATATTTACGTCTGGGCCAACCGCGAAGAATACCTGCAGCATGCACAGGATGCCCCGGAATGGTCGGGTGGCAATTTCAGTTTACGTGTCGGCCAGGACTCCACCGTTCGCCGGATAGATCTGACGCAGAAAAATGAGAAAGGCGAATTCGATACGATTATGCTAGACCGCGTGCTGCCGCATGAAATGTGCCACCTTGTCTTGCGGGAATATTTCGGCGACTCGCCCTGCCCACTGTTCCTCGACGAGGGGCTGGCCATGATGGCCGAAAACGAAATCGATAATGAGCGTCTTGTGCTGGCGGGAACGGTGCTTGGCGGTGAGGATGCCATCCCGCTGAAACGACTGGCGTCTATCGCGCGCCCGGACATGGTCGATCCTTCTGTATTCTATGCCGAGTCCCTGAGCTTCGTCGAATACCTGCACAACAAACTAACGCAGAAACAGTTCCACCAGTTTATCCGTCACGTCCGCTCCGGTTGTACCGTTACCGATGCAATTCAGCGAGCTTTGTACCTGCCGCAGAAAGAGCAGTTTCCCGTTGCGCTTGCGGCCGCGTGGAAGGAACACGCCGTAACAAACGCCCAGTACCTCCGCGCCCTCTACGCAGCCGCAGAGTAATTCCGTCGCCATCGCCATTCCTTGGCCCTTATAAACCTGCGGCCTTGTCGGGCCGTCTACTTAATGCAGGATTTCAGCTATGTTCCGTTGGTCCGTAAGAACCATCCCTACCTTTGCCGATGTTGCGGCATTATACTGAAGGCATGAAGCGCAGCATTGCCAACCTGCCACTGCACACCGGCAAGGCCCCACGCTGGCTGTTCAAGCGGATGGTTCGCCTGGCCGGGGCGGTGACTGAGTTGGTCAAACAATCAAACTATGAAGGGTATCTGCTGGCTGTCAATAACCATGATTCAAATTCGCTGTATAGCACCGCCGCAGCCAATGGCCGGCAACTGAAAGCAGCGCATCGGTATGGACCGAACCGGGGATTAGACTGTCATCGTTATGCGCCTGAATGCCTTCGGTGTATTTAGTTTTGGAGGGCTCGAATGAATTTGGGCGATTTTTGTATGCTCAGTGCAGACGAATAGAGACGCGATTCGGTAATCTTACTTTGTTCGGTGGCGTGCTGGTTGGCCTTCCTCTGTTGGTTAGAACACTGCCTCGAATACAATTGCACGCCGCCGCTAAATATCATTGTATTCGTCCACAAGCCGCATAACCCCCGCCAGCGAGCGGGCGCTTCGGCCTTCATGCACTTTTAAATCCTACTTCACCACGAGGTTAACGAGTCTGCCGGGGACGACGATTCTTTTGACTATTTTCTTGCCTGCTATGGACTGTGCGACCTTTTCGTCGGCCAGGGCGGCCGAGATAACGGCCTCCTGGTCGGCGTCGGCGGGAACGTTAATCTTTCCGCGGACCTTTCCGTTTACCTGCACGGCCAGTTCGACGGTCTCGGCGGCAATCATTGACTCGTCGTATGCAGGCCAGGGCTCACGGGCCAGAGACTCGTCGTGGCCAAGTTTGCCCCACAGTTCCTCGCAGATGTGCGGAGCGAACGGCGCCAGCAGAAGAATGAAGCGTCCCGCCTGGTCCTTGGAGATTTTGCCCACCTTGTAAACGGTATTGAGGAACTCCATCATGGCCGCGATTGCGGTGTTGAACTTCATGGCCTCGATATCTTCGCCGACCTTCTTGATAAGCCGGTGCAGGGCCGCTTCTATTGCCTCGTCGCCGTCGTCGCTTATCAGGGGAGAATTATTCTCATCGCCTGCGACGGCCCGCCACACCCGCTGGAGAAAGCGGTGCACGCCGGGCACATCCTGCGTGTTCCAGGGCTTGGACGCTGCCAGCGGCCCCATGAACATCTCGTAGAGGCGGAAGGTATCGGCCCCGTATTCGGCGATGACGTCGTCGGGGTTGACCACGTTCTTTAGCGACTTAGACATCTTCTCGACCGATTCGGTAAGTTCCTCGCCGGTGGTCACATGCAAGGGCTTATCGCCCGAGAGGTCCACGTCGTCGTAACCGACGTACACGCCCCGCTCATCGCGGTAGGCGAATGAGCGGATCATGCCCTGGTTGAACAGGCGATAAAACGGCTCAGGCACTGAGACGTAACCGAGATCGTACAGCACCTTGTGCCAGAACCGCGCGTAAAGCAAATGCAACACGGCGTGTTCGGCCCCGCCGACGTAAAGGTCAACGCCGCCGAGGGGATTATCGAATGCGGATTCCTGCGATTGTTCTTTTTCGCGGCGGCTCGTAGTCGGCCCCATCCAGTATTTCTCGACCTTCGTGTCGCAGAAGGTATTTTCGTTTCGCGGGTCGAGGAACCGCAGGTAGTACCAGCACGAGCCGGCCCACTGTGGCATTGTGTTCGTCTCGCGCCTAGCCGGGCCGCCGCAGACAGGACAGGTGGTATTCACCCAGTCGCCCGCACGCGACAGCGGAGGCGCGGGTTCGCTGGCCTCGTCCTCTCCGGCCAGGGGGCGGAAGTCTTCCATCTCCGGCAGCGTCAGCGGCAGTTGGTCCTCGCCCAGCGCGACCGCGCCGCATTTTTCGCAGTGGACGATGGGGAACGGCTCGCCCCAGTACCGCTGACGGGAGAAGAGCCAGTCGCGAAGTTTGTAATTTACCTCGTACCGGCCGAGGCCCTGCTTCTGGAGATCCTGCGTGATTTTCTTTTTGAACTCGGCCGTGGCCATGCCGTCGTACTTGCCTGAATTTACGGCCGAACCGTCGTCCACATAGCCGCGCCAGTCGATATCCTTGGGCGGTTTTACCACCTGTATAACTGGCAGGTCGTATTTATCGGCGAATTCCAGGTCCCGCGTGTCGTGAGCGGGCACAGCCATGATTGCGCCGGTGCCGTAGGCGAGCATGACGTAGTCTGCCACCCACACGGGAATTTTCTCGCGGTTGACGGGATTGATTGCGTATGCGCCGGTGAAGACGCCGGTCTTTTCCCGGCTTTCATCCGTTCGCTGGAGTTCTGACTTTTTGGCCGCCTGCTTAACGTAGTCCTTCACCACCTTTTTCTGTTCGGCCGTGGTTATCTGCTCCACCAGCGGGTGTTCCGGTGCAAGCACCATGTACGTCGCTCCGTAAAGCGTATCCGGCCGCGTGGTATAGACTCGTATAACCTCATCTTCTTCCACACCGGGGAAGCCATCCTGCCTCCTTTGCTTAAACCACTGCTCGTTCCCCAGAGACTCGAGGGGAAAATCGACTTCCGCCCCTTCACTGCGACCTATCCAGTTACGTTGCATGATTTTTATGGACTCAGGCCAGTTGAGTAATTCCAGGTCTTTCAGCAGACGTTCGGCGTAGGCGGTAATACGCAGCATCCACTGGCGAAGCGAGCGTCGATAGACAGGATAGTCGCCCCGCTCGGATCGGCCTTCGTTGGTGACTTCCTCGTTGGCGAGGACCGTCCCCAGTTGCGGGCACCAGTTGACCGGCACTTCGGCCATGTACGCCAGACGCTGGGAGTCTATGGCCTCCCGCCTTTCCGAGGCGGACAGTTCATGCCACTTTCGCATACCCTCCGGCTCGCCGATGACGCCGGTCATCCCGTCCATGATGTTGGTCACCACGTTGCCGTTGGGGTCAACCACGTACTTGCCGGATGACAGTTTTCTCTCCAGTTCCTCGACGGGCCTTGCGGCGTCGGCCACAGGGTCGTACCAGGAGTTGAACATTTTGAGGAATATCCACTGCGTCCACTTGTAATAGTTGGGGTCGGTGGTGGCCACGCGGCGCGACCAGTCGTAGGAGAAGCCGAACATCTTAATCTGCCGCTCGATGTTGGCGATGTTCTGCTCCGTGGTTTCGCGGGGATGCACGCCGTGTTCGATAGCATACTGCTCGGCCGGCAGGCCGAACGCGTCGTAGCCCATGGGATGCAGAACGTTGTAGCCGCGCATGCGGGCGTAGCGGGCGGTTATGTCCGTGGCGGTGTAGCCCTCCGGGTGTCCCACGTGCAGGCCCGCGCCGGAGGGGTACGGGAACATGTCCAGCACGTAAAGTTTGTCCGCGGCGGCGAACCCGTCGTCGCCCGGATTGGGCTGGACGAATGTGCCGTTGTCTTGCCAGTATTTCTGCCACCTGGCCTCAATTTTAGCAAAGTCGTATCCTGTCATAGCGTTTCCAAATGGTTATCGCGTGAAAGTCAATGCATCGCCGCTTGCGGCGTCATATCGGGTGGGATTCGATACTTTTTATGTTCCCGCGGCGTTTACGTCAAGTCGGCAGCGGGAAATACACTTGCCGCGCGGACGGCGTAGTGATAGTGATGTTGCGGCAAACATGGCCGAATAATCATGATTAAAGTATACATATTCCTGTTGGCCGTGGCCGCGCTTTACGCCGCCGCGGCGTGGATAGTCATCGCCTGGCTTGTGCGTCGCCGCAGCCCGCAACGAAAGCCCGCCACGCGTGTGGTCAGATGGCTTCGCGCGGCAGTGGTGGCCCTTGCCGGTGCAGGCATACTCTGCGGGCTGTATGCGCGATTCATCGAGCCGTACTGGCTGGAGGTCAACCGCGTGGAGATAGCCACAGGCAAACTTCCGGCCGGTGCGGAGGAATTTCGCATCGTGCAAATTTCCGATATGCACTGCGACGGAGACGTCCGCCTGGAGGACGACCTGCCGGAGGTAATCTCGAATCTTAAGCCCGATGTGATAGTTTTCACCGGCGACGCCGCAAATTCCGGCCTGGGCGCGGATAACTTCCGCACATGTATGAAGAACCTGGCCGAAATCGCACCGGTCTACGCCGTCCGCGGCAACTGGGACCAGCAAACGTTTTACGAGGACCCTTTTGCCGACACGCCCATCCGCCTGCTTGACGGCGAGGCGGTGCAACTTACCGGCGACGGCGGCGGGATATGGCTCTGCGGTGCTGGTTGGCGCCGGCCGGAGAAAATGAAGCAGGCCCTTGCGGCCGCGCCGAAAAACGCCTGCCGCGTGTTGCTGTATCACTACCCCGGCGGCGTATTCAGGGCATCCAAGGCCGGGGCGGATATTATGCTGTCCGGGCACACACACGGCGGGCAGGTGGCGCTGCCTATATACGGGGCGATTGTTACCTTTTCGGGCTACGGCAAGCGCCTTGAGCATGGCCGGTATGAAATCGGCGACACCACGCTGTACATAAACCGCGGCATCGGCATGGAGGGCGGCGGCGCGCCGCGAATCCGCTTCTGCGCCCGTCCGGAAGTTACACTCATCATCATCAGGGGGAAGGAATAAACTATACACGGCAAAAGGTTTTGAATTGTTTCACGACCCGAGTTTGGCAAGGCGTTTGAGTGCGTCGGTCTTTTCGGTGTAGCCCATGCGGGCCTTTCGCACGGCGTCCAAAAGGACGGAGATGCTCTTGTCGTAAGTGTCACGGTCGACGGGGAACGGATGGCCGTCCTTGCCTCCGTGATCGTGAGAAAAATAGAAACTAACGAAACTTGCAATGCTATTCAATTGTTGTATGTTATTAAGAGACTGATGGTGATTGTAGACCATTGTCTGTCCGGTAAATAACGGATACGAAAAAAGCGACTTTTTAATTTCAATAATTGCTTCTACGCAACGGAAAAAAAAGGATAAGAAAATGAAGAATTCTATTCGCATGCTGTCTGTGCTGGCTGTTTGTTTTGTGCTTTCGGCGCCGGTTTTTGGCAACGACATCTTAATCGCTGATTTCGAGGGCGACGATTACGGCAAGTGGAAGACCACTGGCGAGGCCTTCGGGAACAGCCCGGCCAAAGGTGCTCTGAAAAGTCAGCATCATGTCAGTGGCTACAAGGGTAAAGGGCTGGTCAATACCTACCTTAACGGGGATGATACCACAGGGACATTGACCTCGCCGAAATTTGAGATCGAACGGAATTATATTACATTCCTTATAGGTGGCGGCAGCCACAAAGATACCTGCATTCGGTTGGTAGTTGGAGACAATGTCGTGGCCTCGCGTTCGGGGAATGATGACGAGCAACTGACCAAAGCATACTTCGACGTTAAAAAGTACAAGGGTAAGACGGCACAGTTGCAAATTGTGGATAACGCCAAGGGCGGATGGGGACACGTCAACGTTGATCACATCCTCCTGACCGACGAAAAACCAAAGGCGCCGGTCTTCGGAAAATTCCAACGGGACTTCGAGGTAGATAAAAAGTTCCTTATCATCCCCATTACCAATGGCGCCAAGAAATGCCAGATTGAAGTATCTGTCGACGGCGAACCTGTTCGCCGTTACCAAACCGAATTGGCCAGAGACCCCGACAATGTAGACTGGTGGGCGTTTTTCACGATAGAGCAGTACAAGGGCAGGCCGGCGAACGTATCAGTAAATCACGCAGCCAAGAAGTGTTTTGACATGATTAAGCAGGCAGACAAGGTTCCCGGGTCTGATACTTGGGGCGACGAGAAACTCCGCCCGCAATTCCACTTCTCGCAGAAGGTTGGCTGGAACAACGATCCCAACGGAATGGTGTATTACGACGGCGAGTGGCACCTATTTTTCCAGCACAACCCGGTCGGGCATGGGTGGGGCAACATGACCTGGGGACACGCCGTCAGCAAGGATCTGGTGCACTGGAAGCAGTTGCCCAACGCCCTGTT
This sequence comes from uncultured Planctomycetaceae bacterium, assembly GCA_964472875.1. Taxonomy (GTDB): domain Bacteria; phylum Planctomycetota; class Phycisphaerae; order SM23-33; family SM23-33; genus CAYYMD01. The sequence continues at coordinate 22,974 of CAYYMD010000027.1, forward strand.
CCCCCGGACGATGGCCAAGAATGCCTGTTTCTCCGGAAGCGGCACCATTGATAAAAATAACACTGCCGGTTTCAAGACCGGCAAGGAAGACGTGATGATAGCGGCATTCACCGACACCGGTTGCGGAGAGGCCATCGCCTACTCCAATGACCGCGGGAGGACCTTCACATACTACGAAGGCAATCCGGTGGTTAAGCACAGCGGCCGAGACCCGAAGGTCTTCTGGTATGAACCGGAGCAGCACTGGGTGATGGCCGTGTTTAACCAAAACAAAAAGCACGGCAAAAACATCGCCATATACACGTCGAATAATCTTAAAGAATGGACAGAACAAAGCCATGTGCCGGGGTATTTCGAATGTCCCGAACTGTTCGAGTTGCCCGTGGACGGCGACAGAAACGAAACCCGCTGGGTGTTGTTCGCCGCCAACGCCCAATATGCCATCGGCTCGTTCGACGGCAAAAAGTTCACACCCGTTCACGAGGGCAAGCACCGCGTCCACTGGGGTAAATACTACGCCTCGCAGACTTTCGATAATCCTCCTGACGGGCGGAAGATACAAATCGGCTGGGTCAGAATTGGCATGCCGGGTATGCCGTTCAACCAGACATTCAGCTTCCCGCACCGGCTGACGCTGCGCACCACGGACGACGGCATTCGCATGTTTGCCGAACCGGTAAAAGAGATAGAAAATATCCACGCTAAAAAACATGCGGCAGATGCTCAGCAATTGGATGCTGACGATCCGGTAGCGCTGGAGGTTTCCGGAGAACTGTTCGACGTTCGCGCGACGTTCGAGACCGGGGATGCAAAGAGGGTGGGCCTGGATATAGGCGGAAACCGCGTCACCTACGAAATAAAGGCGAATAAACTTAACGGGGCGCGCATGAAGCCCGTGGATGGGAAGGTCACCATACAGGTTCTTCTTGACCGCCCCATGATGGAAGTCTGCGGGAATAACGGCAGAGTTTACATCACTACCGATCGCAGGAAAAAAGGCGAGGTCGAGGCCGTCAAGGCCTTCGCCGAAGGCAGCGGCGCAAAACTGGTCAAACTCGAAGTCTACGAACTGGAATCCATCTGGAAAGGCGAGTATAACGAAATCGGCAGTGTGACGATGCGTCACGAACGCGTAAGAGCCCCACGGTTTGCATCGCGGTCATTGCCGGCCGTATCGATTATGCCGCGTGCTTATCGAAAGCGCTCCAGTAAAGTTGATGATACCGAACAGGCGACGGTCAAATAACCGCTCGCCCGCGTTAAGGATAAGGAATTTGAACACTGCAAAATAGTGGTAATTTTTCCATAGTTTGACAATAAATAACATGGAAAGGAATGCACATGAACACAGAAAACTCAATGACACCTGAGACGCCGTCGGATGCATCCGGCCACATGCGATATGTATTTGGCTGCACAATTGTCGCGGCGTTGGGCGGTCTGCTGTTCGGTTTCGACACCGCAGTTATCAGCGGTGCTGAGAAAACTCTGCAAAAACTGTGGCACCTGGAGGGTTTCATGCATGGCTTCACGGTGGCCACGGCGCTGATAGGCACCATCGTGGGGGCGATGATGGCAGGTAAACCGGCCGACCTTTTCGGTAGGCGTAAGGCCCTTTTTGTACTGGCTGGCCTATACCTGATATCTGCTGTAGGAAGCGCGCAGGCGTGGGACTGGTGGTCGTTCGTGATATTCCGCTTTATCGGCGGCCTGGGGGTCGGCGGGTCGTCGGTCGTTGCCCCAATGTACGTAGCTGAGATTTCCCCTGCCAAACGGCGCGGTCTTCTGGTAGCCATCGTTCAGTTCAATATCGTGCTGGGCATTCTCCTTGCCTATCTGTCCAACTTCATCATCGGCAGTCTCAACCTGGGCGATGTCGAATGGAGGTGGATGTTCGGTATGGAGGCGCTCCCGGCGGTTTTGTTCCTTCTGCTGTTGTTTGCTGTTCCGCGCAGCCCGCGCTGGCTTGTGGCTCGGGACATTATCGATGAAGCCCGCAAAGTGTTGGGAAAAATCGGCACCGACACCGGCGACATCGACACGGAAATCAACGAAATACAGAAATCACTCGAGGCCGAAAAACAGGCATTGCGTGAGCCCTTCTTCCAGAAAAAGTATTCCAAGCCGATTATGCTGGCGATAGTCATCGCCATGTTCAACCAACTGTCCGGAATCAATGCGGTGTTCTATTACGGCCCACGGATCTTTGAAATGGCCGGCGCCAAGGGTGATTCGGCACTGCTTTGCGGAGTGGCGCTGGGAGCGATTAACCTGGTGTTCACACTCATCGCAATGGCGATTATCGACAGTTTCGGACGAAAAAAACTGATGTTGGTTTGCTCGTTCGGTTACATTGCCAGTCTATCGGTAGTGGCGGGCACATTTTACGCTTACGGTAACGAATTTGATAGCACCGGCGCTGTAATTGTACTTGTGGGGTTACTGACTTTCATCGCCTCGCATGCTATCGGACAGGGCTCGGTGATATGGGTCTTTATAAGCGAGATATTCCCCAACAGGGTCCGCGCAAGAGGACAGGGGCTGGGTAGTTTCACGCACTGGTTTATGGCCGCGGCTATTTCGTGGACCTTCCCGTTTATCGCCGGCATATCCGGCGGACACGCATTCGCCTTCTACTGCGGGATGATGGTGTTGCAGTTGATCTGGGTCCTCTTCGTCATGCCAGAGACCAAAGGCATTCCCCTGGAGAAGATACAGAAAGAATTGCATATAGAATAACTGTGCGAAAGTATCCGACGCCCTTAAATAAATAGTATGTTGACCCAAACCGGATAGGAAACGCCGCCAGGCAAGGAAAACTAAGCAGGCGATGCGATGACATCGTCGATACAGCCCGCTTGTACCACCGCATATGCTTGATGAACAACTTCCGAAGTGCGGTTTTCTCCATCCGGCCACATATTATGTATTGCGTAAAGCGCCATCATTCCCGGCAGATCGTAGCACTTTGGCGCGCCCGGAAGGAAATCCACGTGCAGATAGTCTGTCAGATCTGCGAAACGGAACCCCTATGTATCTATCGAAATGCCGTCAATCTTGTTAGGCGTCAGGGCGCAGGTTGCGGCTACCCAATAGCCCGCACCGCGCCACGGTTTTACTCCGGCGTTTACATCTTTGGTCTGCTGTCCATAACTTTAAGTATGATAAGCAAATCCGTCATTTATAGAGTTTACGGAAATGCCCCGTATGCAACTGGTAACCTGGTAGTCGCGAACATACCACCGGTTGCTCACACAATTTTTATGGTATTTATTACTCATCTGTCGGATACATTCTGTCTTCAGTCGTAACTTGGGATAATGGTATAGCACTTTTCAAATAACGGACACCGGAGTGGATGGGTTGCCTTTGTCACATCAACGAGTGTCAGTAATCGATAAACGAAAGCGGCAACCGGAAGATTCTAAATTATAGTAGGCCGGATTGGTCGTAGATATCTCGAAGCAACCAAGGAATGACTGGTGGCCAATTGTTAATCGCGGATATTTTAGAGAAAATCCTGATATTTTCGGACACAAAATGGGGGTTCTGGTGTAAACTACGTATCTTTCGTGGAAATAATGAAATATCAATTTCAGGAGAAAACACATGGCTGATTATTCGATAAGCCCCGAAGGCGAAAAGTTCAAGATTCCCGCACAGAGCGAATATGCCGCCGAGTACAAGCGGCTGGATAAACTCGTCACCCAGGCCCGCAAGGACGGCAGGGAAATCGTGGTGGTCATGGGCGTTGGATTCGTGGGAGCGGTGATGGCCGGCATTGTCGCCGATTCGACCGACAAGAAGGGCAAGCCCAGCAAGTTTGTCATCGGCTGCCAGAGGCCCAGCACGCGCAGTTACTGGAAGATTCCGCTGTTGAACCGCGGCGAGGCGCCGGTCAAGGCCGAAGACCCCGAAGTTGACCCGATGATCCGTCGCTGCGTTAAGGAGAAAAAGACGCTCACGGCCACGTACAACAACGACTGCCTCAAGCTCGCCGACGTGGTCGTTGTGGACGTGCAGTGCGATTACTCCAAGCAGGACCTGGGCGACATGCGGACCGGTCAGGCCGAGATGACCGCTCTGGAGGCCACCATGAGGACCATCGGCAACAAGATTCCTCCCAAGTGCCTGGTGCTGATAGAAACCACCGTGGCGCCGGGAACTACGGAGTACGTGGCCTGGCCGATAATGAAAAAGGCGTTTCAGCGGCGAGAGATAAAGTCCACGCCGCTTCTGTCGCACAGTTTCGAGCGCGTCATGCCGGGCAGGAACTACGTTGCCAGCATACGCGATTTCTGGCGGGTATGCTCCGGCTGCACCGCCGAGGCGCGCAAACGCGTGGTCAAATTCCTCAAGAGCGTGCTGAACACGGATGACTATCCGCTGACGGTCATGGACCGGCCCATCGAGTCGGAGACCACCAAGATCGTCGAGAACTCATACCGAGCCACGATACTGGCGTTCCTGAATGAATGGTCGCTGTTCGCCGAGCGAAACGGCGTGGATCTGATTAAGGTCATCAACGCCATCAAGATGCGGCCGACGCACAGCAATATTATTTTCCCCGGCCCGGGCATCGGCGGCTACTGCCTGCCGAAGGATGGCGGTCTGGGCTACTGGGCGTACCGGCACATCCTGGGCTTCAACGACGGCGACGAGGTGTTCCGGATAACTCCAACCGCCATCGACATAAATGACACCCGCGGACTTCACGTGGCCGAACTTGTCCGCGATGCGCTTCGCAACATGGGCAGGTACATTGCCGCGGCCGACGTGCTCATCGCCGGGGCGTCTTACCGCCAGGACGTTGGCGACACGCGCTACAGCGGCTCGGAGATGGTCGCCCGGAAACTGAAAGAAATGGGCGCAGAAATCCACGTCCACGACCCTTACGTTGAGCATTGGTACGAACTTGAGAAACAGGATGTATATCCCGCCCCCGGCCACTCGTGGGAGCGATTCTTCCGCAACCAGAAGGAACTGGCCGACGTCCGCGTCTGCAACGATTTGCAAAAGGCGCTGAAGGGCGCCGAGGCGATTGTCCTGGCCGTGCCGCACAAGCCGTACCTGGACCTGTCGCCGGACAATGTGGTCAAATGGGCCGGCGGGCCGCTTGCCGTGGTGGACTGCTTCGGCATACTCGACGACGAGCGAATAAAGCGCTACTTCGAACTGGGTTGCGAAGTTAAAGCACTGGGCAGAGGGCACATACAACGCATCAAGGAAGAGGTTCGAAAGAAAATGAAATAAGCGGCATTTTTAAGTTGATATGCCTTTTCGATGATGTTATACTTATAGTATAATATATGGTATAACTATAATGGGTAGTGTAAAGACAGCAATATCAATAGACAAGCGTCTTTTTGAACGGGCGGAGCGGCTTGCGGGGGAACTTGGGGTTTCGCGCAGCAGGGTGTTCGCACGTGCGCTGGAAGAATTCCTTCGGAGATACACGGGTCGGCAAATTGAGGAGAAATTCAACGAGATTTACTCACATCCGACGGATGAGCGGGAGCAGGAATTTCTGCGAGCATCCGCACAGCAGATGGCCCGTTTGACGAAGGGTGAGCAATGGTGATTCGACAGGGGGATATATTCTGGGTGGATTTGTCTGCTCCGGGCGGCTCCGAGCCCGGTTTTCGCCGTCCCGCCGTGGTTATCCAGAGCGATCCCGTAAATCGCTCGAAAATACGCACTACAATTGTCTGTATATTGACTACGAATCTTCGCCTGGGCGCCGCCCCCGGCAACCTAACGCTTGATAAGGGCGAGGCGAATCTTCCGTGCCGAGGTGTAGTGAATGTTACGCAGATTCTCACACTCGATAAGGCGCAACTTTCAGAGAAAATCGGAACGCTCTCGCGCAAACGTTTAAGGGAAGTCCTCGGCGGCGTATATATTATATTGAGTCCTTCTGATGTAAGCGGATGATTATAAACGCCGCCTGTTAAATGGGCCAATCACCTGGATTGAAACGGGCAAAGAGCAGCCACGCGATGTTCAGTGCGGTTATGAAATCATAGGGGATGGTCATCCGTTTCCATCGCCACAGTCGGATTTTATCGAAGAACGTGCCGTTGCGCGGGTCGGTGACGGGTCGTTTGCCCGCCAGCACCGCGCGCGTGTGCGCCATGCGGCGGTAAACGGTGAAGGCGGGCAGTATCGCCTGCTGGAGAACCAGTGCCGGAATGTTGTGCGCGAAGGTGGCGATGAGGATGGCCGCCGACCGCTCGCCGCGCTGCCAGTAGCCGACAGAGCAGGATTCGATAATGTCCTCGGCTCGGGCGCGGGTGTACGAGATCATGAACGAATTGAAAAACGCCATCATCGAAAGCAGCACGAAAAGGACGTTGGCCGGGTCCTGCCGCGCGTAAAATGCGGCGATGCCCGCGTAAACGGCGAAATCGCTGATGCGGTCGATGCTGCTGTCCAGAAATGCGCCGAACTTTGTCTTCTTGCCGCCGATGCGCGCGACCGCCCCGTCGAGCATGTCACAGGCCGAGGCGAGCAATATCAGCCCACCGGCCAGCAGCAGAAACCCATTGGCGGCGGCATCAGGATCCAAGTTCCAGGCGAACTTGCCCTGCGAGGGTCCCATCGCATAACACATGGCAGCGCCGATCGTTATAACTATCCCCAGAAGTGTCAGCGTATTGGGAGTAACGCGAATTCGCACCAGCTGACGGGCAACGGCATCCCTCGCCGCGGCAATGCTCGTTCCTGTGATGCGCCCGATCATCGGCGGGAATCACCCCGTTCGCCCGGCGGTTATCATCGAAGCGAACGCCTTCGCTATCGTCCGCAGAGCGGCCAGCCCGTATAGCAACAACACCACGCCCAGCACACCCGCCGAGGCAAAGCACACCACCTTAAGCAGCGGCCGGACGATAAACAGACCGGCAAACGCCCGCCAGTAAAGCGGATCGTAATTCGCCAACTGGTGCATAGAGGCCGCAGCCGGCTGTGGCATGTCGTTCGGCGTGCGCGGCGTTACGTTTCCGTAGAAAAACGGGGCATTCAGTGAGTGGCAGTCCTCGCAGTCGTTGCCGAGGGCGTCGCCTGCGGGGCGGACGTCGTGTGCTATCGCCCATTCGTAGGATTCGGCCCGGCTGTCTTTCTCGCCGGCCAGTTCGCCGCCTTCGCCGATGCGGTAAATCTTTCCGCCTGACACGTAAACGGGTTCGGCGGCGTCCTCATCCTTGGCCATGTGAGCAAGAACTTTGGCAACCGCCTCTTCGTTTATGACGCGCGGTTTGTCTTCCTCGACGGGCAGCACCTCTTCGATAATCGGTTTGGCCTGTTCGGGGTTGAGCGGCTTGAGCCCCTCTTTCCTAAGGCGCGCCCAGTAGGACGCATGCACCACGCGATAGGGGCCGACAACACCGTCTTTTTCCATAAACACCGGCTCGACAATATAAGGCGGCGTTTCGGCTGTGCGCGACTGCGACGACAGGCCCAGCGCGTTGGCCCGCGCTGTCTGCATGCCACGAACGTGATCGACCGGCCGCGGCCCGCTGTGGCATGCCGTGCAGGACAACTTCTCGAAGTGCACCGGCGGGAAGCCGGCGTGTTCGGGTATGGGCGAGCCGAACCGCCCGGGCGGGCCTATTTTCTCGCCGTGGATATTTTCACCGAGGTGGCAGCCGCGGCAGGAAAGCCCGGCCGCTTCGGGCCGATCGCGCTGCTCGGCGTATTCCTCGTAGCCGCGGGTGATTTTGTGCTCCAGTTCGTTACGGTGGCAGTCGGTGCAGGTCATTCCCGCCTCGAGGTGCACGTCGGTGTCGCCGCTGAGGTGTCCGGCCGCGGGGCCGCTCAGCGGGCGATTGGTGTGGCAAAAGTAACAACGCTCCGGCTCGGGGGTGGCGGTGATGTCCAGAAATGCCCTGTCGTTGGCGTCAAACCTGGATTTATCGTAATTAATTTTCACCGGCGCCTTGGCATCGCCGCCGCCGTCTTCGGCTGCGGGGTCGAACTGCGAAAGGTCAATTTCGCCCTCGGTCGGTCCGTCGGATGCCTGCGAGACCCTGCCTTGCACGTTCGCCAGGCCCGCCGCAACAGCCGGCGCCCAGGCGAAGTTCTGATATTCTATCTGCCTTGCGCGTTCGGCCGGGTCATATAGTCCGCCTGCGGCGTGACAGAGCATGCAGTCTATCTCAAGCTCACCCGACATATCCCATTTGGCGTCCTGGTCGGGTTCCTCGGCCATTTCCTTCGTCACGCCGCCGGGCACGTGCCGCCCGAAGGTCATTATGAAGTCCCACGGCGAAAGGCCTACGTCGGCGGGATTGTACGCACCCGCCCACGGACGATAAGACAGCGGAATCTGCGTCCCCGTCTGTTCATCGGTGAGTATCCATGCCTGGGCGGGCCTTCCCTGCGGCGCGATTCCGTGGCCAGCGTTAAAGTGCCAACCTTTGGACACGCTCGAATAGGTATGGCACTTGCCGCAGGTCTGGGAGGGTGAATATACGCCCGGAGACGAATCGTTGGGAGATATCAACGAATCATTGGCGTCATAGAGGTTGATTTTGTGAACATACCTTGCGCGGCTGTGGGTCTTGGGGGCGTGCGTTTGGGTACTTCCGCACGCCACCGCAGACCACAATGTCACCGCCGCAGCCAGTAACAGAGACGCTGATATTCTCATCGCTTCTCCAGACGAACTGTATTATACGTGGAATTCTTCTTTTTTAAACTTTTCTATCGTCCCGTTGGCCTGAGATTTATTCGCCTTCAGCACGCTGACGGCGGTTTCGTAGCCGACTTCGCCGGGGCAGTTCAGTTTATCCTTGCCGCGGATAGTGTTAAAGAAGTTTTCCAGGTGCGGCTGGTGGACCGGCTTGTTCAGATTGGCGACCATTTCTTTGGCCCGCTCATCCTGGTCCGGAGTTTCGCCGACCTTGAGTTCGATGGCGCCAGACTCTGCTTTCTTGGCCTCATCCTCCCACTGGCGTTTCTTGGCCGTGGGTTCGCGGTATATCTTACTCTTGAAGGACGGGCGCTCCGAAATATCCAGCGAGCCCTGGTTGCCCATGATGGTCTCGTAATAACCGTCATGGCTGGTGGTGTTCAGTTGCTGATAGAAACCGCGGACCGGCCCGGCCTCGGTGTCCCAGGTATAGATGGCCATGATGTTGTCGTACCATTCTATCTTTTCGTAACGGTCTTTGCCGGCCGAGGCCTGAACGGTGCTGGGAGGCGTCTTGAGGTACCAGTTGAAAATATCAATCTGGTGCGAGCCCAGGTCCGCAATCGAACCGCCGGAATATTTCTTGAATCTGCGCCAGTTGCGGAAGCGGAACATCGAATCATAGCCGTACTTCTCGAGTTTGGCTTCGTCTATGACGAATTTTTCGGGCCAGCCGCGCTCCATGAGCGATGTGCGGTTCCACTGACCGAAGGTGTGAGTGATATCGCCGAGGATTTTGTCCTTCTCTATCATCTTCAGGGCGTGCAGGTAGCGGGGGTTGCTGCGGCGCTGGTGGCCGATTTGCAGCAGTTTCTTTGTCTTCTGCGCCGTTCGGACCATATCGGCCGCCTTTTCAAGCGAGTTTGACATTTCCTTCTCGCAGTATACATGCAGTCCCGCTTCCATTGCTGCGATGGCCTGTTCTGCGTGGACGAAGTCAGGCGTGGCGATAATTACCGCGTCGAGGTCCTTTTCCTTCGAAAGCATTTCGCGGTAGTCCTCGTATACGTTGACCGACTGTTTGTATTTCTTGAGAATATTGGCCGCGTACTTCTGCGGATATTCCCATATGTCGCAAACCGCGCGGAAGCGAACGTTCGGGATTTTAAGGCACGGAATCATCAAGCGTCCCCTGCCCTGGTCGCCGGCGCCGATGAGGGCGATGTTCAGCGTATTCGAGCCGGACTTTGCCGCCTCGGCTGAAAGTATCCTCGGCGCGACCACGGTAGCCGACGCGCCCGCCGCGGTGGTAAGAAAATCGCGCCTGCTTATACCATATCGCTTTTCGTTGTTGTTTTGCTTGTCAGTCATTTACTTCTCCATGTTAATTAAGTTAGTGGGTTTAGTGTTAATCCTTATAGTTTAACCAGCCAGATATTTCTGTACCTGACCGGGTGTCCGTGATCCTGTAGTTGAAGCCGTCCGGTCTGGGCGGGCTTTTTACGCTTGCCCATGCCAGTGTGTTCGTGCATTTTAAACTCGTCGTGAATCATTATTCCGTTGTGCCGCACCGTAAATTCGGCCGGTTTGATGATCTTTCCGTTATTCACCTCTGCCGCGCGAAACACTATGTCGTAGGTTTGCCACCTTCCGGGCGGTAGGCAGGCGTTGACCGCGGGCGCTTTCTCCCTGTAAAGGGCACCGCAGCCGTTAACCCTGACCGGCCGGCCGAACGAATCCAGCACCTGCACTTCGTATCGCTCCTGAATGTAAACCCCGCTGTTGCCCCGCCCCTGACTGCGCTTTTTCGGCTCGTACGGGATGCGGAACTCCACGTGGAGTCTGAAACTGCCGAATTCTTCCGTGGTATAGTTGCTGCCTTTATTGACCTGGATCGACCCGTCGGGGAGAATCTTCCATTTTTTATTACTCCAGGCATCCAGCGAGGTCTTCTTGCCCGGCTTGTATGGCAGCAGGACAGTGGCGTTTTTCGGCGGCTCGGCCTCCAGCGTGGGACTTTTGCGAACAGTGTACTTCAGTTCAAATTTCCCGTCCTCGGACCTGGCCGATATCGCATCGGAACTTAGTGTTCCCGACCAGCCGCCGCCGGCTATTTCGATTTTGTCGTTGCCTTTTTCCACCCGGCCTTGCAGCGGGATTACCTTGCTTTTTCCGCTGAGTTTCACGCCATCTTTAAGATTTTGTCCGGGCAACAGGTAAGCTGTGTATTTCCCGTCACCTTCGGCGAACACCTGCCCCGCGGCGAGGACGGCCTTTCCGTCGGAGGGCTTGAATTCGCCCTGATACTCGCCAATGAAAGGGTCTACACGCTCGATTCGGTCAACGTGTTCATCGAGGTCAACGTTCGGGTTTTTCGAACCCGTTTTCGCACACATCGCCGAAGCGCCCCAGGGCATAATTGCAACCACGGACGCCCCCGCCGCGGCTATAATGTCGCGCCTGGAAGGAAACTCTCTTTTTCCGGCTTTACTGTTGTTATCCATTTAATTTTCCGAATTACCTGAAGCTCTAATCCTCCAGTTCTACCAGCCAGATGTTCCTGTACCTTACCGGATGTCCGTGGTCCTGGAGCATCAATGGGCCGGTGGGTGCGATGTTGCCGAACTTTGCAGCGGTCGTGGGCCTGGGCAGTTTTACATTTTTATGGATCGTAATGCCGTTTTGGCGAACGGTCATCATCGCATGTTTGACGACCTTGCCGTTGTTTATTTTCGGAGCGTGAAACTCGATATCGTAGGTTTGCCATCTTGCGGGGGGAAGACAGGCGTTGACCGGAGGCACACTCACGCTGTATATCGCACCACAGTCGCCTTTTCCGGGTTTCAGGCCGAAAGAATCCAGCACCTGCACTTCGTACCGTCCCTGAACGTAAGCTCCACTGTTGCCGCGACCCTGGCCGCGTTTTTTGGGCTCGTATGGTATGTAAAACTCAATGTGAATATTTGCACTGCCGAAACTTTCTTTCGTGAGGTTGTTGCCCTTGTTGACCTGCACCGAACCGTCGGGGAGGATCTTCCATTTTTTATTCTTCCAGGCGTCCAGCGAGGTCTTCTCGCCCGGCTTGTACGGCAGCAGGACGGTGGCGTTTTTCGGCGGCTCGGCCTCCAGCGTGGGACTTTTGCGAACAGTGTACTTCAGTTCAAATTTCCCATCCTCGGACTTGGCCGATATGGAATCTGAACTCAGCGTTCCCGACCAGCCCCCGCCGGCGATATTTACTTCGTCTTCGCCCTTTTTAACCTTACCGTGCAACTGAATTACCTTGTGGCTGTCTCCGAATTTTATGCCGTCTTTGAGTTTCTGTCCGGGCAGCAGGAGCACTTTGTACTTGCCGTCGCCTTCGGCAAAAATCTGTCCCGCGGCGGCAAGGGCCTTTCCGTCTGCGGGCTTAAATTCGCCCACGTATTCCCCGACGAACTTGTCCGCCCGCGCGATTTCAGCACCGCTGCCGGACAATTCGGCGCTCGGCGTTGCGTCGGCCTCGATATCACCCATGGCATACTGGACGCCCGCCAGGTAAAACTTCAATACCAGCGGATTCCAGAATATTTCATGACGGTGGCCCAGCGAAAAGTAGAACACCCGGCCGTCGCCATAAGTGCGTATCCACGCGAGGGGGTAGTCGTTATCCTTCCTTCCGCCCTTTTTTATGTTCATCTTGTCGCCATCCAGCGACATAAGAACTCGCAGGCGCTTGCGGGAGTAGGGGGCCTTGAACTTGTAAATCTCGTCGGCTACTTTGAAACCTTTAACATCCAGCGGTTTGCACAGGGGATGGTCGGGTTCTTCCACCTTCACGGCCACTTCTTCATTCCACGGGTGGCCGGCGAACAGCCCGCCCATAATCCTGGCCAGTTCCGGGTACTTGTAGAAGTTGTCCGTGGCGGCGTGTATTCCGACCAGGCCGCCACCGGCGGAAATATAGTCTTTAAGTGCCTCTGCCTGTTCTTTTGTCATCTTGTTGACCAGGCGCGTGCAGTTATTCAGGCAAACGGCGTCATACTTTTTGAGGTTTTCCGCAGTGAAGACCCCAATATCGTCGCTTTCGGTAATTTCCCAGGCGCCGGTCTTTTCGCCGAGTATTTTCATCGCCTTGGCGCCTGTGGGAATAGCTTTGTGCCTGTAGCCGCAGCAGCGGTTGAACACCAGCATTTTCCTGGCTTTTTCCGGTTTTGCTATTGGCTTCTCGGGTGAGGCCTTGCGGATATTCTCCGCCACCTTATCCTGAGCGTGGAGAGAATCTGAAAATACGCCAAACGCAAGAGCGGCCGCCAGTATTACATAAACAAATGTATGTTTATTCATTTTTCGTCTCCTATATAAAACAACCGTTTTGGTTCCACAGGGGATTAAACGCATTACGGCAGCGTATGTGCCGGAGAAATTTCGAAGATACTCGTAATAAACACTGAACACAACTTTTTATTAAAGCGTGCTATTTGCTTTGCAAGAATTCGGCTGGGCTGTAATGCTCAGAGGGCGCGGACCGGAAGAAGGCAGCCGAAAATGTCGTTCGAGAACAGAATTCGTAAATCTCCCTGTTAGTTAATTTGCTCCCGGCAAAACAACTGATTTTGTGGTATACTTGCCATCGGCGATCTCCTTGTTTTTCGTGCTTTTTCTCCGGAACACAGGTTAATACAAGTGCAGGGAGGTCGCCATTTTCCTTGAAATCAATCTAGCTGATTTGCGGAAAATATCCCTGGTAAGTTCGGATATAACCTTCGGAGTTAGGGTAAACGGAAAAACAGGTTTTCTTACCATCCCCTTTCGGCGGTCATTTGCAGACAGAATAATTTGGCTTCATATAGAAATATCCAGCGTCGCTGTTTGTCAGACCTGGATATCACCCACGGCGGCGGAGCCGGAGTTCACCCAGACTTCGGGAATACGGCCGTATTTGATAACCGCCTCGCGAAAGGCCTTTATGTTTTTTTCGGGATAGGATTGGGCGTGAGCGGGTGCCGGTATATAGCCACCGCTTGCGCCCAGTTGCTCAATACGCGTTTTTACCTCTTCATCGATATTTTCCGGCGTGCCCCTGTCCAGAATCCTGGAACCGATAGCGCCGTGAAATGATAGCTTGTCGCCATACTGCTCGCCTATTTTCGCGACATCATTGCATTCGGGTTGAACGGGATTGAGTATATCCAATCCCATATCCACCAGGTCGGGGATGATTTCTTCGATATGCCCGTCGGCGTGTTGCATCGCATAAAGCCCCTTTTCTTTGCAAACTTCGTACAGGCGTTTTTGGTGCGGTTTAATAAACTTCCTCCACAGTTGCGGCCCCATCATCAATGCCGACTCCCCGCCCCAGTCGTCTCCGTATCTTATACCGTCAACTCCGACTTCATCAATCAGCCGCTGGGACAACCTGATCTTGACATTCTTTATTTTCGCAATCAGGGAGTGCACCGCATCGGGATAGTCGTACATCCACATCAGCAGTTTATCCATTCCGACAAGAAGCCACGACCGTTCGAATAATCCCCACCCGTTGTCCCCGAATACCAGTGTCCTGCTCCTGTCCACCTCTTTTATGAGCCGAACGGCCCTGTTCATAAGTCCCGGTTCATCAGGATCGGGGAAACTAAAGTTTTCTATGTCTTGAGGACCTTTTATCGGATGTTCCGTGGCGACGCCAGCGCCGGTTTTCTCGTCGCTCGCTTCCCATTTTACGCCCCAGTCGTCATAACCGGCGGGCGCAGGATATTCCGTTAGCCCGTGAGTAATTACCACTAAGGACGAATCAATCATAGGTGAAGGAACCCATTGGGGGGAATTGTGCTCCAAGGCACTTATGAGATTTTCCTTTGGATTCATGTTTGCGATTTTCGGACATAGAGGCCAGCGACGGTTCAGGCGGCCGCCTGTTGTAAAATATTTTCCCGGCTTTGCGGGCGGTAAACTATTGCTTCTTAGTAACCGACGTCCTCATCAGCGGGCGGAAGTGGCCGTTCGGGCTGAATTCGATGGGCAGTATGGCGGGTCGTTCCCGGAAGGCGGCCCCAGAGTCGTGGCCGAAAAAGGTGCTCATCCACCTGCCGTCCCTTGTCTTGAACAGCATGTTGTGGCCGCCGTGAGGAATCGCCAGATAACGATCTCCATACGGGCCGTAAATCTTTTCCGACACAGCCGCCATGCAGTCGTAGGTCCTGGCGCCGTTGCGGTTATTAAACTCGGCACACAGGAGCACATATTTGTCTTTGTATTTAGTCAGAAAAACGCCTTCGAAGCCGACGTGTTTGGCGTTAGCCGGCTTGAGCAGGCGTGGTTCCTCAGCCAGGCCGCTCATGTCATCTTTCATCCGCGCAATCATACCGTTCTGGTATATCCAGTACACCTTGCCGTCATCGTCCCGGAAGAGCGAGGCGTCGATGCGGCCGGTCAGCGGGCCGTCCTTCTTGACGTTCATGTAAGGGCCCTCCGCCTTGCCGGTGATGCTCTTGAGCAGGCCGCAACCGCCGTAGTTCATGGAGTATGTCAGCCAGAAGGTATTTTTCATGTAGTGGATTTCCGGCGCCCACACCGCCCGTTTTCTGCCTCTGAACTTTTTTGCCCACGTGGCGTCCTTTTCCAGCGACCACACCAGTCCCAGCGGCTCCCACTTTTTCAGGTCCCTGCTCTTCCACATGCGGATTCCCTCGTTGACCCACCACCAACTTTTCTTGTCGCTGCTCGGGCCTGGATTCTCGGCCGTGGTGCCCGTCAGATAATAAGCCCCGTCGGGGCCGACGCAGATGCATGTATCTCGGACAGGATGATCGAACAAAGGTTCGATCACAGGCAAATCGGTCTCGGCTTCGTACCTCGAATCCGGCGCATTCACCGATTCGCCGCTACAACCGGAAGGCGACACCGCCGCAAACGCAAGCATGAGCACGATAATCGGGCTGTTCTTCACCAGTTTCATCCTAACCGCATCCCCGCACTCTCGTGCGGTACCTTTTTAACCCCTCACAAATCAAATAAAATTATTTTCGCCACAACCGCAAACGCAAGGAAAAATAATCGAACAATAACATTTCGACCTTCCGGAAAAGTCCACGTTTCTCCGACGGCCGTGGCCGTAAAGGAAATGTCCCTTAGGGCCTTCCCGCGGCTCATTTTGTGCACAGCCGTTGCGGGTTATTTTAGAAATTGCCGGTTTTTTGCGCGTTGTGCCGGGCCATTGCAGGTTTTTAGACCTTTTTGCGCGATATTGCGCGTTTTTTACCCTTGACAGAAAATCGTAAGTGTATGTATTGCAGTGGTTAATCATAATTCTAACCCGCCGTCCGCCCGAAAGGGGCTTTTTTCGAGGCAGAAGGTGTAAGGACATTTCGGATTTTCGATTTCGGATTTCGGAATTCGGATTTCG